>URXX01000005.1 GCA_900551895.1 uncultured Lachnospiraceae bacterium | reverse complement strand
GTTACTAATCGGTCGAGGGCATAACCAGTTAGGAATAGGTGATAAACGGATGACATTTCTTGTGTGTGGTTTTGAAGATGCATATCTTCAGGTTAATCCTCAATAGCTCAGTCGGTAGAGCACTCGGCTGTTAACCGAGTTGTCGTTGGTTCGAGTCCAACTTGGGGAGTTTGTTTTAAGAAACAGAAAAGAAAGTAATCAGGCTCCTTGGTCAAGCGGTTAAGACATCGCCCTTTCACGGCGGTAACACGGGTTCGATTCCCGTAGGAGTCATTTAAACTAAATATGCCGACATGGCTCAATTGGCAGAGCAGCTGATTTGTAATCAGCAGGTTATCGGTTCAAGTCCGATTGTCGGCTTTTGCTTATGCAAATGATAAGCGGTCTTTTAGGCAGTGCATAAAAAGATTTGGACCTTTAGCTCAGTTGGTTAGAGCAATCGGCTCATAACCGATCGGTCCTGGGTTCGAGTCCCTGAAGGTCCACTTTTTAAAAAATGAATATGGCCCGGTGGCTCAGTTGGTTAGAGCGCCGCCCTGTCACGGCGGAGGTCGAGGGTTCGAGTCCCTTCCGGGTCGTTTATATCGAATAAACGATATATAAAACTTAATATCCCAAGGGATCATAGCTCAGCTGGGAGAGCACCTGCCTTACAAGCAGGGGGTCACAGGTTCGAGCCCTGTTGGTCCCATTATGCCGCAGTGGCGGAACAGGCAGACGCACAGGACTTAAAATCCTGCGGGACTTATACTCCCGTACCGGTTCGATTCCGGTCTGCGGCATATCTTTAAAAATTATGTGGGCGTAGCTCAGTTGGATAGAGCGTTTGGCTACGGACCAAAAGGTCGGGAGTTCGAATCTTCTCGCCCACGTATTAAAAGGCTAATCATTTTTGGTTAGCCTTTTTTGTGTGCAAAAAAGCGTATTATATAAAATATATTGAAAAACAACACAAAGAAAATATAAAACAGTTGAATAGTGTTGAATTATGTGGTATGTTGTTTGTATAAACAAATAAAAACAACATATAACGATAGGAGGATTCATTATGCAAAGTGAATATGAACTGAGAGAGTTAATGTGTGAAATTGGGCGGAGAGTTTATAACAAAGGAATGGTTGCAGCAAATGACGGAAACTTTTCGGTTAAGTTAACTGAAAATGAGTATTTATGTACTCCGACAGGTGTAAGTAAAGGGTTTATGACACCGGAATATATTTGCAAAGTGGATGCCAAGGGAAATATACTTCATGTAAATGGAAAGTTTAAGCCTTCTTCCGAAATAAAAATGCACATGAGAGTATATGAAAAAAGACCGGATGTCAAAGCAGTTGTACATGCACATCCAAGTTATGCTACAGCATTTGCTATAGCGGGAATTCCTTTGACTGCACCTATTATGCCAGAGGCAGTCATTTCATTGGGAAGCGTGCCAATAGCAAAATACGGAACCCCTTCTACAATGGAAATTCCGGATGCGATAGAAGAGTATTTGCCATATTTCGATCAGGTTCTTTTACAAAATCATGGGGCATTAACATGGAGTACAGATTTATTAAGTGCATATCATAAGATGGAGTCTTTGGAATTCTATGCGGAATTACTTTATAAATCGAGAATGTTGGGCGGACCAAAAGAATTCGATAAAGAACAAATTGAAAAATTGTATGAAATTCGAAGAAAAATGGGAATATCAGGAAAACATCCGGCAGATTTTTCTTAAAAGAATTGCTGAGAAAATAAGGTAAAATATGGTATAATATTATTATGAAGATATGCACTTAAATAAATAAGGCAATCGGGATGATGAATATGGAATTGTTTTGGTAAAAGCAACGGTAGTGATATGGAAATATACTCGATGTTGTTAGTGGTTTAGGTGCAGTAACTTCAGCAGTAAACACAGCCAAGAGGAACCAAAAACAACTATTTGGTAGCAAACGAAAATTTGATACCATTATAATAGTTGGTGCAAAGGATAAGTGGTGTTTGTTTCCTTAGTATTCTAAATCCTGAGATATTAGAATAAGGGAGGAAAGTATAATGCTTGCAATAGAAAGAAGAAATGAAATATTAGAGAAATTGCAACGTGAGAAAAAAGTTATTGTAGGTGATCTTAGCCGAATATATAATGTATCGGAAGAAACAATAAGGCGCGACTTAGAAAGATTAGAAAACGATGGCTATGCTATAAAGAGTTATGGCGGAGCAGTGTTGAATGAAAATGTAAATTTGGAATTATCTTTTGATGAGCGTAAGAAAAAGAATGTGTTTGGAAAGCAGAAGATTGCAGAATTAGTCAGCAGTTTAGTACAGGATGGTGAGTGCCTAATGTTGGATGCGAGTTCAACAGTTGCACTTATTGCCAGAAAGTTAAAAGAAAAGAATAATTTAACGGTTATTACAAATTCAGTTGAAATTATTGTCGAATTATTTGAAAAACATGATTGGCATATATTATCAACAGGTGGAGTGGCAAAAGAAAAATCATTTGCGCTGGTAGGACCGCAGACAGATAGAATGTTGAAAAATTATCATGTTGATAAAGCCATTGTTTCAGCAAAAGGAATAGATATGGAGGAAGGTTTTGCAGATTCTGATGAATTACATGCAGGTAACAAAAGAACAATGCTGAATTGTGCAACAGAAAAAATTTTGACAATTGACCACTCTAAATTTGATCAGATTGCATTTTGTAAGATAGGTGATTTTTCTATATTAGATACAATAGTAACGGATGAAAAGCCGGCAGATAAATGGCTGGAATTATTTGAAAAAAAGGGGATAAGATGTATTTATCCGGAATAAAGAAATGGAACAAAAAAGATTGCGTTTTGGTAGGCGCAATCTTTTTTTGCTAAAATTTCAGATAGTTTTTAGGAGTTACTCCTTTGTATTTTTTAAATGTTTTAATAAAATAACTCAAGTCATTAAAACCAGAAGAGTACGCTATTTCCGTGATAGAATGATTGGTTGTGAGTAACTGATAACAGGCACGTTCAATTCGATAGTAGTTTAAATAGTCTATAGGGGTGCGGTGAGTCATTTCCTGAAAAAAACGACAAAAATACTTGGGGGACATTCCAACACTGTCAGCAATTTCTTTAAGAGAAAGGGGAAGAGTATAGGATGACTCCATAAATTCCAATGCTTGTTTCAAATGTAAAATTCTTTTATAATCTTTAGAGTTTTTAGAAAGCATTTGATTATAATACTTTTTCTGAAAAATAATTCCGAAGAATTGATAAAAGCAGCCTAAAATAATAAGTTGATAACCTGATTTTTTTGAAGCGGCTGCATCAAACAGAGTCCATATAGTGTTGTGAATATCCGAGTATGATTTTGAGTATACGCTAAATAATGAAATTTTTTGCTGCAGAACTAAATGAATAGGTTTACTTATATCATCAGATTTGTGCATTAACATATTAGAGTCAAAAACAATACACTCATATATACATTCTTTTGGAATACCTGAATGCAGCCTGCCGGCAGGGATAAAAATAACAGAGCCGGAGGTAACAAGGTATTCTTCCTCATCAATTGTAAGTAAAAACTCTCCTTTTAGGATGCGGATAATTTCATACTCAATATGCCAATGGATATTCATAATATATTGGGGATGCTTTGAGGTTACATGATGAAATTCTAAGGGAAAATCAGGAGTACCTCTCTGCCGTGTTTCACGATAATTTATATATTGCATAAAACTCCTTTTAAAATGTGAATATTATTATATTTTTTACTATTATAACACAAGTAGTTTTTTATGGGCAATGCTAGAATAAAGTTATTCAAAAGGTTCTTATCTGTGAAAGGAGGCGTAAAAATGCAGGAAAAAGGTAAGAGTGTTTTAGCATTTGACTTTGGTGGAGGAAGTGGACGGGCCATTTTGGGATCATTGGAAAATGGGAAAATTATTATGAAAGAAGTTCATCGTTTTTCAAATGATTCGGTATTATTAAACGGAACAATGTATTGGGACACCCTAAGGCATTTCTTTGAGATAAAGCAAGGGATTTTAAAGGCAAAGAAGGAAGGAGAATTTTCCAGTATTGGTATTGATACATGGGGTGTTGATTTTGCGTTGTTAGATAAAGAAGGAGAGTTAATACAAAATGCGGTACACTATAGAGATGAAAGAACAGTGGGAATGCAGGAGGAAGTTTTTCGCGAAATATCAAAGGAAAAATTATATAGTTTAACGGGAAATCAATTTGAGAATTTTAATACAATTTTTCAGTTGTATTCGTTAGTAAAAAATGAAAAGTGGGTTTTAGAAAAAGCGGATACACTTTTATTAACACCGGATTTATTTAATTATTTTTTGACAGGAGAGAAAAAGACGGAATATACAATGGCATCAACTACACAACTGTTAGATGCGAAAGAGAAAAAATGGTCGGATGAAATAATAGAAAAATTACATATTCCGAGAAAGATATTAACAGACATTGTATTAAGCGGAACTATAATAGGGAAGTTGAAACCACAAATATGTAATGAGTTGGGAGTGAATTCAGCCGAGGTTGTAGCAATTGCGGGACATGATACGCAGAGTGCGGTTATTGCCGTGCCGACTTTGGAAAAAGATTTTATATTTATTAGTTGTGGTACTTGGAGTTTATTTGGTACGGAAATAGAAGAGCCGCTTATTAATAAAGAAACATTTAGATGTAACATTAGTAATGAGGGCGGATATGGCAAGAAAACAACATTACTGAAAAATATTGCAGGACTTTGGCTTGTACAGGAAAGCAGAAGACAATGGCTGAGAGAAGGAAAGGAATATTCGTTTGGAGAACTTGAGGAAATGGCTTGTCAGACAGAACCTTTTCAAAACTTTATAGATCCGGATAATTTAGAGTTTATTTCGGCGGGAGACATTCCAAAGAGAATAAGGGAATTTTGCAGAAAGACAGGACAAAAAGTACCAAATACGGTTGGAGAAATTGTGTGTTGTATCAATCAGAGTTTAGCATTGAAATATAGATATGTACTGGAGCAGATTGAACTCTGTACGGGAAAACAATATCCGATCATACATATGATAGGAGGAGGAATCCAAAGTAAACTATTGTGCGAAATGACGGCAGGAGCAATCGGTCGGAAAGTGATTGCAGGACCGGTGGAAGCCACGGCATTCGGAAATATAGCAGTTCAACTAATCGCATTAGGAGAGGTAAAAGATATTTGGGAAGCAAGAAGAATCATTTTACAATCAGAAAAAACAGTCGAATATATTCCAAAAAACGAAGAAAAGTGGAATAGTGCTTATAAAAAGTTTAAAACATTTATAAAAGAATAAAGGAGGAAGAAAAATGGCAGAAAGCAGATTGATTGGAGGGTATCCCGTAATTGGAATCAGACCTACGATTGACGGTCGAAGAGGGGCATTAAAAGTTAGGGAAAGTTTGGAAGAACAGACAATGGGAATGGCTAAATTAGCGGCAAAATTATTTGAAGAAAATCTAACGTATTCAAATGGCGAACCGGTAAAAGTTGTCATTGCGGATACTACGATTGGCAGAGTTGCAGAGTCAGCGGCATGCGAAGAAAAATTTAGAAAAGAAGGTGTTGATATTACATTAACCGTTACGCCATGTTGGTGTTATGGTTCAGAAACAATGGATATGAATCCGCAGACAATTAAAGGTGTGTGGGGATTAAATGCAACAGAAAGACCGGGGGCGGTTTATTTGGCTTCGGTGCTTGCCACTCATACGCAAAAAGGGCTTCCGGCATTTGGCATTTATGGACATGATGTTGTGGATGCAGACGATATGGAAATGGGAGAAGATGTTAGAGAAAAATTGCTAAGGTTTGGACGTGCAGCGATTGCAGCGGCATCAATGCGCGGAAAGTCATATCTTCAAATTGGTTCTATATGTATGGGAATTGGCGGTTCAATCATTGATTCTGATTTTATTGAATCTTATTTGGGAATGCGTGTGGAATCAGTAGATGAAGTTGAAATTATCAGGAGAATGACGGAAGAAATTTATGATAAAGAAGAGGTGAAGAAGGCTCTTGATTGGGCAAAAGAAAAATGTACTATAGGATTTGACAAAAATCCGGATGAACTTAAGATGAGTGATAAAGAGAAAGAAGAGCAGTTTGAGTTTGTTGTAAAAATGGCTGTCATCATTAAAGATTTAATGAATGGAAATAAGAATTTGCCTGAAGGCTGTGAAGAAGAGGCGGTTGGTCATAATGCAATTGCAGCGGGATTTCAGGGACAGAGACAATGGACAGATTTTTATCCAAATGGAGATTTTGCAGAGGCTGTTTTGAATAGTTCGTTTGATTGGAACGGAGCGAGAGAGCCATATATTCTTGCAACAGAAAATGATGTGTTAAATGGACTTGGTATGCTTTTTATGAAGTTATTAACAAATAGAGCACAGATTTTTGCGGATGTTAGAACATACTGGAGCAAAGATGCAGTGAAGAGAGTAACAGGCTATGAGATTGAGGGAAAAGCAAAGGAAGCAAATGGATTTATTCACTTGATTAATTCGGGGGCAGCCTGTCTTGATGCAAGCGGGGAGTCAGTTGATTCTAATGGCAATCATATAATGAAGAAATGGTATGATGTAACGGATAAAGATCAGGATGCGATGCTAAATGCGACAACATGGAATGCAGCAGATAACGGATATTTTCGCGGTGGTGGATTTTCGTCACGATTTTTAACAAAGGCAGAAATGCCCGTGACAATGATTCGCTTAAATCTTATAAAAGGGCTTGGACCTGTTTTGCAGATTGTGGAAGGCTGGACATTAAATCTTCCGGAAGAGGTATCAGAACAATTATGGAAAAGAACAGATTATACATGGCCGTGTACATGGTTTGTACCAAGATGTACGGGAAAAGGGGCATTTAAAACAGCATATGACGTAATGAATAACTGGGGAGCAAATCACGGAGCAATCTCTTATGGTCATATTGGAGCCGATTTGATTACAATGGCATCTATGCTTAGAATTCCGGTTTCTATGCATAATGTACCGGAAGAAAAGATTTTTAGACCGGCTGCATGGAATGCGTTTGGACAGGATAAAGAAGGACAGGATTACAGGGCCTGTGCAGCATATGGTCCTCTATATAAGTAAGGAAGTATAAAATTGTGCAAAATATATAAAGAAAAACTATATCATATTTACAAAAAAGTCATAATGCACTATACTGATTTTATCAGACAAAAAAAC
This sequence comes from uncultured Lachnospiraceae bacterium, assembly GCA_900551895.1. Classification (GTDB taxonomy): domain Bacteria; phylum Bacillota; class Clostridia; order Lachnospirales; family Lachnospiraceae; genus Faecalimonas. Next base: position 140,156 of record URXX01000005.1, on the reverse strand, counting down.
GGAGGTAATTGCATTATGAAGGGAAATGTAATTGTAGGACAATCGGGAGGACCGACAGCAGCAATCAACTCTAGTTTGGCAGGTGTATATCGTACAGCCAAAGACAGAGGTGCAAAAAAAGTGTACGGAATGAGATATGGTATTCAGGGATTATTGGAAGAAAAATATATTGACCTTTCGGAACATATTACAAACGAACTGGATGCTGAAATTTTAAAGAGAACGCCAGCGGCATATTTAGGTTCATGCAGGTATAAACTTCCTGAAATCCACGAAGATATGACGTTGTATGAGAAAATTTTTGAGATTTTAAATCGTTTAGAGATTGAAGCATTTATTTATATCGGTGGAAATGATTCCATGGATACAATTAAAAAACTGTCAGACTATGCTATTATTACAGGTCAGCCGACAAGATTTATCGGTTGCCCGAAAACAATAGACAATGATTTGGCTTTGACAGATCATACGCCGGGATTCGGAAGTGCGGCAAAATATATCGGAACATCTGTCAAGGAAATTATTTGTGATAGTTTTTGTTTGGAATATAATAAAGGTCTTGTGACGATTGTGGAAGTTATGGGACGGAATGCAGGCTGGCTTACGGGGGCGGCAGCATTGGCAAAAGGTGAGGACTGTGCCGGACCGGATTTGATTTATTTGCCGGAACTTACCTTTGATGTAGAGAAATTTATGGACAAAATTAAAGGATTGCTTAAAAAGAAATCTTCAGTAGTTGTTGCTGTTTCAGAGGGAATTAAACTAGAGGACGGACGTTATGTATGCGAATTGGGAGCAAATGTTGATTTTGTTGACGCATTTGGACATAAACAGTTGACAGGAACGGCAAGTTATTTGGCAAACAGAGTGGCAGGAGAAATCGGCTGCAAGACGAGAGCGATTGAATTGAGTACATTACAAAGAGCGGCGTCACATTGTGCGTCAAGAGTGGATATTTTGGAAGCATATCAGGTAGGCGGTGCAGCAGTGAAAGCTGCAGACGAAGGGGATTCAGGCAAAATGGTTGTATTGGAAAGACATTCTGATGATCCTTATCAGTGCGGAACGGCAGTGAAAGATGTTCATAAGATTGCAAATGACGAGAAGATAGTTCCGAGAGAATGGGTAAATAAAGAGGGAACATATGTTACGGATGAATTTGTGACATATGTAAGACCGCTTATTCAGGGAGATGTTGCGCCGGTTATGGTAGACGGGATTCCAAGACATTTGAACAGACCAAGATAGAACGGAGTAATTTTTGTGCAAAAGTCATCTTGCTTTGGAGTGAAAATTAGAGTATAGTTAAAATACTTTTACACAAGTAAAAGTTACTTCAAAATAAAAGGAGAAGCGATTATGCAGAATGTAACATTTAGAGAACCCGTTATAGAAGATGCAAAAGAAATTGTAGATTTTTATAACTATGTAGGAGGAGAAACTTCCTTTTTAAGTTTTGAAAAAGATGAGTATCCTTTAGATGTAGAGGCACAGAAAGAAAGTATAAAGGAAACAAATGAATCGCCGATTAATACAATGCTTTTAGCGATTGTCGACGGAAAAATTGTAGGAATTGGAACAATCAGTTCAAGTCACAAAATTAAATCAAGACATAGCGGAGAATTAGGAATTGTTGTGGCACAGGAATATCAGGGAAAAGGTATCGGTTCAAGCATTATTCAACAGTTGATTGACTGGGCAAAAGGTAATGGAGTTACTACAAGAATTCAGTTAGACACACGTACTGACAATGAGTTAGCAGTGAAGTTGTATCAGAAATTTGGCTTTGAGATAGAAGGATGCTTGAAAAACAGCACATTGTTAGACGGAAAATACTATGACTTATACGTTATGGGAATGATGATAAAATAGTATTTTTTATAGGGAAGTATGGTAGAGGCTATACTTCCTTATTTGTTGCCTGTTTTTTGTGCAAAAAGTCATCTTGCTTTTGGTCGAGAATTGAAGTATAGTAAAGATACATTTCTATTGCAGATAAATTATTCATTCATGTTCATGAAAGTGCATTCCATTATTTAAAATATAAAAAGGAGGGAAAGTGTGTCTGAAAAAGAAGGATACGAGGTCATAAGATTTGTGGAGAGAGGGACGGATTGTTATATTGTATCGGATTATGTGGAAGGGGTTACATTGTATCGCTGGATACAATTACATGAAAAGATTGAAAAGGCTATACTGGGACAATGGCTCAGGGAATTGATTCGACAGTTAAGTTTATTTCAAAAGCAAAAAGGAAATCCCCACTATACGCATTTACATCCGTATAGTATTATCATAACCAAAACAGAAGAGGTTGCATTGCTATATCCGGAAGAAAATATTCCACATTTAAAAGGCAAAATGGCAAAACAGTTTCAATTAGAAAATCCTAATCAGGATGTCGATTTATATTGTCTTGGAAGGACAATTCAATTTATTATGGCACATATAAAATGTGTTCCATATCTGAAAAAAAGAGAAGAAATAAGGCTTCTTACATTCGTAAAAAAATGTCTGAAAAATACCCATAAAAGAGAATTAAAAAAACAGAATAGGATGAAATTAAAATGGATACCGGTTTTATTGGGAATAGTTTTTTTCATAATCAGCATTACTTTTTTACCTAAGAAAGAGGAGAAAAAGTGTGAAAGTGATGTAGATTATTTTGAACTTGGGACGCATTACTTTTTGGAGGAGAAAGATTATGCCAAGAGTAAAGAATATTTTGAAAAGGCAGAGGAACAGAAAAAAGGGGCAGAAGATTATGTAAAGTTATCGGAATTTATGCTAAATCAGTCGGATGATGAAGAGATAAAGAAGAGTTTACAAAGGATAAAGAAAGAGGCAAATAGAAAAGAGGGGATAGATAGAAAACTTATGTTGGCACGAGGTTGTGTATTGGTTGAAACAGAATGGGCGTATGAAATGATTGTGGAGATGCACTTGGACAATCCGGAAGAAGTTTCAGAAGAAAAATTGTCAGAATGGAATGAGTATAAAGCATTGGCATATGAAAAACTTTCTCTGTGGAAAGAAGCAGGAACACAATATCGGATATTAAGTGAGCAGGAGAAAAAGCGAGAGGAAAAGGAGGAAATGTATAGAGAGAAGTTTATGGAAATGGATATGAATTATTTAAAAGAATTATGGAAAGAAGAAAGATTTTCTATAGAGGAAAAACAACGCATTTTACAAAATATATTAAGAGATAATCCACAAATGAAAGAAGAAGAGAATTTTATACGATTTGCACAGGAAAATCATATTCAATTTTAAGGGAGGTTTATATGAGCAGAAGAAAATTAAGTGTTATTATTTTAGTTTTGCTTATTCTGTATGGTTTAAGCGGAATGGCAGCATCGGAAGAGGATACGGAGGAAGTTCGCATTAAGTGTGAAGAACCGAACGGGAAAAATGGGTATTATACGAAGAAGCCGACTGTGATAATTTATCATGGAGGCAGGGAGGTAGTGACACAAATCCGACTTAAACAGGGGGATAATATATTGCTGGAGAAAACGCTGGACAAAGCGGAAAAGGAAATTCATGTGGAACCGGAAATGTTTAAGGAGGGAAAACATCGGTTAGAAGTATGGCAGGAAGATGAAAACGGTGAAGTGATTGAGGAAACAAAAATTGAAAGAGAGTTTTTAATTGATACGATTTTGCCTAAGAAAATAGAAATTCAGTATGAAGGAGGGAATGAGGAGGAAGTATTATATTTCTCAAAAGAAACGGCAGTAAAATTGAAGGCATATGATGAAGGTTCAGGCGTAGAAAATATTTATTATCAGATTGAGAAAGAAGGGGAGAAGAAGCAGACAGTTTCTGAGTTGCAGATAGAGTTACCGAAAGAATTTAAAGGAAGAATCACTGCGTGGGCGGAAGATAAAGCAGGAAATAGGGGAGAAGCGGTAACCTCGAAATATATTGTGTGTGATGTGAGAAAACCGGATATAGAAATACATACAGATTTAGAAGAAGGCAAATGGCATACGAAAAATATAAATGCGGATATTACCGTAAAGGAAGAGGGCATTGCATCGGGAATAGCATCTGTCAGATGTTATTTTAACGGGAAACTAATAAAGGAGATTGAAAAACTTCCGGAGTTTTGTCAGAGTGAACAGATAAAATTGCAAATAAAAGAATGCGGAGAACTGTTAGTTGAGGTTCGGGACTATGCGGGAAATATTTCATGGCAAAAGCAAAAAATTCTTATTGATAAGGAAAAGCCGGAAAGTACCCTTTCGGGAATTTATGCGAATATGATTACAAGTAAAGATGTACGGCTAGGAATTGCGGTGAAAGACAGAAGACAATTAAAGGAAGTAGCTGTAATTTTAAAAAGAAAAAATAATAATGAAGAAAATATTTTTGTAGAGAGGAGAGAAACAAAATTTATCAATAATAGTTGGAAAACGGAACTGAATGTAAGTGAAGACGGTATTTATGTTGTAGAGTTAAGGGCTATAGATATGGCGGGGAATGTAGATAGAAAAGAGGAACAGTTTATTGTTGATAAAACAAATCCGATTATTCGCTATGTAGAGGAATTAAACGGAAAATGGATAAAAAGTTTTGAGTGGAGATATCCATTATCGGAATTTATTTTTGATTTGACAAAGTTTCGATATGAAATACGTTTGGACGGAAAACTTCAGCCACTATTTCTTTCAGAGAGAAAAGAAGGAAAACATATTTTTTATGTGAAAGCGACAGATACTGTAGGAAATGAGGCGATTGCCAGAGCAGAGTTTGTTATAGATAATACAAAACCGAATGTTTTTATTGAAGGTGTAGAGAATGGTGAAACGTATGAGGAGCAAGTAGAGGTAAAAGCAGGAGTAAAAGAAAAGACGGAGAGATTAGAAGAAGTGTGGATAAATGGAGAAAAGCAGAATATAGATGATGAGAGTAATATATTCCGCTTTACATCTGACGAAGTCGGAGAATACCATTTAATTGTGAGGGCAGTTGATTTGGCGGGAAATCAATCAGTGAAGACTGTGAATTTTTCCATTGTAGAAAAGAAAAATATATTAGAAAAGGTATTTATGCAGGAAGAAACAAAGACAAAAGAGAGACAGAAGAGAAATAAAAAGGAAAAAAATCAAACGGTATATGTATGCATTGGTATCGCAGTTATGCTAAGTATAGTGGGAACTTTAGGATATGGCAAAATGAAAAGACCTCATAAAAGGGAGGATGCCGAGTAACCACTTGCATGATCCTCGGCATATATTATGAAAAAGTTTATTCAAAATAGTATAATGTATACTAACTAATTGGTTTGGTTTATCAATGTTTCATTTGATAATATAAGTATATGCGAAAGAAGTGAAGAAAAAGTGTTAAACAAATGAAACTTTTTTGAATGATAAATGAACAAATTGTGAACAACTATTTTCTAAAAGCAAACTGTGGAAGACCATTTTCCATAGGAATTTCCACTTCTCCCTGAATAAGCGGCAAGGCATATTCGATAAATGCAGCGCTTACATCTGAACCGTTTTCCGTAATCCAATGAACAGGAACTCCTTTTTCTTTATTACAAACGGCATTTACATCTGTTGTTGTACATTCCATAACGTATGGATTAGATGAAATTCTCTTGAAAGAAATCATTTTACCCGTTTCTCCTTCAAGGGCAGAATTTACACCGAAAGCCCCTCCGGCGATTGCCTCATCTAAGTCTGTTTTTGAGAGACAGGAGGAAGAGCAACGCTGGCTTACGTTTAATTCGACTGAACGTACTTTAACGCCTAATTTTTCTTTTACTAAGTTTTCTAAATATTTTCCGGAGCCGGTAAGCATTTTATGACCAAAAGTATCTACTCCTACATCATTAGAATATTCACAGATAAATGTACCGTTTTCATCATGGATACCCTCTGATATACATACAATTAAGTTTGAGGTTGTTTCAAGAGAATGTTTTACTTTTTCGATAAATTCGTCCTGATTGAAAGCAACTTCAGGGAGGTAGATGAGTACAGGATTGTCATTTTCAAATTTTCTTGCCAATGCACCGGCAGCAGTGAGCCAGCCGGCGTGACGTCCCATGATTTCTACGATTGTAACGGATTTTTTGTTATCGTATACAGAAGCATCGATAGAAATTTCACGCACAGTTGTTGCTACATATTTTGCGGCACTGGCAAATCCCGGTGTATGATCTGTTTCTACGAGATCATTATCGATTGTTTTTGGAATACCGATAATACGAATATCGCTTTGAATAGAGTCCGCATATCTTGATAATTTACTTACTGTATCCATAGAATCATTTCCTCCGATATAGAAGAAATAACCGATATTTTTGTTATTAAATTTTTCAAAAAGTGCAGGGTATACAGGATCCGTTAAATCTTCAGGTAATTTAAAACGGCATGAGCCAAGATAAGCCCCCGGTGTTGTTTTTAATAATTCAAGTTCACCTGTAGAAGCAAGTGGATTCATTTCCATTATTTCATCGTGAAGAAAACCTTCAATTCCGTTTATCATACCGTATACGGTTTCGATAGAATCTGTTTTCTTTAACGCTTCAGATACAACTCCGTATAAACTTCCGTTAATTACAGCGGTAGGACCGCCGGACTGTCCGACAATTACATTTTTCATTACTAAGTTCCTCCTAGTTTATTTCTCATTCCAAATCATTGGTTTCATTGGTATTAACTATATTAATATAAATGAAAATAGGAGAATTTACAATAATACAGTTGGAAATTCTATGAAAATACATTATACTATATAGTATTGTTATAAATGGGAGGTACGAGATGAAATATCTAACTTTTGCAATCCCGTGCTATAATTCAGCGGAATATATGAGTCATGCGGTTGAGTCTATTTTAATCGGGGGAGAAGATGTTGAGATTTTAATTGTCAATGACGGTTCGCAGGATGAAACGCTGCAGATTGCAAAGCAATACGAAGAAAAATATCCTGATATTGTGAGAGTAATTGATAAGGAGAATGGCGGACACGGTGATGCGGTAAACGCCGGATTGAGAAATGCGACAGGCAAATACTTTAAAGTGGTAGACAGCGATGACTGGGTAGACGAGCAGTCTTTGCGAAAAATTATGGAAACATTGCATAATTGGGAAGAAGAGAAACAGGAAGTGGATATGCTTGTGTCTAATTATGTCTATGAAAAGGTTGGCGTGAAAAATAAAAAGGTAATCCACTATAGAAATGTTTTGCCGGAAAATAGAATTTTTGGCTGGGATGAAGTTGGGCATTTTGGGATTGCACAATATATTCTGATGCACTCGGTTATTTATCGTACAGATCTTCTGAAATTAAATCAGTTGGAATTGCCAAAGCATACATTTTATGTAGATAATATTTACGTTTATTATCCTCTTCCCCATGTGAAGAAAATTTATTATTTAGATGTGAATTTCTATCGTTATTATATAGGAAGAGAAGATCAGTCCGTAAATGAAAAGGTTATGATAGGAAGAATTGATCAGCAGATTTTTGTTACAAAGTCTATGATAGATATGTATTATTTGAGAAGAATAGGCAACAAGAAACTGAGAAATTATATGATAAATTATCTTGCTATTATGATGACGGTATCTTCTATACTATGTATTCGCTCTAAAAAGCAGGAGAATCTGGAAAAGAAAAAAGAACTTTGGAATTATTTAAAGACAAAGGATTACAAAGTATATTGGAAAATCAGATATAGTATTTTAGGACAGACTATTAATTTACCGGGAAAATCGGGAAGAAAAATTTCTTCATTTGTTTATATTGTGGCGAGACAATTAATCGGATTTAATTAGTGTGTATAAAATCAGAAAAGCGGGCATATATATGGCTTGAGAAAAAATGCAGGTTAAAATATATGGACGGGCAAAAATTGGAAAATATGTTAAATTTGGCGTTAGATGCGACAGAGGAAGAAAGGTCGAAATCTCTAGAACTAGATGTGGGGTATAATCCGATTGAAAGAATATGGGATTTAATTGTGAAGTATTCGGGAAATTTGGATAAGGCTAGAGCATTAGGAGGAGAGGTTGTTGAATTGCAAAATGAGTTTGCAATTATTACGATAGCAGAGTCTATGATTGAGCAGTTGGCTCTTCTTCCGGAAATAGAATATATTGAAAAACCGAAGAGATTGTTTTTTCAAGTGGTTAATGGAAGACGGGTATCCTGTATTACTTCAGTACAGAATGCCCGTCCGTTTTTATTTGGAGAGGGAATTCTTGTGGCGGTTATCGATTCGGGAATAACCTATGCAAATGCCGATTTTAGGAAAGAGGACGGAAGTACAAGAATTCGAGTATTATGGGATCAGAGTATTAGTGGAAATCCTCCGGTACATTACAGTATCGGGACAGAATATACGGAGGAACAGATTAATGAGGCTTTACGGCAGGAGAGCAGAAGCGAGCAGTTAAGAATTGTTCCGAGTATAGATGTATCAGGACATGGAACGGCGGTGGCGGGGATTGCTGCAGGAAGTGGAACACAAAGAGGAGTTGCACCGGAGAGTGATTTAATTATCGTAAAACTGGCAAGTCCGAGAAAAGACGGATTTCCAAGAACAACAGAATTGATGCAGGCAATAGATTATGTTGTGAGAAAAGCGATTGAATTTGAGATGCCTGTAGCAATTAATATTAGTTTTGGAAATACTTATGGATCACATGATGGAACAAGTCTTTTGGAACGGTTTATCTCAGATATTTCAAATTATTGGAAAAGTGTTATCTGCATAGGCAGTGGAAATGAGGGGGCAAGTGCGGGGCATACATCGGGAAAGGTGCAGCAGGGAATGGATACGATTGTGCAGTTGGCAATACAGGAAAGGGAGCAGACCATAAATTTGCAACTATGGAAGCAGTATTCAGATGTTATGGAAATTTCTTTGATTTCTCCGTCAGGTGTAAAAGCAGGACCTTTTCAGGAAATTTTGGGTTCACAAAGATTTACAATTGGGGAAACAGAGTTGCTTGTTTATTATGGAGAGCCAAGTCCGTATAGCACAAAACAGGAAATATATATTGATTTTTTGCCGAGGGATACTTATATTACAGCCGGAGTATGGGAAATCGTTTTGACGCCACGGCAGATAGTCACAGGAGAATTTGAAATGTGGCTTCCAAGTGAGAATGTATTAAATAAGGGAACGGCTTTTTTATACCCGTCAGAGAGCAGAACGTTGACGATTCCGTCAACGGCGGATAGGGTTATATCGGTTGGCGCGTATGATGCGCTGACATTTACTTATGCTGATTTTTCGGGAAGGGGAGGAGAAAGAAAACCGGACTTGGTTGCACCGGGCGTGCGGATTTCCGCACCGACAAGAGAGGGAACTTATGAAGAAGTCAGCGGAACATCTTTTGCTACGCCATTTGTGACAGGAGGAGCAGCATTATTGATGGAGTGGGGCGTTGTACGAGGAAATGATTTGTATTTATACGGAGAAAAAGTGAAAGCGTATTTACAGCGTGGGGCAAGACCATTGCCTGCTTTTACAGAATATCCGAATAATCAGGTTGGATATGGGGCGTTGTGTGTGCGAGATAGTTTGCCACTCTAAAAACGTCTTTGATGTGTGTAGAATACATTATAACAGCAATATAAGAGGAGAGAAAATATATGAAGAATAGAGTGATTGAAGTACAAAACATATCAGTTTCAATTTCAGAACAAGAATTGGATGATTATATTTGTATTACAGATATTGCGAAAGCAAAATCGGATGCTGTCAGAGCAGCAGATGTAGTGCGAAATTGGTTAAGAAATCGTGGCACATTAGAGTATTTATCAGTATGGGAACAAATATATAATGTGGAATTTAAAGTGTTCGAATCTGAACACTTTAAAAAGCAAGCGGGATTATTGACATTTACTCCAAGTGTTTCTGAATGGATTGAGAAAACAAATGCAGTTGGTCTTTATGTAAAACGTGGAAGATATGGAGGAACTTATGCTCATAAAGATATTGCTTTTGAGTTTGCGTCTGCAATTAATCCTGTTTTTAAATTATACTTAATCAAAGAATTTCAACGCTTGAAGGAAGAAGAAAATAATTCTAAAAGAACTGAATGGAATGCAAAACGCTTTCTGAGTAAAAACAATTATTTAATTCATACAGATGCAGTAAAAAATTATTTACTTCCGCAGAAAAATTATAAGGAAAATATTCAATGGCTGGCATATGCAGAAGAAGCGGATATATTAAATGTTGCTTTGTTTGGATTTACAGCAAAAGCATGGAGAGAAGTTAATCCTGAACTTGCTAAGAAAAATAATATACGGGATTTTGCAACGATTAATGAACTTACAGTACTCTCCAATTTAGAAACACATAATGCACAGATGATAAGAGCAGGAAAGGATAAAAGAGAGCGATTTGCGATATTAAGAGAAATTGCAGAGTATCAATTAGGTATATTGAATACTGCTGAACAGATAAAATCAATAGAAGAATAAACTGATGAGATACTAAATCCCAAACTCTTCCATAGTCTTCCCACGCCAAATGTGTTATAATAAAAAGCAGTTGTTTCATATTGAACAGAAAAGAAACAGTTGAAAGGAAATGATGAACGTCATGGTAAAAAGTATTAAGAAGCGGGACGGAAGAATTGTTCTGTACGATGAAAGTAAAATAGCGTCAGCCGTTTTGAAGGCGATGGAGGCAGCAGGGGAGGGCGATGCCACAGATGCTGCTCGGGTTGCGAATGATGTGCATATGGAACTGGAAAAACTTCCGGAAGATATGCCGCCTCAAATTGAACAGGTGCAGGACGCCGTGGAGAGAGAACTGATGAAAAACGGATTTGAACGCTCCGCGAAAAAATTTATTCTGTATCGGGCAAAGAGAACGAATATCCGCGAGGCGAATACAAGTCTGATGAAGACGATTGATGAAATCACAAATGTAGATGCCCGTTTAAGCGATATGAAAAGAGATAACGCAAATATTGACGGAAATACGTCTATGGGAAGTATGCTTCAGATTGGAGCGGCGGGGGCAAAAAGTTACAATGCCGCTTATTTACTGACGGAGGAGCAGGCGAAAGCATATTTGAATGGGGACATACATATCCATGATTTTGATTTTTATTCGCTGACGACAACCTGTACACAGATTGATATTGTACGTTTGTTTAAAGGTGGATTTTCAACGGGGCATGGTGTCATTCGTGAACCGCAAAGTATTCAAAGTTATGCGGCGTTGGCGGCGATTGCCATTCAGTCAAATCAGAATGACCAGCACGGCGGACAGAGTATTCCGAATTTTGATTATGGGTTGGCGGAAGGAGTTGCCAAAACATTTGTGAAATTGTATACGGTAAGGTTGACGGAGGCGTTAGAAGATGCGTTAGACTCAGACAACGAATCGGAAGTTGTAAAAGAAATCTTACAGCAGGCGACAGAGGAATTTGGACATAGACCATGTTTGGAGAAAGATGAGGAGGAATTTGATAGGTTTATTGTCGAGGAGATTATCGGACGATGCGGTTTAGATACGCATAGAGCAAAACAAGTTGTGTCAACAACTCGAAGAAGGGCAGTCAGACAGACGGAAAATGAGACATATCAGGCTATGGAGGGATTTGTACATAACTTAAATACAATGCACAGCCGTGCCGGCGCGCAGACACCGTTTTCGTCCATTAATTATGGAACGGATACTTCACCGGAGGGACGTATGGTTATCCGTAACGTTCTTTTGGCAACGGATGCAGGGCTTGGCAATGGGGAAACCTGTATTTTTCCGATACACATTTTCAAGGTAAAAGAGGGCGTAAATTATAATGAAGGCGATCCTAATTATGATTTGTTCCGATTGAGTTGTAAAGTCAGTGCGAAAAGACTTTTTCCAAACTATGTTTTCTTGGACTCGCCGTTTAATTTACAGTATTACAAATCGGGGCATCCTGAAACGGAAGTGGCAACAATGGGTTGTCGTACCCGTGTAATCGGAAATTATTGTCATAAAGATAAAGAAATTTCTTATTCGAGGGGAAATCTTTCGTTTACGTCTATCAATCTTCCGAGAATTGCTATTGAAAGTAACCACGATGAGAAAGTTTTCTATGAGAAATTGGATAAGATGATGGAATTGGTTGCACAGCAGTTGTATGATCGATTTGAAATTCAGGCGAAGAAGCATGTTTACAATTATCCGTTCCTTATGGGACAGGGGGTATGGCTTGATTCGGATAAGTTAGGACCAAATGATGAAGTGCGTGAAGTGTTGAATCATGGAACATTATCCATCGGGTTTATCGGACTTGCGGAAACATTGACGGCGCTTTACGGGCATCATCACGGAGAAAGCGAAGAGATGCAGAAGAAAGGTCTTGAGATTATCGGTCATATGAGAGAGTTTACAGACAGAGAGTCAGAAAGACGTAATTTAAACTATACGTTGCTGGCAACTCCGGCGGAGGGACTTTCAGGACGATTTGTAAAAATGGATAAGAAACGTTACGGTGTTATCAAAAATGTAACGGATCGAGAATATTATACAAATAGTTTTCATATTCCTGTTTGGTATGATATTTCCGCCTATGATAAAATTTATAAGGAAGCGCCATACCATGCACTGACAAATGCAGGGCATATCAGTTATGTGGAATTGGACGGAGATACGGCAAAAAATGTGGAGGCATTTGAAAGTGTTATCCGTTGTATGCACGATGCGGGAATCGGTTATGGAAGTGTAAATCATCCGGTAGACCGTGATCCGGCTTGCGGATATGTGGGGGTAATTGATGATGTCTGCCCACGCTGCGGAAGACGTGAGGGTGAACCGATCAGTGAAGAAAAATTAGAGGAACTTCGTAAATTATATCCGAATATGCCACAGTTTTACGGTTGTGAATAAAGGAGGAAGAAGATATGGAACAGAGAAACAGATTAGGACAAGATGTTGGATTTGAACGTATCAGAAGAATTACCGGATATTTAGTAGGGACAATGGATAAATGGAATGACGCAAAGAAAGCGGAGGAGAAAGACCGCGTAAAACACGGGCTTGGCAGAACAGATGCTTAGACTTGCGGGAATTGCAAATGACAGTATTGTGGACGGACCGGGAATACGGGTAACTATATTCGGGCAGGGATGCCCACATCACTGTCACGGCTGTCAAAATCCGGAAACATGGAATGATGCAGGAGGCACTCTTGTGGAGGAACAGGAACTTGTGCAGATAATAGAGAAAAATCCACTGGCAAAAGGAGTGACTTTTTCAGGAGGAGAACCTTTTGCACAGGCGGAAAGTTTTGGAGTTTTGGCGAAATTATTGAAGGATATAGGATACGAAGTGGCAAGTTATTCAGGATATACCTTTGAAGAATTACTGAACGGTACAAAAGAGCAAAAGGAACTTTTGCGGAAAATAGATGTGCTGATTGACGGAAGATATGAAGAGGATAAGAGAAGTTTAAATCTCATTTATCGTGGCAGCACAAATCAGAGAATTATTGATGTGCCGGAAAGTTTAGCACAGGGAAAGGCTGTTGAAATAACAGGCGGACGCTGGGCAGGAGAATATTTATAGAGGTGTCGCGTGGCGACACCTCATTTTCATATACGGAAGTTATAGAGTCACTAACGTGGGTGTGTGTCCTGTGTAGGAAAGAAATTTGTCCAAAATATCAGAAGTTTTTATTTTTAGGCTGGAAGTATTTACACAAGGATGACAGCCGATATATTCATCTTCCAATAAATCTCTGTCGATAAGTAAAGTCACTTCTTTTTCCGTATCGTTCATCAGACCGAGGACGCTGACCGAACCGGGAGTAATGTCAAGAAATTTTTCCATAAATTCCGCTTCGGCAAAAGAAAGGCGGGAGATGCCAAGTTGCTTAGATAAGTCTTTTGTGAGAAATTTTTTATCTCCGGGCATCAGAAGAAGAAAGAAATTCGTTTTCTGACGATTGCAGAGAAAAAGATTTTTACACATAGTTACCTGTAGTTTTTTATCTATTTTTTCACAGGCTTCCATTGTATCTGCCACTTCGTGATCCATGCGTTCAAAAGGAATTTGTAGTTTTTCAAGCAGTTCATATACCCGCATTTCTTTAAAAAGTCTGTTGTCATCTGCGGGAGCGGTTGTAAATATTTCGTCCATAGTGGAAATCCTCCTTATATATATCTGTTGTCAGTATAGACAATTTCAGGAAAAATGACAAGTTGAAGAGGGAAAATGTTCGTGATAAAATAGGAAGTCAGAAGAAATAAAAGAAGGGGAAGAGATGAGAAAGTTATTAAAATATTTAAAGCATTACAAAAAGGAGAGTATTATAGGACCGCTGTTTAAATTGCTTGAGGCTTGTTTTGAATTGACTGTCCCGATTATTATGGCGAGAATGATTGATGTGGGGATAAAAAATCAAAATATGCCATTTGTGTGGAAAATGGGAGCGGTTTTAGTAGCCTTTGGTGTTCTTGGACTTGTATGTTCACTGACGGCGCAATATTTTGCGGCAAAGGCGGCGGTTGGATTCAGTACAGAGTTGCGGGAAGATTTTTTCAGGCATATCGGAACACTTTCCTATAGGGAATTAGATATGGCGGGCAATGCAACGCTTGTGACGAGAATGACAAGTGATATTAATCAAGTGCAATCGGGAGTAAATCTTGTCCTGCGACTGTTTTTACGTTCGCCGTTTATTGTAGTGGGAGCAATGGCAATGGCATTTACAATCAGTGTAAAATTGGCGCTTATTTTTGTTGTGGCAGTACCGATTTTATCCGTAGTTATTTATGGAATTATGATATGGACAATCCCTCTCTATAGAAAAGTACAGAAAAAATTGGAAAAGATTATGCTGATGACAAGAGAGAACCTTTCAGGTGTCCGTGTTGTCAGGGCGTTTCGTACGCAGGAAAGGGAGAAAGAAGAATTTTGTCAGGAAACAAAAAACTTGATGCATATGCAGACTTTCGTAGGGAAAATATCGGCTCTCTTAAATCCGGTCACATATCTGATTGTAAATGGGGCAACCATTTTAATTGTATGGCTCGGAGGAAAAGAAGTTTATTACGGAAATCTTTCTCAAGGGGAAGTTGTGGCGCTTGTAAACTATATGTCACAGATTTTGCTTGCCCTTGTCGCTTTGGCAAATTTAATTATTACATTTACAAAAGCGCTGGCATCTGCGGAACGCATCAATGAAGTATTTGCCTTGCAATCTTCTATTCAAAGAGGTACGGAAGAAGAGGGTGGAAGCAGTGAGATGCAGATTGAACTGGAAAATGTCAGCATGCTGTATCACGGTGATAAGGAAGCGGTTTTGGAAGATATTACACTTTCCGTAAAAAAAGGAGAAACTGTCGGCATTATCGGAGGAACGGGTTCAGGGAAAACAACGCTTATCAATCTGCTTCCCCGATTTTATGATGTGACTTCGGGAAACGTAAGAATAGACGGAAAAGATGTAAAAGAATACGATTTGGATATTTTACGTGAGAAGTTCGGTATTGTACCACAGAAAGCAGTTTTATTTCACGGAACAATACGTGACAATATGCTGCTTGGAAATGAAAATGCTTCCGATGAGGAGATTTGGGAAGCACTTCGTATAGCACAGGCGGACAGCGTGGTAAAAGAAAAGGAAAAAGAGTTGGATACGGTTATTCAGGAAGGCGGGAAAAATTTATCCGGCGGACAAAAACAGCGTCTGACGATTGCGCGGGCATTGGTGAGAAAACCGGAAATACTTATATTGGATGACAGCACATCGGCGCTTGATTTTGCGACAGATGCAAAACTAAGAAGAGCAATAGCGGAAAATACGAATGCCATGACAGTGTGTATTGTTTCTCAGAGAGTAATGTCCATGATGAAAGCGGATAAAATTTTTGTGCTGGATAAAGGAAAACTTGTGGGCAGCGGAACACACGGGGAATTGCTGAAAACCTGTGAAGTGTATAAAGAAATCTGTTCCTCACAACTTTCTAAAGAGGAGGTGGCTCGTCATGCGTAAACAATATGATACGATTAAGAAAGTAATTCATTTACTGAAGCCATATTTGCCGATTTTAATTTTATCACTTGGATTTGCGGTGGTGACGGTTATCTGTACACTTTATGCGCCGATTCTTATTGGACAGGGTGTGGATTTGATTTTGGCAAAGGGAAAAGTAGATTTTCAAGGCATAAAAGAGATTTTAGTAAAATTAGCGGGAGTAACCATTGTGACGAGTGTGACACAGTGGCTGATGAATTTATGCAATAACAGAATAACTTATCGTGTTGTAAATGATGTGCGAACAGACGCCTTTGCTCATTTACAAAAATTGCCGCTAAAATACATTGACGCGCATCAGTACGGCGAAATAATGAGCAGGGTAATTACCGATGTAGAGCAGTTCTCAGACGGTTTGTTAATGGGATTTTCCCAACTGTTTACCGGAGTGGTAACGATTGTGGGAACACTCATTTTTATGGTGTCTATTCATTTTCAAATTTCACTGATTGTTATTCTCATTACACCGCTTTCTTTCTTTGTAGCCGGTTTTGTGGCAAAGAAAACATATATGATGTTTCAGAAACAATCGGAAGTGCGGGCGGAAATGACATCTCTCACAGATGAAATTGTCGGAAATCAAAAAACGGTTCAGGCGTTCGGCTATCAGGACAGGGCGATGAAGCGGTTTCAGAAAGTCAATGAAGAATTGCGGAATTGCAGTGTAAAGGCGATTTTCTTTTCTTCCATAACAAACCCGACAACCCGTTTTATTAACGGACTTGTCTATGCGGGTGTAGGAATTGCGGGTGCAATTTTTGCCATTCAGGGAAAAATCAGTGTCGGTCAACTATCCAGTTTCTTAAGTTATGCAAATCAATATACAAAGCCGTTTAATGAAATTTCCGGTGTAGTTACGGAATTGCAAAATGCGTTGGCATGTGCAAGACGTGTGTTTGATTTTATGGAGGAGCAGGAAGAAAAAGAGGATGCGGAAACGAAAGAAGTGCTGAAAAAAGCGGACGGAAATGTACAATTAAAAGAAGTTTCTTTTTCGTATAATCCGGAAAAGGAATTGCTGAAAAACTTAAACTTAAATGTATGGGCAGGACAGAAAATTGCCATTGTAGGACCGACAGGATGCGGAAAAACAACATTGATTAATCTGCTTATGCGTTTTTATGAGATAGACAGCGGAGAGATGATTGTCAGTGGGAAAAATGTGCAGGATATGACAAAAGACAGTCTGCGGGCAAATTATGGAATGGTTTTGCAGGAAACATGGTTGAAATCTTGCAGTATTGCCGAAAATATCGCATATGGAAAGCCGGACGCAACGCGGGAAGAAATTGAGCAGGCGGCGAAAAGAGCATTTGCCCATGGATTTATACAGCGTATGGAAAACGGATATGATACTGTTATTGCGGAGGAGGGAGGTAATCTCTCCCAAGGGCAGAAACAGTTAATTTGTATTGCGAGAGTGATGCTTCAACTTCCGTCCATGCTCATTTTAGACGAGGCGACTTCATCTATTGACACAAGAACGGAAGTAAAAGTGCAGAATGCCTTTCAAGAAATGATGAAAGGAAGAACGAGTTTTATTGTGGCACACAGACTGTCAACGATACAGGAGGCAGACTGTATTTTGGTAATGAAAGACGGAAACATTATTGAACAGGGAAAACATGAGGAGTTACTGGGAGAAAACGGTTTTTATGCAAAATTGTATAAAAGTCAGTTTCACTAAAGGATTTGACAGGTAAGGCGGGTAATATAATCTTCTTCATTTTGGAAAGTAAGACTGTCAAATACGCAGTCCTCGTAAAAATATTTTCCGAGAATGAGAGAATTATTTTTGGCAAAACGAAGCATTTTCTTATAAGTCTCCCCCATTGTTTTCCAATGACCTTTGTGGTAGGCAACAAGATAGTCCCCTTCAGGTTTTATCTGACAGGGGATTTTTTGTGGCTTCTCGTCAAATAATTCATAGAAAATCCGATAGTGGTTAAAAATTCCGCTTTGAATATCTTCCGTATCCTGCCGATATCCGATAGGGTCGAGGCTCTTCACATCATTTTCCTCGCAGTAGTTGAATAATTCTCCGATTTTTTCTGCCCAGACTTTCTCATCATCTAATGTAACTTCCGACTGTATCATATATTTTTCAGGTTCATGCAGAATGGAAATGGTATCCATATCCGTTTCTAATAAGGCGTGTATATTTCGGCTCTTCTTTTCTATCCAGTCTTTTATGCGAAACAGTTTTGCTATCTGTTTATCAATGATTGTACTTTCCTTTTGAAAAAGTTCTAAAAGATGTCGGGGACTTCGTGTATTTATGTAGTTGCGGATTTCTT
Source organism: uncultured Lachnospiraceae bacterium (assembly GCA_900551895.1). Taxonomy (GTDB): domain Bacteria; phylum Bacillota; class Clostridia; order Lachnospirales; family Lachnospiraceae; genus Faecalimonas. Next base: position 121,837 of record URXX01000005.1, on the reverse strand, counting down.
CCAAAGGGGTATCCAGTTCACGCAAAATCTGAATCACGTCAAAAATTTCCAGTTGTTCAAGAGAATAAAACCGATAACCGTTTTCTGCTTTTACTTCGGGAGAAAAAAGATTGATTTTATCGTAGTAAAAGAGAGTATGTTTTGTCACACCTGTTAATTTTGCAAACTCTCCTGTTGTCAAATATCTGTTTAAATTCATATGTACCTCCTATTGACTATAGACCTACTCTATAGTTTATCATAGTAGGCATGATGCGTAAATAGATAAGAAAAAGGGGGATATTGTATGTCAAATTCAATTTCAAAAGAATTCAAATTCTTTTCATTACTTCGCTTTGCGTTTCCGACTATGATTATGATGGTATTTATGTCACTGTACACAATCGTGGATGGAATTTTTATTTCAAGATTGGTGGGAACAGACGCCCTTTCGGCGACAAATATAGTATACCCTGCGATTAGTCTGCTTATAGCCGTGGGGGTTATGCTGGCAACAGGGGGCAGCGCTATTATTGCGAAAAAAATGGGCGAGAAGAAAGAGCAGGAGGCGAGAGAGGATTTTTCCTTTATTGTTCTCACGGGATTTATTATCGGACTTATTTTCATGGTAGTCGGAAATATTTTTATTGATCCGATTGTTCGGCTGCTCGGTTCAACAGATGCGCTTATGGATTATTGTGTAGGATATTTGAGTGTTTGTTTATACTTAGCGCCTGCCTGTATTTTACAGTTGTTGTTTCAGACTTTTTTTGTGACGGCGGGGAAACCGATGCTGGGACTTATTCTCACAATAAGCGGCGGCGTGGCAAATATGGTTTTAGATTATCTTTTTATGGGCGTGTTTCATATGGGAGTGGAAGGAGCGGCGCTTGCCACAGGTGTCGGTCAGTTAATACCGGCACTTATTGGATTTATTTATTTTTTGTTTGTGCGTCATTCTCTTTATCTTGTCAAACCGAAAATACGATGGTCCGTTTTAGCGGAAAGTTCTTTTAACGGTTCATCAGAAATGGTGACGAATCTTTCCGGCGCAATCGTAACATTTTTATATAACATTATGATGTTGAAATTGGTTGGAGAGGCAGGCGTTGCGGCGATTACCATTGTGCTGTACGGACAATTTTTATTTAACGCACTGTACATGGGATTTTCAATGGGAGTAGCGCCTGTTATCAGTTATAACTATGGCAGTGAAAATAATCGGATGCTAAAGAGAATTTTCAAAATATGTATGTTGTTTATTACGGTTTCCTCAGTTATCGTTACGGTATTTGCACTTGTTATGTCGCCGATTATCGTGGAAGTGTTCACTGCGGTTGGGACGGAAACGTATACCCTTGCCAAGACGGGATTTTTCCTGTTTTCACTAAACTTTATTTTTGCGGGGGTTAATATTTTTGCTTCGTCCATGTTTACGGCATTTTCGGACGGAAAGACTTCTGCGATTATTTCGTTTGTCCGCACATTTGTTTTAATTGTTATCAATATACTTATTCTTCCGGCATTGATTGGGGTAAATGGGGTATGGCTTTCCGTACCGTTGGCGGAGTTTATGAGTGTATTTTTGTCAGGATATTTCTTTGTAAAAAAGAAGAAAAAATATAATTATGTGTAGAGGATTTTCTATTGACAAATGAATAAGAAAAGTATATTGTATTAACATACTAATACAAAAGGAAAGGGGAGGGAAAAATGATTGAGATTAAAAACCTTACCAAAGTATTTAAACTAAACAAAAAACAAATGAAAGAATCAAAGACAAAGAGTAATACAAAAGTTGCGGTGGATCATGTAAGTCTGACTGCGAATAAAGGAGAAATTTACGGACTGCTGGGACCAAACGGCGCCGGAAAGACGACTACCCTCAGATGTATTGCTACGATTATAAGGGCGACAAGCGGAGAAATTTATGTTGCCGGACATGAGGTGCAGAAAGAGGCGGAGGCTGTCCGTAACAGTATCGGTTTTCTCACAAGCGATATCAAGTTGGACCCGCAGTTTTCACCGGATTATATGTTTGATTTTTTCGGAAGATTACATAATGTGCCAAAAGATGTGCTGAAGAAGAGAAAGGAAGAGTTATTTTCTTATTTCGGTATTAAGGATTTTGCTCATAAACAGATTAAAGAGTTGTCGACAGGTATGAAACAGAAGGCAGCCATTGCAGTCAGTCTTGTGCATGACCCTGAAATTGTTATTTTTGATGAGCCGACGAATGGATTGGATATTGTCACGGCGAGAAGTGTTACGGACTATTTGAAAAAATTGAGAGATGAGGGAAAACTTGTTATCGTTTCCACACATATTATGTCCGAGGCGGAGAAACTGTGCGACAGAATCGGTGTCATCATTGACGGAAAGAAAGTGGCAGAGGGAACTCTTTCTGAGTTGTTGGAAGAAACGCATACGGAAGATTTGGAAGACGCTTTCTTTGAATTATATAAGGCGAAAAAGGGGGAAGCATAAATGAGTGGAATTAAAGAAATTTTCAAAAAAGAGATTGTACGTGTATTTAAAGACAAAAAAATGGTTTTTTCCGTATTTATTCTTCCGGTTGCCGCAATGCTCGGGGTATTGTATTTAATGGGAAATATTGTAAGTAATATGCAGGACGATATTGATGCGCATCAGGCGAAAGTATATATGCAGAACAGGTCGGCAGGGTTTGAAGCATTTTGTGAAAGTGCAAAATTGGATATGAAAATAGAAGATGCGGAAAAAACGACAGAAAAGGAAATTAAGCAGGAATTAAAAGACGGAAAAGCGGATTTATATATTGTATTTCCGAAAGGTTTTGAGGAGAGCATTCAGAATTACAAAGAGGGGGATAAAGTACCTGAAGTAACTGTTTATCACAATCCTTCGGAGAAATATTCACAGGCAGCGTACAGCAAAATCGGTGTGCAGACACTTGAAGCATACAGACAGACTCTTCTTAATGCGAGAGTCGGGGATATGAGCCGTATCTCCATTTTCACGGTAAACGCCGATACAAAAGAAACGATTATTCAGGACGATAACAAAGCAGGAGGAAAAGCACTTGGAACTTTACTTCCATATTTATTGACTCTTCTTTTATTTGCCGGTGCAATGTCAATCGGAACAGATATGATTGCAGGAGAAAAAGAGAGAGGAACAATGGCGAGCCTTTTAGTTACTCCGATTAAGAGAAGTTCGATTATTTTCGGAAAAGTGTTTGCGCTTATGGTTGTTTCGGGAATATCCGCAATCGTTTCCGTTGTGGGAATGGTTGTAAGTATGCCGCTTATTCAGGAACAGATGATGGACGGAGCGGCACAGGGAATGAACATGAAATGGAGTACGCAGCAGGTTATTATGCTGGCGATATTGATTATCGCGCTGTCATTTTTGTATGCAACCATTATCGCTCTTGTTTCCGTATTTGCAAAAACAATCAAGGAGGCGAACTCATTTGTCATGCCGGTGTACATGATTGTCCTTGTAGTCGGATTATTGACAATGTACACAACAAAAAAACCTCCGATGTCAGCTTACTTTATTTCGTTTTATAACAGCGCCATTACACTGCAGGGAATATTAACGCAGGAAGTGACAATGGTACAGTATGGAATTACTTTAGCCATTACATTGGGGGCAGGATTTGTTCTGACAGGTGTAATTGCAAAAGCATTTGAAAGTGAAAAAGTAATGTCAGCATAAGATTTATAAAATGCCGCATATACTACTAATAATATCAGCAGGATAGGATGGTAGTGTATGCGGCTTTGTGAATTGCGGCAAAAAGAAGTCATTAATTCGTGTAACTGTAAAAGGCTTGGCTGTGTGGTTGATTTGGAAGTGAATTTATGCACCGGCAATGTGGAGGCAATTATTCTACTAGGACCCGGAAAAATATGCGGTTTTCTCGGCAGTGATACGGAATATGTTATTCCTATTGAGTGTATTAAGAAAATAGGAGAAGATATTATTTTAGTGGAGATAAAAGAAGAAAAATTTCTAAAAAACTGTAAATATTGACAAGTTTCAGGGGAACTTATATACTAAAGAAAATAAGTGAAAAGAGGGAAAAAACATGAAATGCCCATATTGTAATCACGCGGATACAAGAGTAATTGATTCCAGACCGGCGGAGGACGGCACTTCCATTCGAAGAAGACGTTCCTGTGACGAATGTGGCAAACGCTTTACCACATATGAAAAGGTTGAAACTATTCCGCTTATCATAATTAAAAAAGATAATAACAGAGAGCAGTATAACCGCTCTAAAATAGAAGCCGGAGTTCTTCGTGCCTGCTATAAACGTCCGGTGTCGGCAGAGGAAATACAGAAAACGATTGATGCTGTCGAAACGGAGATTTTCAAACGTGAGGAGAAAGAGATTTCGAGTAACATTATCGGAGAGATTGTTATGGAGAAATTGAAAAAATTAGATGCGGTTGCCTATGTGCGATTTGCATCGGTATATCGGGAATTTAAGGATGTAAATACGTTTATGGCTGAGTTAAAGAAAATATTGGATAAATAAAAAAAGCGGAGTTCCGCTTTTTTTTATTGCAATTTTTCCAGTATTGTATTGATGATTTCATTCGCTACATCGTCTTTTGACATCACATCGAGGGAACGTTCATCATCTTTTGTGATAAGGGTGACAATATTTGTATCTGTTCCAAAGCCTGCGCCGTTTTGTTTTAAGTTGTTGGCAACAATCATATCTGCATTTTTCTTTTCCAGTTTTTGTCTGGAATTTTCCAGCATATTTTCCGTTTCCATAGAGAAACCGCATAAAAACTGATTTTCTTTTTTGTGTTGTCCTAAATATTGGAGAATATCGTCCGTCCGTTCCAGCGGAATGGAAAGTTCGCCGTCTGTTTTTTTTATTTTTTCTTCTGAAACAATAGTCGGACGGTAATCGGCAACCGCCGCAGATTTAATGATAATATCCTGTGCTTCGGCATGTTCGCATACTGCGTCAAACATATCTTTTGCGGATACGACAGGGACAACGTGAACGAACGGCGGTGGGGCGATGCTTGTTGGTCCGGTGACAAGAGTTACCTTTGCTCCCCGCAACATACAGTTTCGGGCGAGGGCATACCCCATTTTTCCGGTAGAGTGGTTTGTAATGTACCGTACCGGATCAATCGCTTCACGGGTTGGTCCGGCAGTAATAAGAACACGCTTACCGTCCATATCTTTTTCAAATGCGATTTCCTTTAAAATATATTGTAACAATACTTCAGGGGAAGGCATTTTTCCTTTTCCGATATCTTCACAGGCGAGAAAACCCGTATCTGCCTCGATAATTTCAAATCCATAGTGCTGTAACTTTTTCAGATTATCCTGCACAATCGGATTGCAGTACATATTTGTGTTCATTGCAGGAGAAACAATTTTTTTACATTTGCAGGCGAGAACGGTTGTGGTGAGCATATCGTCCGCAATGCCGTTTGCCATTTTGCCGATAACGTTGGCGGTGGCAGGGGCAATAAGAACAACGTCGGCACGTTTTGCAATGGAAACGTGTTCCACTTTGTGCTGGAAGTTGCGGTCAAATGTATCAATCAGACATTTATTTTTTGTCAGTGTTTCAAAGGCAATCGGGTGGATAAAATTTGTTGCGTTTTCCGTCATAATTACCTGCACATCGCAGTGCAGTTTGACAAGCATACTTGCTAAGTTTGCGATTTTATATGCGGCAATTCCGCCCGTTACGCCGAGAACAACGGTTTTTCCTTTTAACATAATTTACCTCCGTAGTTTTTTCTATGTACGATTGTAGCATAATTTTAAAATGAACGCCAATGCTTTCAAGGGAAAATGAAAAACAAATATTGCGGCAAGTAAGCCGGCGTGCTATAATTACGCGGTATTGTATTGTATCTCGAAAAGAGAATAATAACAAGGAGGATAAAAAATGAATAACACAAGAACTGGCAGTAAGCCAAACACACAGGTAAAAGGAATGGTTCAGGTTGCACTTTTCGCGGCACTGATTATCATTATGGCTTTTACCCCATTTCTAGGGTATATCCCGCTCGGATTTACGAGAGCGACGATTATTCACATACCCGTCATTATAGGTGCTATAGTACTCGGAGCAAGAAAAGGAGCGATTTTGGGATTTGTATTCGGACTGACAAGTCTGATTAATAATACGATGAATCCGACAGCAACTTCTTTTGTATTCTCACCATTTTATTCATTGGGAGAAATTCACGGAGGACTTGGAAGCATTATTATCTGTTTTGTACCAAGAATTTTAGTCGGAGTCATTCCATATTATGTATATCAGTTTATGACAAAGATAACAAAAAAATGGAAATCGTCCATGGTTTTTTCACTGGGAGTTTCGGGAGTTATAGGTTCGCTGACAAATACTCTTCTCGTGATGAATCTTATTTTTGTCTTTTTTAAAGATGCCTACGCAATGGCAAATGATGTGGCGTCAAATACAGTATATGGATTTATTTTGTCTATTATCGGAATAAACGGAGTGCCGGAGGCGATTGTCGCGGGAGTGATTGTTGCCTTTGTAGGAAGGGTACTGTTGAAATCAAGAAGTGTGATAAGTTAAGGAGAAGAAAATGATTTTAGCAATAGATATAGGAAATACAAATATCGTAATCGGTTGTTGCGATAAAGAAAAGATTTACTTTGTAGAGCGTTTATCTACAAATAATACGAAAACAGAGTTGGAGTATGCTATTAGTTTTAAAAATGTTCTGGAATTGTATCAGATTGATCCGAAGGAAATTGATGGGGGAATTATTTCCTCCGTTGTTCCTCCGATAACAAATATTGTTCGCGCCTCGGCGGAGAAAGTGCTTGGAAAATCAGTGAAGATTGTAGGTCCGGGAGTAAAAACCGGATTAAACATTTTAATGGATAACCCTGCACAGGTAGGAAGCGACCGAATTGTAAATGCGGTGGCGGCAATCAATGAGTATACAGCCCCTCTTATTATTATTGATATGGGGACGGCGACAACGTTTTGTGTTGTAGATGAGAAGAAAAATTATATCGGCGGTATGATTTTACCGGGGGTAGGCATTTCATTAGATGCGCTTACATCGGGGACTTCCCAACTATCCCGCATCAGTATCGAAGCGCCGAAAAAAATTATAGGGAAAAATACGATTGATTGTATGAAGAGTGGAATTATCAATGGGAATGCTGCTTGTATTGACGGTATGATTTCCCGCATCAACAGAGAACTGGGGCAGGAGGCAACCGTAATTGCTACAGGCGGTTTGGCAAAGAAAATTGTTCCCCATTGTGAAAAGGAAATTTTGATTGACGATGAACTTTTATTGAAAGGGCTTCGTCTAATCTATGAGAAAAATAAGTAGTGATATACCATGAGAAATTATAAAATGATTATCGCCTATGACGGCACGAAATATCAGGGGTGGCAGAGACAGTCAACTACGCCCCTGACAATTCAGGGCATTATAGAAAAGACAATAGGGGAAGTGGTCGGTTATCCTGTGGAAATAGACGGTTCGGGAAGAACGGACGGCGGTGTTCACGCAGGCGGTCAGGTGGCAAATGTAAAACTTTCCGGTAAAGTAGATGAAACCGAATTGCAAAAGAAGTTAAACGAAAAACTGCCGGAGGATATTCGGATTTGCCATGCGGAACTTGTGCCAAACCGTTTTCACAGCCGTTTGGATGCGGTGGCAAAAACATATGAATATGTTGTTGATACAGGAGAAAAGCCGAGTGTATTTACAAGAAAATATTGCTATCACTATACAAAACCGCTGGATATAGAGAAAATGAAAAGGGCGGCGGCTCTTCTTATCGGGCGTCATGATTTTTCGGCATTTACAGATAAGAAAGATGAGAAGTCAAAGGTTCGTGAATTGTATAACGTAAATATAGAAAAACAGGGGCAGAAGATATATTTTTCTTTCTATGGAAATGGATTTATGTATCATCAGGTGCGTATTTTCACAGGGACGCTGCTGGAAGCGGGAACAGGCGAGAAAAGTGTGGAAAGCGTAGGAGAAGCATTGAAAAGCAAAGAGAGGGCAAAAGCGGGATTTTTAGCGCCTGCGTTTGCTCTTACATTGAAAAAGGTAGAATATTAATTAAGGAGGAGTGAAGATGAAGTTAATTTCATGGAATGTAAACGGCATCCGTGCCTGTGTACAGAAAGGTTTTTTAGAGTTTTTTCAGCAGGCGGATGCAGATATATTTTGTATACAGGAAAGTAAAATGCAGGAAGGGCAGCTGCAGTTAGATTTAGAAGGGTATCATCAGTATTGGAATTATGCGGAGAAAAAAGGGTATTCGGGAACGGCGATTTTTACAAAAGAAGAGCCGATTTCAGTTGCATACGGCATGGGAATTGAAGAGCATGATAAAGAGGGAAGAGTAATTACGCTGGAATTTCCGGAGTTTTATTTTGTGACTGTGTACACACCAAATTCCCAAAGTGAGTTAGCTAGGTTAGACTATCGTATGCAGTGGGAAACGGATTTTTTAGCGTATTTGAAGAAACTGGAGGAGAAAAAACCGATTATTTTCTGCGGCGATTTAAATGTTGCCCACAGAGAAATTGATTTGAAAAATCCGAAAACAAATCGGAAAAATGCAGGATTTACCGATGAAGAAAGGGAAAAATTCGGGGAACTTTTAGACGCTGGATTTATCGACACATTCCGCTATTTTTATCCTGATGCGGAGGGAATGTATTCTTGGTGGTCATATCGCTTTAAAGCACGTGAAAAGAACGCAGGGTGGAGAATTGATTATTTCTGCGTGTCGGAATGTTTGAAAGACAGACTTGCGGACGCGAAAATTTTAACGGACGTATTCGGTTCTGACCATTGTCCTGTTGAGTTGGATTTAAAATAGGAGGCGGTGTCGATATGAGAATAAATGCAAAAGATACGGTTGCCATTGTGGTGGATTATCAGGAAAGACTGATGCCGGTTATGTACGAGAAAGAAGAATTGCTGAAAAATACGGCAATTCTTTTGAACGGTTTAAAAGAACTGGATATACCGATTGTCGTTACCCAGCAGTACACAAAAGGACTTGGACCTACTGTAAAGGAAATCGAAGAAGCGTTGGGAGAATACGAACCGTTAGAGAAAATTGCGTTTAGTTCCTTTGATACGGTAAAAGAAAAAATACAAGGGAAAAAATTTGTGATTGTATGTGGAATTGAGGCACATATTTGCGTATTGCAGACGCTGATTGATTTGAAAGAGAACGGATATATTCCGGTTTTGGTGGAGGACTGCCTTTCCTCCCGCACACTGCATAATAAACAAATAGCACTTGAGCGGGCAAAACAGGAGGGCGTCATTTTAACGACATATGAATCTATTCTGTTTGAACTTTTGGAAAAGGCGGGAACAGATACATTTAAGAAAATACAGGCATTGATTAAATAGGTGAAAGCATTTTGGCTCTCACCTATTTTGCGTATTACCAGCCCCCGTCCAAACCGATAATCTGGCCTGTCATATAATTATGCCCCGTAGCAATGTCAAATGTAAGACTTGCCACTTCTTCGGGAAGACCAAATCTCCCCGCAGGAATTTCCTCCTCCAAAGCAATCCGTTCTTCTTCGCTGAGTTGTTGATTCATGATCGTGTCGATTGCACCGCAGGCAATGGCATTGACCTGTATATTGCTTGGGGCAAGTTCTTTTGCAAGTGCTTTTGTAAATCCGTGTAGTCCCGATTTGGCAGCGGAATAAGCGACTTCACAGGATGCTCCTACGCTTCCCCAAATGGAAGAAATCTGTATGATTTTTCCGGATTTTTGAGAAACCATGTGAGGAATAGCCTCCTTTGCACAGTAAAAGGCGGAAGAGAGATTGGTTTGCAGAAGCGTATTCCATTCGGCTGTTGTCATATCTGTGAGAAGACCGATGTAAGAAATACCTGCATTGTTAATTAGAATATCAATGCCGTCACAGTGTTGCCTTATCTTTGCAAACATTTTTGTAACGTCATCAGAGTTTCCGACATCTCCGACAACGGGATAACATTCGCCATTGTCCATGTTATCAATTTCTGCTTTTACCTTTTCCAAATCCGAAACGGAACGTGTACAGTTTATAAAGACACGAAATCCCTTCTCGGCAAAGAGAAGTGCGATGGCTTTTCCGATTCCCCGTGACGCTCCGGTAATCAGTACATTTTTTTTGTTCATAGATTTATTTCCTCCGTATAGTATCTGTGGATATTATATATGAAAAAAAGGAAGAATGAAAGGAAAATCCTTTTTACTGTCAAGGAAAAGTGGTATGATAAATTTATAACTGCACAACGGAAAAAGAAAGGAAAATGTCTATGGTAGAAAAAGCAATCCAATTTGCAACAAAGGCACACAAAGGTCAATTTAGAAAAGGAACGGACAGACCATATATTGTACACCCGCTTGAAGTTGGGAAGATTTTATCGGAGATGACGGATGATGAAGAGGTGATTGCAGCAGGGATTTTGCACGATACGATAGAGGACTGCAAGGAAGTGACGGAGGAGATATTACGGCAGGAATTTGGCGAGAGGATTACGGAGTTAGTTTTGCACGAAAGTGAAGATAAGACGAAAAGTTGGAGAGAGAGAAAGAGTGCGACGATTGAACGGCTGAAAACGGCATCACCGGAGGTGCAGTATATCGGTTTGGCGGACAAGTTATCGAATATGCGGGATATTGACAGGGACTATCCTATATATAAGGAAGAATTGTGGAATAGGTTTCGTATGAAAGATAAACAGATAATCGGCTGGTATTATAAGGAAATGAAAAAATCTCTTCACAATTTGCAGGGACTGCCCGCTTATGAGGAATATTGCAGGCTGGTGGAGAAAAATTTTGGGTAATCAATGATTGGGTTGATTATCTTTTCGTCTTGCGATAAAATGGTAATGTTAATTTAAGGCAGAGGAGAAAACTTCAGATGAGAAAAAGAATATTGATGATTGGAACAGGGGGAACGATTGCGTCCAAAAAGACGGAAAACGGATTGAAACCGGGATTATCCTCAGAAGATATTTTATCTTACATTCCTCAGGTAGAGCAGGTTTGTGAGGTTAGGACAATGCAGGTTTGTAATATAGACAGTACGAATGTAACTCCTGAACATTGGACAATCTTGTCTAAGACGATAGAGGAACAGTATGATAAATATGACGGCTTTGTTATCTGTCACGGAACAGATACGCTGGCGTATACGGCATCAGCACTTTCTTATATGATTCAGCATTCGAGAAAACCGATTGTCATTACGGGGGCGCAAAAGCCGATTAATATGGATGTGACGGACGCTAAGACAAATCTGCTGGACAGTTTTATTTATGCGGCGGACGATGAGTCACAGGATGTCAATATTGTTTTTGACGGAAAGGTGATTGTGGGAACGAGGGCGAAGAAAGTCAGAGCGAAAAGTTACAATGCCTTTGAAAGCATTAATTTTCCATATGTTGCGGTTATTCAGGACGGTAATATTATTCGTTATATTCCGACAATACCGCATAAAAACAGAGTTCGTTTTTACCACGAAATGAAAAACAGCATTTATGTATTGAAACTTATACCGGGTATGAAACCGGATATTTTATCTTATATTTTTAAAGACTATGATTGTATTGTCATCGAAAGTTTTGGTGTGGGAGGAATGCCGGAAAGTATTGTCCATGAGTTTTATGAGCAGATGACGGCATGGAAAGAGAAAGGCAAACTGGTTGTTATGACAACGCAGGTTGCAAATGAAGGAAGCAACATGACCGTGTATGAAGTAGGGCAGAAAGTAAAACAGGATTTTGATTTGATTGAAGGGTATGATATGACGTTAGAGTCGGTTATCACGAAACTGATGTGGATTATGACTTTACCGAATTTGCATTTTGAAGAAATTAAGAAAACCTTTTATCAGACGATGAATCATGATATTTTATTTAAAGAAAACTAAATTGGGAGGAAAATATGGATAAGAAAAAGTTTATCAGAGAATATGGTATCATTACGCTAGGTATCTTCATTATTTCAATGGCAGTATATTTTTTCATGATACCGAGTAACGTTATTGTAGGAAGTTTGTCCGGTCTTGTTATCGTGCTTGCAAACTTTGTTCCGCTTCCGATATCTGTAATGACGTTTATTTTAAATGCGGCGCTGCTTGTTATCGGTTTTATTTTTATCGGGAAGGAATTTGGGGCGAAAACAGTGTATACGTCCATTATGCTTCCGGTATTTTTGTTTATTTTTGAAAAAATCGTGCCAAATAATAAATCGCTGACAGGAGATATTTTAATCGATACGATTTGTTATATACTTGTTGTAAGCATCGGACTTGCTATGTTGTTTAATGCGAATGCGTCATCGGGCGGACTTGATATTGTGGCAAAAATCGTAAACAAATATCTTCATGTAGAAATCGGAAAGGCGATGACAATTACAGGAATGTGCGTTGCCGTAAGTTCTATTTTTGTATATGGCACAAAGGAAGTTATTTTAAGTATTTTGGCTACTTATGTAAACGGCATTGTTATTGATAACTTTATCGGCGGATTTAACAGAAGAAAACGTGTCTGCATTTTGTCAGACCATTACGAAGTTGTACAGAAATTTATTACAGAAGAATTGAAACGTGGAGTTACATTGTATGCAGCCGTAGGCGGATACAATAAGACGGAGAAAATTGAAATCGTGACAATTCTTACGCAGAATGAATACGGAAAATTGCTCGAATATTTACATACAGTAGATATGCGTGCTTTTGTAACGGTTTCTACCGTGAATGAAGTTATCGGAGAGTGGAATGTAAAGAAAAAAGTCAGAGGATAAAAGGAGGGACGGTGTACGTCCCTTCGTTATTTTAAAGGAGGAGAAGAGATGAAAGAATATCAATATATTTTATTTGACTTAGACGGAACGCTGACAAATTCGCAACTGGGCATTACAACTTGCGTTGCCTATGCGTTGGAAGATTTTGGAATACATACGGAAAACTTGGAGGAACTCAGGAAATTTATCGGTCCTCCGCTTAAAGAGTCTTTCGTGAAGTATTATGACATGACAGATGAAGAGGGAGATAGAGCGGTAGAAAAATATAGAGAACGCTTTGCAACGGTCGGTTTATATGAAAATGAAGTGTATGAGGGGATTCCTGCGTTGCTGGGGAAATTGAGAGAACAGGAAAAAACGCTTATTGTTGCCACATCAAAGCCGACTGTATATTCTGAAAAAATATTAGAGCATTTTGGGTTAAAGGAATATTTTGTATTTGTTGCGGGAAGTGAACTGGACGGCAGAAGAGTGAATAAAGCCGAAGTTATTCAGTATGCTTTGGAGCAGAACGGGATTACAGATTTAGAAAAAGTAATCATGATTGGCGACAAGGAGCATGACATAATCGGTGCGAAAACGTGCGGTGTAGAATCGATAGGTGTTCTGTATGGGTTTGGAGAGCGTGAAGAATTGGAAAGTCACGGAGCGACCTATATTGCAGATACAGTTGGCGATTTGGAGAAAATATTATTGTAACAGAGGATAAGGAAATGAAATTATTATATCAGTTTGGTATTATTTTAACCGTAACATTTATCGGGGAGGTTTTACACAGCGTTATTCCTCTTCCGATTCCTGCAAGTATTTACGGGCTTTTGCTTATGCTTTTTTGTCTGTGTACAAAGATTGTAAAATTAAGTCAGGTAAAAATAGCGGGTGATTTTCTGATTGATATTATGCCGCCGATGTTTATTCCGGCAGCGGTAGGAATTATTGCGGCTTGGGCGGATTTGCAGGAAATTTTAGTGCCAGTAGTGGTGATTACATTTGTAACGACAGTCATTGTTATGGTTTGTACAGGAAAAGTTACACAGGCAGTCATTCGCATGAGAAAACGGGAGGAAATAGAGTCATGAAAGAATTACTTACCGAATCCGTTTATTTTGGAGTGACAATCAGCATTGTCGGTTATGGTATCGGATTGTTCTTAAAGAAGAAATTAAAATGGGGAATTTTAAATCCGCTTCTTATTTCGATTTTATTTGTTGCCGGCTTTCTTCTTCTTTTTGATATTGATTATGATACATATAATGAAACGGCAAAATATTTAAGTTATCTTTTGACACCTGCAACAGTGGCGCTTGCCATTCCGTTGTATCAGCAGATTACGTTGTTAAAAAAGAATGGGCTGGCAATTTTTCTCGGTATTTTCTCCGGTGTACTTTCCAGTTTGTTGAGTATTTTGGCAATGTCCTATATGTTTGGATTGTCCCATAGGGAATATGTTACTTTATTGCCGAAGTCTATCACGACAGCCATTGGAATAGGGGTGGCAGATGAACTTGGCGGAATTACAACAATTACCGTTGCGGTTATTATTGTGACAGGAGTACTTGGAAATGTAATCGGACAGGCGGTTTGTAAATTGTTTAAGATTTATGAACCGATTGCGGTAGGACTTGCGTTTGGCACTTCCGCCCACGCCGTCGGAACGGCGAAGGCGTTGGAAATTGGAGAAGTGGAAGGGGCTATGAGCAGTCTTTCGATTGTAGTTTCGGGACTGATGACAGTGGTGGGAGCATCTGTCTTTGCGATGTTCTTATAATTATTTCCACTGATTTTTCGTAAGCCACTCATTTACCTGTTTAGAATTTTCGGGGAAGAATGAAAAAATCTGTTTAAAATCTTTAGTTGTTTCTTGGGAAACCGTGAAAAGTGCGGTTTCCTCATTTCTAATATTTTCTATCGAAGAAATATCTTTCGTTGGAACACCAAGTAAAAAACAATCAAAATGTTTGGTAAATGCCACAAGTGTAGACGGAGAAGAAGTATTATTTTCCACAGCAATATAGTTTCGTTCTATATTGGAACTATAAAAGTCGATGGAATATACTTCTTTTCCTTTATATGTGGCAGTTATCTTGCCCTGCACGGAGGCTGTTTCGTTGTGAAAACGATAAGTGGATAGTTCGGAATGGATTTTTATTTCTACAGGAAGTTTGTCCTGTGTATCTTTTATTAGTAAAAACCCCTGTAAAGTTTGTGACTTCTTTTCTATCTTTGGATTTTTGTAGGCGGAGTACAGAAATTGTACGGCACACAACAATCCGATGAAGAGAAGAATGGAAAAGAAAATAATTGTGTATTTCTTAAAAAGTTTTTTGTTCATAGAAACACCTCCCTGTGAATGAGTCATATAGGTATTTTTAAGCAAAATATAACACATTTAATTTTTAGTCGCAAGATATATAGTTAGAAATGTTCAAAAATGTTTGATTGTCGAAAAAATATCAAACAATTTTACACAAAAACTATTTACAAATGTTTAAATATGTAGTAATCTAAAACAAAAGAACATAATAAAACAAATTCAAACACAAATAAACGTGAAAGGAATGGTGAATATGAAAGTAGGATTTATCGGATTGGGAATTATGGGAAAACCTATGGCTAAGAACCTGTTAAAAGCGGGAATAGAACTGTGGGTTTTCGATTTGAATGAGGAAGCGGTAAGAGAAGTTGAAGAAGCGGGAGCATACGCGGCTACATATGCAGAAATAGGGGAAAAATGTGACATTGTGTTTATTATTGTTCCGAGCGGAGATATTGTGAAATCTATTTTGTTTGATGAAAATGGCGTGGCGTCTACACTGAAGGAGGGAAGTGTTGTGTGTGACATGAGTTCGGTAACGCCGGTTGAATCAAGAGAGTGCTATGAAAAATTACGAGAGATAGGTGTCGGCTTTGTGGATGCTCCGGTATCGGGAGGAGAACCGGGAGCGATAGCGGGTACGCTTGCAATTATGGCGGGAGGAGATGCAAAAGATTTTGAAGTATTGCAGAAATATTTTGCCATTCTCGGTTCAACAGCACTTTTGATTGGCGGCAGCGGAAGCGGAAGCGTAACAAAACTTGCTAATCAGATTATTGTAAATAATACGATTGCAGTTGTGTCGGAAGCCTTTGTATTGGCAACAAAAGCGGGAGCGGATCCGCAGAAAGTTTATGAGGCAATTCGCGGCGGTTTAGCGGGAAGCGCAGTGTTAGATGCAAAGATACCGATGATTATTGAACGGAATTTTAAACCGGGCGGACCTATCCGTATTAATCATAAAGATATAAAAAATGTTGTAAATACAGCCCATTCGTTAGATGTGCCAATCCCATATACAGCCCAGCTTTATGAGATTTTACAGACGTTGAAGGTACACGGTCATATGAATGACGATCATGGGGGAATTGTACAGTATTTTGAAAAACTGGCAGACGTGGAAGTGAAAAAGACGGAGTAGAAAAGAGGGATAGAGATGCTGAATGCAGATATTTTAAATTCATTTCAACAAATAGATGAAGAGTATATTGATAAACTGTTGAGAAAAGAGATTGAAAATAACGAAAAAAAGATAGTTGTTCTTGATGATGATCCTACGGGAGTACAGACAGTACACGATATATCTGTATACACTAACTGGGATAAGGAAAGTATGATGCAGGGATTTGCAGAAGAAAATAATTTATTCTATATTTTAACAAATTCCCGTGGGTTTACGGCAGAACAGACGACAAAAGTACACCATGAAATAGCGAGAGTGATTGATGAAGTATCAAAAGAAACGGGGAAGGAGTACATTTTCATAAGCAGAAGCGACAGCACTCTCAGAGGTCATTACCCACTGGAAACAGAAATTTTAAAAGAAGAATATGAGAAAAATACAGGGAAGATTATTGACGGAGAAATTATTTGCCCGTTTTTTAAGGAAGGCGGTCGCTTTACAATTAACAATGTACATTATGTAAAATACGGTGACAAATTAATACCGGCAAATGAAACAGAATTTGCGAAAGATTCTACGTTTGGGTATACGGCAGAAACAATGCCTGCATATGTGGAAGAAAAGACAAAAGGAAAGTACAAAGCAGAAAATGTTTGCTGCATTCCGTTGGAAGATTTGAGAAATGTAGATATTGATAAAATAGAGCAGAAACTGTCAGCGGTGAGCGGATTTAATAAAATTATTGTAAACGCGGTAGATTATGTTGATATAAAAATATTTTGTGTGGCGCTTTATCGGGCAATGGCAAAAGGAAAAGTTTTTATGTTCCGCACGGCAGCAGCCATTGTAAAAGTAATGGGAGGAATTAGCGACCAGCCTCTTCTTACAAAAGATAAAATGGTGACATCGGAAACGAATAACGGCGGGGTAATTATTGTAGGATCGCATACCGATAAAACGAGCAGACAAGTGGAGGCTCTTCGTGAATTAAAAGAGATTGAATTTGTTGAAATGGACGTTTCCCTTGTAAAAGATGAGGACGCTTTCCAAAAAGAAGTGGAGCGTTGTTTAGAGAGAGAAGAGAATTGCATCAGACAGGGAAAAACAGTTTGTTGTTATACAACCCGTACCCTTATTACGGCAGATACAGGGGATAAGGAGGATGAACTGAGGTTGTCCGTACGCATCTCGGATGCGGTGCAATCTTTAGTGGGAAAATTGCAGATAACCCCTCAATTTGTTATTGCGAAAGGCGGAATTACCTCGAGTGATATAGGGACAAAGGCGTTAAAGGTAAAGAAAGCAAATGTACTCGGTCAGATTAAGCCGGGGATACCGGTATGGCAGACCGGAGAAGAAAGCAAATTCCCGCAGATACCGTATGTGATTTTTCCGGGAAATGTAGGGGAAGATACAACTTTAAAAGAAACTGTCGAGGTGTTTAAACAATAGTTTTCAGAAACAGACAGGAGAGGAAGTGAAAATATGCCGCAATGTGTGGTAATTGCAGATGATTTAACGGGGGCGAATGCCACTGGAGTCCTGTTGAAAAAAATGAATTATAGAGCATACACCGTTATGAATATGGAACGAATTGAACTGGAAATGTTATCGGACTGTGATTGTGTATTGTATCCGACAGACAGCAGAGGAGTAGATGCGGAAATTTCGTATAATCGGGTGAAAAACGTATGTAAATTATTAAAACATGATGAAGTAAAAGTGTATGCAAAAAGAATTGACAGTACGCTCAGAGGAAACTTGGGAAGCGAAACAGATGCAATGTTAGATGAACTTGGCGAGGAATATGTGGCGATTGTTGCACCGTGTTTCCCTAGTTCAAAAAGAATTGCGATTGGCGGATATATGTTAGTGAACGGCATTCCACTACATAGGACGGATATAGCCATTGATCCGAAAACTCCGGTGACGAAATCAGAAATTGCAGTATTGTTTGCAGAGCAGAGCAAATATAAAGTGTCATTGATCTGTATGAAAGATTTGATGCACGGCAAACATTATTTGGCAAATAAAATGAAAGAGTGTGTAAATGCGGGAAGCAGGATTTTAGTGTTAGATTGTGTGACGCAGGAGGATTTGGATTTGATTGCAGATGCGGTTATCACAAGCGGATTAAAAACGGTGGCAGTGGATCCGGGGGTATTTACGGCAACATTGTCGAGAAAATTAATTGTTCCCGTCGAGAAAAAGGAGAAGAGCCGGATACTTGCAGTAGTGGGCAGCGTAAATCCAAACACAAAAAATCAGATTGAAGAATTGTGGCTGTCACAACGCACACATAACGTATTTGTACAGACAAGAGAATTGCTGGAAGGAGAAACAAGAAGAGAAAAAGAAATCGAGCGGGTGACAGAGGAGATTCTTGCAGAGAGCAGTAAAAACATTGTGTCTACCGTAGTGGGAGACGGCATTTATCCTGAGAACAGAATTGATTTTACACCCTATATGGAGAAATACCATTGTTCTATGGACGAAGTTACGGACCGTATTAACAGCGCTTTTGCGGAAATTACGTATCGTATTTTCAAAGAAGAAACAAGTTTTAAAGGACTTTATACAAGCGGTGGAGATATAACGGTGGCTGTTTGCAGGAAGTTTCAAACAGCAGGTCTTTTACTGGAGGACGAAGTACTTCCTTTGGCGGCATACGGACAGTTTTTAAAAGGCGAGTTTGACGGTGTACATATTATTACGAAAGGGGGAAGTCAGGGAGAGAGTGACGCCATTAATCGCTGTATTACATATTTAAAAGAAAAATTATATATCTAGGAGGAGAACGGTATGCAAAAATCATTTATAGCAGTTCCTATCGGAGATCCGGCAGGCGTTGGACCGGAAATTGTCGCAAAATCCGCAGCATCAAGAGAAGTGTCGGAAGTTGCGAACTGTGTGATTGTGGGAAACAGAGAAGTTATGGAAAATGCCATTAAAATCACAGGGGAAGATTTGAAAATCAATGTAATTGAAGAAGTGGAAGAGGGAGATTATCGGGAAGGGATTTTAAATCTTATTCATATAGACAATATGGACATGAGCCAATTTGCATTTGGAAAAGTGAGCGGAATGTGCGGAAAGGCTGCGTATGACTATATTGAAAAGAGTATTGAACTGGCAAATAGAGGAAAAGTAGATGCGGTTGCAACTACTCCGATTAATAAAGAATCTCTCCGTGCAGGCGGTATTGATTTTATCGGGCATACGGAAATTTTCGGTGCATTAACACATACGGAAGATCCGCTGACTATGTTTGAGACAAACGGATTGCGAGTATTTTTCCTTACGAGACATGTTTCATTAAGAGAAATGCTCGATATGATTAAGAAAGACAGAATTATAGATTATGTAAAACGCTGTACGGAAGCGTTGGAAAAATTGGGCGTGACGGACGGAGTTATGGCAATAGCGGGACTAAATCCACACAGTGGAGAGCATGGACTCTTTGGCTGGGAAGAAGTGGAAGAAATTGCTCCGGCAGTGGAAGAATTGAAAAAGCAGGGCTATCACGTGGAAGGTCCGATAGGAGCGGATTCGGTATTTCATCAGGCGGCACAGGGAAAATATAACAGTGTATTATCTCTGTACCATGACCAAGGGCATATTGCCACAAAAACGTTGGATTTTGAAAAAACAATTGCAATTACGAACGGAATGCCGATTCTCAGAACATCGGTAGATCATGGAACAGCGTTTGATATTGCAGGCAAAGGAGTAGTGAGTGCGGTCAGCATGATTGAAGCCATTCTGCTCGCAGCGAAATATGCTCCGAATTTTAAAAGATAGGGGGCGGAATTATGGTAAACGGACTTAGTGGAGAAAGAATGTTACTCGGACTTGCAATCGGGATTGCCGTATTAATCTTTTTAGTATTAAAGACAAAAGTGCAGGCATTCTTAGCATTAATTATCTGTACGGTTATTGTAGGCGTGGTAGGCGGAATGCCACTGAATAATATTACGCTGGAGGACGGAACAACATTTGGCATTTTAAATTCCATTACAACCGGATTTGGGGGAACATTATCCAGTATCGGAATTATAATCGGTTTTGGCGTTATGATGGGACAGATCTTTGAGGTGACCGGAGCGGCGAAACGAATGGCGCACACCTTTTTGAAATTATTTGGTAAGAAAAGAGAAGAAGAGGCATTGGCTTTTACCGGATTTCTAGTATCTATTCCGATTTTCTGTGACTCAGGATTTGTTGTACTTGCACCGATTGCAAAGGCGATTTCAAGGGTAACGAAAAAATCCGTTATCGGTTTGGGAGTTGCTTTAGCGTCAGGCTTGGTTATTACACACTCCTTAGTTCCGCCTACGCCGGGACCATTAGGGGTATGCGGAATATTTGGCATTGATGTCGGAAGTTTTATTTTAATGACAATTTTACTTGCAATTCCTATGGCGGTTGCCTGTATCGCATATTCGAGATTCTATTTGTCGAAAAAATATTATCGTATTCCAAATGAGGACGGTGAAATTGTAGAAGCAAAATATCAGGAACCGGACTATGACGCTGCATTTTCTATGGATATGAAAGGGCTTCCGAGCGTAGTGGAATCGTTTATGCCATTAATTATTCCTATCGTTTTGATTTTAATTAACACAGTTGCAACAGCAATGGGACAGACGAAAGGGATTATGAGCGTGCTTATCTTTTTAGGACAGCCGATTATTGCGGTAGGTCTTGGATTGGTAGTGGCTATTTTCACATTGGGAAGAAAATTAGACAGACATACCGCACTGGCAGAAATGGAAAAAGGAATGATGTCCGCAGGTATCATTATGCTTGTTACAGGCGGTGGCGGCGCTTTGGGACAGATTATTAAAGATTCGGGACTTGGAAACTTCATGGCAGAGGGACTTGCAAAAACGGCAATTCCAATCATTATTTTACCGTTGCTTATTGCTACGGCGATGAGATTTATTCAAGGCTCGGGAACAGTAGCCATGACAACGGCTGCAAGTATTTCCGCTCCGATTATTATTGCATCAGGCGCAAGCCCGCTTTTAGGTGCGGTTGCCTGCTGCGTAGGTTCATTGTTCTTCGGATACTTTAACGACAGTTATTTTTGGGTTGTCAATCGAACACTGGGAGTCAGCGAGGCAAAAGACCAACTTCGTGTTTGGTCGGTTACTTCAACGGTAGCGTGGGCAGTCGGTGTCGTAGAAGTTTTGATACTGAATATATTTATGTAAGAACAGAAACACTTGGAATATTGCGTGATGAAACGCAGTATTTCGGGTGTTTTTTTGTTGGAACTATGTTATACTTGGCGTAAGAAAGAACCAAAGAGCAAGGAGAGAATGATATGCTGGCAGCAGAAAGAAGAGAGAAAATCACAGAATTTCTTTGTAAATATGGGAGTGTGCAAGTTGAAGAGTTGTCACAGAAATTGCAAGTAAGTACAATGACGATACGGCGGGATTTATTAAAACTACAGCAGGACGGAAAAATAGAGCGTTGTCACGGCGGAGCGGTAGCAAAACAGGAAGTGACTTATATGGATAAGCAGACAAGTCATTGTGAAGAAAAGTTGGCGATTGCGCAGAAGTGTGCAGAATATGTTTCCTCAGGAAATACTGTATTTTTAGATGCGGGAACGACAACGTATGAAATAGCGAGAAAGATTATGGAAATTCCGGATATTTTAGTTGTGACAAATGATTTGGAAATCGCGCAGTTGCTGAAAAATAGTCAGGCAGAATTGTTTCTTTGCGGAGGATATGTGCAAAAGTCCACAGGAAGTATGTTTGGACGGTATGCGACACAAATGTTAAAGGACTTTAAATTTGATATAGGATTTTTTGGTGCGGCTTCTATAAATGATGAATTTGAAGTGATGACGCCTACCATAGATAAAATGTGGTTGAAACGGGAAACACCAAAACAATGTAGAAATGTTTATTTAGCGGTGGATAGTTCAAAATTTGGCAGACAGGCAATGGCAAAGATTAATTGTTTGGGCGATTATACGGGGATTGTGACGGACCAAGTGTTTAATAAGGAAGAAAAGGAACGACTGAGAAAAATGGGGGCGACGATTATAGGCGTTTCCGTATAAGAAAAAGGAAAGAGACAAATGAACGCCTCTTTCCTTTTTCTTATTGATAAATTCTTTTGTTCTCGTCTTTTGATTCTGTTGTCAGTTGAATTCCAAGACGTTTAAACATTTTTACGTCTACGGAAGACAGACGAACAGTCGTATGCACTTGACAGCCTTTTAATTTTGGAATTTGTTCTAAGGCAAGTTTGGCATTTGGGTTAGATGCCGCGCTGATAGACAGTGCAAGAAGCACTTCGTCCGTGTGCAGACGAGGGTTTTTGCTTCCGAGATATTTTGTTTTTAATGTCTGAATCGGTTCAATTGCCTCCGGTGAAATCATATGAAGTTCATCATCTATTTTGCAGAGGTATTTCAATGCATTTAACAGAAGAGCGGCAGATGCACCGAGTAAGTTTGAAGTTTTACCTGTGATAATTGTTCCGTCATCTAACTCGATTGCAGCGGCAGGCGCTCCTGTTTCTTCGGCACGTTTTAAAGCGGCAGAAACAACAACACGGTCAGCAGTTGTGACGTGTGCCTGCTTCATTAACAATTCGATTTTGAAAATTTCTTCTTCTGAATGTGTTCCCTCAGAAAGTCCGTTCAATGCGTCGTAATATCTGCGGATAATTTCCTGTTTAGAAGCATTTTGGCATACTTCATCGTCAGAAATACAGTTTCCAACCATATTTACGCCCATATCTGTTGGCGATTTGTAAGGATTTTCACCGTAAATTTTCTCGAAAATGGCATCGAGGACAGGGAAAATCTCCACGTCACGATTATAGTTTACAGTAGTTACGCCGTATGTTTCCAAATGGAAAGGGTCAATCATGTTGACGTCATTTAAGTCGGCGGTAGCAGCCTCGTAAGCGAGATTTACAGGGTGTTTTAGCGGGATGTTCCAAATTGGGAAAGTTTCAAATTTGGCATATCCGGCGCGAACTCCACGTTTATGTTCATGGTAAAGTTGAGAAAGACAGGTTGCCATTTTTCCGCTTCCCGGTCCCGGAGCAGTAATGATTACAAGAGGTCTTGAAGTCTCAATATAATCATTTTTTCCATAGCCGTCATCGCTGACAATAAGAGGAATGTTTGAAGGATAACCTTCGATACAATAGTGAATATATACCTTAATTCCCAAATGTTCCAGTTTGCTCTTAAATAAATTGGCGCTGCTCTGTCCGGAATATTGAGTGATTACAACACTTCCTACAAACAGACCGTTTTCTTTAAATGCTTCCATTAAGCGAAGAACGTCCGTATCATAAGTAATTCCTAAATCGCCGCGAATTTTATTTTTCTCAATATCTCCCGCGCTGATAACAATAACAATTTCCGCCTGATCCGAAAGTTGCATGAGGAGGCGGAGTTTACTGTCAGGGGCAAACCCCGGCAACACTCTGGATGCGTGATAGTCATCAAATAGTTTTCCTCCGAATTCCAAATACAATTTGTTATCAAATTGGTTGATACGTTCACGGATATGCTCCGATTGCATTTTTAAATACTTGTCATTATCAAATCCGATTTTCATAAACTTGCTTCCTCTTCCTTTAATTTGTACTAAGTAACTTGTTACACTTAAAAAAACAGTATACTACAAAAAAAGAGATTTGTCTAAAACTATTTAATAGAAGTTTTAGAAATGAATGGCAGTTTTCACAATCTTTTTATTGATTTATGGGAAAGCCATACTTATAATAGAAGAGATAAGAAATAGGAGGAAGGATATGGACAATCAAAATAATAAAAATAAGAATAAAAACCAAAAAAACAACAAACAGGGTTGGGGTATTATTCTTTTTACAACACTGATGACCTTATTTTTAGTGTTGGCTTTATATCAGTTTATGCCGGGAAGCAATCCGAAAGAGATTACTTACGATCAGTTTTTGAAAATGGTCGATGAGGGAAAAGTAGCAAAAGTTAAGATTGGTTCGGATAAGATAGAGATCACCCCGAAGAAGAAAAACAGCAATGACAATAAAGATACGGAACTTATGTTTCCGTCAGTAGCGCCGAAATATTATACGGGTGTTGTGAAAGACGATACATTATCAGAACGATTATATAAGGCACATGTAAAATATTCACAGGATATTCCTGATTCGGGTTCTGAGATTTTTTGGAACATTATGCTTACATTAGTGCTGCCTACATTACTTTTATTTGGAGTGTTCTCATTCTTTATGAGAAAAATGTCCAAAGGCGGAGGAATGATGGGAATAGGTAAGAGTAATGCCAAGATGTATGTGGAGAAACAGACCGGAGTTACATTTAAAGATGTGGCAGGTCAGGACGAAGCGAAGGAATCTTTGCAGGAAGTTGTTGATTTTCTTCATAATCCGGGAAAATACACAAGCATCGGTGCAAAACTTCCAAAAGGTGCGTTACTTGTAGGACCTCCGGGAACAGGTAAGACACTTTTGGCGAAAGCGGTTGCGGGAGAGGCGAAAGTACCTTTCTTCTCACTTTCAGGTTCGGCATTTGTGGAGATGTATGTCGGTGTAGGTGCTTCCCGAGTGAGAGATTTATTTAAGCAGGCACAGTCTATGGCGCCTTGTATTATTTTCATTGATGAGATTGATGCTATCGGAAAGAGCCGTGACAATGCAATGGGAAGCAATGATGAGCGTGAACAGACTTTGAACCAGTTGTTAGCGGAAATGGACGGATTTGATACGGATAAAGGACTTTTATTATTGGCGGCTACAAACAGACCGGAAATTCTTGATCCGGCGTTATTAAGACCGGGACGTTTTGACAGACGTATTATCGTAGACGCACCGGATTTAAAAGGTCGTGTGGACGTATTAAAAGTACATGCAAAAGACGTAAAAATGGACGAAACGGTTGACTTGGAAGCAATCGCTCTTGCAACTTCGGGAGCGGTAGGTTCAGACCTTGCAAATATGATTAACGAGGCAGCAATCAATGCGGTTAAAAATGGAAGACAGGTTGTTTCGCAGGCAGATTTATTTGAGGCGGTGGAAGTTGTTCTTGTCGGAAAAGAAAAGAAAGACCGTATTATGAATGCAGAGGAAAGAAGAATTGTTTCTTACCATGAAGTAGGGCATGCACTTGTCAGCGCATTGCAGAAAGATGCAGAGCCTGTGCAGAAGATTACGATTGTACCGAGAACAATGGGAGCGTTAGGATACGTTATGCAGACACCTGAGGAAGAGAAATTCCTCAACACGAAGAAAGAATTGGAAGCAATGCTTGTAGGTATGCTTGCAGGTCGTGCGGCGGAAGAAATTGTTTTTGATACAGTGACAACAGGCGCTTCTAACGATATTGAAAAAGCGACAAAGATTGCAAGGGCAATGATTACACAATATGGTATGTCCGAGAAGTTTGGTTTAATCGGTTTAGAATCTGTTCAGCATAAATATTTGGACGGACGTCCGGTAACAAACTGCGGTGAAGAAACAGCGGCTGAAATCGACAGAGAAGTGATGAAAATGTTGAAAGATGCCTACGAGGAAGCGAAACGTCTTCTCTCAGAAAACCGTGAGGCATTGGATAAGATTGCCGCATTCTTAATTGAAAAAGAAACGATTACAGGTAAAGAGTTTATGAAGATTTTCTGTGAAGTGCAGGGGATTGAAGAAGAGGAAGAGCCACAGAAACAGAGAATTGAAATGAAAGTGGAAGAACCTGAACAGCCGACACAGACGGAAGAGGAAACTATAGAAGAATAGAAGTAAAAAAGATTGCGAGGGGCATCGCAATCTTTTTTTGTGCATAAATACTTTCAAAACTGTAAGTGTTTTTCAGAAAAACTCTTGCTATAATTTCTATATCACTTATAGAAACGGCAGAAGGAGGAAAGATTATGGAACATATATTGAAGTTGGAACAGGTAAAAAAATATTATGGCGGAAATGGAAATAATATCACAAAAGCGGTGGACGGTATTTCCATGTATGTGGATAAAGGTGAGTTTGTCGCAATTATGGGGGCGAGCGGTTCGGGAAAAACAACTTTATTGAACTGTATTTCCACGATTGACGCGGTGACGAGCGGGCATATTTTTGTCAATGGGAAAGATATTACAGCAATAAAAGAGAAAGATTTTGCAGATTTCAGAAGAGAGAACTTAGGATTTATTTTTCAGGATTTTAATCTGCTGGATACATTGACCATTGAAGAAAACATTGCCCTTTCCCTCATTATTAATAAAGGGAATCCGCAGAAAATCGGGGAGGAAGTAAAAACAATTGCGAACAAACTGGATATTTCCGATATTTTATCCAAATTTCCATATGAAGTTTCGGGCGGACAAAAACAGCGCTGTGCCTGTGCGAGAGCGTTGATAAATAAGCCAAATCTCATATTAGCTGATGAACCTACAGGGGCGCTCGACTCCAAGTCTTCCGGTCTTTTGCTGGAAACAATGTCCAATATGAATAAAAAGTTGCAGGCAACTATTTTAATGGTTACGCATGATCCGTTCAGCGCATCTTTCTGTAAACGAATTTTGTTCTTAAAAGACGGAAAGATTTTTAATGAAATACAGAAGGGTGAGAAAAACAGAAAGGAATTTTTCAATGAAATTTTAGATATTTTAACCTTGTTGGGAGGTGAAGTGGGAGATGTTAAGTAAGTTAGCCTTTCGCAATGCAAAACGGAGTTTAAAAGATTATCTGATTTATCTGATAACAATTACAATGTCCTTTTCTCTGATGTTTGCCTTTAACCTTGTGTCAAACTGTGAGGCAGTGGTGAAACTCTCAACGGGTATGGATACGTTCAAAAATATATTGCTGTTTGTAAATGCCGTTATTATTTTTGTCGTATGTTTTTTGATTAACTATACAACAAAATTTATGTTTGAAAAGCGAAGCAAAGAATTCGGAACATATATGTTGCTCGGCATTCGGAAAAAAGAAATTACGAAAATGTTTGTGCTGGAAAATATTTTGCTCGGTTGTTTGGCGTTAGTGCTGGCTATTCCAATCGGATTCGTTTTCAGCCAGTTTATTTCTTTAATTATTGTCCGCATATTAGATATTACCGGAGTTGTATTCATTACTTTTGAGTGGAAAGCGGTAGGACTTCTCTTTGTTTATTTTGTGGCAATATATATACTTGTGCTTATCAACCTGTGGAGAAAAATGCGGAAAATGTCTGTACATGGCTTTCTCTATTTGGAAAAGCAGAATGAAAAGAAAATGTTTCAAAGTAAGAAAAACAGAAATACGATTTTCCTTGCCAGCGTATTCATTGGAATTGTGTCGATTGGTGTATGGTATTCCCAATTTAATCTAAAGCAGTTTAATCAGCAGGATGTAATGAATTATCTTATGTTTGCGTCCATTGGTTTTATTGTCAGTATGTATGGTGTATACACAACAGTTTCGGATATGATTCTTTCCGTTGTGCTGAAAAGTAAGGCAATGAAATATGATAAAGATAATCTGTTTGTAGCGAGAACGTTTGCATCAAAAGCGAGAACAATGAGTTTTGTGTTAGGAACATTTTCTGTTTTAACTTTACTGGCATTATTATGTTTTAATGTGTCGGAAATTTCAAAGGGAATGTATGATTCGATGCTCAAACAGCAGGCACCTTACGACGTATCAGTTATGGATGACAGAGATTCCCATGATGAATATATTAAAGTGATAGAAGAAGAGTATGAGATAGAAGATACTTTTTCATATGATATTTATTGGGATAAGAAAAGTCAGGTGCAAAAATATGTAAACCAATTCCATGACAGTGACTGTATAATGAAGTTAAGTGATTATAATCGGCTTATGGAGTTGAGAGATGAAAAACCGATTTCATTGAAAGATAATGAATATATGATTGTTGCCATAAGTGCAACAAAGGCAAATTTAGAAGAGGTAGAGGAGATTAAAGAAATTGAAGCAGCAGGCGGAAAAACGTTGAAGTTAAAAGAAATCACTTCGGAGAATTTTTGGCAGTATATGAATTATCAACAGGACTACACTATGATACTTCCTGATAAATATGTGAAAAATATAGAGGCGGGAGAAAGTCACCTCATCGTGAATACGACAAAAGAAACAGATGCTAAACTGGAAGAGATTATACGAGAAAAAATGTGTGAGCAGTTGACGAAAATCGGCAGTGACGGAGAACCTGTTTATGAATTGTATCGTGTAATAACAAGGGGGGCAATGATTGAAGAACAAAATACGATGACGGCTATGATGTCAAGTATTTGCTTTTATATGGCATTTATCTTTATCGCAGTTGTAGGAACGATATTGGCAGTACAGTCGCTCAGCGATTCCACAAAATATAAATATCGTTATCTTACATTGAGAAGACTTGGAGTAAACGATAAAAATTTATATAAGACGATAAGAAAACAGTTGCTTGTGCTGTTCGGGTTACCGCTCATTTATCCGGTAATACTTTGCTTCTTTTTGGTAAAATCGATTAATAATGTTTACTACATCTTTTTGGAAAGTAAAACCACATATATACTGTACTATTTCAGCGGACTGGCGTTATTCCTCTGTATTTACGCAGTGTACTGGATAGTTACTTATATTAGTTTCAAAAGAAATATTAACGAGGAGAGTTAGTTTTACTAACTCTCCTTGTGGAATGTGTGTATAATAGAAAGTTGGAGGGAGGCATGGCAGGTGAAAATAGGAATTATCGAAGATGATGAGATTACCCGTCAGGAGTTGGCAAAATTATTGCAGACAAAAGGATATGAAACAGTATTGTTTACCGATTTTGAAAATATACCTAAAAGTGTGGAAAAGAGTGTGACAGATTTAATTTTGTTGGACGTAAATCTGCCATATGAAAATGGGTATGACATATGCAAAAAAATAAAGAATGTACGGCAGACGCCTATTATTTTTGTGACGAGCAGAGATACGACAGCGGACGAATTACAGAGTATTCAGGCGGGTGGTATTGATTTTATTCCAAAACCGTATGATACATTGATTTTGCTGGAGAAAATAAAAAGAGCGTTTCAACTTTCCAATCCGAATAATTTCAGGGAAATTACGAAGAAAGAGTGTACGTTAGATTTACATTTATCCATATTAAAATATAAAGAGGAAACGATTGAGTTGACAAGAAATGAATTTCGTATTTTGTATTATTTTTTTATGAACGAGGATAAAGTGATAGGAAAAGAAGAACTGTTGGAAAAGTTGTGGAATGATAAGTATTATTTAGATGAAAACGTATTGCTTGTCAATATGACTCGTCTAAAAAAGAAATTGAAAGAGATAGGTATTTCGCATTTGTTGGAAAATGTTCGGGGAAAAGGGTGGAGATTATGAGTTTTGTTACATTTTTAGAGGAGAAAATAGTATATATTTTGTTTCAACTGTTTTTTCTTGTTATGGTTGTATTTCTTCTCTTTTCTTCGGGAGTGGACGGATTATATATTTTTCTTATGCTTTTTATATGTATTATATTTCAGACGGGATTTTTGTGGCTGACTTATCGAAGTAAACGCAGAAAAAATCGTGAGATCATTGAAATGACGGACAAACTGCAGGAAACATATTACATTTCGGAAATTCTTCCGAAGCCGAGAGAGGTGGAAAATGAAGCATACTATTACGCTTTGAAAAGAGCCTGTAAGGCGATGAACGATAAAATCAGTATGCTGGAAGCGGAACAGTTGGAATATCAGGAATATGTGGAAAGTTTTGCCCATGAAATTAAAATACCAATCGGAGCATTATCGCTGACATTTGATAATACAAGAAACTATTTGCTGAAAAAAGAAACAGATAAGATTTTTCAGTTGGTTGAGCAGATGTTATATTATGCAAGGAGTGAGAACACAGAAAAAGACTATTTTGTCAAGAGATTATCATTGGATGAAATAGTTCATCAGGTTCTGTTGAAATTCAGATATGTACTATTGGAAGAAAAAGTAATTTTGGATATTCACGATACAGAAAATGTAATTTACACAGATGAGAAATGGCTCTCTTTTATTCTTTCGCAAATACTGCAGAACGCGGTAAAATATATGGACAAACCGCAGAAAAAACTTACTGTTTACAGTGCTGACAACAGAGAAAATATCGCTCTTATTATAGAAGATAACGGCTGTGGCATAAGGCGGTCCGAACTGGCCAGAGTATTTGAAAAAGGATTTACCGGTTCAAACAGAAAGAAAGCAAATGCAACAGGAATGGGGCTATATTTGGCGAAAAAACTGTGCGACAGGCTGGGACTACAGTTACAGGTTGCATCGGAAGAAGAAAAGTACACGCGGGTAACGATTTTCTTTCCGAAAGGTGCGGTGCATTCGTTTACAGATTGAATTATTTTAGAGGAAGATATAATTGCATAAAAAAATGCAAAAGCAAAAATTGGAAACGGAAAAATGAAATATTTCTTGCAAAAATCCGATGAGTGTTATACCATTAACATAGTGATAAAACAAAAGGAGAAAAACTATGAATCAAAAAAACGAAAAGAAAATTTTGTGGTACAGCCTTGCGTTTATGGCGTTTGGTGGTGTATGGGGATTCGGTAACGTTATTAACGGGTTCTCAGAATACAATGGTTTGCAGGCGATTGTTGCTTGGATAATCGTATTCGGTATTTACTTTGTACCATATGCGTTAATGGTAGGTGAACTTGGATCGGCGTTTAAAAATGCCAACGGTGGTGTAAGTTCATGGATTTCAGCAACTATGGGGAAAAGGCTTGCATACTATGCCGGTTGGACATACTGGGTAGTACATATGCCTTACATTTCACAGAAACCAAACTCAGCGGTTATCGCAACAAGTTGGATTATATTCCAAGACAGCAGAGCAAGTGAGATGAATACGACAGTAATGCAGATTTTGTGTCTTGCAATCTTCTTCTTGGCATTGTACCTTGCATCTAAAGGGGTTTCCATGTTGAAGAAAATTTCTACACTTGCGGGAACAACAATGTTCATCATGTCTATTTTGTATATCGTATTAATGATGGCTGCACCTGCAATTACAAATGCACCATTATTAGAAATTGACTGGTCTGTGAAAACATTTATGCCGACATTTGATATGAAATTCTTTACAGGATTGTCTATTCTTGTCTTTGCGGTAGGTGGTTGTGAAAAATTCTCGCCATATGTAAACAAGACAAAAAATCCTGCAAAAGACTTTTCAAAAGGTATGATTGCATTAGCAGTCATGGTTGCTGTATGTGCTATTTTAGGAACAATTTCAATGGGAATGATGTTTGATTCAAAGAACATTCCGGAAGACCTTATGACAAACGGTGCTTATTATGCGTTCCAAAAATTAGGTGATTACTATCACGTAGGAAACTTATTCGTTATCTTATATGCGATTACACAGTTCCTCGGACAGTTCTCTGTTATGGTTATCTCTATTGATGCACCGCTTTGCATGTTACTTGGAAATGCTGATGAAAACTACATTCCAAAACAGATGTTCAAACAGAACAAACACGGCGCTTATACAAACGGACATAAATTAGTAGCAGTAATCGTAAGTATTTTAATTATCATTCCTGCATTTGGTATTAAAAATGTAGACGTTTTAGTAAAATGGCTTGTAAAATTAAACTCTGTATGTATGCCATTACGTTACTTATGGGTATTTGTTGCTTACATTGCATTGAAGAAGGCGGGAGAAAAATTTGCTCCTGAATATAAATTTGTGAAGAATAAAACAATTGGTATTATCTTTGGGGCATGGTGCTTTATCTTTACAGCCATTGCCTGCATCGGAGGTATTTACTCAGATGATTTATTCCAGTTGACATTAAATATTCTTACACCATTTGTTCTTTTAGGATTAGGTGCAATTATGCCGATTATCGCGAAGAAAACAAAAAAATAAGAAAAAATAAATGGAAAAAGGCGTATCCTGTTTAGCGGGTACGCCTTTTTTCGTGCCGAAAGATATGTTAAAATATAGGGAGAAAGGAAAAAAGAAATGTTTAACATAGAGGAAGAATTAAAAAAGTTGCCAGGAAAACCGGGCGTATATTTAATGCACGATGAGAAAGACGATATTATTTATGTGGGAAAGGCAGTCAGTCTGAAAAATCGTGTACGGCAGTATTTTCAGAGCAGTCGGAATAAAGGGGCTAAAATTGAGCAGATGGTTACCCACATTTCCCGTTTTGAGTATATTGTGACGGACTCTGAACTGGAAGCGCTTGTACTGGAATGCAATCTGATAAAAGAACACAGACCGAAATACAATACAATGCTTATGGATGATAAAACGTATCCGTTTATTAAAGTGACGGTGGACGAAGACTATCCGCGAGTATTGTTTGCAAGAGAGATAAAAAAGGATAAGGCAAAATATTTTGGACCGTATACAAGTGCGGGTGCAGTAAAAGACACAATAGATTTGATTCGTAAACTATATCATATACGGAGTTGCAATCGTAATTTGCCAAAAGATATTGGGAAAGAACGTCCGTGTCTGAATTATCATATCAAGCAGTGTTATGCTCCGTGCCAAAATTATATTTCTAAAGAGGAATATAGGAAGTCGGTACAGCAGGCATTACGTTTTCTCGGTGGAGAATATGACAGGATTTTGAAAACATTAGAGGAAAAAATGCAGCAGGCATCGGAGGAACTGGAGTTTGAGAAGGCAATCGAGTACAGAGAATTGTTAAACAGCGTAAAGCAGATTGCCCAAAAGCAGAAAATAACAAACAGTGACGGCGAGGATAAGGATATTTTGGCGGTTGCGACGGAAGAGGACGATGCGGTTGTACAGGTATTTTTCATTCGCGGCGGAAGGCTCATCGGTCGGGACCATTTCTACATGAAAATCAGCAGAGATGAGAAAAAAAGTGAAATTTTGGAAAATTTTATTAAACAGTTTTATGCGGGAACGCCATATATTCCCCGTGAACTTATGGTGCAGGAAGAATTAAAAGAAAGCAATCTTTTGGAGGAGTGGCTGACACAGAAAAGAGGACATAAAGTGCATATCACCGTCCACCGAAAAGGTCAGAAAAAGAAACTGGTAGATTTGGCGGAAAAAAATGCAAAACTTGTTCTTTCTACTGATAAGGAAAGGTTAAAAAGAGAAGAGGGAAGAACAATCGGCGCGGTAAAGGAAATAGAAAAGTTACTCGGATTGTCACATCTGTCCCGAATGGAGGCATTTGATATTTCCAATACGAATGGATTTAACTCTGTCGGTTCTATGATTGTTTATGAAAAAGGAAAACCGAAACGAAATGATTACCGTAAATTTAAAATCAAAGGTGTGCAGGGGGCAGACGATTATGCCAGTATGGAAGAGGTGTTGACAAGAAGATTTGAACACGGTATCAAAGAGAAAGAAGAGGGGAAAGAATTGGGAAGTTTCACATCATCTCCGGATTTGATTATGATGGACGGTGGAAAAGGGCAGGTAAATGTGGCACTTCAAGTGCTGGAGAAATTGCATTTAGACATTGCAGTCTGCGGTATGGTAAAAGATGATAATCACAGGACAAGAGGGTTATACTATAATAATGTGGAAATACCGATTGACAGAAATTCAGAGGCGTTTCGCCTTATCACACGTATTCAGGACGAGGCACACCGATTTGCCATTGAATTTCATCGAAAATTGAGAGGACAGGGACAGGTTCATTCTATTTTAGATGACATTAAAGGGATAGGACCGGCTAGAAGAAAAGATTTGATGAAGCATTTCATGAGTCTGGATGCAATTAAAGAGGCGACAGTGGAGGAATTGAAAAATTTACCGTCAATGAACGAAAAATCGGCTCAGGAAGTGTACAACTTTTTCCATAAATGATATACTAAGCAGAGCGAACATTTTAAATAGGAGGAGGAACTTTATGGGTTGCACTAGTAGTGTCGGATTAGAAAAATTAGTTGAAAAAATGGAACTGAAAAATCTCACACCGGATATAGATATGACAGAGAGAGTTATTACTGTGCCGGATATTAACCGTCCTGCATTGCAGTTGACAGGATTTTTCGACCATTTTGATTCAGAACGTATTCAGGTAATCGGATATGTGGAATATACTTATTTGCAAAAAATGCCGGAAGAAAGAAAAGAAGTCATATATGAACAACTGTTATCGTATGATATTCCATGTTTGATATACAGCACAAAAGTATATCCGGATGAATTGATGTTGAAAAAAGCAAACGAGAAAAATATTCCTGTATTTGCTACAGACAAAAAAACATCTGATTTTATGGCGGAGGCAATACGCTGGTTAAATGTGGAACTTGCACCTTGCATTTCTATACATGGTGTTTTAGTTGATGTATACGGTGTCGGTGTACTCATTATGGGAGAGAGCGGTATCGGAAAGAGCGAGGCGGCTTTGGAATTAATTAAGAGAGGACACCGACTTGTGACAGATGATGTTGTGGAAATCAGAAAAGTCAGTGATGAAACACTTGTCGGTACTGCACCGGATATTACAAGACATTTAATCGAGTTACGCGGTATTGGAATTGTGGACGTAAAGATGCTCTTCGGTGTACAGAGTGTAAAAGAAACACAGAACATTGACCTTGTCATTACATTGGAAGATTGGAATAAAGAAAAAGAATACGACAGACTTGGTTTGGAGGAAGAATATACAGAATTTCTTGGAAATAAAGTAGTCTGTCATTCTATTCCAATCCGTCCGGGACGAAATCTTGCGATTATCGTAGAATCGGCATCGGTAAATCACAGACAAAAACAGATGGGATATAATGCGGCGCAGGAATTGTACAGAAGAGTACAGGAAAATTTGACACAGAATAAATAGGAGTGAAAAAAATGAGATATTGCTTTGGAATCGATATTGGCGGAACAACTGTTAAAATGGGATTGTTTCATTTTGACGGTACGTTAGTAGAAAAATGGGAAGTTGAAACAAGAAAGGAAAATCACGGAGAAAATATTTTGCCTGACGTAGCGGCTTCCATTCAGAAGAAAATGGAGGAACAAAATTTAGATAAAGAGGACGTTCTTGGTATAGGTGTGGGAATACCCGCGCCGGTTACGGAGGCAGGTGTTGTACAGGCAACTGCAAACTTAGGCTGGGGATATAAAGAAGTAAAACATGAATTGGAAACGTTAGTAGGAATGACGGTAAAAGTCGGAAACGACGCAAATGTAGCGGCTCTGGGAGAAATGTGGAAAGGCGGAGGTCTGGGACACAAAAACATGATTATGGTAACGCTTGGGACAGGTGTCGGCGGAGGAATTATTTCCAACGGACATATGGTAGTCGGCGGACACGGAGCAGGCGGAGAAATCGGACATATCTGCGTAAACTATGATGAAACAGAAGTGTGTGGATGCGGAAATCGAGGCTGTTTAGAACAGTACGCATCTGCAACGGGAATTGTAAGACTTGCAAAAAAACGTCTTGCAAAAAATGACGATGCAACAGTATTGCGTAATGAGGAAATCAGTGCAAAAACTGTCTTTGATGCGGTAAAAGAAAATGATACGGTTGCTATTGAAATTGCAAAAGAATTTGGAAAATATTTAGGATTTGCTTTGGCGAATGTGGCGGCTTTAACAGATCCGGAAGTTATTGTAATCGGCGGCGGCGTTTCAAAGGCCGGAAGGGTTCTTTTGGACTACATTACAGAAGCGTTTAAAGAACGGGTATTTTTTGCGAATGAAGAATGTCAGTTTGAATTGGCTCGTTTGGGAAATGATGCAGGAATTTACGGCGCAGCGAAATTAGTAATTGAATAAGCAGGAAAAACCATAAAAGAGGAGATAGTGTTCAGAATGACACTATCTCCTCTTTTGCTACGGAACTGTCGGTGGCACCGGCTGTCCCGTGTTCTGATTTGTATCAGAATTTCCGTTTTCGTAGGAATTGTTATCATCAGGATTTTCAAAATCCTCTCCATTATCAGTTCCGCTGTCGTCAGGAGAATTTTCTGTTGAAGTATTTTCGTCAGAAACATTTCCGTTATTGTCAGGGTTTCCGTTTTCATGCTCAGATGATACTGTTCCGCCTACAGAACCGGAATATCCGGCATGACTTGAACAAACTTTATCGGAACCGCCGTCCAAAGCAATATATTCCATATGATATGGGCAAGAGCCGGAAGCGACCTTGCCGGAGATAGAACATACTTTTTTCTTTGCTACGGTATCCGGTATTTCAAAGTCTTTGTATGGAAGGTTTTTGTGTATTCTCGACATAATTCCTTTCCATAATTTTTGATTATAGTTTCCGCTTGGAAGTTCTTTATTATCATCAAAACCAACCCACACAGAGCAGGTGTAGTACGGTGTATATCCACAGAACCAAATATCTACTCGTGAAGTTGTTGTACCAGTTTTTCCTGCCATAGGCATATTTGAGAGTGCTGCCTGTTTACCTGTTCCCTGTTTTACAACGTCCTCCATGGCGCTTGTCAAAAGATAAGCGGTAGATTCCCGCAATGCCGTTCTTGATTTGCTTGTGTTATCAATCAGAACATTTCCTTCGTGGTCTAAAATTTTTGTATAGAAGATAGGTGTATTGTAAACTCCGCCGTTAGCGATTGCGGCATATGCACCTGTCATTTCTAAGTTGGAAACACCGTCTGTAATACCGCCGAGTGCAGTAGGAAGCTGCAAATCACTGTATACTTTTCCGTTGATTTTTTTCGATTTCACTAACGATGTAATACCTAATTTTTCTGAATATTCAAATCCAAGTTGAGGAGTGATTTCCTCAAATGTTTTTAAAGCGCTGATATTAATGGAATCTTGAATGGCAGTTCGCATTGTAACGTTGCCCTTGAAACCATTGTAAGCATTTTTGTAAGACTTTCCATTTCTCTCAAAAGGTTCATCCTTTGTTACAGTTCCGAGTGATTGTCCGGCGCTGTCTAAAGCAGGGGCGTAAACAGCTATAATTTTAAAAGCAGAACCCGGTTGTCTTAAAGAGCCGGTTGCACGGTTCAGACTTCGGTTCGACTGTTTTTTTCCACGTCCGCCTACAAGTGCTTTCACTTCTCCGGTATACTGGTCCATAATAACTGCGGAAGCCTGTGGCTGAGGAGAAAAGATAATTTTTTCGTCATATTTATCTCCTTCCTGTGCAATGGATGCCTTAAATGCTTCTATACGGGATTTTGCCTTTTCTTCCGAAGTAAAGAGCAATCCTTGTTTATCGTTATATTTTTCTTTTCCGAATTTTTTGAGATGACCGGAACTGTAGTTTTCCTGTGTACCGTCTTTTCTGGTGACAGTTAGGGCATATTCGACACCTGTGTATACAGATGAAGGATAATTACTGTCTTTGTTCATTTCTTCATCGGCGATTTTTTGGATTGCGGCATCCTGCGTAGCATAAATCGTTAATCCGCCGCTATATAAAGCGTTGATTGCCTGTGCTTCGGAATATCCCGGATAACCTGCGTCAGTACGCTGTAAATCTTCGATAACCTGATCTGCGAGAGCGTCGATGAAGTATGAGTCTACATCAGAAGTTGTAAGTTGTGTATTTACATTTTGAATGCGTGCATACACATCATCTGTCATTGCCTCATCATATTCCGCCTGTGAAATAAATTCCTGTTCCAACATTTTTGTGAGAACTTTTTGACGGCGCTGTTTGTTCTTATCAGGGTTTGTCACAGGGTTGAACGTACTTGGACTCTGTGTGATACCCGCAATAGTAGCACATTCCGACAAAGTCAGTTCGGAAACATCTTTATTGAAATAACGTTTGGAAGCGGCTTGTACACCTAAAGTATTCTGCCCTAAGTTGATGGTGTTCATATAATTTTCTAAAATTAAATCTTTATCCATCTGCTTCTCAAGTTCCAAAGCCAAATATTGTTCCTGAATTTTACGTTCAAGGCTCTCGAAAAAACTGTCCTCATTAATAAAATCAGGAAAGACTGTGTTCTTAATTAACTGTTGTGTGATTGTACTGGCACCTTCTGAAAAATTACCACTGGTCAGTCCGACAACCCCTGCACGAACAATACCTTTTAAATCAATTCCTTTATGCTGATAAAAGCGTGAGTCTTCAATGGCGATAAATGCCTGACGAAGATGAACCGGAATTTCATCAAGGGTTTTGTATACACGGTTAGAACCGGAAGAAACAAACTTTTCGATTTCGTTTCCGTCCTTATCAACAACAAATGTTGTGTATCCCGTAGGTTTTACGTTTGCAGGAGAGATATTAGGCGCATTGTCAATGGTTTTCTTTACAAAGAAACCTGCACCGATAACACCGACAATTCCAATGATTATAATACAAAGTATAACGGATTTAAAAAGGCGGGAGAAAATTCGTTTCTTCTGCATATTTGCTTTAGAGGTAATTTCCCGCTGTTTTTTTGAAGCGTTCTTTTTTCCATAATTCATGAGTTTTGCCTCCTTTTACCATGATATTATATCAAATAACCAATTTTAAATAAAGCGAAAAATAAAAAGTTCATAAATAGTAGCAAAAACTTAAGAAAATCTTGTGGATAGCAAGAAATTATTTTATAGTAATAATAAATAAGTATCTTAAGAAAAAGGTGAAAAGAATATGTTATCAGAATATAAAACAGTATATGCAGGCGGAGAGGCTGAAATTGTAGAGAAGAAATCAAGATTTATAGCATCTGTTCAGCCCATTAAAACAGAGGAGGAAGCGCTGGAATTTATTGAAAAAATCAAAAAGCAGCATTGGAGTGCAACCCACAACTGTTTTGCATATACAGTGGGAGAACGATTTGAAATACAACGGTGCAGTGATGACGGAGAGCCGAGCGGAACTGCCGGTAAACCTATGCTGGACGTTCTTTTGGGAGAAAAAATTCATAATATAGCAGTCGTTGTTACTCGATATTTCGGGGGAACACTTCTTGGTACGGGAGGTCTTGTCCGTGCCTATTCAAAGGCAACGCAGGAAGGAATTTCTGCCAGTAAGATTATAACCAAAATGCACGGGTGTAAACTGAAAATCATCACGGATTATACGGGATTGGGGAAAATTCAGTATATTTTGGGACAGAGGGGAATAACTGTTTTAGAACCTGTTTATACAGATAAAGTTGTGTTGGAAGTGCTTGTGCCGGAAGCGGAGGAAAAAGGGCTTACAGATGAAATTGTGGAAGGAACAAACGGGCAGGCAGTTATAGAAAAAGGGGAAGAATGCTATTTTGCCAAAATTGACGGGGAAATGGTTATTTTTCAGGAATAGATAAGGAAGAAAAGAGCCTTCGCATTTGATTTTGCGAAGGCTCTTTTATGAGGGGGTACTATTGAAATTCCGGTTCAATCAAACCGAACGAACCGTCCTTACGTTTATAAACTACATTTACCTGTTCTGTTTCTGCGTTGCTGAATACAAAGAAGTTATGTCCTAATAAATCCATTTGCATACAAGCATCTTCAGGGAACATCGGCTTGATACCGAAACGTTTTGTACGAACAATTTTAATTTCGTCAGAGTCGGCTGTGTCATCTTCAGATTCGAAGAAAGTCTGATTGAAATTTCCGCCGGCTTGATGTCTTGCCACCAATTTATTTTTATATTTGCGAAGTTGTCTTTCGATAACTTCCTCAACTAAATCGATGGATACATACATATCATTGCTTACCTGCTCCGAACGAATAATGTCTTTTTTAACAGGAATCGTAACCTCAATTTTTTGTCGTTCTTTTTCTACACTAAGTGTTACAATAATTTCCGTGTCAGGAGTGAAGTATCTTTCTAATTTTCCGAGTTTATGCTCGATAGTCTCTCTTAAACCTTGTGTTACCTCAATGTTTTTTCCGCTAATAATAAAGTTCATGCTGTCCAACTCCTTTTCGATATATTGTACAAAGGATAGTTTGTACTATGTGTATATTATACATAAAAACCGAGAAGAATGCAACAAAAAGAAAGATAAA
Source organism: uncultured Lachnospiraceae bacterium (assembly GCA_900551895.1). Classification (GTDB taxonomy): domain Bacteria; phylum Bacillota; class Clostridia; order Lachnospirales; family Lachnospiraceae; genus Faecalimonas. The sequence goes on along the minus strand of URXX01000005.1, from coordinate 81,707 downwards.
AATATTAAAAAAAAATAAAAGACTGACAATTAGAAGTCAGTCTTTCAGCCTATTTAATTGAACGGATTACTTCTACACGGGAGATTTCGCCTTTGTGCATTTTGGCAACGCGAAGTCCGAGGTTGGAGAAATAGGCGCATGCGCCAACACCGATTTCTTCGTTATGTTTTTCCAACTGTCGAATGATAACATCCCGAAGGGTATCGCCTTCCTCAAACGGAATATTTACATGAATCAGGCGGTTGACGAGAAATACTTTTTGCGTTGCACGGAAAAGTATTTTTTCTGCCTCGTCAAATTCGCAAAAAAGAAATTTTCTTGTGGCAAACAGAACGGCAATGGCGATTACGCCGATAAGGCTGTTCAGCGGAGAACCGTGTTCGATAATTACCTGTCGTGCAATAGCGAAAAGCAGCACCTCAAATACAGTACCCGGTCGGTGTGTATACACCATTCGGATTAATTCTACTCCAATAATGAGATTAAAACAGTTTTCCAGCAAATCCTCATAGTTAGGAGAAACTTCTAAGTTCGGAATATGAATTAAGTCCAGTGTCAGTCTTGCAGACAGTAAAATAATACCGACAGCAAGCAGAAATGCAATGAATAATTCCATTGCGTTTGCCAGTTTCTTCAAAATAGCAGATAGATATTTTGTCATAAAAAGCCCTCGTTTCTCTTTTCTTTTATTCTATCTAATCTCTGCTTTTCTGTAAAGAAAATTTCTGTATTCGGCTAAAACAGTATGGATATAGAACGAGAATCCATAAAACGAGAATAAAATATTCAGCCATTTTTGCAAAAATACTTTTTCCAATTAAATAAGAAAGAACGGACTTTATGAGTAAGGCACAAAGAAGCCCGATAATTACTTTTAAAACTTGGATGTAAATATGCTTTGTCTTTACATCAAATTGCAAATAAGTTTGCTCAACATACCAGCCGACAGCAAATCCCATACCTGCACCACATGCTTTCAGACAGTCTGTGGCGTATTTGTAGGCGATTATTTCTGCGTGCAACAGAAAAAGAGCGTATACAGAAATAAGGATAGCAATCCCAATCAGGCAGAGAGCAATTCGTTTTCGATAACATTCCTTATCTAACAGAACATGGGAAAAATGCGTAAGCAGCCATGCAAAAATAAGGGAAACACCCATAGAAACAAGTACGTCTTTCGGTGTGTGTATGCCGAGATACATACGGGAAAATCCTACAAGTAAGAAAGAACATACACAGAAAAAAGAAAGTATGCGTTTTTTCGTATGTAAGGCGAGAGGGGCAAACAGAGATGTTGCCCCTTGTGTATGCCCGCTTGGGAAAGAGTAGCCTGTGGCAGCGGGAACGGCGCTTTCTACCGGATGAAAGTTTGGGTCGAGTACCCATGGCCTTGGGATACGGAAAGTAATTTTTAATGTCTGTACACAAAGTCCGGCAGTGAAATAAGTAAATCCCAATAAATAAGCAAAGCGCTTATTTACACACCAATAAAGTGTGCAGATAAACGCAATGATTAATAGTTCCTGACCGAAATAAGTGACAAATTGAAAAAAATCATTTAAAAGAGGGGAGCGAATCCCCTCAAGAAATCTTAAAAAGTCCACTATTTTGCTCCTCTTTTCCTCATCTTAGAATCAAGAATTTTTTTGCGGATACGCAATGTTTTCGGAGTAACTTCAAGTAATTCATCTGTGTCGATAAAGTCTAACGCCTCTTCCAAACTTAAAATACGAGGAGTTGTCAGTTTTAAAGCATCGTCAGAGCCTGAAGAACGTGTATTTGTCAAATGTTTTGTTTTGCAAACGTTTAATTCGATATCTTCGGCTTTACCATTCTGACCGATAACCATACCGGAGTACACTTTTTCGCCCGGTCCGATAAATAATGTTCCTCTTTCCTGCGCACTGAAAAGTCCGTATGTTACAGACTCACCTGTTTCAAATGCAATGAGAGAGCCTTGTTTACGATATTGAATATCTCCTTTATAAGGAGCATATCCTTCAAAAGCCGTATTTAAAATACCGTTACCTTTTGTGTCAGTCATAAATTCCCCACGGTAACCAATAAGTCCGCGGGCAGGGATAGAAAACTCCAAGCGTGTATATCCGCCGTTTGATGCGCTCATGTTTTGAAGTTCGCCTTTTCTCTGACTTAATTTATCGATAACTGTTCCCGTAAATTCATCAGGAACATCAATATAAGCAGTTTCGATAGGTTCTAACAGTTTGCCTTTTTCATCCTTTTTGTACAATACTTCCGCTTTACTAACGGCAAATTCGTATCCTTCACGTCTCATATTTTCGATTAATACGGATAAATGAAGTTCTCCACGTCCGGATACACGGAAACTGTCGGCACTTTCAGACTCTTCCACACGAAGACTTACGTCTGTATTTAATTCTCTGAAAAGACGTTCTCTTAAATGGCGGGAAGTTACATACTTTCCTTCCTGTCCGGCAAATGGACTGTCGTTTACAATAAACTGCATAGCGATAGTCGGTTCGGAAATTTTTTGGAATGGAATGGCAACAGGATTTTCCGGTGAGCAGAGTGTATCTCCGATGGAAATATCAGAAATTCCTGAAATGGCAACGATTGAACCGATGCCGGCTTCTTTAACTTCTACTTTATTTAAACCGTCAAATTCATATAATTTGCTGATTTTTACTTTTTTCTGTTTGTCAGGTTCATGGGCATTTACGACAACCATATCCTGATTTACGGAAATTGTACCGTTGTCAACTTTTCCGACACCGATACGTCCCACATATTCGTTATAGTCGATTGTGCTGATTAATACCTGTGTATCTGCGTCCGGATCACCTTCAGGAGCCGGAATGTAGTCTAAAATGGTTTCAAATAAAGGCACCATGTTTTTCGGATCGTCTGTTAAATCTAAAATGGCGTGTCCTGCTTTTGCGGAAGCGTAAACAAACGGACAATCCAACTGTTCATCTGAAGCGTCTAAGTCCATGAAAAGTTCTAAAATTTCATCGATAACTTCATCTGGGCGTGCTTCCGGACGGTCAATTTTGTTGATACAAACGATAACCGGAAGTTGTAATTCCAATGCTTTTCGGAGAACGAATTTTGTCTGTGGCATTGCGCCTTCAAAAGCGTCTACAACAAGAATAACACCGTTTACCATTTTTAATACACGTTCTACCTCACCACCAAAGTCAGCGTGTCCCGGTGTATCAATGATATTGATTTTTGTATCTTTATAATATACGGCTGTGTTTTTTGAGAGAATAGTAATTCCTCGTTCACGTTCGATGTCATTAGAGTCCATGACACGTTCGGCAACTTCCTGATTTTCACGGAATACGCCGCTTTGTTTTAATAACTCGTCAACGAGAGTTGTTTTCCCGTGGTCTACATGGGCAATAATGGCAATGTTTCTTATATCTTCTCTTTTGGTTTTCATTATAAGTTACCTTCTTTCTTTTATCAAAAGCCAGTCAGTTGGCTTATTACCAAATTACAACTTATACAGTTTATCACATTATCGTTAGATTACAAGGGGTTTTAGGGAAAAATAGTTAACCTATATACAAACATGTGCTTTTATAGTACTATATTTTTACATCAGAATATAAAATAATATATTTAATAAGGCAGCCGAGAGGGCGGCCATATCATCCGCTTTTAGTCTTAGAAAGGGGATGATAACATGGTTACATACAGTGATTTATTTACTTTTGTGATTATGATATGTGCTATTATCACATTAGTCAGAGATGACGAAGACAGAAAATAGCCGCCCTGCTCTCTGGTAAAGAATTAGGCGGCTATCTCTGATAGTTACTTTTTAATTTTCGCCGAGGCGGATAGGTTTGTGCTATCTTCTCGACTGTCTTAGTAAGTATATTATAACCGAGATTATAATGTATGTCAAATCTCTCTCGTTTCATTCAAAGCATTTCGTCAGTCACTATTTTGACTCCCACAAAGAACATATTTTTTCAAACCTAGAAAATTGTCGATAAAAGTTGTCGAGAAAAGGCATACGGTTTTCAGGGAAATTTGGTCTTAAAGGGAAAAGGGCAGAATAAGATAGTATAGACAAGAAAATACGACGAAGAGGAAGGGAGAATTACAAATTATGTCGGATAAGGTTATTGAAAACAATCAAGTTACAATTATGGGAGAGGTAGTATCTGAATTTACTTTCAGCCACGAGGTATTTGGCGAAGGATTTTACATGGTTGAAGTTTTGGTGCGAAGATTGAGCAATTCAGATGACAGAATTCCATTAATGGTTTCAGAAAGACTTATTGATGTGACACAGGATTATCGCGGAGAATATATTATGGTAACAGGACAGTTCCGCTCATATAACCGACACGAGGAGGACAGAAATCGACTTGTACTGTCTGTGTTTGCAAGAGAAATTTCATTTGTGGAAGAAGAATTAGACGGAGCAAAAACAAATAATATTTTGTTGGACGGATATATCTGTAAGACGCCGGTTTATAGAAAAACACCGCTCGGAAGAGAAATTGCGGATTTATTGCTGGCAGTCAACAGACCATACGGAAAATCAGATTACATACCATGTATCTGCTGGGGAAGAAATGCGAGATATGCGTCATCTTTTGAAGTGGGAGAACACGTTCAGGTTCTCGGACGTATTCAGAGCAGAGAATATGTGAAAAAACTTTCAGAGGTGGAAACGGAAAAACGAGTTGCCTATGAGGTATCTGTCAGCAAATTAGAGTGTGTTGGAGAATAGAAAATGAAATCTGTTTTTGTCGGTTCGGGGGTTGCCCTTGTAACGCCGTTTTGTAAAGACGGAAGCATCAATGAGGAAATGCTGGAAGAATTGGTAGAGTATCATTGCATAAATCAGACCGATGCTATAATCGTCTGCGGAACGACTGGGGAATCCGCTACTTTGTCAGAAGAAGAACGGCTGCTCTGCATAAAAAGAGCAGTACAATTTGCCAAAGGAAGAATACCGATTATAGCGGGAACAGGAACAAACTGTACGCGGACGACAGTACAATTATCAAAAGAAGCGGAAAATTGCGGTGCGGACGGCGTACTTGTAGTTACGCCTTATTATAATAAGCCGACTCAAAAGGGACTTTTGGCACATTACGGAAATGTTGCGGAGAATGTTCACATTCCGGTGCTTATATATAATGTAGGAAATCGAACAGGATGTAATATTGAGCCGGAAACAATTTCCCTGCTGGCTCGGAAAAATGAAAATATTGCAGGCGTAAAGGAGGCATCGGGGAATATTTCTCAGGTGGCAAAAATATTGGAACTTACGGACGGGAAAATAGATGTATATGCGGGAAATGATAATCAAATTGTCCCCGTATTATCACTTGGCGGAAAGGGAGTTGTTTCGGTTTTGGCAAATATATCGCCGAGAGAAGTGCATAATATATGTGATAACTTTTTATCGGGAAACATAAAAGAAAGTTGTGCGTTACAGTTGAAAGCGCTGCCTTTAATACGGCAGTTGTTTTGTGAGGTAAATCCTATTCCGATAAAAAAAGCGTTGGCATTTATGGGGAAAGATGTGGGAAGTCTCCGTATGCCACTGCTGGATTTGGAGGAAGAAAAAGGAAAAACATTGGCTCGTATTATGTGTGAATATGGAATAAAGTTATCACAGGAAGGGGAAATATGGTTGACGTAATTTTACACGGATGTAATGGCAAAATGGGTAAATTTGTCACCGTGCTTGCCGAAAAAGACGAGGCAGTGCGGATTGTGTCAGGAGTGGACAAATGCAGTGAAAATACGGAAAACTATCCTGTCTTTACAAGTCTGCGTGACTGCAATATTTCGGCGGACGCTGTAATTGATTTTTCGGATGCGGTAGGAACAGATGAGTTGCTGAGTGCGTGTGAAGAAAAGCATCTTCCACTTGTGCTGTGTACAACCGGATTGTCCCAAGAGCAGCAGGAAAATGTAAAGAAATTTGCAAAAAAAATCCCTATTTTACAGTCGGCAAATATGTCGGTGGGTATTACCGTTTTGTCAGGACTGCTGAAAAATATGGGGAAGGAATTTGTTCCGAGAGGGTATGATGTGGAAATTATCGAGAAACATCATCGATATAAAAAAGATGCTCCCAGCGGAACGGCAATCGCATTAAAAAAAGCGGTGGGTGAAGAAAATATTCCCATTTTATCTGTTCGCAGCGGAACGATTGTAGGCGAACATCAGGTGATGTTTGCGGGAGAGGACGAAGTGATTGAAATAAAGCATACGGCGTACTCTAAATCCATTTTTGCAAAAGGAGCATTGGAGGCAGCAAAATTTTTGGCGGGGCAGAAAGCCGGACTGTACGCAATGGAAGACGTATTTTTATAAAAATGGAAAAACTTTCCGAACGCTGAATGTGTATAGAAAAAAGTGATTTGCAAATATTATTTATAAGAAGAAATTCTTAATGCATCACAATACACAGAAAGGGAGAGTTCAGATGAAACAGATAAAAAAGACAGTTGTAGCGTTGTTGTGCGTATGTATGCTTTTTGCAGTTGGCTGCGGAACAAAGGAAAATGCGAATAATAACGGCAACACGACAACAAATACGGACAAGAAAAATACAGACGGTGACGGAGTTATGGAAGACGTCGGAAGAGGAATTGACAACGGAGTCCGTGATGTTGTGGACGGTGTGGAGGACACTGTAGATGATGTTACAGGAAATAATCGAAACAACCATAACACAAATAATAGCACAACAACAAAATAAAGAAGAATGGAAAGAGTGGGGCGAAATGCAACACTCTTTTTTTGTATGCCATAGGAAATAAAAAACAGGATAAAACAACTAGAAAAAAGTTGAATAAAATTAAAAAAATGTTAAAATTAAACAAAAGAGTACGGTATACAACTAAAGTGTGGAGGGATGAATATGTGGAAAGAAATTAAGTATTTTGTTATTGGATTATGTACAGGAATTGCGTATGTAATTTTATTCTCAATTATGCGGATGAATATTCCTAATAGAATAGTAGTAATAATGATTGAAACAACTATTATTATTGCATTAATTGTAACTTTAAGTAAGAAAAAATACATATCAACTGAAAAAGGGAAAAACAAAAATTTACTATTCCTTTCTATATTGGCTGGTATAGGAGGAGCATATTTTCATTCGTTTACTGTTTTGATACCTATGCCGAAAGAATTGGTCAGCCAAACAGTTACAACTTTTCAATTGGAAGATTATCTTGAAATATGTCTTATATGTCCAATAGTAGAAGAACTTATTTTTAGAGGATTGATTTTAAAGTATTTTCGATTAAATTATTCTTTAAAATCCGCTATCATACTTTCGGCTGTTATTTTTGGAATGTTACATGGCGGAATTTTGCAAGTCCCGATTGCATTTGTAATCGGATTGTTATTAGCGTATATTCTTTTTTTGACAGACGATATACTATATCCTATATTAATTCATATAACGATAAATTCTTGGAATATCGCAGTAAAAGGTTCGAATTCTTTGATAAGAATATTGAGTACAGAAGTTCCGGTAGCATTATGCGGAATACTTATTGGAACATTCGGGGCGATGATAATGTTATATTCTGTAAAGAGATTTAAAAAATATTCATAATGTTAATTCCATTTTGAGTAAGAGAGCGTATATAAAAGTAGATTTTAGCAGGCGAAAAAGGCGTATATCACAGGAAAAAGATATATGCCTTTTTTGTATTTCCCATAAAGACATTTGTAAGAGAAAATGGTTGAATTGCCGTATATATAGTGATAAAATGGAACATAGTTGGACTTCGGAAAAGGACACCGAAGATTCTTGAATTTTTCAAACAAGGAGAAAGATATGGGCTTATTAGAAAAAATTTTTGGTACACACAGCGAACATGAATTAAAGCGTATTTATCCGATTGTCGATAAGATTGAAGCATTAGAGCCGGATATGCAGAAATTATCAGACGAGGAATTACGGGGTAAGACAAAAGAATTTAAAGAGAGATTGGCAAAAGGAGAAACGCTTGATGATATTTTACCTGAAGCATTTGCTGCGGTAAGAGAAGCCGCTGTCCGTACATTACATATGCGACACTATAGAGTACAATTAATCGGTGGTATTATTTTGCATCAGGGACGTATTTCCGAGATGAGAACAGGTGAAGGTAAAACTTTAGTTTCTACATTGCCTGCATATTTGAATGCGTTGGAGGGAAAAGGAACACATATCGTTACAGTCAACGACTATTTGGCAAAACGTGATGCTGAGTGGATGGGACAGGTACACGAATTTCTTGGACTTACAGTCGGTGTTGTTTTGAACTCTATGGACAATGACGAACGCCGTGAAGCGTATAACTGTGATATTACTTATGTAACGAACAACGAACTCGGTTTCGATTACTTGAGAGATAACATGGTTATTTATAAAGAGCAGTTAGTACAGAGAGGGCTTCACTTTGCCGTAATCGATGAGGTCGACTCCGTATTGATTGATGAGGCAAGAACACCGCTTATTATTTCCGGACAGAGCGGAAAATCTACAAAATTATATGAAGCCTGCGACATTTTGGCAAGACAAATGGAACGCGGTGAGGCGAGCGGAGAATTTTCTAAGATGAACGCTATTATGGGAGAGGACATCGAGGAAACAGGTGACTTTATCGTTAATGAGAAAGAAAAAAATGTAAGCCTTACAGAAGACGGTGTGAAGAAAGTAGAGAAATTCTTCCACTTAGAAAACTTAGCAGACCCTGAAAACTTAGAAATTCAGCACAATGTTATTTTAGCGCTTCGCGCTCATAACTTAATGTTCAGAGATCAGGATTACGTTGTTACTCCTGAGGGAGAAGTTATGATTGTCGATGAATTTACGGGACGTATTATGCCGGGACGCCGTTACTCTGACGGACTTCATCAGGCGATTGAAGCAAAAGAACACGTAAAAGTGAAGAGAGAAAGCAAGACTCTTGCGACAATTACTTTCCAGAACTTATTTAATAAATATAAAAAGAAAAGCGGTATGACGGGTACTGCTCTTACAGAAGAAAAAGAATTCCGTGATATTTACGGAATGGACGTTGTTGAAATTCCGACAAATCTTCCGGTACAGAGAAAAGACTTAGACGATGCCGTATATAAGACAAAAGATGAAAAATTCAGAGCGGTTGTAGACGCAGTTGTGGAAGCACACGCAAAAGGACAACCGGTTCTCGTTGGTACAATCACAATCGAAACTTCTGAATTATTAAGCAGAATGCTGAAAAAAGAAGGTATTCCACATAACGTATTGAATGCGAAGTTCCATGAAATGGAAGCGGAAATTGTTGCGCAGGCAGGTGTGCATGGCGCAGTAACAATCGCTACAAACATGGCAGGTCGTGGTACGGATATTAAATTGGACGAGGACGCAAAAAATGCAGGCGGACTTAAAATTATCGGTACAGAACGCCACGAGTCAAGACGTATTGATAACCAGTTGCGTGGACGTTCAGGACGTCAGGGCGATCCGGGTGAGTCAAGATTTTATATTTCATTAGAAGATGATTTGATGAGACTGTTCGGTTCGGAAAAACTTATGGGTGTATTTAACACACTTGGAGTAGAAGACGGAGAGCAGATTGAACATAAGATGCTTTCAAACGCAATCGAAAAAGCACAGAAGAAGATTGAAAATAATAACTTTGGTATTCGTAAAAATCTGTTGGAATACGATCAGGTTATGAACGAACAGAGAGAAATCATCTACGAAGAAAGACGCCGTGTATTGGACGGAGAAAGTATGAGAGATTCTATCTATCATATGATTACGGAATATGTGGAGAATCTTGTGGATGCCTGCATATCACCGGATTTGGAATCGGACGAGTGGGATTTGGCAGAGTTGGAGAGAAGTCTTCTCGCAACAATTCCGATGAAATTTATTACGCCTGACGAAGTGAAAAATATGCGTCAGAAAGAATTGAAACACGTATTGAAGGAAAGAGCCGTAAAAGCATATGAAGCAAAAGAGGCTGAATTCCCTGAAATTGAACATTTAAGAGAAGTGGAACGTGTTATTTTATTAAAAGTTATCGATGCAAAATGGATGGATCACATTGATGATATGGATCAGTTGCGTCAGGGTATCGGACTTCAGGCATACGGACAGAAAGATCCGTTGGTAGAATACAAAATGCTCGGATATGATATGTTCGGAGCAATGACAAACGCTATTGCGGAAGATACGGTACGTTTATTATTCCACGTTAGAATTGAACAGAAAGTGGAAAGAGAACAGGTTGCACAGGTGACAGGTACAAATAAAGATGACACATCTGTAAGAGAACCGAAGAAGAGAGAAGAAAAGAAAGTATATCCGAACGATCCATGTCCATGTGGAAGCGGAAAGAAATATAAACAGTGCTGTGGACGAAAATAATTAAAAAGAGGTGAAAAAATGGTTGAATTAGACCAGTTCAAAAGTGTCATAAATTCATATGAAGAACCATTAAACGAATTGAGGGATTCACTTTGACCTGTCGGGTAAACAGGCAAGAGTGGAAGAACTGCAAAAGAAAATAGAAGGGCCGTGCTTTTGGGAGGATACAGAACACTCCCAAAAGGTTATGCGTGAATTGAAAGGGCTGCAGAGTTTTTTGGAAACGGCGGAAGACTTACTCACGAGTTATGAAGATATCGGTATGCTCATTGAAATGGCGTACGAGGATAATGACGAGAGTATGGTTGGTGAAATCCGCAGAGAAATCCGTCAGTTCGAGAAAAACTTTGAGGAAATCCGCATTAACACGCTGCTTTCAGGTCCGTATGACAAGGACAATGCGATTGTCACCCTCCATGCGGGTGCAGGGGGAACGGAGTCTTGTGACTGGGCAAGTATGCTCTACCGAATGTACAGCAGGTGGGCGGAGCGAAAAGGATTTTCCATTTCCGTACTGGATTATTTGGATGGGGATATTACGGGGATAAAAACCGTTACATTTGAAGTGAATGGGGAAAACGCATACGGTTATTTACAGTCTGAGAAAGGTGTTCACAGACTTGTGCGTATTTCACCGTTTAACTCGGCGGGGAAAAGGCAGACTTCATTTGCGTCCTGCGATGTTATACCGGATATAGAAGACGATATTGATATTGAAATCAATGAAGATGATTTAAAAGTGGATACATACAGAGCGAGCGGAGCGGGAGGACAGCACGTCAATAAAACGTCCTCCGCCATTCGTATTACACATTTACCTACGGGAATTGTTGTGCAGTGTCAAAATGAACGTTCACAGCATTCCAACCGAGAGAAAGCCATGCAGATGCTGAAAGCAAAATTATATCTCATTAAACAGCAGGAGCAGGCGGAAAAGGTGTCGGATATACGAGGTGAGGTAAAAGAAATCGGATTTGGCAATCAGATACGTTCCTATGTTATGCAACCATATACTTTAGTAAAGGATCACCGCACAAATGTTGAAAACGGAAATGTTACTGCGGTGTTAGACGGGGATATAGAACCGTTTATTAACGCATATTTGAAAAAACGAAATGAAGATGAATAACGAAGGCGAAAGGAAGGTGCGGCATGGACTCAAATTACTATGTCATTAAGAAAAAAGCAGTTCCTGAGGTACTTCTTAAAGTGGTAGAGGTAAAAAGATTGCTGGCGGCGGAGCGTTTTATGACAATTCAGGAAGCGACAGAAAAGATAGGGCTGAGCCGAAGTTCTTTTTATAAATATAAAGATGATATTTTTCCCTTCCATGAAAATGAAAAGGGACAGACGATTACTTTAGCAATTCAAATGGACGATATACCGGGACTTCTTGCCGAGATTTTACAGGAGATTGCGGAGTACAAAGCTAATATTCTCACCATTCATCAGAGCATTCCGTTGAACAGAGTAGCCACACTGACAATCAGTGTGGAAATTCTTTCTACAACGGGAAATATTTCTGATATGATAAATGAAATAGAGAATAATGAAGGCGTACATTATTTAAAGATTGTGGGCAGGGAGTGATACAGATGATAAAAACAGCAGTATTGGGCTACGGTACGGTAGGCTCAGGAGTTGTGGAAGTATTGGAAAAAAACAGGGAAATTATTGCGAAACGTGCAGGTAATGAAATAGAAGTAAAGTACGTTTTAGATAGAAAAGACTTTTCCGGTACACCGATAGAAAATAAAATTGTAAGTGATTTTGAGCAGATTATTCAAGATGAAGAAATCAAAGTAGTTGTGGAAGTGCTTGGAGGAATTGAGCCTGCATACACCTTTGTAAAACGTTCTTTGGAAGCGGGAAAAAGTGTGGTGACTTCCAATAAAGAATTGGTAGCACAGTGCGGGGCGGAACTTTTGGCGCTTGCAGAAAACAAGCAAGTGAATTTTTTATATGAAGCGAGTGTGGGCGGTGGTATTCCGATTATCCGCTCTCTTCATCAGGCGTTGACCGGAGATGAAATTGAAGAAATTATCGGAATTTTAAACGGAACAACAAACTACATGATGACAAAAATGTTCAGCGAAGGCGTGGAATACGATGAAGTATTAAAAGAAGCACAGGACAAAGGGTATGCGGAGAGAAATCCGGAGGCGGATGTAGAAGGACATGATGCCTGCAGAAAGATTGCTATTTTATCTTCTGTTATTTTGGGAAAATGTGTGGATTACAAAGAAATTTACACAGAGGGAATTACAAAGATTACCGCTACAGATATGAAATATGCAAAGAAACTGGGTAAGACGATTAAACTTCTTGCCTCTGCAAAAAGAGAAGGGGATAAAATCAGCGCTATGGTTTCTCCGTGTCTGTTGAATGACAGCCACCCGCTTTATCATGTGGACGGAGTGTTTAACGCAGTATTTGTAAAAGGAAATATGCTGGGAGATGCAATGTTCTACGGCAGCGGTGCAGGAAAACTTCCTACAGCAAGTGCAGTTGTGGGTGATGTTGTGGACGCAGTAAAAAATATGGGAAGAGTTGTTATGCCTGTCTGGACAGAAGAAAAGATTACGCTGACAGACAAAGCGGACACAGAGAAAAAATTCTTTGTCAGAATGAAAGGAGTACCGGAAGAATATGCCGAAAAAATAGAGGCTGTGTTCGGAAAAACGGAACAGGTGGTTTTGGAAGATATTTCCGGTGAGTTTGGATTTATGACAGAGAAAATGAAAGAAAGTGTTTACGAAGAAAAAGCGGCACAGTTTTCCAATATTCTGCATATGATGCGTGTGGAAGAATAAAATGGCTTTAATGAGAGTTGACCGTGAGGGCAGGAGGAATTTATGTTAATTGTAAAGAAATTTGGAGGGAGTTCCGTAGCAAATAAAGAAAGAATTTTTAATGTTGCGAAACGATGTATAGAAGATTGGCAAAAAGGAAATGACGTTGTTGTCGTGCTTTCGGCTATGGGAGATACGACAGATGAACTGCTTGCGAAAGCGACTGACATTAATCCGAGAGCGACAAAGAGAGAATTGGATATGCTTCTGACAACGGGAGAGCAGGTGTCCGTATCTCTTATGGCTATGGCGATGCAGTCAATGGGAGTTCCGGCGATTTCTTTAAATGCATTTCAGATTTCCATGCAGTCTACTTCAAAATACGGAAATGCGCGGTTTAAGCGAATTGATACAGAACGCATTACGCATGAACTGGAAAACAGAAAAATTGTTATCGTAACCGGATTTCAGGGAATAAATAAATATGACGATTATACGACGCTTGGGAGAGGAGGTTCGGATACGACTGCAGTCGCTTTGGCGGCAGTGTTGCATGCCGATGTCTGTGAGATATTTACGGATGTAGACGGTGTGTATACGGCAGACCCGAGAGTTGTTAAAAACGCAAGAAAACTAGAGGTAGTCACCTATGATGAAATGTTGGAACTTGCCACTTTAGGAGCAAAAGTTCTTCATAATCGTTCAGTAGAAATGGCGAAAAAATATGGTGTGACGCTTATTGTACGTTCAAGTTTAAATAACGAAGAAGGAACGATAGTGAAGGAGGCAGTGAAAAAAATGGAAAAAATGCTAATCACAGGTGTGGCAGGGGATAAAAATACGGCGAGAGTATCCGCAATCGGTGTGAAAGACGAACCGGGTATTGCGTTCAGTCTGTTCCATACGCTTGCAAAAAATAATATTAACGTAGAAATTATTTTACAGTCTGTCGGAAGAAACGGAACAAAAGATATTTCCTTTACCGTTTCTCAGGACGATTTGCAGGCAACGCTTGAATTGTTGGAGGAAAAGAAAGAGGTTCTTACTATTCAGGAAGTGGGATATGATGAAAATGTGGCAAAAATTTCTATTGTAGGCGCAGGAATGATGAGCAATCCGGGTGTGGCATCCAGAATGTTCGAGGCGCTTTACAATTCGAGAGTAAATATTAAAATGATTTCCACATCAGAAATTCGTATTACCGTACTGATTGATGAAAAAGACGTGGACAGAGCCTTAAATGCCGTTCATGAAGAATTTAATCTTGGAGAATAGAAAAAAAGGTCTGCTTCTAGCGAAGCGGGCCTTTTTGACTGAGGGAACTGTTTTGATATGCGGGGGAGAATGTAACATCTTCCCCAAACCAATCCGGCGGAACAAATGCGTTGGCGGATTCTTCATCAGGAAATTCTACCTCCGCCAAAATAAGCGGGGAAAATTGTCCGAGAAAACAGTCCAGTTCTATTGTGAGATGATGATAAGGAATATTATATCTTTCTTTTGTAATCAGATAGCCGTCCGTTTTTGGTTTTAAATGTTCGTAAGAAGATTGGGTAAGAGGAAGATTATATTCTTCACGAATCATCAGTCCTTTTGATTTATAAGTCAGTTCATATTTGTCCCCGTCTTTTCGTATGCGGATAACAGGCTCTGTGGAAAGATACCCCTGCTCGATTAGCCGATGTGGATAAGTGGAAAGTTTTTCGGGAAGTTGTTTAACTAAATATTTTCTTTCAATTTCCATATGCTTTCTGCCTTTCTTCGTGTATGAAAAAATGTTTCTTCTGATAAATATCATAATATAGGGCAATGGAAATGTAAATATTTGCTTTTTTTTCGGTTGTCTGCTAAAATGCAGGTAATCTGTAATAAGGAGGAAAGGGATATGGAGAAAAAAGTATGTGTATTTCTTGCAGACGGATTTGAAGAAATCGAAGGACTGACTGTAGTGGATATACTGAGAAGAGCCGAGATGAAGGTAGAAACAGTATCCGTGACCGGCAGCAGAGAAATACATGGAGCACATGAGATAAACGTGCAGGCAGATACGTTGTTTGAAGAGGCAAACTTTGAGAATGCCGAGATGCTTGTTCTTCCGGGAGGAATGCCGGGAACAATTCACCTGCAGGAGCATAAAGGGCTTGAAGCACTGTTGAGAAAGTTTTATGGCAGTAAGAAATATGTGGCTGCAATCTGCGCTGCCCCGACTATTTTTGGAAAATTGGGATTTTTGGAGGGCAGAAAGGCTGCCTGCTACCCTGCAATGGAGGAAGGTCTGCTCGGTGCAGAGGTGATAAGAGATATGGTTGTCATTGACGGTCATGTTGTGACAAGCAGAGGAATGGGAACGGCAATTCCGTTTGCATTGGCGCTTGTAGAGTTGCTTGCAGACAGCGAGAAAGCAGAAGAAATAAGAAAATCTATCATTTATGGATAAGGAGAACAGAATGAAACGATTAAAAAAGGGAGTGCTTCTTCTCCTGTGCTGTAGTCTTATGCTCGGCATGACGGCTTGCGGAAAATTTGACGCAAAAGGATATGTGCAGGCATTGTTAGACCATAGATTTCAGGGGGATACGGAGGAATTACTCGAATTTGACAAAGACATTGAGGAGAAAAAGTTAAAAGAAGATTACGAGCAGTATATTCGCACATTTTCAGAGGGACTGACAGAAGGACTGAATGCCGGCGGGGAAATGGAAGAAAAGTTTTATACGGTTTGCAAAGAAATTTTCCGCTCAATGAAATACAATGTAGTTAAGGAAGAAAAAATCAGCAATGATGAATATAAAGTGACTGTAGAAATTCAACCGGCAGACGTGTTTGTAAATTGGAAAAAAATGTTACAGGAAAGCATGGTGGAAATTCAGCAGAAATCCGAGCGGGGAGAGTACAAAGGAACGGAGGAGGAAATCCTTCAACTGATGCTTTTGGACATTACGGCACAGTCTTACGAATTGCTTGAAACAGCATATACGGAAGTATCCTATGGAGAGAAAGAAGAGGTTACTCTGACAATTAAAAAGGGAGAAAACAAGGAATTTGCTCCAAAAGAGGAAGAAATATCCGATTTAATCGCGAAAATACTGCGTTTAGATGCAATTCAAGACTAGAAATTTATAAGAGATTATGGTATACTACGCTAATGAGTGTGAAAGAAGAAAGCCAAAAGGCGTTTTTCATATAAGGAGGAAAAGGTAAATGAGTTTACAAGTAGAAAAATTAGAGCACAATATGGCAAAACTTACAGTAGAAGTTTCAGCAGAAGAATTTGAAAAAGCACTTAACGGTGCATATATGAAACAAAGAGGGAAAATCAGCATTCCGGGATTCCGTAAAGGTAAAGTACCTCGTCAAATGGTAGAGAAAATGTACGGAGTAGAAATTTTCTATGATGATGCAGCAAATGCAATCATTCCGGGAGCATATGCAAAAGCATATGATGAATCTGAATTAGAAATCGTTTCACAGCCAAAAATCGAAGTAGTACAGATTGAAAAAGGAAAACCATTTATTTTCACAGCGGAAGTTGCTTTAAAACCGGAAGTAACTTTAGGTGAATACAAAGGATTAAAAGTTGACAAATACTCTAACAGAGTAACTCAGAAAGAAGTAGAAGAAAGACTTGTAAAAGAACAGGAAAAAAATGCCAGAACAATCGAAGTAGAAGGACGTCCTGTACAGGATAAAGACGAAGTTGTATTAGACTTTGAAGGATTTGTTGACGGTGTTGCATTTGAAGGCGGAAAAGGAGAAAACTACCCGCTTACAATCGGTTCGGGAGCATTTATACCTGGATTTGAAGAACAGTTAATCGGTGCTGAAGCAGGTAAAGAAGTGGAAGTAAACGTAACATTCCCACAGGAATACCATGCACCTGAATTAGCAGGAAAAGCAGCAACATTCAAATGTACAGTACATGAAATCAAAGCAAAAGAACTTCCTGAATTAGACGATGAATTTGCATCAGAAATTTCAGAGTTTGATACATTAGATGAATTAAAAGCAGACATCAAAGCAAAAATCAAAGAACAGAAAAATGCTGACGGAAAAAGACAGAAAGAAGATCAGGCTATGGAACAGGTTGTAGAAAACGCAACTATGGATATTCCTGAAGCGATGATTGATACACAGGTACGTCAAATGGCAGATGATTTTGCTCAGAGAATGCAGCAGCAGGGATTAAGCATGGAACAGTACTTCCAGTTTACAGGAATGACAGCAGAAAAAATGCTTGAAGAATTAAGACCACAGGCTGTAAAACGTATTCAGACAAGATTAGTGTTAGAAGCAATCGTTAAAGCAGAAAACATCGAAATCACAGATGAAAGAATTGATGAAGAATTAGCAAAAATGGCTGAAGCATACAAGATGGAAGTAGAAAAATTAAAAGAATTTATGGGCGAAAATGAAAAAGCACAGATGAAAATGGATCTTGCAGTGCAGGAAGCAGTAACATTAGTTGTGGACAACACAGTAGAAAAATAATCAATGGTATTTTAAATAAGGAGGCAGCATCATGAGTTTAGTACCTTATGTTATTGAACAGACAAGTCGCGGTGAACGTTCCTACGATATTTATTCAAGACTTCTAAAAGACAGAATTATCTTTCTTGGAGAGGAAGTAACAGATGTGTCGGCAAGTATTATTGTGGCACAGTTATTACATCTTGAAGCGGAAGACCCTGAAAAAGATATTCAGTTATATATCAACAGTCCGGGTGGTTCTGTAAGTGCAGGGCTGGCAATCTATGATACAATGCAGTACATTAAATGTGATGTATCTACAACCTGTATCGGAATGGCTGCGAGCATGGGTGCATTTTTGTTGGCAGGAGGAGCAAAAGGCAAACGCTTCGCACTTCCAAATGCTGAGATTATGATTCACCAGCCATTAGGTGGAGCACAGGGGCAGGCAACGGAAATTCAAATCGCTGCAGAACATATTTTAAAAACACGTAAGAAATTAAATGAAATTTTAGCCGAAAGAACAGGCAAAAGTTTTGAACAGATTTCTGCGGATACAGAAAGAGATAATTTTATGTCTGCTCAGGAAGCAGAAGAATATGGCTTAATCGACAAAGTAGTTGTAAGCCGTTAATAAGAACAAAGGGGGTGTCTGTCGGACATCTCCTTTGCGTGTGTAAAAAAGAGGTGAAAGTATGGCGAAAGTAGACGAGGCAATCAGATGTTCATTTTGTAACAAATCACAGGCGCAGGTACGCAAGTTAATTGCAGGACCAAACGGTGTCTTTATTTGTGACGAATGTATTGACGTTTGTTCAGAGATTATAGAAGAAGAACTGGAATACGAAGAAGATAACGAGTTTAGCGAAATCAATTTGCTAAAACCGGAAGAGATGAAAGCGTTTCTTGACGATTATGTAATCGGACAGGATGAGGCGAAAAAAGTTTTATCGGTAGCCGTATACAATCATTATAAGAGAATTATGGCAGAGAAAGATTTAGGCGTGGAATTACACAAAAGTAATATTTTGATGTTAGGTCCTACAGGCTGTGGGAAAACACTTCTCGCTCAGACGTTGGCAAAAGTTTTGAATGTACCGTTTGCAATCGCAGATGCTACGGCATTGACCGAGGCGGGGTACGTTGGTGAAGACGTCGAAAACATTTTGTTGAAAATTATTCAGGCGGCAGACGGAGATATTCGCAGAGCGGAATATGGAATTATTTATCTTGATGAGATTGATAAAATTACAAGAAAATCAGAAAATCCGTCTATTACCCGTGACGTGTCGGGAGAAGGAGTGCAGCAGGCGCTTTTAAAAATCATCGAGGGAACAATCGCTTCTGTTCCGCCGCAGGGTGGAAGAAAACATCCGCATCAGGAATTAATTCAAATTGATACAACAAATATTTTATTCATTTGCGGTGGGGCGTTTGAAGGAATTGACAAGATTATCGAAACACGTATTGATAAGAAGTCTATCGGATTTAATGCGGAAATCGCAGAAAAACATGAGTATGATATCGACAGACTGCTTGGACAGGTATTACCGCAGGATTTGGTAAAATTCGGACTTATCCCTGAACTTGTCGGACGTGTTCCTGTAACGGTATCCCTTGAAATGTTAGATGAAGATGCATTAATTCGTATTTTGACAGAACCGAAGAGTGCGATTGTAAAGCAATACCAAAAATTATTGGAATTAGACGGCGTTGAATTGGTGTTTGATAAAGATGCGCTTGTGGAAATCGCAAAAACTTCTTTGGCAAGAAAGACAGGTGCAAGAGGACTTCGTGCTATTATGGAAAAGATTATGATGGACACTATGTATCACGTTCCGTCAGATGACAGCATTAAATACTGTAGAATTACAAAAGAGGTTGTGCAGGGAATCGGTAAACCGATTTATGAGACAGAAAATAAAGAAGTAGTCAGTGCGTAAACTTGAAAAGAAATTAAGACGGCGTTAATGGGTAACCAGAGAGCCGTCTTTTTGAATAGAGGGAAAACAGATGAATGAACAGATAAAAAAACTGCCTATGGTAGCGCTTAGAGGAATGACAATTATGCCAAAAGAGGTCGTACACTTTGACGTGAGCAGAGAAATGTCATTGGAGGCTATCCAAAAGGCAATGGCAGAAGAACAACAGATTTTCCTGTTGACACAAAGAAGTATTGAAACGGAAAAGGTAACGAAAGACGATTTATATGAAATGGGCGTTATCGCATCCATTAAACAGATTGTAAAGATGCCGAAAAAGATTTTACGTGTACTTGTGGAAGGAGAGCAGAGAGCGAAACTCAATGAACTTGTGCAGGCAGAACCGTATTTGGAGGCGGAAATAACTGTTTTAGAGGAATACCCGTACGTGGAAGAAGAGCCGGTAAGGCAGGAGGCGATGCTTAGAACGCTGCAGGAACTGTTTTTACAGTATGCGGTAAAAAATCCTAAACTGACAAAAGAAATAGTGGAGCAGATAGCAGGAATTGATGATTTAAAAAGACTTGTAGACGAAGTGTGTGCAAACGTACCGTTTCGCTATGAGGATACACAAAAACTGTTGGAGGAAACGGACGCATTAAACCGCTATTTTCTTTTGACAGAAAAGTTGGAGAAAGAAATACAGGTATCTCAAATAAAAGACGAGTTACAGGAAAAAGTAAAAGCGAGAGTAGATAAACATCAGAAAGAATATTTACTGCGGGAAGAACTGCGGGTTATTCAGGAAGAATTAGGTGACGATTCCACTCTGTCAGATGCAGATGAGTTTGCAAAAGCGGTAAAAGAGTTAGATGCACCTGAAGAAGTAAAAGAAAAACTTCGTAAAGAAATCAGAAGATTTCGTAATACGATGAATGGTCCGGCGGAAAACGGCGTAACAAGAACTTATATTGAAACCATGTTGGAAATGCCGTGGAATAAGGCCGGTGAAGATAATTTAGATATTCATTATGCAAAAGAAGTATTGGAAGCAGAGCATTATGGATTAGAGCAGGTAAAAGAGAGAATACTGGAATTTTTGGCAGTGCGTGCATTGACTTCAAAGGGAAGCAGTCCGATACTTTGTCTTGTCGGTCCTCCGGGAACGGGAAAAACTTCTATCGCAAGGTCGTTAGCAAAGGCCTTACATAAAAAATACGTCCGTATTTCTCTTGGCGGTGTGCGGGATGAGGCGGAAATCCGCGGACACCGTAAAACATATGTAGGTGCAATGCCGGGACGTATTGCAAATGGGTTGAAAACTGCGGGCGTCAGAAATCCGCTTATGCTGTTGGATGAAATTGATAAAGTCAGCACAGATTACAAAGGGGATACATTTTCCGCATTGCTGGAAGTACTGGACAGCGAGCAGAATGTGAAATTCCGAGATCATTATTTAGAAGTGCCGATAGATTTGTCGGAAGTACTCTTTGTGACAACGGCAAATTCATTGCAGACAATTCCAAGACCGTTGTTAGACAGAATGGAAATTATTGAGGTGACAAGTTACACAGATAATGAGAAATTTCATATTGCGGAAAGACATCTTATTCCAAAACAGTTGGAAAAACACGGTTTAGAGAAAGATATGCTCACGATAAGTAAGGGGGCAATCTGGAAAATCTCTCATAATTATGTGCGAGAAGCGGGTGTTCGTCAGTTAGAAAGAAAGATTGGTGATATTTGCAGAAAATCCGCAAGGGAAATCTTGGAAAAAGATAAAAAGAAAATCAGAGTAACGGAAAGTAATCTGGAAAAATATCTCGGCAAAGAAAAATATACTTATCAGAAAGCAAACGAAACAGATGAGGTTGGTATTGTTCGTGGACTTGCATGGACGAGCGTAGGCGGTGATACACTGCAAATCGAAGTGAATGTGATGCAGGGAAAAGGTGAACTTATGCTGACAGGGCAAATGGGAGATGTGATGAAAGAGTCCGCAAGGACGGGAATCAGTTATATTCGTTCCATAGCCGGAGAATTTGATATTTCAAAGGAATTTTTTGAGGAACATGACATTCATATTCATATCCCTGAAGGCGCTGTACCAAAAGACGGTCCATCAGCGGGTATTTCTATGGCGACAGCCAATTTTTCTGCCATTACAAACAGAAAAGTGCGGGCGGACGTGGCGATGACGGGAGAAATTACATTGCGTGGTCGAGTGCTTGCAATTGGCGGCTTGAAAGAAAAATTACTTGCGGCAAAAGTTGCGGGAATTAAAACAGTTATTGTTCCGTTTGAAAATAAAAAAGATGTGGAAGAACTCTCTAATGAAATTACAAAGGGATTGGAAATCATTCCGGTAAGTCATATGAGAGAAGTTTTAGAAATTGCACTTGTAAAAGAGTAGGAGGGCATATGGTAATTAAAAATGTAGAGTTGGAAATTGTGTGCGGAATTACAAGTAAACTGCCGGATACAGATTTAATGGAAATAGCGTTTGCAGGGAAATCAAATGTAGGAAAATCATCCCTGATTAATGCTCTGTTAAACAGAAAATCGTTGGCGAGAACATCTGCCACACCGGGGAAAACACAAACAATTAATTTTTATAATGTAAATAAAGAGTTGTATTTAGTTGACCTTCCGGGGTACGGATATGCGAAAGTATCTCCGAAGGAAAAAGAACAGTGGGGCAAATTAATCGAGAGATATTTGAATACATCAAAGAAACTGAAAGCGGTTTTCCTTTTGATTGACATAAGACATGAGCCGACAGCAAACGATAAAATGATGTATGACTGGATTGTATACCACGGTTATAATCCGATTATTATTGCGACAAAACTGGATAAATTAAAAAGAAGTCAAATTCAAAAACACGTTAAAATGGTAAAACAGGGATTAAATTTAGTTCCTGGTACAAAAGTAATTCCATTTTCTTCTGTAACAAAACAAGGAAGAGAGGAAATTTGGGATTTGGTGGAAACATTGGAAGATGATGAAGATGACAGAGCAGAATAGAAAATATTTAGAGGAAAGACTTACCTTTTGGGATGAGATTACAAAAGAAGAACAGGAAATTTTGATACAGAATACATCTGTAGTAAGGTATACTCAGGGGCAGAATATCTATGACGCACGGCAGGAGTGTGTCGGCGTATTATTGATTAAAAGCGGAGAACTGAGAACTTATATTCTTTCGGAGGAGGGAAAAGAAGTTACTCTCTACCGTTTGGGTGACGGTGACGTATGTATTTTGTCCGCATCCTGTATTTTGAAAAATATTACATTTGATGTTCATGTGGATGCGGAAAAGGACAGTGAAGTATTACTGATTAATTCATCTGTGTTTTCTTCGTTAAGTCAGAAGAATATTTATGTGGAGGCATTCAGCCTCCGACTGACTGCGGATAGATTTTCAGACGTCATGTGGGCGATGGAACAGATTTTATTTATGAGTTTTGACAGAAGGCTGGCAATTTTTTTACTTGATGAAACGGCAAAAAACGGGATAGATACGCTGTCCCTTACCCACGAGCAGATTGCAAAATATGTGGGGAGTGCGAGGGAAGTTGTATCAAGAATGTTGAAATATTTTGCGAAGGAAGGTATGGTGGAACTTTCCAGAGGAAGTATTAAAATTGTAGACAGGCAGAAATTGAAGGGATTGTTGTAGAATAAAATAACTTATAAACTTGCGATTTAATACTTATTAAGTTAAAATGAAATAGAATAAGTTAAAAAGGAGGGATGAGATATGCGTGAGAGTGTATTTGGAATTCCCATAAAATATGATACTTGGAATAAAAGTTCAATGCCCTTATATATAGCGGGAAGTTATGAATTTTGTACAGCATATATTGCTGATAAACGTTGTATTATGATTAAACCGAAAGAAGAACTTGCTACGCTGCCAGCGTTAAAAAAGCAAATAGCAAAAATTCAGGAAACAGATAGAGTTCCAGTGGTTCTTGAACTTAGAACAGTATCTTCTTATCGCAGGAAAAGCCTGATAGAGAATAATATACCGTTTATAACCGGAAAACAAGTATTTCTCCCCTTTATAGGAGCAATGTTGACAGATGAAAAAGAGCCGGAAGAGAAAATCCGGAAATTTGTCTTTTCTACACAACAGTTGTTTTTACTTTATCTGTATGGTAAGAAAAAACGAGTGTATATTTCAGAAACAGCAAAAATACTTCCGTTTACTGCAATGACATTGACAAGGGCTGTGAAACAATTAGAAGCCACAGATTTGTTCCTTGTTACAAAAGACGGTGTAAATAAAGTAATTGAGTCGAAATATGATAGATTAGAGTTGTTTGAGGAGGCTAAACAGTATTTATCGACTCCGGTTTGTAAAATAGGATATATAGATAAATCACAGGTTACTTCTGATATGGTATATGCCGGAGAAACTGCACTCGCCGAGAAAACAATGTTAAATCCAAACAGGGTTATCACATATGCAGTAAGTGAAAAAGATTTTGACAAGAGATTATTGAATGCTGAATTGATTGACCCTGAAAAGCAGGTTAAACTTGAAGTGTGGAAATATAATCCAAAGATGTTTTCAAGGGATAATACTGCCGATACACTTTCTGTTGCGTTATCATTTGTAGGTAATTATGATGAAAGAGTTGAAGAAGCAGTAGAAGAACTGATAGAAGGAGAACTTAAAGGGAATGGTTAATGGATTTACAAAATTTAAGGAGAAATTCAAGGGATATGAAGATCAGTATGTAATCATCGGCGGTACGGCGTGCGACTTGATTATGGAAAGTGAGGAACTCCCCTTTCGTGCAACCAAGGATATTGATATTGTTTTGATTGTTGAGGCTATAACAGTTGAGTTTGGTAAGTGTTTTTGGGAGTATATTAAGGAGGCAGGATACGAACATTTAAACAAAAGTACAGGTAAAGCACAGTTTTATCGTTTTACTTCTCCTAAAAGTAAAGAATATCCGTATATGATAGAAATCTTTTCAAGAAATCCGGATTTTATCGTGTTAAAAGAAGATACAGTTCTTACACCGATTTCGATAGATAAGGAAATTTCCAGTTTGTCCGCTATTCTTTTAAATGAAGCCTATTATGAATTATTAAGGAGTGGACAAACAGTAATCGACGGTATTCCGGTGTTGAGTCCAACTTGCTTGATACCGTTTAAGGCGAAAGCATGGTTGGATTTAAAGGAACGAAAAGAAAGAGGAGAGCAAGTAGACAGCAAAAATATTAAAAAGCATAAAAATGATGTGTTTCGTCTTGCACAGTTGCTTACATCTGATACAAGACAAACTCTCAGTACGGAAATAAAAGGAGATATGAAAAAATTTTTATGTGAGTTAGAAAATGAAGATATAGATTTGCAGTCTATTGGTGTAAGAGGTGCGGATAAAAAGACAATCATCAGCGTGGTGTGTCAGTGCTATGAATTGAAAGAATGATATATAAAAATAAAAACCTCCCAAAGAATATCAGATGATAGCATTTGATTTCTGTGGGAGGTTCTTAATTTTAAATTTGGGGTTAAAAATCAGTATTACCCAATTAATTCTAAAATCTCTTCTTTTGATTTAGCACCGACTTCACGTTTTACAACTTCTCCGTTTTTCACTACCATAAGAGTAGGAATGCTGAGTACGCGGAATTTCTTTGCCAATTCAGGCTGTTCATCTACGTTGACTTTGCAAATCTTTGCGTGAGTTACTTCTTCTGCCAATTCTTTAATAATTGGGAGGACCATTTGGCATGGCCCGCACCATGACGCCCAAAAGTCGATTAATACAGGTTTATCTGACTGCATAACCTCTGTTTCAAAATTGTCTATTGTAATATTTAATGCTTCCATAATTAAATCTCCTTTTCATTTGTATTTGTTATCGTCATTATAGTTGTTATGCCCGCTTTTCTCAGTGACTATGTCACAAAAAACGAAAAACTTTGCAAAATGGATTGTTTTTGATAAAATAAAAGGATAGAAATGGAGGAATGAGTATGGAAACAACTACGTCAAAGAATTTAATGACGGAAGGGTCTATTTGGAAAAAGATAACATTTTTTGCAATGCCTATTTTCTTGGGGAATCTTTTTCAGCAGATGTATAACACAGCGGACTCGCTGATTGTTGGGAATTTTTTGGGAAGCAATGCGTTGGCAGCGGTAAGTTCTTCCGGTAATCTTATTTTTTTGATGATTGGATTTTTCAACGGAATTGCCATTGGTGCGGGTGTTGTTATCGCCAGATATTTTGGGGCGAGAAATAAAGAAAAGGTGGAAAAAGCGGTACATACGACAGTTGCTTTTGGTTTGGCTGCCAGTGTACTTTTGACGATTGTGGGAGTTTTCTTTGCCCCGCAGATTTTAATTTGGATGGATACACCGGCAAATGTATTGCCTGAGTCGGTAACATATTTCCGAATTTATTTTATGGGTTCTCTCGGATTTGTTATGTATAATGTTTTTGTTGGAATTTTGCAGTCTGTGGGAGACAGCAAACATCCTCTCTATTATTTGATTATTTCATCTATTATAAATGTTGTATTGGACCTTGTGTTTATTGCGATATTTCACTACGGAGTAGGGGCTGCGGCTTTAGCGACAACGATTTCCCAGTTTGTCAGTGCGTTTTTATGTATGGGGCAGCTCATGAGGACGAAAGAGGAGTATCGGTTATGTTTGAGAAAAATTCGATTTGACAGGGAAATGTTAGGACAGATTATCCGTATCGGTTTGCCGTCAGGCATTCAAAACTCTATCATTGCTATTGCAAATGTTGTTGTGCAATCTAATATTAATGCGTTCGGAGAGGCGGCAATGGCAGGGTGCGGCGCGTACTCTAAAATAGAAGGTTTTGGATTTTTGCCGATTACAAGTTTTACAATGGCATTAACAACTTTTGTAGGGCAGAATTTGGGTGCAAAGCAGGAAGAGAGAGCAAAAAAAGGAGCAAGATTTGGAATACTTACAACAGTTGTTCTTGCGGAATTAATCGGAGTATTGATATTTATTTTTGCATCTCCGCTCACGCGTGCATTTGACAGTAATCCGGAAGTAATTATGTATGGTGTGGAGAGGGCGAGAACGGCGGCTCTGTTCTTCTGTCTGCTGGCATATTCTCATGCGATTTCAGCGGTACTTAGAGGTGCGGGAAAATCAATGGTTCCGATGATTGTTATGCTTATTTGCTGGTGTGTTATCCGAGTGACGATACTTGTTATATTCGGCAAATTGGTTGGTACAATTGATATTGTATATTGGGTATATCCGATTACATGGGGACTAAGTTCTATTATCTTTTTTGTTTATTATAAGAAAGCAAATTGGTTGAATTCATTTAAAGAGTAGGTGGGAGAAAAATAATATAATTTTATATGTATATAGAATTCCTCTGTTTTTCTCTGAATATTTACCTGAACAGGCAGTGACTTGTTTAGTTATAACCGCAAATCCTTTTGTTTGGATTTGCGGTTAGTAGAAATGTTTACATTTTAGAAATGAATTCTTCTAAAGAAGTTACTTGGCTTGCTGTTTGTATCCAATTCTTTAAAACTTCTTCATCTGTTTCTTCATTGATTTTTTTCTGAAGTTCATCCGGTAAGACGCCGAATTTAGATAAAACCAGTAATAGACTGTCTGTCATACCTTTGAAAATGCCTTCTTTTCGTCCGACTTCTCGTTCGTCTTTTAGCAATTCTTCAAAAAGCATATATTTTTCCTCCATCTCTCTGTTTTGTTTAATATGTTTTATAAAATTTTGCAGTTTCCTTACATACGCATCCTCAAAATCAGTCTGACTTTCTTTTAAATCTGCATTCACAAATTTAAGGAAACGGATAAGTTCTTCCGGTACTTCTTCGTCATTGCGACCTTTTGTGCTTAAGAATATAATATTTCTTTTATCCTGTAAGTTGGCATTTGGAGTTTCTTTACATTCCATTTGAAAAGTATATTTGTATTTCTGTTCATTAAACGGGTCGAAATCACAAATAAAAATGACGTAACTATTTGGAAGTTCAGCATACTCGGAACCGGATAGTAACATTTCCATATCCATTTGACTTTGATAATATCTGCTTCGAAGTCCTAAAGAACTCTGAGCGGACACTTGCATTTCTACATTATAGCGGGTATTCTTTCCGTCTTTTGCGTACACATCTAATCTTACACCTTTATATTCAGGGTGATATACGATATTTTTCTCTGTACTGACCTCTACATGGTCGATTTGTATTTGCAATGCCCTTTCTAAAAATTCTTTGCAGTTATCTTCGTCTAACATTACTGCTGCAAACATAAAATTGTCTTTAATTGTAAGGTTTTTTAACTGTTTCTTCATCTGATTATCCTCCGTTTACAGAGGAATTCTATAAATGAATTATAGCAGATTAAAGAACGAAGTACCACTTATTTAGTAAAAAACGGATAATTAATAATCGACTGTCATATATTTTCTTACTCAGAAAGCCGTTTCTTTTTCTGATACAGATAATACGGCAGAAGCAATAACGCAGTGGCAGCCCATGATACCGGATAACTGTACAGAAGAGTTGACACTTCATTTCTCATAGGGGTAATAAACATAACCCACGGAATACGGATGAAACAAACTCCTCCCAATGTAATTAAAGTAGGGACAAACACATCTCCGATACCTCGAAGCGCCCCTGAAAAAATCTCGATAAAAATAAAAATCATATAACTTGGTGTAATCAGTCTTAACATATAAACACCAAGGTCAATAACGTTCGGGTCTGTCGTAAAAATGTAATATAGCGGACGGCAGGCAATCATAAGGAAAGTCAGCAGTACCGCTGAAACGCCGAAAGCCATTAGCAGACAAACGCGGACACTTTTCTTTACACGCTCATAAAGTTTTGCACCGTAATTCTGTCCTGCAAATGTAGTGATAGCAATTCCAAACGAACCGCATATTGTCCAAAAAATTGCGTCTAACTTTCCATAGGCAGCCCATGCGGCAGCGGTATCTGTTCCAAAATTATTCACGGCAGCCTGAATAACAATATTTGTCAGACTGTACATACAAGATTGCACACCGCTTGGCAGCCCGATTTTAAATTCGGATTTTAATAATGCAAAATGTATTCGGATTTCTCGCGGAATTAATTTTAACATATCATAGGAACGCATTAATGCACGGGTAACTAAAACAGCGCTGACTGCCTGAGCGATTAATGTGGCAATGGCAGCCCCTGCAATGCCCATATGAAAATAAACGACAAATAAAATATCCAATCCGATATTGATAAAACAACATACAATTAAGTAGTAAAGCGGGCGTTTTGAATCGCCGATTGCTCTCAAAATACTTGAGCCCATGTTGTAAATTAACATGAAAAGCATACCAGCAAAGTAAATTCTAAGATAAAGTACGGAATCATCAAATATATCCTCAGGAGTTTTTGTGATTTCCAATAACCATGGCGTTAAAATGAAACCTGCAATAGAAGTGACGATGCCGAACACAATAGAAAATGCGTAGGCGGTATGTAATCCTTTCTGCATATTTTCGCGGTCATTTGCACCGTAAAACTGGGAAATAATTACACTTGCTCCGGCAGAAAGTCCGGTAAAAAATCCGATAACAAAATTGACAAGAACGGAGGCGGAACCTCCAACGCTGGCAAGCGCCTCTTTGCCGACAAAGCGTCCTACAATAATCGCATCTACTGTATTATATAATTGTTGGAATAATGTCCCGACAACAATCGGGAAGAAAAATATTAATAATTGTTTCCAGATAACTCCTTCCGTAATAGGATTTGTTACATTATTCTTCTTCATAAAATCACCCTCTCAAAATCTCATTCTAATAGAAATCATATCACAGGAATTGTAAAAAAATCAATTACATTTATTGTCTGTTTTGGTATAATAAAAGATATGTATATTGTAAGAAAAGAGGTAGACGAGTGAATTTAATAAATAAAATCCCGCCGGAATTTTATAAACTTTTTGCAAGTAAATACAGACCGTATTATCAAAAATTTCTGTTGGCGATTTATGGGGAAACAAGTAAATCTTATTCTCTTTTAGGATTGACCGAAGAGGAATGTAAAGCCATTATGAATGAAAATATAGCGGATATGGCGTTGGAGTGGAGTGAGGAACAGGTCGATGAAGAGGGCGAGTTTCTCACAAGGGCAAATATGGCGTCCGTCTGTCTGAAAAATTTGGAAAAATGGGGCTGGCTTCGTCAGGATTATGATGAAACACTGAATAAATATGTTGTATCTTTTCCTGAATATAGCAGGCTGTATGTGGAATTATTTGAGAAATTATTCAGTGAGGAAGGCGATAGAGAGCGAGAAAGCGTACTTGCGGTGTACAGCCATTTATACACATATAGTTCGGATAAAGAGAAAAACAATGATATTTTGAAAAGTGCGTGGAATACGTCCCGCTCATTAGTGCAGATGCTTGCAAATATGCAGGAGGGAATGCGTGGATATTTTGATGAATTGTCCAAGCAGAAAAGTTTTCTCGGTATTCAGGAAGTGCTTGTAAGGGAGATTAATAACAGCGACAGTAAAAAATATGCGATTTTAACGACAACAGACAGTTTTTATCGCTATAAAGAGGCTGTGAAAGAACTGATTGAGCAGAATTTAGGGGAAAATGAAATGCGGAGACAGTCTTTTGTGGAAAAGAGAAAGCAGTTGGAAAAAGGCAGTCCCCAGTATGTGAGAAACGAAAGAGCCATTGTGTTATGTGAAGAGGCTATGGATACTATTTACGGAATCGAGCGTGAGTTTGATACGATTGAGAGAAGATATAATAAATTGATAGAACAAAAAACCGTTTTTGCCAACCGTGCCGCAGCGAGAATACGCTATCTTTTAATGGAAGGAATGGCGGAAGAAGACGGAACGGTCAGACTTGTGAATTTGTTAAATCAGAGCAGTAAACAGGAAGAAATTTTAGAAAAACTGGCATCAGGTATGAAACTGACCGAGCGATACAAAGAGGTGACTGACAGAAGTATGTACCGACAAAAAAATACGGAGAAAGAAAAATTTACTCCGGCAGCGGTAAAAGAAACAAATTTCACGGAAGAAGAATTGGGAGAATTTATTTTAAAACCGCTCTATACACAAAAAGAAATTCGGGAATTCCGCAGAAAGAATGAAGTTGACGGGGATTTTAAAGTGACGGAAGATACGGTGCAGTCTATCGAAGATTTGGAAAAACTGTTCTTTGTATGGCAGGAAGTAACGGAGCGGGCAGAGAGCGATACGATTGTAGAAATAGAAGACGAGATGCAGGCGAAAGGTTTTCGCTTTTCGGGACTTAGAATAAAGGAGAAATAGATGTTTAGATATATGGAAGAATTATCCGTGACAGAGGCGGAAAATTTAAGGAAAACGATATCCAATCTGTTTAGGCAGACGTGTATTTTACAAGTGAAATATGATCCGGTAACACTTATACCGAGGGATAACATTTATTATGAAATGTGTGTGCGACACAGAAAATTTATCGAGGACTATTTAATGGTACTTGGATGTGAACTGACACATGACCCGCAGGAGCATATTTTCAGATTGGGCGGAGAAGGTGTGGAAACGGAAAGATTTAGTCTTACGACAACGGTAATTATTTTACTTATGAAAATGATTTATCGGGATAAAATTTTGGGAGAAGGATTGGAGGCAACTGTAACAACACTGGAAGAAATCCGTGAGTACGGGAAAAATACAAACCTTTTAAATCGAAAATTAAAGGTGGCAGAGTGGCATGATGCACTTTATCTGTTGAGTAAACATCAGATGATTGAACTTTCCGGAGCAGTGCGTGACGTGGAAGACACAACACCGATTTATCTTTATAATACGATTAATTTATATTGCAGTTCATCAAATATCAATGCGCTGTTGGAGGAATATAGGGAGGAGGTTGCCGAGAATGAGACAATCGAAGAAAATCTTTACGAAAATGTTGTTGAATAACTGGGGAGGAATTAGCCATAAAGAACTGATATTTCACGAATATGTCAATCTGTTCAGTGGGAAGAGCGGTTCGGGGAAATCGACAGTTATGGACGCCATACAGGTTATTTTGTACGGAAGCGTGGGCTCTTCTTTCTTAAATAAGGCGGCGGACGATGCGAAAAACCGAAGAAGTGTTTTAAGTTATCTTCGGGGCGAGCAGAAAGACGGAACGGCAAACCGTGAGGGAATGGACTTCTGTTCTCAGATTGTGCTGGAAGTGGAGGATACGACAACACATATTGTAAATTGTATAGGTGTTGCATTTGAAGTAGGAAAAAAAGATTTAGAATTGAAACGGTACAGTTTCTTCAGCCATTCGGGAAGAATAGCGGAGGACGGTTATATTGCTGAAGACGGAAGCCCATATACGCTGTCGCGGTTGAGAAAATTTATTGAGGGCAGAAAAGAGTCCGAGGACAATAGAGGACGAGGAGAAATCAACCGATTCTATCAATCAAAGGAGGTTTATCTGAATACCATTTATGATGTGATTTTAGGATATATTGAGCCGGGGCGTTTTACGACAATGGAAAAAAGCGCCATTGCTCTTCGAATGACAGACGGAACGGGACAATTTATTCGAGATTATATGTTCCCGAAAAGTAAAGAGGGAACGGTGTCTGTAATTAGTGAGCAGTTGGGCGCTTACCGTGAAATTAAAGAGCGTGTGAAAGATTTGGAAAATCGCATACAGATGCTTGAACCAATTCGGGAGCATAATCTGAAACTTATTCGGTATAAAAGTGATGCCGTTCGTACACAAGCAATTTTAAAAATCATTACGATTGAAAGTTTGAAAATACAGTTGCAGTCTAAAAAAGAAACGTTGGAAACTGTTATGAAAGAGGTAAAGAAGATTGAAGAGAACTATACGGAATTATCCGAGCAGGAAAATCGATATAGGAATGAAAGTATAGAGGTAGAAACACAAATTCGGGCGAGCGACTACGGACAGAAAGAAAAGGAATTGGAGGAAGTACGCCATACGATAGAAATTTTATCGGGTACCTCAGTACAGTGGAGAAAACTTTTACAAGACTTGAAAAAATGGGAAGAGAACGAGGACATCAGCGCCTATATTTCTAATCCGACTTTACACACAATAGAAGAGGTAGCGGACGGAAATATAAATGAAGAAATTCATGAGAAGTTGAAAAAACATTTAAAAAACACATTGGATAGTATTGATGAAGAATTACAGGATTTACAGGAAAATATCCGCCGCACAGGAAAAATTTTAACGGAGAAAAGGGAAATTATCGAAGACTTAAAAAATGACCGTAAACCGTATAAAAAAGAATTGAAAAAGGCGAGGGCAAGATTGCAGAGTGCATTGAGCGACAGATACGGACGAACTATTCACGTGGAAATTTTTGCGGATTTATTTGATATTACGGATGAAAAATGGAAAAATGCAATCGAGGGAAGATTGGGGCGTATAAAATACAGTCTTGTTACCGCTCCCGAATATGCACTTGATGCGGCAAAGATTTTCCGAAAAATGCGGGGAAAAGAATTTGAGGAGTTTAATTTGATTAATACAGCGGCAATTAAAAGGGACGAGCCGAAAGTGAGAGAAAACACACTGTATGAGGCGGTAAAGGCAAGCGAACCTTATGTAGATTTGTGTTTGAAACAATATTTGGGAAGAATAGTGAAGTGTGAAACGATAGAAGAATTACATGAAGTCAGAGAAGGGGTTACCCCGGACTGCTATTCTTACAGCAATTATATTTTCCGTCATCTGAAAGAAAAGGATTATGGAGATTATGCGTGTATTGGAACAAAGGTGTCCAAAGCGAAACTGATTGAATTGGAAGATGAAGTTAGCCAATTAGAAAAACAGTTTACGGCGGACAAGCAGATGCAGATTAGTCTAAAAGAGGCGGGAACATTTGAACGCTTGAACAATTACAGTACGGAACAGTTAGTGCAAATGTCTAAAGCGCCGGAAGATTTGGCAAACTACTATAAAAAAGAAGAAAAACTGCTAAAAGAATTGCAAGAATTAAATGAAGGAACGCTTATTCCGCAACTGAAAGAAAAGAAAAAACAGTTGGAAGAAAAGATAGAAGCACTGCAAGTGGAAAAGAAGAAAAAAAAACTAGAACATTCGTATCGGATGAAAATGCAGGGAAATGCGGAAACGGAGCTAAAAAATACAGCAGAAAATTTGGAACAGGCATTAGAAGGATACGTTGCGAATGAAGTGCTTGAACAAGAGGTGCTTCGAGAACTGGAAACGAAAAACGGGATTGCTTACCGTAAGGAAAAACAGAGGGAACTGGAAAAATTAGGAGAACTTATCCAAACGGAAACGGAAGAGCGTGCGGCTGCCAGAAATAAATTTAACAATGTCTATTCTTCGTATGGATTTACGGGACTTGAGCATGAAAATGATGTGTATGACAAAGTGCTTGAACAGTGTCAGAAGGACTTTGAGCCGAAATATAAGGCGGAATTTGAACAGCAATATCAACTTGTCTATCATACATTGCGGGAAAATGTTATCGCGACAATTCACGGAGAAATTAAGGCGGCATTTCGGCATAAGTGTGAAATCAATCGTATGCTCGGAAAAATTCGTTTCTCCGACAGTATTTATCAGATTGATATTCTCCCGGCGGAAAATGAGAACAGACAGTTTTACGAAATGCTTATGGCGCCGGAATTGGATAGCAAAGTACTTGACAATGGCGGATATGAAGGGCAGTTAAGTTTAGGCGAAGATGAATTTTATCAGAAATATGAAACACAGATTTTAAGACTGACCGAGAAATTTATGCCGCCTAGAGATGAGGACAGCGGGAAACGTGCAAATTATAAAGAAGAAATGGAGCATTATGCGGATTACCGAAATTATCTTACATTCAGTATGTACGAACAGGTGGAAGACGAGGACGGAAATATAAGAAAGAATGCGGTTGATGATATGGCGGGAAGAGATTCCGGAGGAGAGGGACAGAACCCGAAATATGTTGCGCTTTTTGCCGGATTTGCAATGCTTTACATGAACCAGAGCAACAGAGATTCCAAAATTCGATTAGTTCTTTTAGACGAAGCATTTTCCAAAATGGACAAGGAGAGAAGCGAGGTTTGTCTTCATTATGCGAGAGAACTGGAATTACAGTTGATTGTCTGTGTGCCTGATGAACGATTACAGTCGCTTATTAGAAATGTGGACAGTGTGTATGGATTTCGCAGACATCAAAATCAGATTTCTATGATGTACATTGATAAAGGTGACTATCTGAAAATGATTGAAGGTGAGGACAATGAAAAAAATATTGACGCTTAGCCAATGGATAATTGAAAAAACAAATGTAGACTCTTATCGTGCCGGACGTTTGCATGGGGAGAAACATCCTCGTGTAGACCAGACTCTTTTAAATGAGTTGGGTGGAATGACGAATTTGCTAAAACAGGCGGAAGAAATGGAAAGAGATGCTAATTTAAGCAAATATATTCGATTTGACTGGCGGGATATGGAAAAAGACATTACAAAAATTCACTATTCTATAGAGATTATTCCCCTCCTTTGTAAAAAGGAGGGTGTGGAGGATTTTCTGGACAAGCAGAGAAAATATATAGAAAAAATGGAAACTTTTCTTCAAGAAGTTTCTGATACAGAATGGTTAAGGTTGTATTGCAATTCTATTTTAGAAAAACTAAAGCAGGGGAAAGTTGTAAAAGAAATGGAGGATGATAACTTATTTGATTGTCTGAAAGAAATAGCAAAGTTACAAAATCCTGTCTGGAAACGGATTTTCAGTGCAAATGTACTTGGAAATTCCAAAAAGTTTACGAAAGAATATGAGAAAAAAGTTGTAGGGATTTTGCGTATGTATTCTCATTTAGCGGATAAAGATGAGATGACCGATGAAGAAATTTTGAAAAATTATGGAATTCTTTCTTATGCACAGGTTTTAGAGTGGAAAGGCGCGGTTATCTATCAACTGGATACGGGAAAAACGGTTGATACAAGTGATTTGTATTATGGGACAATTATCAATTCACAGACGTTGGAACATTCAAAACCGACAGCACTTTCCCATATACGAAAGATCATGACGATAGAAAATAAAGCAAATTATGAAAATATGATGTATGAAAAAGATACGTTATATATTTACTGTCACGGATTTTTCTCTCCAAAAGAAGTGAAATATTTGCAGGAACTTGAAAAATTGGCAGATGAGCATGTGGAATTTTACCATTGGGGAGATATGGATTTAGGTGGTATCCGTATTTTCCTATTTAATAAAGAAAAAATTTTTCCGAAATTAAAGCCGTATAAAATGAACAGGGAAAGTTTTTGTCGGGCAGTTGAGAAAAATGCAGGAATTGTACTGGAAGAACAAAAAAGAAAACGGCTCGGAGAAATGGATGCGGGAGAATTGGAAGAGTTAAAGGAATGTATTTTGGAGTATGGAGTGGAAATAGAGCAGGAAATGTTGTTGGGAAAAGACTAAAGTTACTTTAGGCTTTGGAGGTAAAAGTGAAGTATAGTGTAAAAGATTTAGCAAGTATATTGGGAATAACAACAAGTGCAATCCATTTTTTAGAAAAAGAAAATCTAATTAAGGCAGATAAGGAAGAAAACGGTTGGAGATATTATAAGGTCGTAGATGTTTTCAGACTATTGTCTTATACAAAATATAAAAATATGGAAATTCCCGTGAAAGAGATTGTAAAGCAATTCAGCGGGGAAGAAAATGATTATTTGGAGATACAGGAAAAAATAGAATTATACAAAACGCGTGCAGAGGAAAAAAGCAGGTATTACAGCAAACTTGCGGAGGCAATGGAAGAAAATCTAACGAGTATACGTCTTATTGATGAACTTTTGGACAAGTATGAGTTCGTGAAATCGCCTGATATTTTAATGGTATATGATGATGAATGCGGTTGGATTTCCCGCGACAGACAGGCACAAAAAATGGTTCAGCAGTGTGTAAAAGCGATGCCGACTGTACAACTTGGCGTAATTCGGCATAAAGAAAGTGAAAAAAGTAATTTTGGATATATGGTTTTCAATCGCAATATAGAAACTTTCGATATACCGGCGGGACTGCACGGAAAAAAACTAAAATCCTGCTCATGTCTGCATACGATTCAGATTATAGGCGATGAATTGACGGAAAATCCCGCAGTTACATTCAAAAAGGCGGAAGCATATGCAAAATCAAGAGGATTTGAAATTGCCGGTGATATGGTGGGAAAAATTCTTTTGGCAGAAGTTGAAAAACCTGCTAAACTGCACAATTATATAGAGATTTGGATACCTATCAGATAAAAATTGATAAAAAAATCACAATACCTCTTGAAATTAAAGTTCCTTTATACTTTATACTGATTTTAGAAACGTATTGTTAATCAAAAACAGTTTAAAGAAAGGGACGACAGATGATAAAAGAAAAATACAAAGTTTTATTTGAACCAATTAAAATCGGAAGTTTGGAAATCAAAAACAGATTTGTTTTAGCACCTATGGGACCGGGAGGACTATGTAACGCAGACGGAAGTTTCAATGAAAAAGGTGAAGAATTTTACGTTGAACGTGCAAAAGGCGGTACAGGATTAATTATGACCGGAGTTACAATGGTAGAAAACGATATTGAAAAATGTGCATTACCGTCTATGCCATGCCCGACATTAAACCCTCTTAACTTTATTACAAGAGGAAAAAGCATGACAGAGCGTGTCCATGCATATGGATCAAAAATCTTTTTGCAGTTGTCGGCAGGTTTTGGACGAGTGAGTATTCCTTCTATTGTAGGACGAACAGCAGTTGGTCCGTCAGCAATTCCACACAGATTTTTAAAAGATGTTGTGTGTAGAGAACTTACAACAGAAGAAGTAAAAGAATATGTCAGAAAATTCGGTGAGTCAGCAGAAATCGCAAAAAAAGCGGGATTTGACGGTATAGAAATCCATGCGGTTCACGAAGGATATTTGTTGGATCAATTTGCCATTTCATTTTTCAATAACAGAACAGATGAATACGGCGGAAGTCTAGAAAACAGACTTCGCTTTGCCTGTGAAATCGTACAGGAAATTAAGAAAAGATGTGGGCAGGACTATCCTGTGTCATTGAGATACAGCATTAAAAGTTTCATTAAAGACTGGTGCAAAGGCGGTCTTCCGGGAGAAGAGTTTGAAGAAAAAGGACGAGATATTCCGGAAGGAATTGAGGCTGCTAAAATTTTGGTTGCAGCAGGTTATGACGCGTTAAACGCAGATGTCGGTTCATATGACTCATGGTACTGGAGTCATCCGCCAATGTATCAGAAAAAGGGATTATATTTGCCATATAATGAAATTCTTAAAAATACAGTGGATGTTCCAATCATCACAGCGGGAAGAATGGAAGATCCTGAATTAGCCAGCGATGCTATTTTATCAGGAAAAACAGATATGATTGGTTTGGCAAGACCATTGCTTGCAGATGCAGAAATTCCAAACAAAATTTTAGCGGATAAATATGAAGAAGTTCGTCCGTGTTTATCCTGTCAGGAAGGCTGTATGGGAAGATTGCAGAGTTATGCAAACATTACATGTGCAGTAAATCCGGCTTGCTGTCGAGAAAAAGAATTAGAATTGAAAAAGGCTGACGAAAAGAAAAAAGTTCTTCTCATCGGCGGTGGTGTTGCGGGATGTGAAGCGGCAAGAGTGTCAGCAATCCGTGGCCACGAAGTGGAACTTTTTGAAAAGAGTGACAGATTGGGTGGCAATCTTGTGGCAGCAGGCGCACCGGATTTCAAAGAGGATGATATTGCACTTGTAAAATGGTATGAATTACAGTTGAAAAATCTTGGGGTAAATGTACAGTACAATACTGCTGTAACGGAAGAAATGATTCAGTCAACAGATGCAGACGCTGTTATTTTGGCAACAGGTTCTACACCTAGAAGATTAACAATTGAAGGAACTGACAAAGTATATACTGCTGAGGAAGTATTGCTTAAGAAAAAAGAAGTTGGAAATTCAACTGTTGTAATCGGTGGAGGATTAGTTGGATGTGAAACTGCTTTGTGGTTAAAAGATATGGGTAAAGACGTAACAATCGTAGAAATGATGGATGATATTTTACAGGTCGGCGGTCCGTTATGTCATGCAAACCACGATATGTTGAAAGATTTAGTAGCATTCAAAAAGATTAATGTAAAATGCGGTTCAAAAATTGTGAAAGTAACTGAGGAAGGATTTGTTCTTGAAGGAAAAGACGGCGAAGAAGTTATTCCGGCAGAGTCTGCCATTGTTGCTATCGGATATAATTCCGAAAAATCTTTATATGATAAAATTAAATTTTTACACCCTAATGTCAGAGTAATTGGAGATGCGAATAAGGTACAGAATATTATGTATGCGATTTGGGATGCATATGAGGTTGCCAGAAATATTTAGGAAATGACAAAACAAAAGTACAGAACAAACATTCGAGTTTGTTCTGTACTTTTGTTTTATGTTCTGATATAATATGAGGAAGAGAAGATAAATTTGAAGAAAATTTTTTCGGATAGGAATTACTTTGGAGATGAAAAAATCATATCGGTCAATTAAAGAAAAGGAAAAATTATAGCCCATTGATGCCTTAAAAAGCGTGATATTTGTAGATGGTTGTTGGATGAACATAGATTATATTTGGCAGGCTGAATATGGTAAAAGAACACATTTAATATCAATATTTAAACAATTATTAAAAGAACAAGATGCCTCATCGTTGGAAATGTTAGCAATTTTTGTTAATAATAATCCGTATAATTTAGAATTTTTTGTGGCTGTATTTTATGATGTTCCCCAACAAAATCATGTAGAGAAGATGATAGAATTATTTGAAAATGCTGATTTGATTTTGCGAAGTGATTTAACCTTATTATTATTGCTTCAAGAAGTGGGGAGCAGAAGATTTAATTTATGTACATTTTATAGAGTGGAAGACATTGATGAGCAATTTGAATTAATGTTCTCATGGCCAGAAATTAGTGTATTGGAAGGGAGGGGATATTGTATGCGACCATTTGGAAAAGAAAAGCAAGTTTTTATTAGTCATTCTTCAAAGGATAAAAAAGATGTGGAAAAGATTATTCCTTATTTGAATGGAAAAGATTTACCAGTATGGTTTGATAAGTATAGTATATCTGTTGGTGATTCCATTACAGAAAGTGTGCAAATGGGAATAGAAGAGTCAGATATGGTTATCTTTTGGGTGACAGATAATTTTTTGTCTTCTAATTGGTGTCGTTTCGAAATGACAGCATATATAAAAAGGCTGATTGAAGAAAAAATTCAAATGATTATTGTGTTGGCTGATGAAATAGAAATAAAAAGGTTACCATTGTTTTTGAGAGACATTAAATATATTAGAATGGATAATCGAACGGTAATTGAAGTAGGGGAAGAACTTGCAAAAATAGTCAAACAAAATTGATGATTTGTTAATACTTTATTAAGAACGAGAATAGAGAAGACAATTAAAGGGTGTGAACATATGGATGATATTCAAAATGAAAAATTTTATAATAAAGTGATAGAGTTATTCCAAAATGCAAAGAAAAATTTGTCTGTTGCAGTGAATATGACAATGGTGTATTCCTATTATGAGGCGGGGCGAATGATTATTGAAGAAGAACAGGATGGAAAAGAACGTGCTTCATATGGAAAATATATTTTGAGAGAATTATCAGAACGTTTAACAGAAAAATTTGGACGGGGTTATTCGTATGATAATCTGAAGTTAATGAGGAAGTTTTATTTGGTTTATTCTAAGGACTCAATTGGGGAAACAGCGTTTCCCCAATCTGAAAGATTGCCAATTACAAAAGAAGGAAGAAAATTTTATTTGAGTTGGTCTCACTATCTTATTTTGATGAGAATAAATAATGTTAAAGAACGCCATTTTTATGAAATAGAAGCATATAGAAATAACTGGAGTAAAGGTGAATTATCAAGACAGTATGGAAGTTCTTTATATGAGAGATTGGCATTAAGCAGAAATAAAGAAGAAGTAATGCGCCTTGCAGAAGAAGGACAGATGATTGGAAAGCCAGAGGATATTTTTAAAGATCCTTATATTTTAGAGTTCACAGGACTCCCGGAAATGGTGGCTTATTCTGAAACAGAATTGGAAAATAAGATTATAGACAATCTTCAGAAGTTTCTGTTGGAATTGGGCAGAGGATTTACTTTTGTAGGTAGACAAGTTAGATTTACATTTGAAGAAGAGCATTTTAGAGTTGATTTAGTATTTTATAATCGTTTATTGCGTTGTTTTGTATTGTTTGATTTGAAAATCGGTCAATTAAAGCATCAAGATATAGGACAAATGCAGATGTATGTTAACTATTATGATCGAAAAGTTAAATTGGATGATGAAAACTCAACAATAGGTATTGTTATTTGCAAAGATAAGAAAGATGCTATTGTAGAAATGACATTACCTAAAGATAACAATCAGATATTTGCTAGTAAATATGAGACAGTACTTCCTAGTAAAGAAGAACTAAAAACATTATTAGAAGATAAAGATTTACGATTAAATAAGGAATGATTTGAATAGAGGAGAATTTATGGATCACTTTGAATTAGTATCAGAATATGCCCCAACCGGCGACCAGCCCCAAGCCATTGACCAACTGGTGAAAGGTTTCCAAGAAGGCAACCAATGTCAGACTTTACTTGGTGTTACCGGCTCGGGTAAAACATTTACAATGGCAAACGTCATACAACAACTGAATAAACCAACATTAATTATTGCCCACAACAAAACATTAGCGGCGCAGTTATATGGAGAATTCAAAGAATTCTTCCCGAATAATGCGGTTGAGTACTTTGTGAGCTACTATTTATAAGGCAGAAAATGAGTGATATGGAGTGTTGTTTTGTGCGTTTTTACGCTGTTTCTGTGGACTGAACGGACAGCATAACACTAGATGAAATAGATAGAAATAGATGGACGGGTGACCTAATTCGTACATAGAGAGGATTGTTTTGGTATTCGCCAGAGGGACTTGAGAAGAAAATAAGGGGGATTTTCTAATGTGCAGTTGCAATTTAGTATTAAGAAAATTGAGTTAAGGGTGTGTTTATAATTATGCAAGAGCACTATATAGAAGAATATAAGGTATGGAATAATAAGAAAGAGTTATTTTGCTTTGCGATAAAATTGCGATTTTTCTGTCATTGACATGCAATTTTAAACCTTATAAAATGATAGAGTAATATTTATGTGCTAAGAAGGAAGGTTTTATTCCGGCATATACAGGTATATGAGGACAGTCAGATAGGCTGTCCTTTTTCCATGCCTAAATTTACAGAACGATAACAATTTAACTACGCTAAAGGAGGCAATTTATGACACAGAAGAGGAAGCAGAGGAGAACTATGCAAAATACCTTGAGTTATTTGAAGAGCAGAAAAGAAACTTGATGCGAAGAAAAGACACAACAATAGAATTTACACAGTATTTGCAGGAGTGGTTACAATACCAAAATTATTTTCAGTCAAATACTAGAAAAGTATATCAGTATGTATTGGGACAAGCTCTGCCATATATGCAGAAAATTAAGTTGTGTGCAGTCAATGAATTGTATCTTGAAACAGCTATTCAAAAGATTTCTAATAGAGCGGAGTCGTATGGCTTGAAACTATATGAATTATTTAGTATGGCTTTATCAGATGCTTTTTCAGAGAGCCTGATTGAATACAATCCCATGAAAGAGTGTAAAAGACCAAAAAGAAAAATGATGGAACTTCATATTTTAAATGAACAGCAGAAATTACTTTTTATAAGAGGTGCAAAGCATAGTTCATGGTATCTGGAAATTCTTTTGTGTATGTTTTGTGGGCTGAAAAGAGGAGAGGTTTATGCGTTGAAGTTTGATGATTTTAACGTGAAAGAACAAACTGTAACTATCAGTCATCAAGTTGGTGCAGAATATGTGAAAAAGGAAGATGGAAAATATATTTGTATTCCAACGGAAAAAGAAATTGAGGTGGAAAATGCCAGGAGGATTTTAAAAGTTCCGAAGATTATTATGGAAGAATTAGAAAATAGAAGAATCAGAAATAAAGATGAAGAAATTCTATATGGGTATGATTATAAAGCGTATCACTTGATATCCTGTCAAAAAAATGGAAATTACAGAAGTTTAGCATCCATGAATGCAGCACTGAAGCGGATATGTAAGCAGGTGGGAATTCCAGCTATAACAACACAGGATTTGCGAGATATGTATGCAGAAATGATGTTGAAGTCGGAAAATGCTTCTTTTCTGAAACTAACGGCACTTATGGGATACAGTTCCATAGAAGAAACTTATGAACGATATTCAGATTTGTTAGTAAGGGACGAAGAACAAAATGAATATATCAATCAGATTTTTTCAGGGGAAGGTATATTCTGATGCTAGGGATTATTGGGTGGAGTGTAGGAGATATTCAGCTAAACAGAGGAAAATTTGGATTTTCTGTGAAGATAGAATTGTGTGATTCTATTATAAAACAACAAAGGGGCGGTTATCTGCAGGAAAGTGAGGCGAAGCAGGAGAGGGAGAAAGTAATTGGAGATTTATATAGTAATCATTATGCGGTTTATGTAAATACAAGTGTTCAGGACTTTTATGAGTTTTGGCTAGAGGAAGTCAAAAAGAAGTTGCTTTCCTATAATTCTTATTATTCTTATAAGAATGCGGTTCAAAATTATATTTTGCCATTGTATGGGCGGCTATCTATGGGGAAACTGCGGAAAAATCATGTAAAGAGAATTTATAAAAAAACATATGAGAAATCCCCATCGGTAGCGAAAATTGTGAAGACTGTGCTTACAACTTCTTTCAAGTATGCATTGCGATATGGATATGTGGAAGAAGATTATGTAACAGGATTAAAATGGAACAGAGTCATAAAGAAATCATCAAAAAGCGGACAGAAGAAAGCGCTAATAATACAGGAAATACAGCATCTGCTTAGTGAATCAAGAGATACCCCAATTGGACTCCCTATCATGTTTGCTGTTTTGATGGGAATGAGGAGAGGGGAAATTGTAGGACTAAAATATACAGATATAAATTACGAATTGAAAACCATCTATATTTAGCGACAATTGGGAAGGAATCCTAATATGAAAGAAACAAGTATGAAATTAAAAACTTATACAAAACAGGAAATTGATTTAAAAACACCTGCGAGTAGAAGAAAGATAAAGATACCGGATATGAACGCCATAAAAATAGAAGAAAAAAAGAATTTCAGGACTTGGATTTTATTTATTGCGCTACCTACGGCCGCCCCAGAACGGGCAATTATTTAGGAAAGTAGTTACACGATTTTATTTTGAACCATGATGTACCATATATAAATTGGAGAATCCTAAGATATACATATGCAACAACAATTTTAAAAGCGGGATATTCTTTAAAAGAAGTTTCAAAAACTCTAGGACATACAAAAAAAGAATTTACTGCGGATTATTATGTAGATATGAAAGAGCCGATTCGGGAGTTTCAGCCTTCTGTTGAAATGACAACAGGAAATGAGGAGAAAACGATATGGGAATGGAGCATGACGGAAGAAATGGAAAGATTATTAGAATAGATATTGTAGAAAAAAGGAATCAAGAATAGAGTAGTAGCGTCATGGGAAACATGATATAATTAGCGAAAGACTAGAGAAAATAAGTAGAACGAAGAGATAAAATTTTGGAATTTGTCAGACACTGCTTGACAAATTCAGGAAAGGATATATATGCAGGAAGTTACAAGAAATGATAAGATGGATTGTTTGATTTCTGAAATTGAAAAAACGGTAACGGTTGCCAAAGAACACCTCACAGGTGCCGTTAATCAGACAATGACGAAACA
The DNA here is from genome assembly GCA_900551895.1 of uncultured Lachnospiraceae bacterium. Classification (GTDB taxonomy): domain Bacteria; phylum Bacillota; class Clostridia; order Lachnospirales; family Lachnospiraceae; genus Faecalimonas. Next base: position 37,262 of record URXX01000005.1, on the reverse strand, counting down.
TATTGGAGAATAGGAAGATATATTGTTGAATTTGAGCGATCTGGAAATGAAAAGGAAATTCATGGAAAAAATTTGTTGCCAACACTTTCGAAAGAATTGACATTGCGTTTAGGGAAAGGTTATAGCAGACCAAATTTGAATAATATGAGGAAGTTCTATTTGAACTGGTCACATATTTGTGAGTTGATTAAAATTGGCGATGATCTAGAGCGTAGTTTTTACGAAAAACAATGTGTGAAAGAAAGATGGGGGATTCGGACTTTAAAAAGACAGTTGGATTCAGCTCTGTTTTTCGGATTTGCAGCGAGTCGGGACAAGGAGGGGATTTTGGAGCTGGCAAATAAAGGCGTTGAAATCAGCAAGCCAGAAGATGTTATAAAAGATACCTATACATTGGAATTTTGAATATACCAGAGTTGGAACAATATAGTGAAAGTGATCTAGAATTAGGAAAGGGCTTTACTTATGTAGGAAGACAGTATGGTATTATTATCAATAATGGCCATTACCGTGTAGATTTAGTTTTTTATCATCGGATTTTAAAATGTTTTGCGATGATTGATTTGAAGAAAAATTCCGTACAACATGAAGATATTGGTCAAATGAATATGTACATGGGATATTTTGTAACTGAAGAAAACATGGAAGATGATAACCCTCAAATAGGGATTATTTTGAGTAAGAATAAAGATGAATTATTAGTTGAATATGTTACTTATGGAATGGATAGTAATTTGTTTGTTTCTAAATATGAGTCGTCTTTACCGAATTAGGAAAGAACTGGAAAAGTTAGTAAATCATATTTTGGAGGATGATGATAAAGGAGAAGTAATTACATGAGTATAATAAGTGGTGTATTTATGCGTGAAAATCTAGAAAAACTGTAAAAGGTAGAATTGAATTTCTGAGAACGGGCGATGCTTTGGGCTTGTTTTGACTTTCTGGCTTTAACCAGTCGAGTGTGATTGGGAGGTCAACAAGAACGTGGAGGATTTATACAATATGCTTATGAACAGGGAATAACTGCGGATGATACAGAGGCAAGTAATCAAATGATAAGAGACAATTGTTTCAAAGGAAATTATGAAAACAATTATTATAGTAGGAGAAGATTTAAAATGAAAAGCGTTACAAGATATTTCAGAAATTCTGTTGCAGCAAGTATGCAAGGAGCAATAGACTATAAAAAAGAGAGTTTTTTTGTAGTTACAGAAGAGGAATTACTATCTGGAAAGCTAAGTGAGGAAAATAATTATAATATATGGAAGAGGGACTATGATTCTGAGAGTAAGATTGATGAAGAAAAATTAAAGATAAAAAATGTAATTATTGCATTGAAGACATTGGCAACGGAATTCCAGGATGGCGAAAAGACAGAAAATAATATAGAAGAGATGACTTCATTTTTCTTTTTGCCATTATGTGTAAATCGCGATGGAGAGTTATGTAAGCCGAATGAGGAGAAAATACCTTGGATACCACGTGAGTATTTAAGTCCTATGGAGGAGCCTTTGCTTGCTGTAGGAGATGTTGAAAAATATGATGAATTTTTGGAGTGTACTACGAACGAAAGATACCAATTGAATTCGTGGCAGGATTATTTAGCATATGCGATAAAACTCTATGAATTTGTTACACAGACGCCATTCGAAAATAACTATATTAGAAATGGAAATGTATTATTTAAATTAGATGGCAGATATTACTTGTTTCAGGATTCAACAGTCAATGCTTCTTTTTATATTCTGCAGTTGTATAATGCTTTGGTAAAGGAAAGAGCTAATTCATTGTACGATAGAATAACGAATGGAAAGATAGAGCCGTCAAAACCACTGATAAAAAATACTGATATAAGTAAAATGAAAGCTCACGCTGGACAAATGGGAGGGGCATATCCACTGTCGCCATCTCAGCGTGAGGCGATGAATCATTTTGGAGAAATAAATGAAGGAAATCTTTTGGCAGTCAGCGGACCTCCGGGAACAGGAAAGACTACTTTTTTGCAGTCTGTAGTGGCAGACATGTATGTAAAATCTGCTTTGCAGAAGGAAAAAGCACCAATTATTGTTGCAGCATCCACTAATAACCAAGCGGTTACAAATATTATTGATTCTTTTGGACAGATTTCAGAGATTGGAATTTCTAATTTAGAACATAAGTGGATTACCGGAACGAATAGCTTTGCAGTTTATTTTCCTTCCAATGGGAAAGTAAAGGAAGCTATAAAAAAACGATATCAATATACGACGGTACGTGGAGGGGGATTTGCAGAGGAACTTGAGTCAGCAGAAAACAGACGTTCCTCAGGAAGATTATTTAAACAAGAATTTCATCAATATTTTCGAAGCAAGATAGAAAATATCGATTTTGCAGTATGCGAAGAGATATTGTGGAAAGAATTGAACAAAGTAAATAAAGACAGAATAAACTGTCTCTCTATGTTAGACAATATGAAAAGTGTTCTTGGCAAGGAATCGTATGGAGAATATGTAGAAAGGATAATGCGAAATATATGGAAAGAAGAAGCAATTAGAAATGATTTGCAAAATCAAATAGAAAATATTCAGAAAACTACACAATGTTTTTTAAATAGGATGCAGGAATGGCGAAAAGCTTATCAGCAATTGCCATGGTATGTACGATTATTAAAAAAGCTTTTCTGTTTTAAAAGCAGGATACAAAGATGGTCATTTTCCTTTGTAAATGAAGCGGAATTATTATTTTTAAGACGTGATATGTCAATAGATGAAATAGAAAAAGTTTATATGCAGAAAATATGTGATAATGATTTGAAAAAGAGTCAATTGCAGGAACAGAAACTTTGTATAGACGATAAAATAGAAAAATTAAAAAGTCAAAAAAAAGAAATAGATATAAGAATGGCTCATTTAAAAGAGGGGTATCTAAGCTTCGAAAAATACAATGTTGCAGTTCCGGAAGATAGTGTGTTGAATGAATTCGACTTATGCAAATTGAACGATGTATTGGATCGGGTAAGATATGCGGAATTTTGGCTGGCAGTACATTATTATGAGAGTTGCTGGCTGAAGGAAGAGAATCCGATCAGTGAGAAACAAAAAGGGAAAACATTTAAAAATATACTGGATGATATGTATCATCGGATTGCTATGATATCACCTTGTATGGTTATGACATTCTTTATGCTTCCAAAACAGTTTTGGGCATATGACGGAAATGATAAAAAGAACCATTTTATGTATGATTATATAGATTTATTGGTCGTAGATGAAGCAGGACAGACATCTCCGGAGATTGCTGCTGGATCGTTTTCCTTAGCCAAAAAAGCAATTGTCGTAGGAGATGAGGAACAAATACCACCCGTGTGGGGGACTGCAAGAGCTCTTGATATTGCAATGGCGATCAGTAATGGTGTAATTGCAAATAAAGGTGAGTACGGTATGCTTGAAGAAAATGGTTTAAATTGTTCTCAATCCAGTATTATGAAATTGGCCGCAGTATCCTGTGCATTTAATAAATATAAAAGAGGGTTATTTTTAAGTGAACATCGCCGGTGTTATAATGAAATAATCACATATTGTAACAAACTGGTATATGAGGGAAAATTGGAACCTAAGAGGGGCTCCTTTTTTGCAGCTGAGCGCAATGAAGTAAGAGGGGTTCTTCCGGTAATGGGATTCAGACAGGTTACCACTGCAAAATCACAGAAATATGGAGGAAGCAGACGAAATATAGAAGAAGCGGAGGCTATTATAATGTGGCTGCAGAAAAAATATGAAACAATTTTGTCATGCTACAGAGACAAAGATGGCTTTGATGAGAGAGGGGTATTGGGAATCATCACACCTTTTAAGAGCCAAAGCTTTTTGATAAAGAATCTTATAAAACATAGACTTCCGGAGTATTCAAAGATTATTGATGTTGGGACGGTACATACGTTTCAGGGGGCGGAGCGAAAGGTCATTTTGTTTTCCTGTGTGTATGGAAGCGAAGATGGGTGCTACTTTATCAACAGAGCACCGAATCTTATGAATGTTGCGGTGTCTCGGGCAAAAGATTCATTTTTAGTTTTTGGAGATAAAGAGTGCTTCACAGGAGGAGAGAAAACTGCAGCTGGACTATTGAAAAAAATGGTGTTTGTGGAAGGTGAGGAACTACGTTAAGGGATATGATTAACAACGTAGAAGAGTCCGTATGTAAAGTAAATCAGGGCTATATTCGTAAATTTTATCATGAGGTAGAGAATAGACAGAGTTTATTGTCCGACTGACGAATACAGTTATGAAGACGGTTTTAGAACATAAAAAATCAAAAATGTTAAAAATAATAACGAATATTAGATAAGAATTGACCCAAATAGAAACATAACATATAATATAAAAAAAGGAGGGAGATTTATTATGCGACAGGTAGTAAGGCTGACAAGATTAGAAATTGAGAATATAAAAAATGTACAGCATGGAGAACTTGAATTTGCACAAGGTGATAAAAGCAGTGTACTTGGAATTTATGGACAGAATGGATCAGGAAAAACAGTTGTGATAGACTGCATGGTATTATTAAAGTGCTTGTTTAGCGGAAGAGAAATTCCTCCACATTTTTATTACTATATTAATTGCTTAGCAGATACGGCACATGTGAAATATGGATTTATGATCCAGACAGATGCAGGTGAAATAGAAGCAGAATACGAAGTTGAACTATTAAAAAACGGACAATCCAGTTTTTGCATCAGTTATGAGAAATTGAGCATGAAAGAATGTATAGAGGGAAAACGGCTGACACCTGTCTTTGAATATCGTAAGGGGAGTTCAGAACTTTTCCGTCCGTTAAAAAATTTGGAACTTTTTCGGAAAAACCTGGAAAGTATGGTTGCTTTGGGAATGGCTCAGCAGATTACCGAGGGATTTGATGAGGAACGTCAGATGCCGCAGGTTGGTTCTTTTTTGTTTTCGAAAAAAGCACAAGAGACGTTCAGTAAGGGAAAAGGAGAGATTGAGAAACTTTCGAGTCTATGTAATATTCTGCAAAATTATGGATTGTATGATCTGGCAGTTATTGAAAATGCACATTATGGTCTCTTGGCACTGAATTTGGATACCATACCAGTTAATATAGATTGGCCAGATTCTATGAAAGTGAAAGGATCTGGAGTTATGTTGCGTTTGACAGATATTAATGTAGTTCCAAAAGAAATTTTCCCGTATGTGTCTAGTACGATACAGCAGATTAATATAGTGATGGCAGCATTGATTCCGGAAATTCAGATTGAAATTTATAGCGCTTTTGATAAATTGATGGAAAATGGAAAAGACGGAGTTCAATTTGAAATTATAACCATACGTTCAGGGGTACGTGTTCCTTTATTATATGAGTCAGCCGGAATAAAAAAACTGATTTCTATATGCAGTAACTTGGTAGCTTGCTACAACAGAGGCGCTTACTGCCTTGTAGTAGATGAACTGGATTCTGGAATTTACGAGTATCTGCTTGGAGAGTGCATAGAGGTCATGCAGGAAAAAGCAAAAGGACAGTTGATCTTTACTTCTCATAATCTGCGGCCATTAGAAGTCTTAAAAAATGAATCTTTGATTTATACGACTGTTAATCCTCAGAATCGTTATATTAAATCTGTAAATATTAAAAATACACAAAATAAACGGCTATCCTATCTGCGCAGTATTAAGTTGGGCGGACAGAAAGAAAAACTTTATAATGAAACAAACATTTATAAAATGGAATTGGCTATGAAGCGTGCGGGGAAGGTGGGATTACATGACTAAAAAGATTATCCTGCTTCTTGTAGAAGGACCAACAGATGAGGACGCATTGGCACTGGTATTTTCTAATCTTGTGAATGACCATGATATTGAGTTTGAAGTTTTGCATACAGACATTACTGCGGATGAAGCTATGACTGTAAAATATATTGAAAATAGGATTGAAGATGAAATTAATTGTTATTTGAAGAAAAATCCATTTATTGAAAGAGAAGATATCCTGAAGGTTGTTCAAATGATTGATACAGACGGAGCTTTTATTCCCAGTGCCATGATACAGCAATCAGAAACCGGAAAAACGGAATATTTTGAAACGTATATAGCAGCAAAGAACAAAGATCGTCTGACTAGAAGAAATATCAGCAAAAGAAAGATTGTGTATTACTTAGCAAAAGCAGACTGTATCGCTGGATTTCCATATGAAATATATTTTTTCTCCAGGAATATGGAACATGTATTGCATGGTATTTCTGAAGATTTGTCAGATGATGAAAAAGAAGATTTGGCATTTGAAATAGCAGACCGATATAGCGATAGACCTATGGAGTTTTTGAAATCATTATATGATATTTCATTCCATGTACCGGGAACTTATTCTGAGACATGGAAATTTATCATGGAAAACGGAAATTCTTTAAAACGATATTGTAACGTATCTTTGTTTTTTGAAAAACTGGGGATTAGTATTGAAGAATAGGTAAATGAGAGGGAGAGTTATATATAAAACCTCCCTCGTTTATCATTATTACAAGGTTCAGGAGTAGTTGCTACAATTTACTTATTGTATATGAGAAGGAAGAGGGAGAACTGTATATGAAAGATAATATATTTTGTCTTGCTGGAAAGGTGAATGTTCCAGCAGAAAAAAAGAATGAGATGAATAGACATGTTCTTGAAATCTTGGACAAATGTGGCATAAGAAAGACAGTAGAAATGACGGTCGCAGGAAAGAAAGTGACTGCGGTTATTTCTGCACGACCAGATGCAGAGGGAATTGTTTTGTTTGATTATTCAATTTTCGAAAAGAAAAAGAGAAAAATTTCCAAATACGATCTGAATACTTGTGAACTGTATGTGGAAGATCAGGGATATAATGAGTTTGGTATTGTAATGAATATGATAATGGTCTTGCAGGAAGCATATACGAATGTTGGCTGCTATTTTACAAAATCCGGTAAGCTGTATGATATAGAAATATATCTGTTTTTGATTCAGGGAGTGTTAGGAGAAAAGATAAATATACCCGGGCGGATTAGAATGTGGGATATGTATCTTTTTTTTAGAAATTCTGAAGAATATAAAAATGTAACATATAGAGATTTGTTAGAAGGCTATTCAAAGGATTATGGCGAATTGGATACAGAGCAGTTGCTAGCTGTCTTAGAAATCGAAAATAAAGAGTTAATGATTCCTGGTGAGAAAAGGATATTTTGTAGAAACGAAATAAATTCTGCAAATTCGTGTAGCCGGATAGAATATGCGTATAGAGTTTTTGGAGGAATGAAAGCAATAGAAAAAGCTGGAATGAAAAGTTTCCTTGCAGAGTTGCTAAATGCTGATTTTGCAAAAAGGAAAGAATTGTCAGCACGTCAGGATGAAAAGGGAATTATTGCAGAACTTTCCTTGTATGTATTACCTATGCGTCTTGTGTTTGCATATACGCAGGCTATTGATTTAGATTTTTGGGAAATATGGGATTCCCTGGGGACGAGAGGATATTCTGATATTATACAGGGAGCTAATTTAAAAGAAGATGAAAGTGATTTCCGGAAGATTCCCTTTTATAAAGCGATACAGAGAAAAGATGAGGATGAATTTTTAGAGTTTTGGGATGGCAGCAATCTGCTTTTATCACAAAATATGAAGGAATGTATCCGGGATTGGAGAGAACAAATGAGTGGTATCAGTGTACCTTCTGTTATTTCAGCAGAAAATTTCTTGGCGAAAATGGCAGATAGATTGGAACGTAGTCATTGCAGGTATGTGGACAAGACGTTTATGACAGAGGTTATGGAGCATGGGAATGAAAAAGATTATCAGAAAATCCTTATACTGTTTCAACAACTTTTGGACAAGGGGCAGGAATATTTTCCGGAACTGACAGGTGAGCAGGCAGACGAGTGGATTATTAGAGAGTCCAGGGACAGTTTTGATTATGTTGAGATAAGTGCGTTGGCATCTTTGTTGACAAACAAAAAGCAAAGAAATATTATATTTGGATTTTAGGATGGTGTAGTATGGGGACATTTGCAGGATATACAGGAAAAATGGATATACCAGAAGAAAAGCGGGAATGCTTTGGAAGACAAATGATGAAACTTTTAAACTATGGAGGAATGATGCAGTTTGAAAAGGTTTCATTGTTTGATCATGAACTGCTGCTTTTAAGTCCAGTAGAATTATCAAGCGAAGGCAAGGTGGATTTCTGGTACAATTACTTTGAGGAAAGCAGCTGGGAAAATGCGGGATTTCATATGAAAGATTCTATTTTCTATTCTAATAAGATAGGAAACTGTGAGTTTTGTGATGTTATTCTTGCAGCATATATGTTATATGAAATGTATGATGAAAGTCCTGGTTTTGTAAATTGCAATGGAGAAATAATCAATCCTCAATTTTACGGTGGATGGCTCAATCATCTTCTTGGAACAACATTTACGATGAAAAAGCGATATAATCTCTGGGAAGCAGCAGAACATATTGCTTTCTATAGAATTGACTACGGTAATCCGTTTTCGAGAGATGAATTAAGAAGCCTGATTCCTGATAAATTGCTTAAAGCTGCCGGAGGAACAGAGTTATCAGACCTTTTATATATTATATATGGTACTGAGAGTTTAAAAATAGATAACATAGTGCCAGCATCTTATCCAGAGGATATATACCGATGCAAAAGATCCTTGTTGCGTTTGCAGGAGCGTTATGGGAATAAATTTTATGAACGTCTTTTACAGTTCCTTCAACTGGATAGAAATAGGAGAGCAAAAAGTACGGACGAAAATTTAACTGCACTTGCGGAATTATCATTGTGCCTTCCGGCACGGGTATTTGTTTACCTTGCGGCAGAAATAAAGCAGGAGTCATTTTGGGAACTGTGGAAAGAATGGAAAGACAAAGTATATTGTGACGAGCAAATAAAACAGTATGCATCAGAAAAACTGCAGGAACAGCGGAGAATGTGGAAAAAACAGATAATTCCGGAAGTAAAAACAGCTGAATTTCTTCGTCAGGATAAGTGGTTCACATTTTATGATACACCGGAAAAATTAAAAGGGAAAAGTAATTATTATCTGACGGATGATGACCGGCTCTTTTGGTGGGATGGTACGGATGAAGTTGTTATATCAGAGGAAATGGTCGTTTGGTTGGAGGAACTTGTTGACAGACACCGTAAACTAATAGAATTACCGGATGCAGGCTGTGGAGATAGATTTGAGGGCAGTAATTTTATAAAAAATTTTATAATTCTTCTAGACGAAATATGCAGTTATTATAAGCGCATTTACCCGTTCAAAACAATGTTTTATGATTTTTGTCAAAATTCAGAAAAGAAAGAGTACAGGGCTGCTATAGCACTGCTTGAAATTCTTTATGAAGAAAATAAAGAGGACGGGAAAATAATCGAATACGCAAGAGGGAGCTGGGATATGGTCAGTAAAAATGTGACACAGAATATAGCACGTTTGCGGTTGAAAAGGTATCTGAGCGTTATGGCAAATACAAAAGTGAGAAAAAAATATTTTGGCTTTTAAGAAGATACAGTGATAGAGGAATATTTATGTGTAACAAAGAAATATTTCAGTGAGAGGTTTTCCGAGGATATAGATTTGATTTTGGACTGGCGAAAAATAGCAAATGAAGAGGTGAATCTTTGGGAAGAAAGATCAAAAACCAAGCAAGATTTGTTCAACAAGCAGATTAATTCGGAAGCAGCAAAATTTTATAAAGAGGAATTGATACCTCAGTTGAATATAGAAATGAAAGAAAAACTAGGGAATGGAGAATGGATTTTAGCTGATACAGAAGATGAGATGGTGGTTAATTTTTATTATCCGGATATTTTTCACAAAAAGATACATCGATTTTGACCATTGATGTTGAGAGAACTTTCTGGGAAAAACTCACCATATTACATAAAATAGCAAATTTCCCAGAGGGAAAGCCGTTGCCTGCCAGATATGCAAGACATTTATATGATGTGTATAATATAGGTAATTTATGGGTAAAGGAAAGAGCATTTAAACCAAAAGAGTTGTTAGAAAAAGATGTGGCATTCAAGCAGAAATTCTATTATGCAAAAAGTGCACATTATGAAACTGCAACATTGAGCAGTATTGAACTTCTGCCAAAAGAAGCGGTACTCAATGCGTTGAAAGAGGACTATTAGGTAATGAGGAATATGATATATGGGAATATACCGGAGTTTGAAGAGATTCTTGAGTTCCTTGAAAAGTTGTAGGAAGAAGTACATGGGTTGTAGTAATTTGATACAACAGGAGGAGAAAGCTGTGTTTATATTTGAAAAATGTTCTTATGAAGAGTTGCAAGCAATACAACACAGAGAAGATTTGTTACTAAGCGGTTGGACACTGCTTGAAAAGGAATATATAGATGTAACTGAAAAAGTATATGATGAAGATGGAACAATGGTGGCTCTGATCAATTATTACTTTTTAAATGAGAACAAAGATAGGATGATGATTGCATTGTTCGAGGTGTTTAAGCCATATCGAGATAGAGGACTGGGGAAAAGAATTATTGCTCAGTTTTTACAAGACTATTATGGAGAAGTAAATTTAGAACCATCTGGAGAACAAAGTGAATCTTTTTGGAAACAGTGCGGATTTGAGTATGGATGTTACTTAGACAGGAGATGCAAATGAAACTTCTTGATTTGGATATGGACTATTTTATGGAGAATATAGCTAGCGGGATTACGGAAAGCAGAGAAGAACGTTTGTCAGAAGACGAGTATGGATATTGTGTTTGGAGTGAGCAGCGAATAAGGAGTTTTCTGGAAGATAACCTTGGACTTTCAAAAGATAGAAAAATCAAGGGAAGAATTGTGACCGGACACAACGAAGCACTATTTTTTTGGCAGGAGTTGATAACTAAAGAAAGTTTGGAAACGCCATTTGAAGTTGTGCATATAGATTCACATGCGGATTTAGGTTTGGGTTATCTTTCATGGACATATATTTTAGAGGATTTGCTTCAATATCCGGTTGAAGAACGGCGTATGCATACAAAATATTTGGATTGCTTTGGACAGTTGAATGATGTTGGAATAGGAGATTACCTGTTGTATGCCATTGCCTTTCGCTGGATAAATAGTTTGACCTATTGTGCTAATCCTAATGGCGACAAAAATGATTATGTGTGGGAGACACTGAAAGATTTTGAAGAGAAGTTCATTTGGGACAAACCGGTTGAGAATACAATACAGCTTGTGTGTAATCCAGATATGGAATTTCCTTCATATGATGCAGATAAACAAGAAATGCAAGCATATTTGAAGAATGCTGTAAAAGAGCCAGAGGTTCCTCTATTAATTATTCCGTCTATTCAAGATGTAAAGTATGATGGGGATTTTGACTTTGTTGTAATGGCGCAATCTCCCAATTATACACCCGCAAGTGCTGATTTTATAATGGATATAGTTAGAGAGTATATTGTGGAAATCTAAAATTGTAACATTGGAGATTAAGGATGAAAAAGATAGAAAGAATTGCAAGACAATTTCGAAATGCACTAGATGCGGCATGGGAAGATGATATGTTTAGAAATTTATATCCGTTTGATAACTTCCCAAATGATTGTTGTGGGCATACTTGTGATTTGTTAAGTCAATTTTTGCTGGAACATGGAATAGAAACAAGGCAGGTAAATAGAACATGCAGGAAAGATAGTCAGTGGCATCACGTATGGTTAAAAACAGAGAACGGGACTGTAATAGATATTACCGGAGATCAATTTATAGGAAGACTGGTAATAGCAAAAGAGGTTGAGGCAGTTCATGTGGGGGAAGAAGGTATAGTACATAAAATATTTTGTGTGAATAGAGTTTCTAAGATAACTATTATCTTTACAGATCCAAATGAATATACGGATTTTGGAGGACGACCAAGTGTGTACCAACAGAGATTGATAGATGTGTATGAGATTGTGCGTTCATATCTGTAATCAAAGGCTGCAACGAAACGATAAATTTTTATATAGCGAGGAAACAATACGAAGGGGCGATTACATGTTGATTACAAGTTGGTATTATGATGAAAGAAGTCAGGAATTTAAGAAAACAAGTTTAAGGGAATTAAAACGACTGGAATATGATAACAAAGAGGAATTTCTTTATATAAAAGAAAGACTGTATCGGAGTCAAAATAAGAGTGTTCCTATGATATTAGTAAGAAAAGGACTTAACCAAGGCTTTCGTAGAAAAGGGAATAGTACAGGTAATCATATTAGTAAGTCTAGGGGTGAGTGTGAAAGCTTAACACATCAAGGAAATAAAGAAGCATTGGCTACAGTTGATGAATTAATAATTATGTTTAATGATGAAAAGGTAAAACTCTTTATTAAGGGTGTTGAAGTGGAAAAAGAAATTGTTTGTAATGGAACAACATACGAAATTGATTTATTCTTTGAACTGGAAAAAACTGAACCAACAGTATACTATGATCAATGGAATGGAAAGCTTTGGCTTGAGGTTTTTCATACATGTAAAGTTGATTCAAAGCAAGCAGAAGATTTTGCTATTGCGAATGAGACCTTATTTGAGTATAAAGTACCGAAGTTCTTTAATTTTGTTAATAATATTTCGTTAGAGGGATATGAAAAGCGAAAACTTTTTATTGCGGAGAAATACAGAAAAAATGGCGTATATGGTTGCTTGATCAGCAAAACAAGACAAGAAAGACTTGCATATTGGAAGAAAAGTGAAAAAGGAAATTGGACAGCAAGGATTGGGGAACATAGTTTTACAATTGTAAAAAGCAAGTTTGGAGAAAACTATGGTCTGGTATATGGCAATGGTAAGTGTTTATGGAAATATAATGGGAAGAAGTTCTTAACTATAGATGATGCAAAGCGTAATGCAGATTTTATAGCGTTTAAGTTATATAATGGCGAGAAAATATAAAATACAAGACGGTGTATAAAGGAGAATGTAAAAGTGAAAAGCTTATTTATTTCGAAGGTGAAGATAAAGAATTATAGGAATTTTAAAGATGTAGATGTTCGATTAGGGCATAAGCAGATTATTATTGGAGAAAATAATGTTGGTAAAACAAATTTTTTAAAGGCATTACAGTTAATACTAGATCCGACTCTTTCTGATGAAGATAGAATGTTAGAGGAATCTGATTTTAACGATACGTTGGTAAATCCTATGGAAAACAAGGAAGAAATAGTTATTGAAGTTTTTATTGAAAATTATTCAAATAATAAAACTATATTGACTGTGTTTCAAGATGCAACTGTTAAGGAGGAAAAAGGAAAAGAAGTGTTAAAGTTAACATACCGATTTTTTCCTTATATTGATGATGCAGGGAATATAGAGTATCAATATAATATTTTTAAAGGAAATGATGAGACAAAAAAGTTTGGTTCTTATGAGAGGAAGTATTTGAACCTTAAGGTTATTAAAGCACTGCGTGATGTGGAAAGTGAAATAAGAAATTCAAGAACATCTCCTATTCAAAGAATGTTAAAAGATTATGCAATAGATAAGAAGGATTTAGAACATATCGCAGAGGAATACAGAAAAAATGGAGAAGAAATATTAAATCTTGATGAATTAGTAGATTTAACAAAAAACATAAATAAAAGATTTGGCGCAATTTTAGGAAGTGATGATTTTGATGTTTCGCTTCAAGCAATGGAAATCAGCCCAGGAAGGGTGCTTTCGTCATTAAAGCTTTTGATGGCACAAAGAAATACATCAGATATAAGCTTGGGATTGAATAATATTTTGTACATTTCAATGATTTTGCAAATGTTACAAGATAAAACCGTACCGTCTTTGATTAAAGAAGATAAATATAATGAACTGATTGTACTTGCAGGTGGGGATACTGTTAAAGATACTTATGAACAAAGTTAAAATAGCAATTATTTTCTGAAAGAGGGGATATCGGATGTTCAATATAAGAAATTATATTCTTTTATGTCAAAGAACATGCCTATATCCAATGCTGTTACAATTCTTGCAATTGAAGAACCAGAAGCCCATTTGCATCCTGTTAATCAACGTTTGATATACAAAGACGTAATACAAAATAGTAATAATTCAGTACTATTAACAACTCATTCTACACATATAACTGCAATAGCTCCGATTAATTCCATAGTTCATTTACATAATGATGGGATGAGGGAAACGGAAATTCATGCTACAGCAACAATGCAGATGGACGAGGGAGAGTTTTTGGATGTAGAAAGATATTTAGATGTGAAGAGGGGAGAAATATATTTGGGTAAAGCAGTACTATTGGTAGAAGGTATTGCGGAAGAGTACTTGATTCCTAGGTTTGCTGAATTGTTAGGTAAGCCTCTTGATGAGAAAGGTATTATTGTATGTAATATCAATTGTACTAATTTTACGCCATATGTAAAACTGTTACATAGCTTAGCTATCCCTTATGCTGTTATAACAGACGGAGATTTCTATGTTATAAATGATAAGGATGAAAGAAAATATCATAAAATGGATACAGAAGAAACTGGGGACAGAGGTTGGCTGGGTATGGAAATTATTGAGAGGATGGTATCTCAACTTAACTTAAATGGTGAAAATAAAATTCCAGAAGACATAGACAAATTAGACGAGTTATTCAAGAAACTTGGCTTGTTTGTAGGATATTATACATTTGAAGTGGATATGATGGTAAAGGCAGCAGCGAAAAAAGCTAGCAAAGAAGAAAACCTCAATGTTATATGTGATTTGTTTTCAGATTTAACTACAGGGGGAAGTGTACAAAAAAGAAACTTTAAAACGGAGATAATGTCTGGAGAATATTGGAAATGTCTAAGAAAGATTGAAGGAAATGGAATTGGAAAGGGCAGATTTTCGCAAAAATTTGCACATGTATGTAAGAAAGAGCATATACCGACTTACATTAAAGAAGCCATAGAATACATTTATGAGAAGGTGAATGGATAAATGAGTTACTATGCGAAAATGTTGGAACGAATATTAGCAGATCCATTACAAAAGGCTGCATATGATACAGAAGATAGTACTGTAGTTATTGCAGGACCAGGTAGTGGAAAAACAACTGTTCTTACACTAAAAATAATGAAATTGCTGAACAATCATATAACGGAACCACAAGGATTGGCATGTTTGACGTTTAGCAAAGAAGCGGCAAGAGAATTTGAGGATAGATTAAAAAAGCTTGGATATGTAGAGCGTAGAAATGTATTTCTTGGTACGGTACACTCTTTTTGTATTTCAGAAATTCTGAGTAACTTTGCAGAATTATATGATTATGGGGTCGCTTTGCCTATAAAAGTATTGCCTAAGAAATTAGAAAAACAAATTTATAATAGTGTATTAAAGGATTTAGAGATAAAGAAAAAAATTAAAAAGGAAGCAATAGATAAAGAACGTGCATTGCATATACAAGGCGTAAGCAAAGTGCCAGTTGCTTCGGATGCTACAGCACATGCGATTGCTGTAGAATATGAAAAAAGAGTATTGTCGGCCGGATATATAGATTATCAAGGAATAATAATTCTTTCAACAAAAATATTGCAGGAACATGAATATGTAAGGAAATGCATAAGTGCAAAATATCCGTGGCTTGTAATTGATGAGTATCAAGATTTGGGGAAACCTCTACATGAAATGGTTATGTCTCTTTTTACGAAGACAGACATCAAAATATTTGCAGTTGGGGACCCTGATCAATCTATTTATGGTTTTTCAGGGGCGATACCAGATTATTTGATGGAATTATATAACAGGGAAGATACGATATCTGTTGAGTTAAAAAATAATTATAGAAGCAACCAGGATATTATTGATGGCTCTGAGATTGTATTAAATCTCCCGAGACATTATCATGCAATGACAAGGGAGGACGAGGAAGCGGAATATAGATTTATTTCTTGCAATAATGGGTTAGAGGATCAGTTCGATTTTTTTGCGAAAAAGATTGTTCCAGAATGTATTGAAAAAGAGATCCCTTTGGAAGAAATAGCAGTGTTGCTTTCCAGTAATGATAGTTGCAAAGATTTAGGCTTAAAGTGTATAGAACACAATATACCATATTATATATCAAGACATAATTTTGAACGAACTGATTTTGTAAAATGGCTAGAAGAATGTTCTGTTTGGATAAACAATAAAGAAAAGGCTTCTTTTGATGAGATTTTTCAATATTGGGAAACTCTTGTTTTACAACATCAAAATACAAAATATAAGAGCGAAAATGATAGATTGAAAATGAAACATCAATTATTATGTGTTCTACAGGGTAGTATAGCGTTTAAAGATGAATTAAATGAATGGATTAAATACATTTTATCTGAATTAAGAATACAAGATTTGCTTATAGATTCTGATATTATACCGGATGAATGGGAAAATCTTAAGAGTTTGTTGGAAGAGGTGGCAGAAGATAAATATAGTGATTTTGATACTAATAAGTTTTCAAAGATAGGAAAGCCAGATAACCAAATAACAATATCAACACGGCATAGTTCAAAAGGGTTGGAGTTTGAGGTTGTTATAATGATGGGAATGGAAGAACGACATTTTCCAGGGTGGTGGACTGATAATGATCCAGAAGCGTTAAGAGAGTCAAATAGAATCTGTTTTGTTTGTGTAAGTCGTGCAAAAAGAGTGTGTATTTTGATGCATTCAAATTACTATAATGAAATTATTAATAAATATAATGAAATCCGTTGTAAAAAATACTATCCGTCGAGATATTTGTTGCAACTAAAACAAAAATTTGATAGACATCCATAGATTGTTGATGTAAGTGAAGTAACCAGAAATTTGTTAAGATAAATTCTGGCTTGCTTGTAAAGTAAGCACCTGATTTTGGGGTGTCACCAATATATTTCCAGAACCCTATGAGACTACGAAGAAAAGTTTGTAAATAAGATATTCTATGACAAGGATAGGTGAAAGGCTTAAATAAAATCAGCTTTTCACCTTGATTTAAATCAATATAGTAAATATTACATGCTGTGTATATTTATGCGTAAGAATCTACTAAAACTGTAAAAGTAGAATAGAATTTTCTTAAGACAAGCAATGTTTTATTTCCTGTTTTCGTACAAGAAAACTCCTGACAAGGCAATATAAGAAATTACTAAAAAGAAAAGTTGACACTAAATGGCACATAATGTAGAATGGAATAAGAACATTTGTTCTTTGAAAAACGATGAAAATGATACTGAAAAACAACAAAATGCGTGTTTTACGATTTATATAAGAAAAATAATATCCTGATTACACGAAAAAATTCGTGTAATTGCCGCCTAAGTATTCAAAAATAACAGAGGGAGAAGTGTGTATGAGTGAAGAAAAAATCTTTAAATTAGAATCGCCATATAAGCCTACAGGTGACCAGCCACAAGCTATCGAACAGCTTGTCAAAGGATTTAAAGAAGGCAACCAATGCCAGACTTTACTAGGGGTTACGGGTTCTGGGAAGACTTTTACCATGGCAAATATAATAGCTCAATTAAACAAGCCTACATTGATCATTGCACATAATAAAACTTTGGCAGCACAACTTTACGGAGAGTTTAAAGAGTTCTTTCCATCGAATTCAGTCGAATATTTCGTGAGTTACTACGATTATTACCAGCCGGAAGCCTATGTTCCGTCCTCAGACACATACATTGCCAAAGACTCATCTATCAATGATGAAATCGACAAATTACGTCATTCGGCAACAGCAGCACTCTCCGAGAGAAGAGATGTTATCATTGTGGCGAGTGTTTCTTGTATTTATGGTTTAGGTTCGCCGATTGACTATCAGGAAATGGTAATTTCACTGCGACCGGGAATGATAAAAGACAGAGATGAAGTGGTTGCAAAATTAATCGAGATACAGTATGACCGAAATGATATAGACTTTAAGCGAGGAACGTTCCGCGTCAGAGGGGATGTTTTGGAGATTTTTCCGGCTATTTCAGAGGAATATGCCATTCGTGTGGAATTTTTCGGAGACGAAGTGGAGAGAATTACAGAGATAGACGTGCTGACGGGAGAAATTAAAAATATATTGAACCATGTGGCAATCTTTCCTGCCTCTCACTATGTTGTTTCCAAAGAAAATATGGAGCGGGCAACAAAGGCGATTGAAGAAGAGTTGGAAGAAAGAATACGTTATTTCAAGAGCGAAGATAAATTACTGGAGGCACAGAGAATTTCGGAGAGAACAAATTTCGACATAGAAATGATGAGGGAAACCGGATTTTGTTCGGGAATTGAAAACTATTCAAGGCATTTGACAGGGCTTAAAGAAGGGCAGCCGCCACACACGTTGATAGATTATTTTCCAGATGATTTTCTTATTATGATAGATGAATCCCATAAGACTATTCCACAGATTGCGGGTATGTATGCAGGGGATCAATCGAGAAAATCCACGTTGGTAGATTACGGTTTCCGACTTCCTTCTGCGAAAGATAACCGTCCGCTGAATTTTGAAGAATTTGAGAGTAAAATCAATCAGATTTTATTTGTTTCTGCAACGCCGGGTGAGTATGAAGAGAAGAATGAGTTATTGCGGGCAGATCAGATTATCAGACCGACAGGCCTTTTAGATCCGGAGGTAGAAGTCAGAGGAGTGGAAGGACAGATTGATGATTTGGTTGGCGAAGTGAATAAAGAGATTGCGAAGAAAAATAAAGTCTTAGTGACAACGCTGACGAAAAGAATGGCGGAAGATTTGACAGATTATATGCGGGAACTGGGAATACGAGTCAAATATTTGCATTCGGATATTGATACGTTAGAGAGAACGGAAATTATAAGGGATATGCGATTGGATGTATTTGATGTTTTGGTCGGAATTAACCTGTTAAGAGAGGGATTGGATATTCCGGAGATTACGCTTGTCGCGATTTTGGATGCAGATAAGGAAGGTTTCCTTCGTTCAGAAACATCGCTTATTCAGACGATCGGTCGTGCTGCCCGCAATGCAGAAGGACACGTTATTATGTATGCGGATACGATGACGGACTCGATGAAAAATGCTATACGTGAAACGGAGAGAAGACGTAAGGTGCAAATGGCATATAACAAAGAATATGGAATTACACCGCAGACGGTAAAGAAAGCGGTGCGGGATTTGATAAGCATTTCCAAGAAAGTTGCATCGGAAGAACTGCAAATGGAAAAAGATCCGGAATCTATGAGTAAGTCAGAGTTGGAAAAAGTGATTAAAGATATGACAAAACAGATGAAAAAAGCGGCGGCAGAGTTGAATTTTGAGATGGCCGCTCAAGTAAGGGATAAATTGGTGGAATTAAAGAAACAATTACAAGAGATAGAAAATTAGGAGTAGAAAATGGCAAAGAAAACAGAGAAGAAGCAATATATTAAAATCAGAGGTGCGAATGAGCATAACTTGAAAAATATAGATGTGGATATTCCAAGAAATGAGTTGGTTGTGTTGACGGGACTCAGCGGTTCGGGAAAATCATCACTTGCATTCGATACGATTTATGCGGAAGGGCAAAGAAGGTATATGGAATCTCTTTCGTCCTATGCGAGACAGTTTTTGGGACAAATGGAGAAGCCGAACGTGGAGAGTATCGAGGGGCTTTCTCCGGCAATTTCCATTGACCAGAAATCAACAAACCGAAACCCACGTTCTACAGTCGGAACAGTGACGGAAATTTACGATTATTTTCGACTTCTCTATGCGAGAATTGGTATTCCGCATTGCTATAAATGTGGAAAGGAAATTAAAAAGCAGACAGTAGACCAAATGGTGGACCAGATTCTTACACTGCCGGAGGGGACGAAAATACAGTTACTTGCTCCGGTGGTGCGTGGAAGAAAAGGGCGACATGAGAAGTTGTTTGAGCGTGCGAAGAAGAGCGGATATGTTCGTGTGCGTGTGGACGGCAATTTATATGAATTGACGGAAGACATTGTTTTGGACAAAAATATTAAACATAATATAGAAATCATTGTGGACAGACTTATTGTCAGAGAGGGAATAGAAAAGAGATTAACGGATTCTGTGGAGAGTGTGCTTGCCCTTGCGGAAGGATTGCTGACCGTTGATGTTATCGGCGGAGAAGAAATTCATTTTAGACAAAGTTTTTCATGTGCGGACTGTGGAATTAGTATAGAAGAGATTGAACCGCGAAGTTTTTCGTTTAATAATCCGTTTGGTGCGTGTCCGGTATGTTACGGCTTAGGCTATAAAATGGAATTTGATGTGGATTTGATGATACCGGACAAAAGTCTGAGCATTGATGAGGGTGCGATTACGGTCATGGGATGGCAGTCATGTACGGATAAGGGAAGTTATACAAGAGCGATTTTGGATGCTCTTGCAAAAGAATATCATTTTTCTCTTGCTACACCGTTTCAGGATTATCCGCAGGAAATACAGGATATTTTAATTCACGGGACAAATGGAAAAGAAGTGAAAGTACACTATAGAGGTCAGCGCGGAGAGGGTATTTATGATGTGGCGTTTGAAGGAATTATTAAAAATGTAGAAAGACGTTACAGAGAAACCGGTTCAGAAACAATGAAAGCGGAGTATGAGTCTTTTATGAGAATTACACCGTGCCATGAATGTGGCGGACAGCGTTTAAAGAAAAGTGCTTTGGCAGTCACGGTAGGCGGTAAAAATATTGCGGAAGTGACAAACCTTTCTATAGGAAAATTGCAGGAATTTTTGGAAACGTTGGAATTGACACCTACACAGGAACTGATTGGTGGTCAGATATTGAAAGAAATTAAGGCGAGAATAGGCTTTCTTATTGATGTAGGGCTTGATTATCTTACGCTGGCGAGAGCAACGGGAACACTTTCCGGCGGAGAGGCTCAGCGTATCCGCCTTGCGACACAGATTGGTTCAGGGTTAGTCGGTGTAGCGTACATTTTAGATGAGCCAAGTATTGGGCTGCATCAGAGAGATAACGATAAATTGTTGAAAACATTGAAACATTTGAGAGATTTGGGGAATACTCTCATTGTCGTGGAACATGATGAGGATACAATGCTGGAGGCAGATTACATCGTAGATATTGGTCCGAAAGCAGGAGAACACGGCGGTGAAGTCGTGGCAGTAGGCACAGCAAAACAGATTATGAAAAATAAAAATTCCATTACAGGTGCTTATTTAAGCGGACGAATTAAAATTCCTGTTCCGGAGGTGAGAAAACAGCCTACCGGATTTTTGAAAATCGTAGGGGCGAGAGAGAATAATCTGAAAAATATTGACGTAGATATTCCTTTGGGTGTTTTAACGTGCGTTACAGGGGTATCCGGATCGGGAAAAAGTTCGCTAATTAACGAGATATTATATAAGAAACTGGCGAAAGAACTGAACAGAGCAAGAACCATTCCGGGAAAGCATGACAGAATCGAAGGAATAGAGCAGTTAGATAAAGTGATTGATATTGACCAGTCACCAATCGGAAGGACACCGCGTTCCAATCCGGCAACATATACGGGCGTGTTTGATTTGATTCGTGATTTATTTGCCGCGACGGCGGATGCGAAAGCGCGCGGCTATAAAAAAGGAAGATTTAGTTTCAATGTAAAAGGCGGAAGATGTGAAGCCTGCAGTGGAGACGGAATTTTGAAGATAGAGATGCACTTTTTGCCGGACGTATATGTGCCGTGTGAAGTGTGTGGCGGAAAACGTTATAATAGGGAAACGTTGGAAGTGAAATATAAAGGGAAAAGTATTTATGATGTGCTGAATATGACGGTGGAAGAGGCAATGCATTTTTTTGAAAATGTTCCGTCTATCAGAAGAAAAATGGAAACGCTTTATGATGTGGGATTATCGTATGTTCGTTTGGGGCAGCCGTCCACAACCCTTTCCGGCGGGGAGGCACAGAGAATTAAATTGGCAACTGAGTTAAGTAAGCGAAGTACGGGGAGAACGATTTATATTTTGGACGAGCCGACAACAGGTTTACATTTTGCGGACGTGCATAAACTGACAGAAATTTTGAGAAGATTAGCGGAAGACGGAAATACAGTTATTGTTATTGAACATAACTTAGACGTAATTAAGACAGCAGATTATATTATTGACATCGGTTTAGAAGGGGGCGATAGAGGCGGAACGGTTGTTGCAACGGGGACGCCGGAAGAAATTGCGAAACATCCGAACTCTTATACAGGGAAATATATTGACGCAATCCTTAAGAAAAACTAAAAATAGAAAAAAAGTCTTTCCATTTATTACAATTTTGATTATAATAAGAATCATATGTGATGATTTAGTGTCAACAAGTACAAAGGATATAAGAATAGATGAGTTTTGGAAAGGAGAATTTAGATGTCAATAGATATCGGTATTGATTTGGGAACCGCGAGTATTCTCGTGTATGTAAAGGGAAAAGGTGTAGTTTTGAAAGAACCGTCTGTAGTGGCGTTTGATAGAGACACGAATGTAATTAAAGCAATCGGGGAAGAAGCGCGTTTGATGCTTGGGAGAACTCCGGGAAATATCGTTGCGGTAAGACCACTTAGAAAAGGTGTTATTTCTGATTATACTGTTACAGAAAAAATGATTAAATACTTCGTTCAGAAGGCTATGGGAAAACGTACATTTAAGAAACCACGCATTAGTATCTGTGTTCCGAGTGGAGTAACAGAAGTAGAAAAGAAAGCAGTAGAAGAAGCAACTTTCGCAGCAGGTGCAAGAGAAGTTCATTTGATTGAAGAGCCGGTAGCGGCAGCAATCGGAGCAGGAATTGATATTGCAAAACCATGTGGAAATATGATTGTAGACGTAGGGGGAGGTACTGCGGATATTGCGGTTATTTCTCTTGGCGGTACAGTTGTAAATACATCAATTAAAATTGCCGGAGATGATTTTGACGAAGCAATCGTTCGTTATATGCGTAAAAAACACAATCTTTTGATTGGTGAACGTACAGCGGAAGATATCAAAATCAAAATCGGAACAACTTATCCGTTAGTGGAAGATGAAACAATGGAAGTAAGAGGACGTAACCTTGTTACAGGACTTCCGAAAACAGTAACGGTGACATCTTCTGAGACAGAGGAAGCGCTTCGTGAAACAACAGGACAGATTGTTGAAGCGGTAATTGGAGTGCTTGAGAGAACTCCGCCTGAATTGTCAGCAGATATTTTGGACAGAGGTATCGTTCTTACAGGTGGTGGAGCAATGCTTCGTGGATTAGAAGAATTGATTGAAGAAAGAACAGGAATTAATACAATGACTGCTGAAGATCCGATGAAAGTAGTTGCTATTGGAACAGGACAGTTTGTTGAATTTATGAGTGGAAGAAAAGATGCGTAAATAGAGGGCGAGGGATTAATCCCTTGCCTTTTTACATCTAAATTTTAGAAAATGGAGGAAAGCAGGGTGGAAGTTGTTACAGGATATGTGGAGCATATTGTTTTCCGCAATGAAGACAACGGTTATACCGTTTTTCAATTTAATACGGAAGACGGAGATTTGACGTGTGTGGGAAACTTCCATTATATTAGTGAAGGCGAAATGCTGGAACTGAGAGGGGAATATGTGACACATAAAGTATACGGCGTGCAGTTGCAGGTTCTCTCACATCAGGCAAAAGAGCCGGAAGATTTATTTTCAATTGAGCGGTATCTCGGTTCGGGAGCAATAAAAGGATTGGGAAGCGCTTTGGCGGGACGAATCGTGAGAAGATTTAAGGAAGATACAATCCGCATTATTGAAGAAGAACCGGAAAGACTGGCGGAGGTGAAGGGAATCAGTGAGAAAAAAGCACGGGAGATAGCAGAGCAGGTAGAGGGTAAAAAGGAAATGCGAAATGCAATGATTTATTTGCAGAAATATGGTATTTCCACTACGCTTGCGGCAAAAATTTATAAAAAATATAAAGACGGTGTATATCGGGTTTTAGAGGAAAACCCGTATCGGCTCGCAGACGATATACAGGGCATTGGGTTTAAGACTGCGGACGAGATTGCTTTGCGTATCGGCATTCATACAGACTCCGATTTCCGCATTCGCAGTGGAATTTTTTATGCGCTCATACAGAGTGTGGCGGACGGTCACATTTATCTTCCGAAAGAAGAATTGTTGAAAAAAGCGGGAGAGATTTTGGAAGTTAATATAGAAGATATAGAAAAATATCTGATGGATTTGTCTATTGAAAAAAAGGTTGTCTTAAAAGAACATGAGGGACAAATCAGAGTATATCCGTCAGGTTATTATTATATGGAATTGAATACAGCGAAAATGCTGCATGACTTGGATATTCATGAAGAAATTTCAGAGAGTATGGTGGAGAGACGTCTGCATAAAATCGAGGATAATACGGGAATGGTTTTAGATGAAATGCAGAGAAGAGCCGTTATTGAGGCGACAAAACACGGAATTTTAATTGTCACCGGAGGTCCGGGAACGGGGAAAACAACAACGATTAATGCAATGCTTCACTATTTTGAAAGCGAAGGTTTGGACATTACGCTGGCGGCGCCGACAGGGAGAGCAGCAAAGAGAATGACGGAGGCGACGGGATACGAGGCACAGACAATCCACAGACTTTTGGAAGTGAACGGAAATCCTGAGGATAGTGAAAAAAGAGCGGGATTTGGACGAAATGAAGAAAATCCGTTAGAAACGGACGTTATCATTATCGATGAAGTGTCTATGGTAGATTTGTCATTGATGTACGCACTTCTCTGTGCGGTTACGGTTGGAACGAAAATTATTTTAGTCGGAGACGGTAATCAGTTACAGTCGGTGGGGGCAGGAAATGTGTTAAAAGACATGATAGCGTCTGAATGTTTTCCGGTTGTACGTTTGACGAAAATTTTCAGACAGGCAACAGAGAGTGACATTGTTATGAATGCACATAAAATCAACAGGGGAGAAAGGGTTGTACTGGATAATAAAAGCAGGGATTTCTTTTTCCTTAAACGTCAGGATGCAAATACGATTATCAGTGTAATCATTACATTGCTGCAGAAAAAAATGCCAAAATATGTGGACGCACAGCCATATGATATACAGGTTTTAACACCGATGAAAAAAGGACTTTTAGGTGTGGAAAGGCTGAACAAAATTCTGCAGCAGTACATGAATCCGCCGGATAAGAAAAAGGCGGAGAAAGAATATGGGGAAAAACTTTTCCGCGAAGGTGATAAAGTCATGCAGATAAAAAATAATTATCAACTGGAGTGGGAAATTGCTACGAAATTCGGTCTTGTTGTGGATAAAGGGGTTGGCGTATTTAACGGTGATATGGGAATTATTACGGAAATCAATACATATAACGAAACGCTGGAGGTGGAGTATGATGAAAAAAGAAAGGTAACGTATTCATTTCAGTTATTGGACGAACTGGAGTTGGCATATGCTATCACTATCCATAAAGCACAGGGAAGTGAGTATCCGGCGGTCGTTATTCCGCTTCTGCAGGGGCCGAGACAGTTATATCATCGCAACCTGCTTTATACTGCGGTTACGAGAGCAAAAAAATGTGTGACGTTAGTGGGAAGTGACAGTACATTTTATGAAATGATAGAAAATACGAATGAACAGAACAGATATACAAGTCTGGCGGAGCGTATTCGGGAATTTATGTAATAGTAGAGTCTATGAAAGAGCATGATAAAAAGAATATTGGAATGGTTATACCCGCCTGTATGTATTTTTTGCGGAAAAATCTGCAAAGAAGGGATTTGTGCGGAGTGCAGGAAAAAAGTGGGGATAATCGAAGAACCGAGATGTAAAAAGTGTGGAAAACCAATTCGCCAAAAAGAAGCGGAATTTTGCTATGACTGCGAGCGGGAGGATTTGTGCTACGAGCAGGGGAGAAGTTTGTGGATTCACAAGATGCCGGTGAGCAGTTCGATTTATGCCTTTAAATATAAAAACAGGCGTGTGTACGGAGAAGTTTACGGGAGAGAAATGGCGAAAACGTTCAGGAAAATAATCCGCTTGTGGGAAATAGATGTCATTGTTCCTGTTCCTTTACATAGAAAGAAACAGAAAAAAAGAGGGTACAATCAGGCGGAAATTTTGGCAAAAGAAATTGGTTTTCGTGTCGGTATTCCGGTAGATACAACATTGATAAAGAGAAAGAAGAATACGGTACCACAGAAAGAATTTACAAGAAAAGAGCGAAAGAAAAACTTGAAAAATGCTTTTGAAGTGACGGGAAAAGTAGAAGGAAAACGTGTGTTAATTATAGATGATATTTATACGACGGGCAGTACGATTGACTCGATAAGCATTTTGCTGAAGAAAGCAGGTGCGGAAAAAACGTATTTCCTGACTATAAGTATTGGACAAGGATTGTGATTGATGCTATACTAAAACATAATGCCAAAGAAAGAAAACGAGTGTTGAGGTGATGGAATGTTAAATGAAAAACGAGTGAAACTCATGGCTCAGATGGCGATGTATGAAGCAAAAGAAGGTCAGAAGGA
Organism: uncultured Lachnospiraceae bacterium; assembly: GCA_900551895.1. Classification (GTDB taxonomy): domain Bacteria; phylum Bacillota; class Clostridia; order Lachnospirales; family Lachnospiraceae; genus Faecalimonas. The sequence goes on along the minus strand of URXX01000005.1, from coordinate 10,880 downwards.
TTTTCAGATAAGCGGATATTATCAGAAAGATTACATAAGTCTGCACACATGGACGACGGTTATATGGTCTACGATCGGATATGGATTGACAGCAGGAGCGCTTCTTCTTGTCTTTTTAGATGAGATTTTTGCAAATCCGAGTCTTTTGCGTTTTTTAATACTGGGAGGTGTTATCCTTGCCGGATACATTGCAACGGTTGTCATATCAATAGTTGTAGCACGTAACATTTATAAGAAGAAACACGCAGATGCGAGGAAACGCGTGAAGAGATTTAACCGTGAACTGCTTCAACTGAGCAAGATGTATGAAAAGGAGATAAGATAGATGAGTAAATTACTAGAGTGGAAGGAAAAACTGCAATTACTGTATGCCGGGTACTCGACATATATAGATAAAGTGATACGGTTTGTTGTGGCTTTGACAAGTTTTCTGTTGATTAGCGGCAATATCGGTTTCATGGAGAAACTGGCGAAACCGGTTATTTCAATCGCGCTGGCAGTTATATGTGCGTTTCTTCCAATGATTGTCACGGTAATTGCTTCGGCAGGGCTTATGCTCGTTCATATGTTTGCTCTGTCTGAAGGGATTGCGATGATCGCCGCGGGAATTATTGTATTGATGTTTATTTTTTATTTTCGGTTTACGCCGAAGAAAGCAATTATTTTATTGCTTACGCCGATAGCATTTACATTTAAAGTGCCTGTGCTTATTCCGATTGCTTATGGATTGGCAGGGACACCGATTTACATCGTGCCGGTTATTTGCGGAACAATGGTTTACTTTATGATTCGATTTGCAAAAACATTTTCCACAACGATTACGGGAGCAAATGAGGGCGGAATGATGTCGGCTGTCGGCACATTTGCAAAGCAGATTTTTCAGAGCAAAGAACTTTGGGCAGTTATTATTGCAACGGTGATTTGTCTGCTTATCGTATATACAATACGTAGGAAATCAATTAATCGTGCATGGGAAATAGCGATTATTTCAGGAACGGTTGCTTACATTATTGTTATGGTAATTGCAAGCGTTGCCGCGGATGTGGAAGTGCATTATATTACGCTGATATTCGGAAGTGTGGTGTCTGCATTTGCCGGATTTATCTTGGAATTAATGTTATTCTCTGTGGATTATGCGAGAACCGAGTATTTACAGTTTGAAGATGATGAATACTATTATTATGTAAAAGCATTGCCGAAGGTTTCTGTTTCGGCACCGGAAAAACAGGTGAAGAGAATTAACAGACGTCAGGAAACCGATATGGCAGAAAACAAAGGCGCTACCGGAAGACTTCAGTTAACCGGAGAGGCAGATATAGATAAGATTATCGAGCAGGAGTTGCTGAAAAAGTAAAAACTCTGCTAAACATAAGAAAGATTACAAAGGGGAGGTGACGAGATGAAAGAGTGGATAGCACAGTTGATGAACGAATATTTTGCATATGTACCTCATATAACGGTAACGGATGTGGTTGAGATTATCATCATTGCTTTTATTGTGTATGAGATAGCGCTTTGGATTAAAAATACAAAGGCGTGGATGTTGCTAAAAGGTATGCTTGTGCTTGCCGTATTCATTTCTGTCGCTGCAATATTTCAGATGAACACAATATTGTGGCTTGTGAAAAATTCAATAGGGGTTTTGGCAACGGTTACGGTCGTTGTATTCCAGCCGGAACTTAGAAGAGCACTTGAAAAATTGGGGGAGAGAAATTTATTGAGTGCAGTTGTTCCGTTTGATAAGTCAAAGGAAAAAGAAAAATTCAGTCAGGGGACAATAGAGGGAATTGTAACAGCAACCTTTGAAATGGCAAAGGTAAAAACAGGTGCGTTGATTGTTGTGGAGGATGCAATTCAACTGACGGAATACGAACGGACAGGTATACGCTTGGACAGTGTTGTTTCCAGTCAGTTACTGATTAATATTTTTGAGCATAATACTCCGCTCCATGACGGTGCGATTATCGTAAGAGGAGACAGAATTGTAGCGGCAACGTGTTATCTGCCTCTTTCGGACAATCGAAACTTAAGCAAAGATTTGGGAACGCGACACCGTGCGGCAGTCGGAATGAGTGAAGTTAGTGATGCTCTGATTATTGTTGTTTCTGAGGAAACAGGAGCGGTATCATATGCGCAGGGAGGAAGAATTGTAAGACACGTAAATGAAAGACAACTTACGGAAAAACTAAATCAAATCAGCAGAAAAGTTGATGAGGAGAAAAAACGTGGGTTAAGCAGATTGTGGAAAGGAAGGGCGAAAAATGAAAGAAAGATTGAAAAATAACTTCGGTCTGAAAATTTTGTCACTTCTTTTTGCGATTGTGTTGTGGCTGCTTGTTGTCAATATTGACGATCCAATCGGAGAAGTTACTTTCAGAAATATTCCGGTAAAGGTGCTGCATGAAGAAATATTTACATCAAAATCCAGCACATATACGATTGTAGATGATAAAGATACGGTGAATGTAACGGTAGTTGCCAGACGTAAAGTGCTTTCTCAGATTAAACCGTCTGATATTATCGTAACGGCAGATATTAAAGACAGGGTGACAAATTCTCTGACAGAGGCTACGCTTCCGACAGAAGTATCGATAGTAGGATTCGAGGGAGAATATCAGGACGCATATACGACTCCGAAAAATTTGGATATTGAAATAGAAGCAAGCACAACGAAAAAATTTCCGGTTAGTGTAACAACAATCGGGACGCCAAGAGACGGAAATGTCATCGGAAGTATGACGGCAAATCCGGAATTTATTACATTGGCGGGCGGTGAATCGCAGATTAATCGTGTGAAAAAAGTTGTGGCAAAAGCAGATGTATCCGGAATTTCCTCAAGCGGACAGGTGAATGCAGAATTAATCCTATATGATGAAAATGAAAAGGTAATTGATCAGGCTCTCTTTGATAATAATTTAGGAAAAGAGGGAGTGAAGGTTGATATTGAAGTATTAAAGACAAAAGAAATACCATTACGGTTCGATATGTCGGATATTAATACAGCATCAGGATACACTCTCGGAAATATTTTCTACGAGCCGAAGAAAATTCTTGTAGCAGGCGAGGAGGAAGTCATAAAAGAGTTAGATGTGATAGATATTCCTGCCGAGGCATTGAAAATGAATAATCTTTCAGAAACAACAGAAGTGAAGGTGGACGTAAGTAAATATTTGTCAAAGAAATTAAAACTGGTTGATGATACTGCGGGAACGATTATTGTTACGATATCGGTTGAGAAATATGGAACAAAAGCGTTCAGCATTCCTGCTAACAACATCATTTTGGAAAACGCTCTGGCAGGGTTGAAAGCGAATATCGGAACAATCGAGAACATAGAAATTCAGGTAAAGGGCTCGAGGGCTGCGTTAGAAAAACTGACAGAAGCACCTAAAGTATTTGTAGATTTACAGAACTATACAACGGCGGGAACAATAACGGTTCCGCTGCAGGCAGAATTACCTCCGGGCTGTACACTTGTTGGAAACGTGACGGTTCCGGTTGTCCTTACAGGACAGCAAAAATAGTTGCTCCAAAAGGAAGGAGAAGTGAATGGTTAGCAAAAAAGTAAAAATAAATAATCCGACAGGACTCCACTTAAGACCGGCGGGAATGTTTTGCAGAAAAGCGGCAGAGTTCGAGGAGTGCAAAGTGACATTTCATATCGGCTGTACAACGGGAAGTGCCAAAAGTGTGCTGAGTGTTTTAGCGGCCTGCATTAAGCAGGGAGATGAAATCGAAATCATCTGCGAAGGGAAAAATGAAGAGAAGGCATTAGAAGCAATGGCTCGCCTTGTGGAAGAAGAATTGGAAGACTAGAGGAAAAAATTGGAGAGCATTTTATAGAGAAATCTGTGGAATGCTCTCTTGAATTATGATAAAACTATAATTAAGAAACAATATTAGGAAATAAAGGAAAGGTTATCAAGATGAAAAAAGCAACGTTAGTTATTATGGCAGCAGGGATTGGCAGCAGATTTGGAGGAGGAATTAAACAGTTAGAGCCTATCGGGCCGAACGGAGAAATTATTATGGACTATTCCATATATGACGCAAGAGAAGCGGGATTTAATAAGGTCGTTTTTGTTATTCGTAAAGATTTGGAGAAAGATTTTAAAGAAGTCATCGGTAACAGAATTGAAAAAGAAATTGAAGTAGCCTACGCTTATCAGGAACTTATGGATATTCCGGGAAAATTTCAGCAGAGATTTGCAAAGAGAACAAAACCGTGGGGAACGGGACAGGCTATTTTATGCTGCAAAGATGTAGTAAATGAGCCGTTTTTAGTTATCAATGCAGACGATTATTATGGAAAAGAAGCATATAGGGAAGCGTTTCAATATCTGACAGAAGAAAAAGCGGATAGTGAAAAGGTGCAGGCATCTATGATTGGATTTGTACTTGGAAATACGCTGAGTGAAAATGGCGGCGTTACACGAGGTATTTGTCAGGTAGATGAAAATGGAATGCTGACAGATATTGTTGAAACATCTAATATTGAAAAAACAGAAGAGGGAGCAGGCATTAGAACGGAAGAGGGGGTTACTCCGGTAGATGTACATTCTCCGGTATCGATGAATATGTGGGGATTGCATCAGGATTTCTTCAATGTGTTGGAAAAAGGTTTTGCAGAATTTTTGGAAAATGTAGAAGAGGGTAATTTAAAAGCAGAATATCTTCTTCCGACAATTATCGGCGGACTTTTAGAAAACGATGAGATTGATGTAAAAGTATTAAAATCACATGATAAGTGGTTCGGAGTGACTTATAAAGAGGATAAAGAGTTTGTAGTGACATCTATTAAAAAACTTGTGGAACAGGGAGTGTATCCACAGAAGTTGTTTTAAAGGAAGAGAAAGGGAGAATACCAAATGATAAAAAAGATAGGAAAACGGGTTGTGGCAGGAGTTCTTACGGCATCACTCATTATGAGTGGCTTAGTTGGCGTATCAGGTCATGCAGAAGAGAACACACCTTCTGAAAAAGAAACCAAGACAGAAGTGGGGTTTCAGGGAGAAAATCCTGTTTCAGCAGAAAATTATTGGGAAGTGGATGCTAATGGAAATGTAAAGCAAGCGGAAGAAGAAAGCGGAATAGTAGAAGAAAATAGCATTTCATTTTATGCGGCTACTCCACAGATTGTTAATTTCAATACAAAATCTTCAGGAAAGACAACAGATTATACTGAGGAAGAAACGGGAACAGCAGGGTATACTTACGGACCATATGCGGCAGATGCAGCCTATCTTGGAAAAACGAGCAGCGGAAAAGTCAGATTTATGCTGGCAGGAGTTATCGGTACGGTTAATGCAAGCGAGGTGCAGATTGTAAATAAATCCAGTGCAAAATCACTCAGTTATTATTATGTATCCAACAACCGTTTGTACCACAAAATTGCCACAAATATTAATAATGCAGGTTCGGGAAGCACATTGGATAATGGTCCGGCACCGTCCTATTTAAAAACGGGAGTAAACTATTATAGTTATGACGGTCACTATTTTTATACAGAGTCAAATTTTGGAAATATGATTGATGACTATAATAAAAAGACAAGGTCACATTCCGTAAATCCGAATACCCCGTTTTATAATTACTATCAATATCTTCCTTTGAGAAGTCAGACAAGTTATAGTGAAAGTAGTTTTAATACATTGATTAATAATAAAGTAAGTTCTACATCAAAAATGCGTGATGCAGGTGATGAATTCGTCAGAGTACAGAATACATACGGAGCAAATGCACTTTTAATGGCAGGTATTGCGGCAAATGAAAGTGCATGGGGAACGAGTAATATTGCAAAAACGAAAAATAACTTATTTGGGTTAAATGCGGTAGATTCATCTCCGGGGCAGAGTGCCAATTATTTTTCGAGCGTATCACAGTGTATTAAAGAATACGGTGAAAAGTGGCTGTCAAAAGAATATTTGAATCCGCAAAACTGGAAGCATTACGGTGCTTTTCTTGGAAATAAAGCAAGCGGGATGAATGTAAAATACGCTTCCGATCCATATTGGGGAGAAAAAGCGGCAGCGATGGCATGGCTTTTGGACGGCAATGGCGGTAACAAAGATGCTTATAAATACACAATTGGAATTAAAGATACAATTGCACCGTCAAGCGTAGTCAATGTAAGAAAAGAAAGCACAGCATCTTCTACATCATTTTATAAGACGAAAAAGAATGCAAACTGTTCTTTTTTAGTTTTGGATAAAAATCCGGTAAATAAATTTTATAAAATTCAGAGTGAACCGGTATTGAATAGCGGACGAACAGCAATTAATTCGAGCAGCGGCGTATATAATTTTTCAAATATGTATGCATATTTGAGTTCAGATTATTTAAAGATTGTGTCGAATGGGCAGTTGACATGGTCAGTAAATACGATTGATACAAATCTTTCTTCGCCACAATTATATGATACTGCTATAAAGGTAAGTGCTAATATAAGTGGAAATAAAACAGGTTTGCAGTACAAGTTTGTATGGCAAAAGAATGATTGGAAAGAGTGGGGAGTATTAAAAGACTTTTCTTCAACGGACTACACAACATGGACTCCTAAGGCGGAAGGCGATTATACGATTATAATGGATGTAAAAGATACATCAGGAAAGGTAGTTACGGTTAACATTCCATATCAAATCAAAAATTGGAGTTATGCAGGGGTGAAAACAAATGTAAAATCCCCAAGTGCATTGAAAACACAGATTGGTTTATCGGCAGATGTGAAGGGGACAACTTCAGGTCTTAAATATAAATTTGTGTGGCAAAAGGATAACTGGAAAGAATGGGGAGTAATTAAAGATTTTTCTTCAACAAACAGTGCAACTTGGATGCCTGCAAAAGCAGGAAATTATGAAATTATTATAGATGTAAAGGACAAAGACGGGTTTGTCAGTACAAAAACAAAGGAATATAAAATTGTAGAAAAGGCGTGGGAAGTTCAAGATACTGTGTTCAGTCCGAAAGGAACAGAAATTGGAAATACAGTTAAAGTCACACAAAATATGAAAAAAGTTACAGAAGATAATGTACAACTGCAATATAAATTTGTGTGGCAAAAGGATAATTGGAAGGAATGGGGGATAATCAGAGATTTTTCAACTTCCAATACAGTAAACTGGATTCCGTCAGTATCAGGAGATTGCCAAATTATTGTAAACATAAAAGATGATCGTGGAAATGCTGCTACTAAAACGTCAAATTATCATGTTCAAAAAGGAAAGTGGAGTTTTTCGGAGATTGCCGCAGATAAAGCGTCGCCTCAGATAGCAGGAGAGAAAATAAAACTGACAGCGAAAGTGCATGGAAATACGACAGGGTTAAAGTATAAATTTGTATGGCAGAAAGATAATTGGAAAGAGTGGGGAGTAATACAGGAACTTTCTTCGAAGAATACTGCCGAGTGGACACCAAAGAAAAGCGGTACATATACAGTTTATGTAGATGTAAAAGATAGTGAGGGTATAACAACAAGTTATCCTAAAATATTTACGGTAAAAAGTACGGGAGAAATAACAATACAATTACAGCCAAACACAAATCAAAATGTTGGAGGTAAGATAAATATAAAAGCACTTGTCGGAGGAAGTGATAGTAATACAAAATATAAATTTGTATGGCAGAAAGATAATTGGAAAGAATGGGGAGTGCTACAGGAACTTTCAACTAAAAATAGTGTAGACTGGATACCTAAAAAAGAGGGCACATATACGATATGTGTTGATGTGAAACAGGGAAATGCTTCAGTAAGAACAAAGACAGTACAGGTAAAAGTAGGTAAATGGTCATATGATGAAGTTTCGGTGAATAAAAAATCAAATGGCGAACTGGAAATTAAACCGATTATTCAGGGAAACACAAATGGCTTTACTTATAAATATGTGTGGATGAAAAATAATTGGAAAGAATGGGGAGTGATAAAAGACTTTAGCGGAAATCCAAAAATGTCATGGAAACCTAATGGAAAAGGACAATATACAATGATCGTAGATGTAAAAGATGCAGCGGGAAATGTAAAAACAGTCAACAAAGTATTTAATGTTCAGTAGAGGTGAATGGTATGAGGAAAAAGGTGGTTAGTTTTGTTCTGACGATTGCTTTATGTGTTACAGCACTGGGAAATTTGAGTTATGCACAGGACAATAGACAAGAGATAAAAACAGTACAAAACGCAAGTGAAAAAGAGTGGAAATTAGAAGATTTAAAATTTGACAAGATATCACCGCAGGAAAATTCGGAGAGTATTAATATTTCAGCAGATGTAAAAAATGAAAATGAAAATTTGCTATATAAATATGTATGGCAGAAAGATGACTGGAAAGAATGGGGAGTTATTAAAGAGTTTTCTAAAGAAAAGACGGTAAACTGGCAACCGAAAACTTCGGGAAAATACTACATATATGTTGATGTAAAGGAAGAAGGGAAAAAGACCGAAAGTCTGAGCAAAGCGTATACGATAATAAAAAATAAATGGAAGTATACTGATTTACTTCCGAAAAAAACGGAATTAAAGAAAAATAAAGAGATTATACTTTCAACAGAATTATCGGGGAATGAAAAAGGATTACGATACAAATATGTATGGCAAAAAGATGATTGGAAAGAGTGGGGAGTAATTAAGGAATTTTCGGAAGAAAAGGAAGTAACATTTACTCCGGAAAAATTAGGGAAATATACGATTATAGTCGATATAAAGGATCAAGACGGAGCGGTAATTACAAAGAGTAAAGAGTATAATGTAAAAACAGATATTTGGAAATATGATGAAATAGAAACAGATTACTCATCGCCACAAGAAAAATATGGAGAACCGATAACCATTACTGCAAAAACTTCAGGAGATACAGAAAGACTTCAATATAAATTTGTATGGCAGAAGGATGACTGGAAAGAGTGGGGAGTAATACAGGAATTTTCAAAGAAAAATACGGCTATATGGAAACCGGAAAGTATAGGAAAATATACGCTTTATGTTGACGTGAAAGACATTGATGGATTAACAAAAACTAAAACGATATCGTATGAGATTGTTCCGGTAAACTGGAAATATGAGGGGATAAAGGCGACTCCGGAAGGTGTTCAGAAAAAGGGAGAAGCAGTTGAAATTCAGGCAGAAACAAGTGGGAATACAAATGGACTTCAGTATAAATTTGTATGGCAGAAAGATGATTGGAAAGAGTGGGGAGTAATCCAAGAACTTTCAGAAAAAAACAAAGCGGTATGGAAAACTCCGGAAAAGAGTGGGAATTATAAGATTTATGTTGATGTAAAAGACCGCGATGGTGAAATAAGGACAAAGTCTTTGGAATATTTTGTGGCTACACAGTTATGGGATGTGACAGACGTTATTGTTAATGAAGGGATAGAAGAGCAAGTATATACAACCATACCTATTGAAGTAAAGACTTCGGGAGAAACAGAAAACCTTCAATATAAATTTGTTTGGAAAAAAGGTTCTGTTGAGGATGATTGGGGAAAAGAATGGGGAGTAATTCGGGAATTTGGAAACTCTAATCGGACAGAAAACTGGTATCCCAAAAAAGCCGGTATCTATACAATTTATGTTGATGTAAAAGATGTTGACGGAAGAAAGAAAACAATAACAAGGGAATATAAGGTACTAGAAGCACCCTGGCAATTAGAACAACTAGAAATTTACGGAAGTCCGGATAGATTTGTGGGAGATACTCTTAAGGTAGAAGCAAAAACTTCGGGGGAAACAGAAGGATTACAATATAAATTTGTATGTCGCAGAGGAAATGGTTGGGAAGATTGGGAAGTTGTACAGGATTTTTCAACAAAAAATCAAATAGAAATTCCGATAGAAAAGGATAAGGAATATAATATTTATGTTGATATCAAAGATAATAGAGGTGTCACTTTTGATGCGGAAATAGTGAAAGTAAGAGGGCATAAATATTTATCTGCAAAATCTGCAAGTGCAACTATTTCAAAGGGACAGACAGTAAATGTGTATCCTGAAGTTACCGGTGGAAAAGGTGAATTACAGTATAAGTATGTGTGGCAAAAAGATAACTGGAAAAAATGGGGAGTGATTAAAGATTTTTCATCTTCATCCAGTGTGAATTGGACACCTTCGGAAGCAGGGACGTATTATATTGTAATAGATGTAAAAGCGAATGGCAAAGTTCAAACAAAGAGTGTGAAAATAGAAGTGAAAAATGCTAAGAATGGCTGGTATTATGAAGGCGGGTATAAATTTTATTATAAAAATGGGGTCAAACAGTTGGACTTAGATGGTATTCTTCCGAAACAGTCAAATTACTATATTAAGGTAAACAGAAGTGCCTGTACGGTAACTGTTTATGCGAAAGATGGAAATAATGGATATATTATACCGGTAAAAAGATTTGCCTGTTCGGTAGGAAAACCGAATACGCCTACTCCTGTAGGAACTTTTTATACTCCGGCTAAATACAGGTGGCATACATTAATGGGACCATCTTACGGACAGTACTGCACAAGAATTACAGGAAATATTCTTTTTCATTCTGTAGCAGGAAAGAATATGACGAGTTATAATTTGAATGCAAAGGATTATAATATGTTAGGTCAGCCTGCATCGCACGGATGCGTTAGACTTTGTGTGAGAGATGCAAAGTGGATTTATGATAATTGTTCGTTGAAAACAAAAGTTACTATTTATGATGCAACAAGTCCGGGACCTTTGGGAAAACCGGATACAATTAAAATTCCTTCGTGGCAGACATGGGATCCGACAGACCCTAATATATAAGATGAGATAGAAAATAGCACGGCAGAAAATTCTGTTGTGCTATTTTAATTGTTAGGGCAAAGCCCTGTTTGCCATTGTGTAGTTTTTCGCTGATCCGAAAAACGAAACTTTGGGAAACAAATAA
>URXX01000004.1 GCA_900551895.1 uncultured Lachnospiraceae bacterium | reverse complement strand
TCTTGATTTTACCTTCGGCAATTAACTCTTGCTTCTCCGCACGAATACGTTCCAGAAGAACGGAAGCTGGCTCATCAGTAGGATCTTGTGGGACAAGTTTGCCTTGGACTGCTTCCTGTAAAATTGACTTTTTTAGTAAAGCTGGAAAATCTTTAAGCAACTTTTTGTTCGCTATTTCTGCGTTTTGGTATTGTGAAAGCAGAGGAAGAAGTTCTTTTATTTTGGAGACAATTCGTGCTTGTTCAGATAAAGGAGGTAAAGGAACAATCTGATTTTTCACCACTTCACCGGTAATGGCAACAAATGTCGTTCCTGTTGCTTGTTTCACAAATATATTTTCATATACCTCCAATAGATGAAAAGCAAAATCAATGTTAATGCCACCTAAAGGTTTTAATGCACATAAACCACGCCCTATACAGAGAGTTCTATTGGTAATATTTACTTTTCCGACTGGTGCACGAACACAAAGCAATATCGAATCTGGTTCGGCAATTTTTGTCGGTGAAACAGTTGTTTGATCTGAAGTCGAAATATATTTTTCACCAAAAAATACTTTACCTTGATGAAACTCCATTCCATTTTTTAAATTGCTAACACTATCACCTCTGGGAGATTGTCCCATTACAGTTTGAAATACATCACTAATTTTTACCCATTCCCAACTCTCAGGAATGTCAAAAGGAACCTCATCTGCAATACACACTGGCTCGTTTTTGCCAACTTTCTCATAAGGCAAATTATCAGCACCACGAAAGATATAAGAAGGATTCTTCTCTTTCTTGATTTTTCCTGCTTTGATAAGTTCTTCTTTTTCTTTTCTTATTCGTGCGAGTAATATAGAAGCTGGTTCATCATTTGGATCTTGCGGAACAAGTTTTCCCTGAACAGCCATCTGCAATATTGAGTTTTTCAATTGTTGTCCGGTCATTATTGTTCCTCCAGATCAATACCTAATATTTCTGTAATCTGAGCTAAAATACGGTCAATATCAGCATTTAAGCTAGCTCGTTTTTCTTGGTATTGTTGAATCAATTCCTTTGGTGGCAAAATTTCTTCTTCCTCATGAGGATAACCACAAAGATCAATATTATAATTTTTTGCAATGATTTCTTCTACAGCAAATTTCTTAGCTTTATCGAAACCATCCTCATTAATTTCTTCTCTGTCCTTCCACCACTCTATAACTGGTTCAAAATGTTTGAGTTCCATTGGTTTTGTCTTAGAAAAATTTTTATATCCCTTCGGCATATCCAAACGATAAAACCATGTTTCTTCTGTTGGTGTTGTATGATCAAAGAATAAAATATTTGTAGTGATAGAAGTATAAGGTGCAAACACACTATGTGGCAAACGAATCACAGTATGCAAATTGAATTCAGAAAATAATTTCTTTTTAATGGCAACTTTAGCATTATCTGTACCAAACAAGAAACCATCCGGCAGGATTACAGCAGCACGCCCATTTTTCTTTAAACGATACATAATAACTGACATAAACAAATCTGCTGTTTCACTACTTGCCAAATCTGCCGGAAAATGATTTTTCACTTCCATTTTTTCATTTCCGCCATAGGGTGGATTCATCAAAATAACATCAAATTGATCGCTTTCCGTGTAATCTAAAACATCTTTTAAAAGAGAATTATCATGATAAATCTTTGGCACATCAATTCCATGTAACAACATATTGGTAATACACAGCATATACGGGAACTGTTTCTTTTCTATTCCGTATATTGAAGTATCATAGGCTACCTGATCCTCTGTAGTTACTATTTTTGTTGATAATTCTTTTAACCAGCTTGTAAGAAATCCTCCGGTACCGCAAGCAAAATCGGCTACCTGTTCACCAATCTGTGGATTAATCATTTTTGCCATAAAATCTGTTACTGCACGAGGAGTATAAAATTCACCGGAAGAACCCGCACTTTGTAGCTCTTTTAAAATAGTTTCATAAATTTCCCCAAACGCATGACTTTCTTCATAATCGCCCAAATCCAGATCATCAATTACATTAATAACCTGCCGAAGAAGTACACCGTCTTTCATATATTGATTCGCATCTGCAAATGTAGTTTGAACAATAGCTTTTTTTATTGGAGTAGATGCATCAACAGGAAGTTTTTTCAATGTTGGAAATAATAAATTATTTACAAAATCCAACAATCTTTCTCCTGTCATAGCAGTACCTGTACGATCATCAACCGCCCAATTTTTCCAACGACATTCTTCAGGAATAATGGAAACGTAATCTTCATCGTCCCATTCCCAATCCTGCTCCTTCGCATCGTATACTTTCAAAAAGAGCATCCATGCAATTTGCTCTATACGCTGTGCATCTCCGTTGATGCCAGCATCATTCCGCATAATATCACGAAGTCTTTTTACAAATCCTGTTAAATTACTCATATTTATACCGCCTCTTCTGTGTAAATTTCTTTTTCAAGTTCTTTCACCGCTTGCATATAACCAGCTTTTCCACCAAAATATCCTGCAATTTTTGCTGGTTTTCCCAGTTTCAAGAACGGATCAAGTTTTAAAATTTCAGTTTTCTCGATTTCATATATACCGGTATTCATGTATTTATCCAAAAGTGCTTCCAGCACGTCTCTGGCAATACCGCTATATTTACTGAGAAAATCACGTTTTTTTACATTATTAGCTCTTTCCTTCCGAGTTAAAGGCTTTTTATCAAAGGCTACATGGCAAATAAAATCAAAATCATCTACATCTACCATATTTTGCTCTTTTTTCATCGTTTCAAGATCAATTCCCCTTTCAAAAAGCATTTCTTTGATTTTCTCTTTTTTCTCTTCTTGCGACCATTGTCTTATAAAATTATCTAACGATGCGTATTCACCAATAATATTTTCTTTCGTATAATCCACAATACTTTCTTGTCTTAAAAGTTTTCCGTTGGTATCATACACGGAAACTGTTTTATGAATAATTTGAACTTTACATCCATCTCGGTCAATAATTGGTTTTGGATTTCCGTAAGGAACTTTTGGATCTTTGATAACATTAGTCTGATCAGATTCTTCTCCATAAGTAATTTCTTTCTTAGGAGTGAAATTTTCATTAATTTCAATTGGTCCATCCCAATCGGGATCCGCAAATAATCTAGTTACATTTCGAAAATCCATAACAACAAAATGAGTTTTCCCTTCTTTTTCTCGAAGTCTGGTTCCACGACCAATAATTTGTTTAAATTCTGTCATAGATCCAATCATTTCATCCAAAACAATCAGTTTTGTCATTTTGCAGTCTGCTCCCGTCGACAATAGTTTGGAAGTTGTTGCGATAACAGGATATGGAGATGCAACAGAAATAAAATAATCGAGCTTCTTTTTCCCATAATCATCACTTCCGGTAATTCTCACAACATAATCTGGATTTTTTCTGACCATATCAGCATTTAAGTTTACTAAAGCCTGACGCATACGTTCTGCAGCATCTTCTGTTGCACAAAATACGATTGTTTTCGCCATTCTGTCAGTTGCTTTTAAGTAACGTGTTATTTCTAAAGCTACTTGCTGAATACGGTCTTCTATAATGATGTTATAATCATAATCACTATTTGTGTAAATTCTATCTTCAATTTCATTTCCCAAAATATCTCTTTGTCCCTTTCGAGGCCGCCATCCATCGCCAATATCAGTCATAATATTAATCACTCTAAATGGCGCAAGAAATCCATCTTCAATACCTTCTTTCAAGCTGTAAGAGTATACAGGGTCATGAAAATATGAAAGATTAGAAATATACTTCGTTTCTTTTGGTGTTGCTGTCATTCCTATTTGAGTTGCGGAACTAAAATATTCCAAAATTTTTCGCCAGCGACTTTCTTCTTTCGCACTCCCACGGTGACATTCATCTACTATGATAAGATCAAAAAAATCGGGAGTAAACAATTCACTAAAATGTTCTTTGTCGTCATCACCGACTAATTGCTGATATAACGAAAAATAAACCTCATGAGAAGTAATCGTATTTTTATCATCCTTTGCAACATTAATTTTATGAATTACTTTCTCTAATGGTGCAAAATCCTGTTGTATCGATTGATCCACAAGAATATTGCGGTCAGCCAGATAAAGAATTTTCCGTTTCATTCCACTTTGAAGCATACGATAGACTATTTGAAAAGCAGTATAAGTCTTACCTGTACCAGTTGCCATAACAAGTAACAACCGCTTTTGTCCTCTTGCAATCGCATCTACAGTTCTATTGATTGCAATACGCTGATAATAGCGTGGAGGATATGTATTCTGACTACTATAATATGGTTGTTGAATAATCGCTTCCTGCGCAGAAGTCATTCCTGATTCTTGTTTAAAACGTTCAACCAGTTCTGATTCACTTGGAAATTCATCCAATCCAATTATCCGTTCTTTTCCTGTAAGAAAATCATGTTCTGCAAATCCGTCTCCATTAGAACTGTATGCAAATGGAAGATCGAGCATCTGCGCATACGTCATAGCCTGTTGCAAACCATGTGAAATACTATGTTTATTGTCCTTAGCCTCAATAACGGCGATCGGATTATTTGCACTCATATACAGGATATAATCTGCTCGTTTTGGCTTTTCACGAAAAACAAAATTTCCTTTTAAATTGATTTTACCATCTGTAACCTGCGTTTCCATTGTAATTTTTCTAACATCCCATTTAGAAATAATGGCAGGTGTAATATACTGTAATTTAATATCTTCTTCGGTCATTTGTTTTTTTGTTAAAACAGTACTCATCTGTATCCCCTCCCTCATTCTATTTCTTTTGGAATAATCTCCATAATATCGTCTATTGAACAGTTAAGAACTCCACATATTTTTACTAATACTTCTACACGAACACCTTCATTTTTACCTAACTTTGCCATAGCATTTGTGCTTATTTTTGCAGCTTTGATAAGTTGTGTTTTGCTCATTCCTCTATCTATCAGTATTTTCCATAACTTATTGTAACAGACAGCCATCTTAAACCCTCCAACGATACAACTTCTCATAATTTTTAATTATAAGAAGATTATAGCATTCGACGTTTTAAAATTCAATTTTGAATTGTAATTCTCAATCATACAAAATCGAAAATTAAATGCAATTTTTCAAAAGACAAGTATTGAGAAACAGAACTGCTTATACTATAATTTACTTATGTCAAAGTGGAGGGGATACAAATGTCAGAATACGGATTTACCAAAAAGGATTGGTCTTTATTCAGAGACAAAATTGCAGGCTGGCAAGAATCCTATATGGATAAATTGAATAAAGAATATATTGAGTTGCTGAATGGGGAAGGAAAACCTTCCGAAAAATTCTGGGCTTTAGAAGAACGTATTCGCAATGATAAAAAAGATACCGGTGTGCAGTTAAGAATAAGTCGTTCTAATTGCATCTCTAATATTGTTTCACTTTTAAATGAAAGTGTAATCACTATGGCTGATTTAGAAGAATTTAGCGATGAATTAAAAGAAACGATTCGTTTTATTACAAGATAAAAATTGATAAAATCATAAAAATTTTGCAACAATTAATGCTTTCGAAATGTTAAACAGGAGAATTTATGTCAAATTATAAATCAACAGATGCACTTATGCGGCATCTTCGGAATAATGGAATTGCCATTTCAGGCAGTTCACAAAAGCAACAACTAATTAATACAGGCTATTTTCACGGATATAAGGGATACCGTTTTTTTGTTTCGTCCAATCGTAGAATCCCTTTTACCTCATACAATGAAATTAACGCTACGATCCAATACGACACAAAATTAAAATCATTGTTATACGGCAAAATGATGTTGATTGAAACTGCTCTTAAAAACATTGCCCTTAATACCATTATGGTAGAAATCAATTCAAACAGCATCTATGATATGTATGACAAAGCCGTCAGCAGTTATAAAAATGCTCCACCTGGAACTTCAGAAGACATTAAGAAAAAATTCCAGAACAATAAATTGAATTTACAGGGTTCTATTCAAAATTCTATTGCAGCGGCATACCGAAAAGAAAATCCGAAAATTACGCATTTTTATAATACTGTAAATTATAATGAAGTCCCAATCTGGGCAATCTTTGAAATTTTGACAATGGGAGATTTTGGACATCTTCTTTCCTGCTTAACACAAGATGTAAGAAGAAAGATTTCAAGAAATATTGGTTTGAATTTGTCCTGCGATACCAATTGTACGTTAGTTTATAAATATGTATATGCATTAAAAGATTTAAGAAATGCCATCGCACATAATGATGTTGTTTATGATACACGTTTTAGAAAAATGGATCCATCAAGACCTATGAAGCAATGTCTAATGTTAGAAATGGGATTACCATACATAAATTTTAGGACTATAGGGGATTATATCATTCTTATATGCTATTTCTTAAAGTTGTTGAAAGTGTCCAAAAGTGAAATCAAAGCATTTATAAGAGAATTTGAGAAAATAACTAAAGAATATGAGGGGCAGGTTAGTTCTAACGTAGCCGCAATCACCGTTCATCCAGATTTGTTTTCTCGGATGACAATATTAAAAAATTCAATCTAATCTATTGCATATTTTTTGCTATTGTAGTATATTATTAATAGCAATTGGGGTATGTGTTTGCGGACACATACTTGGAGGAGCCGGAGTAATCTGGCTCCTCTTTTGATATATCTCGAGTTTTTATTTCACCCCAATGTTCTGAAAGCCCTTCGCACTATTCATTCCATCCACCCAATTACACAAAATCACAATACTCTCTAAATTTACATTGATGTATGTACGCCACCTTTTCTTCCTCCAATGACTTCTTTCCCCTTCAAGTCCTCCCATTTAAAATCAGGCATTTCTTCTCTCGCCACAAGGAAATTCCCTGCACGCTGAGTCAACTGGGCAAAGTTTACAACATAGTCTTTTGCTCCTTCATTGTAAGTGTAGATAGATGATTCAGAACCCATAAATCCGATTTCTGCATCCCCCGACAGAACTGCTGTCATTGTCTTGTCAGCCCCAAATCCCGTCTTCAATTCTAGATCAATTCCCTCTTCCTCGAAATATCCCTCTTCAATCGCAACATACATAGGCGCATAGAAAATCGAATGTGCTACCTCATTTAATCGTACCTTCTGCAGTTTATCCTCCGGTTCCTCCTTTTTGCAGGCAGTCATAGAAACTGCCGTCAAAACTACTGCCGCCGTCATCACCAGTGAAATAACTCTCTTTTTCATTTTAATTTCCCCCACTTTATTTACTTACCTTATCAGTATATGTTTAGGAGAAAAATAGGTGTTTTAGCACATAACAATAATTTTTCTCGGAGTTGTCTGTGGCGGAATACTCCTTGTCGTCATGGTATAATATACAATCAGTGTGTGTTGTCCGATCGGACATAAATATTGCTGACCGTTCGCAGTAATAATTTCCGTCCCTCTGGAAATATTTAGCTTCAACTGTTCATCTGTTGCCGTCAGATTTTCATCAAACTAGCCTACATATATTTTTTCATTTGGAACATTTCTACCAACAATCACTGCCTGATATTGTGGAGGATAAATAAGTGGAACAGGACGATTGGCATCATAAAAAGCAGACACCTGCATTCCGCTGCGAAGACGCACCATATCTATTACATACGTTTCGGGAGAAATAATAAAATTATGCACTCCTTCCGTATTTTGTACTGTAATCATTTGTTGGCAGCAGTCTTCCCCCATCGGTTGAACACGCTGTATCGTTCCTGTAATTGCAACCAGATTTTCCATAATTCTTTCCTTTTTTCTTCTTTATTTCTAATATATGCCCAACGCTTAAATATGAAACTTTTTGTAAATTTCCTGCAATACATCTTCCTTTTTAAAAATCATCAGTGCTGTTAATAAAAGAAAACTAAACATCACACAAAGCACTGACGGAATTGTATTTGTAAGTACATTTGTCAGAAGAAATATGGACGGAACAACTACACCATAACATCCTGCCATTAAAAAATAAATCATATAATCTTTTATTTTTAGTTTCTGCACTTTAACTGTTGTCACCATAAATGCAATAATACACATAACGGCAACCGGAAAAACATACCCAATAGACCAGCCACGCCATTTTGTCAAAACATCCCACAAAATACAGCCTACTGTAATAAGTAACATCTCCCACAGACCATTTTTCAAGAGATTGTGCCGTTTCTTAAACCCTGTCACAAACACAAGCCATGTACTGCAAATAAGTCCCGTCACAAACACCGACCAATATGTTCTCAAATTTACTATACTGCTAATTCCAAATGTCAGCGTAATCCCTGCAATACACAAAAACGAAAACCAGCGAAAAAGTTTTTTCGATAGTTCCTCCTGCTCCTTTTGATTCGGATACGAAGGATTTTCCATTTTAACAGGAATACCCATGTGTGAAATAATAGAAAAAAAGTTTCTAATAATATTTCCTGCAGCACTTCTTGCCGTAAATCCCAAGGACAGTACATCTCCAAACGAACAAACACACAATTCCAGTTTCCCCGTACTTGTATATACACCAAACCGATAAATATATTTTTCATATTCTTTCGGCATGGAAACAATACTCATATTAGAAAATACCGCGGTCAGTTCTTTTTCCGCTAATTTTGCTCCTGCCTGCATGCAAATATTTTTTATTTCTAGCGGTGCAACTCTTAGAAATGGATTTTTTTCCAATGCAATCCACTCGTTCATATGCCCCGCCATTCTCTCTGTATTCAATTCCTCCTGAAAAAACTTCTTAACATACATTAACACATCATCAAAATCATCTTTCCCCTGCCCAAATTGATAACACGGCTCTATCCAACCAAAGAAATTTAACATCGACTCTGACGGAAATAATTTTCTGAGATTAACGGGAATCATTAATTTTACCGGATATCTTTCATCTATTTTAGACATTTCCTTGTGTATTGCACATAGAAGCACCGCAGTCAAAAATACTGTTATTGTCACACCATATTCTTTCGCTTTTTCCAACACTTTTTGAACGGATACGGTTGCCTCCGTTATTTGCATTTGAAATCGATTTTGTTTTGGTTTTTTTAACTGAAATGCCTTTCGTTTCTTTTCTTTTTGCTTTTTAATTTTAGGTGAATAATATTTTTCAAATCCGTCAGTTTCCTGATCTGCCACAGTAACGGTTTCATCCCCAAGTGGAACATCTTGTATTTCCTCATCGGCATGAGCAATAAGCAAATAATTTTTTACCAATTCACGCAAAAACATTGTTGCTCCGGTTCCGTCCGTTAAGGCATGATATACCTCAAAATTAATTCGTGCTTTATAATAAGTCACCTCAAAAAGAAGGCTTTTTTTATCTCGTATATAAATATCACTGCACGGTTCTTTCCATTCCTTTTCAACAATAGGCTTTAAATGACTTTTTTCTAAATAATGCCAAAATACTCCCTTTCGCATAACCGAGAGAAATATCGGATATTTTTGTATCGTCTTATCCAATGCCTCCTGCAAAACTTCTTTTCTTATCTCTTCCCGTAATTCACAGTAAAAGCGAAAAACTCTCGTATCCGCCCTGCCGCTTGTGGCAGGAAATATTTTTGCCGCATTATCCAGTTTTCTCCATGCTGCCCTCTTTATTTCTTTTCCGTACATTTTATACCGTAATTTCCTCTGCTTGCCATATCATGCCCTCGATAAATTTCATACTTGATGCCTTCTATTTCCACTTCATCATCAGCGGTAAATGTATACGTTTCACCGTTTTCCTCGCAATATTTAGAAATCGCCTCCATTGTTTTTGCTAATGTAGGATACTTTTCACTTTCTTCATAAGGAACCCAAAATGCTTTCTTCATAACGCTCACTTCTTTCTTAAAATGTATATGTTTCCAGTTAGTTTCATCTTAGCACAATCCCTAAAGTAAATCAATTTATTGAAGCAAAAAGGCACTACAGTTCATCAACCGTAATGCCTCATTTTTTTAATCTTATAGCAAGAAATATTTTCCTACAAACAGGATTGCAAGTACAATCATCAATGCGCTCATTTTCTTTTCTTTTGCTTTTCCTGAAACAAGGTTCAAAACTACATATGAGATAACTCCCATTGCAATACCTTCTGAAATACTATAGAAGAATGGCATTGCTGCGATACAGATAAAGCATGGAAGCCCCTCTGTAAAGTCTGAAAAATCAATACCTGCCACATTTGTCAGCATATAGAATCCTACTACGATAAGTGCAGGCGCTGTTGCAAATGACGGAATAGCAAGAAAGATTGGTGATAATAAAAGAGAAACACCGAATAATACTGCCGTTGTCACTGCTGTAAGACCTGTACGTCCTCCTTCGGAAACACCTGATGCACTCTCTACAAAAGTAGTTACTGTTGATGTACCAAGAACCGCTCCGGCTGTTGTTGCAACCGCATCTGCCATTAACGCTCCCTTGATTCTTGGAAGTTTACCGTCTTTGTCAAGCATATTTGCTTTTGTGGAAACACCGATTAAAGTTCCAAGTGTATCAAAAATATCTACAAATAAAAACGCAAAAACTACTACAATAAATTCTCCGATTTTAATTCCCGAAAAACTTAATTTTGCAAAAATCGGTGATAAACTTGGCACGCTGATTCCGTTACTGAAATCAGGTAATAAACTATACATTCCTAATTCTGCATTCGGAACATAAAGTCCTGTCATCTGACAGATAATTCCCAAAATCCATGTAATCAAAATTCCCCAAAGAATATTTCCCTTTACATTTTTCACAACAAGAATTGCTGTAATAATTACACCAACGATTGCCAAAAGAACCGTAATTCCCACATCATTCATTGATGCTGATACCTGATTTATCTCATTGTATTTGTCGATTGAGAATAACTGCACTAAAGTTGAACCGCCAATAACGATTTTCGCATTCTGCATTCCGATAAATGCAATATACAACCCAATACCAACGCTTACCGCTGACTTTAAATTCATTGGAATTGCATTAAAAATCGCTTCACGTACATTTGTTACAGATAAAAGGATAAAAATAATTCCTTCTACAAATACTGCTGCCAAAGCAACCTGCCATGTGTAACCCATACCGATAACTACCGTATATGCAAAATAAGCATTCAATCCCATACCCGGCGCTAACGCAAATGGATAGTTTGCAAAAAGTGCCATTAACAATGTTCCTAAAAATCCTGCTAAAGCAGTCGCTGTAAATACAGCCCCCTGATCCATCCCTGCTGCCGAAAGAATACTTGGGTTTACCGCCAAAATATACGCCATTGTCATAAAAGTTGTAATACCGGCAAGCATCTCTGTTTTCACAGTTGTATTGTTTTCTTTCAGTTTAAATAGTTTTTCTAACATACCCTCTCGTTCCTCCTTAAGTCATACCCAATTAGTTTATCAGAGAGTGTATACAAAGTAAATCTTTTATACATGATATATACTTATAACTATTTATAAGCAGTACCTTTAAATAATTCTGTGGACAAATATCTTTCGCCCGTATCCGCAAGCAGTGCCACAATGACTTTTCCGGCATTCTCTACTTTTTTTGCCTCCTCAATCGCAGCATACACTGCCGCTCCCGAAGAGATTCCCACCAAAACACCTTCTTGGTGAGCCAGCATTCTCGCTCCTTCATATGCCTGTTCATTTTCTACTGTACGAATTCTGTCATAAACTTCCGTATCTAAAATATCGGGAATAAATCCTGCACCAATCCCCTGTATACCGTGAGGTCCTGCATTTCCGCCTGATAATACAGGCGATTTTGCAGGCTCAACGGCTACAACTTCTATATTTTTATTTTTTTCTTTTAGATATTGTCCCGTTCCGGTGATTGTTCCTCCCGTACCTACTCCCGCAACAAATATATCCACGTTACCTTCCGTATCTTCCCATATTTCCTGTCCTGTTGTTTCATAATGTGCCTTTGGATTGGAAGGATTTGTAAACTGCCCCAATATAATTGCTCCGTCAATTTCCTTTTCCAACTCTTCCGCTTTTTGTATTGCACCTTTCATGCCCAGTTTTCCGTCTGTAAGAACGATTTTAGCACCGTATCCCTGTAATAATTTTCTTCTTTCCTCGCTCATTGTTTCCGGCATGGTAAAAATTGCTTTATAACCTTTTGATGCCGCCGCCATTGCTAAGCCAATTCCTGTATTTCCGCTTGTAGGCTCAATAATTGTAGAACCTTTTTTCAATTTTCCCTCTGTTTCGGCATCCTCTATCATTTTCCTTGCTACACGATCCTTCACACTGCCTGCCGGATTAAACAATTCCAGTTTCACATAAACTTTTGCCTGTAAATTTTCTTTCTCTTCTATTGCAGAAACCTCCAACAAAGGGGTATTTCCGACTAATTCCATTATGTTTTTATAAATTTTTGCCATTTTTTTCTATCTCCTCTCTTTTTTTGCCCACCGAATACACGAATTTCATCGAATAAACGGTTATTATTTTTGTATAGTTTTTATGAAACAACTGTGTTTTTTATTGACTTTTATATATATTTATGCTAATCTAACGAGGTATCATTGTCGATACGGTATTTATTATTTTTATGGAGGTAACATTATGAACAAAGGTACAGTAAAATGGTTCAACAACCAAAAGGGATATGGATTCATCTCTGATGAAGCCGGAAATGATGTATTTGTACATTACACCGGTTTAAACATGGAAGGATTCAAATCTTTAGAAGAAGGTCAGGCAGTTGAATTTGAAATTACAGAGGGTGCTAAAGGTCCTCAGGCTGTCAACGTAGTAAAACTTTAATCAACATTTGAAATGTGCCTTTTATTTATAAGATTTAATATATTTGATTTCATATTTAAAAAGCATCACTGGAAATGAGATTAGAAAGCCCGATACATTACTGTATCGGGTTCTTTACATGCTGACAAGGAAGTTCCTCCACTCTCCTGCGATAAATTACCCGTGTATCTCCAAGCATATCCTGTATTCCTCTTTTTTCTCTGTCAATTCCGACCAAAAAATACCCAATTCCCATACAGAAGCCGCTCAAAAATCTTCCGATAGTTTCTCGGTAAATTACATTAAACAGCGATAATTTTCCTCCGTTCGCATTGACTACCTGCAAATTCATGGCGCGTTTTCCGAGCGTTGCCCCTGTGCAGTAAGTAAGTACAACAAAATAAGAAACACCGCACAAGTACAAGACAATATCTTTTAATGTATAGTGAAACAATATATATCCGTCCACATGGGAAAAAACAAAATGGAATGGAATTTTTATAAAAAACAGTGCAACCCACACAATAATGCTGTCAATGATATACGCTGCAAGTCTTGCGAAAAATCCGCCAAAGACTACTTGATTATCGTAATTGTTCTGCATAATACATCGGCACCCCGCTTCCCAATTCCGCTTCCGTTTCTTTTAACACTTCTGCTTCCGACTTTGTTTTCAGACTTTCCAATTTTCCAAAAAGTGACGCAAGCATGGACGGTTCTGTACTTGGCTCATAGAAAACGATATTCTCTCCGATTTCTTCCCGCATATCGTCCTGCATATCGTCATACAGACCGATTTCATCAATCAAGCCATTCTCTTTTGCCTGTTTTGCAGAATAAATTCTTCCATCCGCAAGTTTCTTTACGTCCTCTTTGTTCATCTTTCTTCCGTCTGCCACAATCTCAACAAAACGCTCATAAGATTCGTCCACTATACTTTGGTAAATGGCAACCTGTTCTTCATTCATTTTACTCATATCTTTATTCTTTCCACTCGTAATGCTATAAGAACGGATACCTAGTTTTTCATATAATCCTGTCATATCAAATCCCGAAATAATTACACCGATAGAACCTGTTGTCGTATTTGGATTTGCATAAATTTTATCGGACGGTGCTGAAACATAGTACCCTCCCGAAGCCGCATAATGTTCCATATATGTCCATACCGGACGATTTGTTTCCTGCTGATATTCTTTTAATTTTAAATACAACTCCTCAGACTCATATACCGTTCCTCCCGGAGAATCCACCCGAAGAAGAATCCCCTTGTTCGCAGGATCTTCTTTCATTCTGTCAATATATTCCAGTGTATCTAAATGCTGATATCCCTCGCTCACATCAAAAATCCCTTCGGATTTTGTCTGTTCCTGTATTGTTCCGACAACGCTCACCACTCCTACATATTCCCTGTTTGGAAGTTGAAGTTCTGTTCCGCCAGACAGTGTTTCACTTGCATTTCTCTTTAAAAAAGAATTTGCGACCGTGTTTGTAAATACGCTTGTCACCCCTACGGCGATAAATAACACCGCTGCCACTACCGCCCCTATAATCTGCTTTTTATTCATATTTATTCTTCTCCTTTATCTAACGTATTTTCCTCCTGCACAGGCTGTTCCTCTTCTGTCTGACCACCCTGATTATTTTCTTTTGGGGTTTCCTCCACAGGCTCTTCGTCTTGATTCTGTGGTTCTTCATCTATCGGCTCTTTTTCCGGTTCTTTTATCGGTTCTTCTTTTCCGGTGTCTTTTTCTTCATTACCATTTAATTTTTCTATGCCGATTTTTGCCCATTTTTTCAACGTTTCCCTGTTATAATATGCCGCTGTTCCAAGCACTGCCAAAACAAGAAGAAAGAGAATACATTTTAAAAATCCATGTCCCTTTTTCTCTTTTACTTTCGTCTTTGTTTTCGTTTTCTTCTTTTTCCCCGAAGATTTAAACGGGAAACTGATTGAACCGCCTTTTTTCTTGTTCCTCTTTGCCTTAACACATCTTTCTCTATCCGGATCTGACGTTCTCTGTTCTCTTTGTTTATCCAAATCTACTTTCACTTTACAGTCGTAGCAGAACGCATATGTATGATAAATCGGATCGCCCTGTTTATCTTTGCCCACTTCTACAGGCTTTATTTTCATTTCATTACCACATCGTTTACATTTCATAAGCATTTCCTCCTCGTTTAGAATTAGACTATATTATAGCACACCGTTTCTTCCTATTTGTGAAAAAAATCTTAACTTTCATTTCATTTTACGTTATAATAATCGGAGAAATTATAACGATTACAAAGGAGTTTTTACATATGAATAAAAAAGAAATTGCGGAAATCAAAAAACAGTTTACCCCCGCAAACTGTGCAATCACGCGTATTTGCGGCTGTTATGTAAACGGGGAAAAAGAAAAACAGTCTACATTTAAACAAGCGTTTCTTTCCCTGCCAGAAGAAGAAATGTTCAAATATTTTGATATTTTTCGCAAAGGTCTGTCGGGAACAATCGGGAAAAATCTCATCAATATGGAGTTCCCGCTTGAAACAGAGTTAAATGGCGGTACGCATGAATTTCTTCTCAAACTTCGCGAAAGCCGTCTGACCGACGATACGCTTTTAAATGCTTTTTACGATAAAATCATTGAATCTTATGACTATGCGGAACATTACCTCATTCTCCTTATTCATAGCGCCTATGATATTCCGGGAAAATCTTCCGACAACGAAGAAATGTTTGACGCCTCCGATGAGGTTTACGATTATATCGTATGCAGCATATGCCCTGTCAAACTGTCAAAACCGGGATTATCTTATGATGCAGAGTTAAATTCTTTCCATGACCGTATCCGTGACTGGATTGTGGAAATGCCAAACCACGCATTCCTATTCCCTGCGTTTAATGACAGAAGTACGGATATTCACAGTACCCTCTACTACTCTAAAAAACCTGAGGAATTACATATGGAACTTGTGGACAGTCTGCTCGGCTGTTATGCCCCTCTTACCGCCGGAACACAAAAAGAATCTTTCAACACACTGATTGCGGAAACACTCGGCGATGAATGTTCTTATGAAGTTGTCAAAAACATCCACGAAAATCTCAACGAACTTATCGAGGAACAAAAAGACTCTCCAGTTCCCGTTGAATTGGACAAAGAAGAGGTAAAATATCTATTCGCCAAAAGCGGTGTAGAACAGGAAAAACTGGAAAACTTTGATACACAGTACGAAACTGTGGCAGGCGAAAAATCTACGCTCCTCGCCACAAATATTACAAACACAAGAACATTTGAAATCAAAACTCCCGACATTGTCATTAAAGTAAATCCGGAACGTACCGACCTTGTGGAAACAAAGGTAATTGACGGAAGGAAATGCCTCGTTATCGGTGTAGATGACCACGTGGAAATCAACGGTATTTCCGCTCGCACAATATTAAAAGAAACCGAATAAATTATTTACAGGGAGGATAAAACCTCTCTGTATTTTTATAAATTTTCAATTCTCTTTAACAAGTTCTGTTCCCGCTCCTCGAACAACACATTTTTATTATATTGATAATATCTCTCACAGGAATATTCCTGTAAAAACCATATACTATAAAAGTTTGCATTTAACTCTGTCACAAAAGATACCATTTCCTGACTGTTTCCAAACATAATCTCCATGAAGTCAAAGGCATTTTCCAACATTTTTCCTGTTGTTTCTTCTAAATTGCCGTAACTTTCTTTCTCTTTTGCAAAGAGAGAACGTACTTTTTCAAATCCCGCTTCTTTCTCATACAGATTTTCTCGTTTTAATACCATAAGATAGGATTCTAACGTCTGAATGGTGCGGGAAAATGTATATTTTTCTTCCCTGTTAAGCAGTTCTGCTTTTTTCTTATATTCCACCGTTTCAATCGTCTTCTCCTTTATTTCCTCCAAGCAGGAAATGGCATCTTTCCCAAACTCCAAATTACTCTTATATGTTTTCAAACATTTGAAAAGAACCTCTGTTTCTTTTTCTTTGCGGCAAGTCTGACGGAACTGTTCTGTCAATTTTGCAAATAAAAGGCTGACAATACTCAATCGCTCATCAAAAGACGCATGATTTAACTTCTTTTTCACACGCTCATCAAATTTACCCTCCAGCACCTCATCCATGCGATAATCTGTGCGGTATTTGTGGTAGAGTTCTAAATAATTTGCGAAATCTTTTGCAATTTTCGGATACTGAATATACTGGACAACAACTTCCCAATCCATTTCTTTTTCCTGCTTCTCATATACATAGAGCATATTTGATAAATCTTCCCAACCGCGAGGAGTGGAAAAGAGCATTCCGTCCACCGTCATCTCCATTTGATAAAAATAGGACGGTTTTGCTGTTAGATAGGAAATAATCGCACCATGAATGTTAGATTTGTATGCATACTCTTTCCAAACAGAAAATTCCGGCTGTACTTCGATTTTCTTTACTCTGTCCATAGTAACTACGTCAAATTCCCGCACGGATTTATTATATTCGGGCGGATTTCCCGCCGTCACAATAATCCAGCCTTCTGGTATTTGATGATTTCCAAAACATTTATATTGCAAAAACTGCAACATAGCAGGCGCTAACGTTTCAGAAACACAGTTGATTTCATCTACAAATAAAATTCCCTCTTTTAATCCTGTCTTTTCTATTTTATCGTATACCGATGCCACAATTTCGCTCATCGTATATTCCGTGACCGAATACTCTTTTTCGCCGTAAACGTGTTTTGAAATAAACGGCAGCCCGATTGCACTCTGTCTTGTGTGATGCGTAATTGTATAAGAAACAATCCCGATTTTACACTCTTTTGCAACCTGTTCCATAATCTGTGTTTTTCCAATTCCCGGAGCACCGATAAGAAATATCGGTCTTTGCCGCAGGGAAGGAATAACGTATTCTCCGTATTCGTTTTTCAACAAATATGCGGAGATTGTATCTTTAATTTCCTGTTTTGCTCTTTTTATGTCCATTCTGCTTCCACCTTTCCATTAAAATCTTCCGGTTCTATAATCAGTTTCATTGCCCAAATCGGCACGTCCACATCTCTGTAATCTTCTTTCATAAAAACAAATGCCGTTTCATAGAGAGGTCTTTTTGCCGGAAACGTACCGTATCCGTCCGTAAAATAAATCAACCCTCTCAAATGACGAAATGCTTTTTGTTTTATCAGTTCATTTACATAGGAGAATACCGGTCTGAAATCCGTTCCGCCCTGTCCCTTTACTTCAAAATTTTCCATATAAGAACGGAGTTCTTCTTCATTTGTAATAACAGCGTCTGACTGAATTTTGTCGTCACATTGAACGATATGTATACGCACTTTGCGAAAGAAACTTTCCGACTCACTGAGAACACTGTATGTTTCCCGCAAAAACTGTTTTACCAGTTCCCCCTTGCACGACATGGACGTATCTATTGCAATAACAAAATCTTCCACTTTGTAAACTTCCTTTGTCTCCTGCGGTTCAATCAAAGGCATATTTCCATATAGTTCCATTCCGTAATTGTAAAATACATAGTCAAAGGAATCCATATCTACCTGTGTTTCTTCTTTTAAGACTGAAAATTTTCGCAAAAACTTTCGGTAATCATATTTTTCCCGATTTTCAATCTGTATCTGTTCAAGTACCTCTTTTACTTCGTCCGACTGCTCTTTCCCGAATGTTTCTATTTCCGTCTGCATTTTCTCGCTGTCTTCTTTCCAACGTCTATTTCTTTCCTGCATACTTTTCGGTGTCAACTGCTCAGACCACATAGAATGGTTGTCCATATAAAATTCGTTTTCCATTCTTCTCAGTTCTTCTTCCTGCACATTCTCCTGTTTTAAGAAATCATATACGGTTTTCGGCGTCAAAACACCTTTATTCTCTTCTATTGTCTGATAAAGATTTTTTCTGTACGGAGAAACGTAGCGTTTCACACTTCTGGCCTCGAGAGAGTCAATCATTTTTTCCACTACAATATCAGCAGCAATATTCCAATAACGCTCATCTGCGGTAGAGGGAACTGCAAAATGTAAAAACAGACAATGCATCACCATGTGCAGATATAACCGATTTATTTTTATGCGATTGCTCCTAAACAGACTGATAAGAGTGTCCGGTGAAAAATATACCGTTTCGCCGTTTGTTCCGATTTCTCCCGAAGAATACTGCGACTCAAACTCCAATCTGCTGAGGACGACATGGAAAAAATGCATAGAAACATACAATTCCTGTTTCGCCTGCTCCCATATTTCCATGCAGATATCTATTTTTTCTAATTCCCTCTGTTGTTCTTTCTGCAACACGTTCCATTCTCTCGCCATTGTCCTCACCCGCCTTTATAATACAAATTTATCTTCTTTTTCTTTCCTTTTCGGATACCGTTCGTGTTTCTCGTTCATCAGATAACTGAATATCTCTTCTTTTTTCTGCTCTCCCGCAATACAAATCATCTGTTGTAACATTTCACTTTCAGCAGCAATCTCTTTTGCCAAATATTTTGTTTCCTCCAAACTCTCTCTTGAAAACACCCACCTGCACGCATCCTCGAAGCATTCCGCTAAAAATGATTTATATTTTCTTTCTGCCTCCTGACTTAACCCAATCGGATATAAAAGTCTGCCAAAAGCCATTTCCAGCACAATATCCAAGTTCTCGTCCTCTTTCGCCCACGGAAATCGTTTATCATATAAATCAAACTGTAATTCCGTTTGGATAAAACAGTTACGGTACCACATTCCGCTTCCGTGAGTATGGGTTTCCAAAATCCTTGCCGGCGTATTTTCCACTGCCTCCTCGAAAAACTCCGGAAAGACAAGTTTTGCCCTACCCTCTTCGCTGTTTAACGTAACCGACTGCTTTTCTCTTAACTCCAAAAGTAATTCACGAAGACAGGATTTTTCTCCTTTTACTAAAGTGACCTCTAATTGACGTACTCGATGACATCCCGTAAACGCCCCTGCACCTATATCCGAAATATTACTGTAAAACTCCATTCTTTCCAACCGGCTACATCCATAAAACGCATATTTCCCGATTCTTCTTATTGTCTTTGGCAAAATAATCTCCTGTAACTTTGCCCCACAGACAGAAGTATCTTCCGCCCCTGTCGGACCGTATGCCGAAAACGCATAATCGCCTATTTCCGTTACCGGACAGCCGTCGATTTCTTCGGGAATTTGAATTCCCCCTCCACAGACGTAACATCTGCATATTGTCACCGTATTATTCTTTTTCTCTATCTCATATTGTTCAAACTGACTTGTCATTTTACTTCCTTTCACCGAAATCCGTTAGATGTTTGTTGCAACTAACTCTTTCACAAACTCATTTTTACACAAACGAAAGATTTTCGCAAGTTTTTTATCAGATACAAAAAATAGAGTGGTATACACCACCCTATTTAATAAACATCGCATCTCCAAAACTAAAGAAACGGTATCTCTCTCTTACAGCCTCCTCATACGCCGATAAAACATTTTCTCTTCCTGCCAAAGCGGATACAAGCATAATCAATGTAGATTCCGGCAAATGAAAATTCGTAATCAGACAGTCTAACACTTTAAATCTATATCCCGGATAAATGAAAATATCCGTCCAACCGCTTGTCGCCTGCAATCTTCCATTCTCGTCCGCCGCCGACTCAACTGTTCTGCAGCTTGTCGTCCCAACACAGATTACACGGTGTCCCTGTTCTTTTGCCTCGTTAATTTTCTGTGCCGCTTCCTCGTCAATCTGATAAAATTCCGAATGCATATGATGTTCCAAAATATTATCTACCTTTACCGGACGGAACGTTCCAAGTCCGACATGAAGTGTAACTCTTGCAATTTTTACGTTTTTCTTTGCAATCTCTTCTAACAATTCTTCCGTAAAATGTAATCCGGCTGTCGGCGCCGCCGCCGAGCCGGTATGTTTTGCATATACGGTCTGATAGCGGTTCTTATCCTCCAACTGATGTGTAATGTATGGCGGAAGAGGCATCTGACCTAACTGATCCAAAACTTCCTCAAAAATTCCTTCATAGCGGAATTGAATTAATCGGTTTCCCTCATCGACAATATCTACAACTTCTCCCTCCAGTAAGCCTTCTCCAAAACGGATTTTTGTTCCGACTTTCGCTTTCTTTCCCGGTTTTACTAAAGTTTCCCAAATGTCATTTTCTCTTCTTTTCAATAAAAGCACTTCAATTTTCGCATCTGTTCCCACTTTAGAACCAATCAATCTTGCCGGAAGTACTTTCGTGTCATTAATAACAAGACAATCGCCTTCTTCTAAATAATTGACAATCTCTTTAAAAATATGGTGTTCCGTCTTTCCCGTCTCTTTATCCAAAACTAAAAGCCTTGAACCCGAGCGATCCTCCAACGGATCCTGTGCAATCAATTCCTCCGGTAAATCAAAATAAAAATCTTCTCGTTTCATTCTTATATATCCTTCCTCTATATCTTTCTCGCCTGTATGATGAAAAGGCTTGTCTTAACCTCTGTTTTTCTGTTCATTATAACATTTTCTGCGAAAAATTTCATCAAAAAGAAAAGAGATTTCCTTTGGAAACCCCTTTTCTTTACATTTACTTAGTATTATTTAGTTCTTTTTCTTCTAAATACGAGAACTCCGCCTGCAACTGCCAAACTTGCAATCATAACTAACATTGGGAATACGCTGTTTGCCGTATCGCCTGTTTTTACCGGTTTGTCGTTCTGATTTGGTTTATTGTTTGGTTTTGTTGCCGGTGTTGTAGTTTTTACTACAAGACCTGCTTCTGCTTTTTCAAAGTTTGCTTTTGCCTGTGTGAATGCTGTAGCAGAAACGTTGTCTAAATCATTCAACATATTTTTTAATACTGCTAAAGCGTCTTTGTATGCTTTTGCACTTTCTTCTGTGTATTTGCTTAAGTCTTTTTCTACGATAGACTCAACATACTTTTTCACTTCATCGGCATTTGCTCTTACAACTAAACCTTTCATTGCATCATAGATTGAAGTTGTTGCTTTGCTTACTTCTTCTTTTGTGCCTGCTGCAAATAATGCTTTTCCTTCTGCAACTGCATCTGTTAATACTTTATAACTGTTTGCAGTATATTTATCTGCTGCATATTTTCCTGCTGAAGCGATTGCTTCTTTTAATGCTTCCACAGATACTAAGTTCTGTTTTGCATCATTTAACTGGTTGAGGCAATCCTGTAATTCTTCCTGACTTAAAGCAGATAAATCTTTACCGTCAACTTCAGTAATTACTTTCTGTAAAGCATTATATGATTTTTCTGTATAATTTTCTGCTGTTAAATCTTTCAACTCTTTTAATAACGCCTCCACTTTTGATGCGTCTGCAGTTTCGTTTAATTTTAAGTTTGCTTTTGCATCCTCAATGTTTTTGATTGCTTCTGCGATTGTATCTTCTGTTCCGTTTACAAGCAACTGACGTGCATTGTCTACGGCTTCCTTATACGCATCAAATGATTCTTTTGTATAGATTGATGAATCTTTAATTGCGTCAAATTCTGCGATTAATGCAGGTAATTCTTTTAACTCAACTAAGTTACCTTTTGCTGTAGTTAATTTGTTTAACGCTGTCTCAAATTTATCCGGATGCTGTGGTGTTGTTTTATGTTCTTCTAATAAGCCTTCTAACTCTTCTTTCGCATCAACATATGCGTTCCATGAGTTCTGTGTGTATACATTTTCCGGTTTTTCGATAGATGCGATGAAAGCGTTCTCAGTTTCAACGGCGATAGAAGCCAATTCCTGATTTGTCGGATTGTATACTAATCCTGCTTTTGCATCTTCCACTGCTTTTTTCAATGTTTCTACATCTTTTTCAGATGTGTTGTCTTTATCTTTGATTGCAGCCTTACAAGCATCGATTGCTTTTTCATATACAGCCCATGTTTTTGCTGTATATACGTCTGATTTTTCTGCTTCAAAATTCTTAACAAGCGCTTCTAATACGGAAATATCACCTTTTAACTGTTTTCCTTCAATCGCTTTGTTAATTGCTGTTACTGCATTGTTTACAGAATCCTGAGAAGCATTTGCACTATCCATTACTTCCTGTCCTGCTTTATAAGCATCTGCATATACTTTTGCAGTAGATGTTGTCCATTTTGTTGTATCTTCTTTGCTGTCAATTAATGCTTTCAACGCATTTTTATCTACTGTTTTGTATTCTGTCTTATAAGTTAATAATTCAGTAATATTTGGTGTTGTTTTACTCCATTCTACTTTTATGTCAAGTAAAACTGTATCGTTTGGAAGAACAAATTCATTGTATGACTGACTTAATTTACCGACTGTCACCCATTTATCTTTTCCGTTTTCCCATACACGTGCTTCTACTGTCGCGTTAGAGATTGCTGACGCATTCTGTAAAATCTTAATTGTGTTTACATCTGTGTTGTCAGAAAGTGAATACTGTACATATCCTTTATCTTTGCTTGGTACGAACATTGTTGCAATGTCGCCGTCCGACATATTTCTGAATAAACCGTTTCTTGTTTCTTCAACGTCTGATGTGTATGTTGGGTTGTTTTCTGATGGCATAAATTCGCCGTCATTGATTTCAAGTTCGTTGAAACGTACCCATTTGTCCTGACCAACTTTATCTCTTGTGATTTCGAATTTTAAATATCTTGCCTTTTTGTTTATATCTGTTTCTTTTTTCACATTGTAAGAGATTTCATGCGTTGGTAAAACAGTGTTAATATGGTCTGAGTTAGTTGCTTCTCCCTCATTGTCCTTATCCTGATTTCCCAATGTCATAATTTCTTCCCAAGTTTTTCCGTCTGTAGATACAGAGAACTTTGCGTGACGAGGGAAGTCATGTTCACTGTCACGGCATACAACTTTAAATGTCTTTAAGTTGATTTCTTGTCCTAAATCATATGTAAATGATTTACCTTTTGTTTGACTGTTTTTATAATGTGTTGCTGTAGTAATATCTCCGTCAAATACATTTAACGGATTTTCAATTTCACTGTAGTTTGTTTCTTTTACCGATTTCGGATAAATTTCTACAGTTTTTACAGAGAATTCCTCAATGTTAAATGTAATTGATTTTTCTGTTTTATTGATAATTCGAACGTAACGTGCATCGGCATCTACTTTTACAGCCTTACCTTCTTTTACATTTACGTCTTTCCACTCTACATTGTTTTTAGACACCTGAACAGTTACATCATCACTTGATAATGTACTTGTAATTTCTGACAACTCATGGATTCTATCCATTTTCAATCCGATATATTCATCTTTTGCCAATGTTACATCGTTAATCGGTGTCACTCTCGCTTCATCAGCAAGATAATCTGCCGTATGTTTTTTGTATTTATCTACATTGGTAAATACTCTTCCGTTATGGAAAACTTTTGCATCTACGTCAAATTCACGGAAAGAAACCCATGTTTTTTGATCCTTATTATTTTCCAAACGTACATATTTTGCCGTAATATTTTGGTCTGAAACATCAACAGAAATTTTTCTTGTGTCTTTGAAATTTTGAATTGTAGTCCAACTTTTATTATCCATTGAATACTGCAGATTTACATCTTTAAAATAATCACCATCTGTATCACTTTTGCCCTGTGTGACATTAATTTTTCCTAATACAATTGGTTTAGATAATTCAACGCCGATGTAATCACCTTTTTTAGTTGTGTCCTTATTCGGTTCCGCCTCCTGCTGTCTAACATTATACCATACGCTTGTATTCAAATCTCCGTCAATTAAATCAGCATCTTTTCCTTGATGCACTTTCCACCCTTCCGCTTCACTCGTACGAATAACTGTCTTCGTAAAGTTTTCTTCGGTCTCAGGTGATGTAGATACTTTAAATTCACGCATTGCTGACCATTTATTTTCACTGCCTTTTTCTGTACACTCATAACGAACCGCAGTAACATTTTCCAATTCAATCTGACTTACATCTACAAATTCCGGATAATTCGTATATGTATCATTATTTACAGGTTTCCATTCATCAGAACCCTGCACTTTATATTTCAACTGTGCATTCCCGAATGTATCTTGATGTTTACCGTCTTGATTTGCACCATTGATAATATGGATACCAAACACAGTTACCGGTTTGTTAAACTCTACCTGATAGTACTGTCCTTTTGCTTCATATTGATTTGACCATGCATGTGTTGCTTCGTTGCCGTCAATAATATTCTCAACTGATCCATTATGCCAACCTGAAATATTAGATGACGCTGTCATTTTTAACTGCTGTGAACCTGCTCCACCTGTTGCATAATCATTTACAGGACCTGATAATTTTTCCTGCAATTTTTTTGCCAACGGAATTAAGTGTGTTGAACCTGGGCTAACCATTTTTGTTCCGTCAATCAATTTACGTTCATGTTTTTGGCTACTTAATAATGCACTGTAACCTGTATTGTAGTGGTTAAATGCAGTAAACATATCATTTGCTTCTACTGCCACTTCCGCTTTTACATATTCCTGAATGGCTGTTGCCAAATCTGATAAAGAACCTGTAAACGGTTTTAACTCTTCTTTTAAGTTTGCGTTTTTACTCTGTGCATGGAAATCTTTACATGCATTGATGATTGTCTGCATTTCTGCAATCATCTGTTTTGCATCTGCATCATTTAATTTTCCTGCTGCCAACTGATCATTAATTTTCTTAATCAACGGCTGTAATTCTTCAGACTCTGCCAACACAAGTCCGTGACCGTTTGGCTGTGGGTTTGACATATGTTTTGCCAATGTATGTAACGCTTCAGAAGCCTGTGGATCAACGTATTTGAATGAATCTTCCCAACTCTTATCATCATTAAATGCTTTTACATTCCATGAATAATCTGCTACTGCGAAGATAGCAACTTTAGATGCTTCTGCTTCCTGCATAGGGTTTGTTACAACCCCCGCTAAGTCATTGATATCGATGTCTGTATGTAACAGGCTACCTTTACCCATCATTAAACGTTCGCCGTTAATATCATTTACAGGCCAGTTTAACCAGAATAAAGGACTTCTTCTTTCTGCCTGTCCATTAAGGTTATGTTTTCTAAAGTGATCTAATGTTTTCTGCTCAACAGGCTGACATACCGCTTCACCTGTCCAAAAGATTTTAACATCATCAGGGAATTCTTTATCATATTTATTTAACTCAGAATAATCTCCCTGCCATGAATGGTTGTAACCTGCAGGACAGAATACTGTATCGTATACATCGCCTTTTTTCTTTGCCCACTCAGATACTTTGTTCATCATTTTCACAACAACGTTTTTATCTAAGTTTCCAACGTCATCGCCGAGTACACCAAACTGACGTACACCCGCTTCATATAACTGATCGAATTTATTTAATAATGCCTGAATTTCAGCATCTGCATTATTTGCATTAAATCCACCCATAAACGGATGTGCTGTCCATACGAAACGGCATTTTGATTCATTTCCCACTGCAACCATTTTCTTGATTTCTGCAATTTCTTCAGCAGGATATTCTTCACGCCATTTGCTTGTATGATATGGATCATCCTTTGGAGCAAATACATAAGAAGTCATCTTGAAATCTCCACCGAATTTCATTAAAGACATTCTGTCTTCGTTTGACCATGGAATTCCGTAGTATCCTTCGATAAAACCACGAATGTTTGTGTCTGCATAATCTTTAATTGTAAAGTTGCGGATTGTTGAACCGTCCATCTGATTAAAGATGTGTTTCAAAGATGTGATACCGTAAAATGCTGCATCTGTATCACGTCCTAATACAACGATTTCTCCATTGTTAGAAGCAACGAAATGTGCTCCGAATTTTTCAAACAAACTTGCATCAACTTTATAGTTTTTCTGCACATAAGTATCTACATATCCTTTTGAGTTATATGTACCTACTAAAATGTTTGTTTTTCCCTCCACTTTTTCCTGTGAAGCAGTTACTTTTTTGTTTTTTGAAGCCAAAATTTCATTCATTCTTTTCTGTGTAACAGAATCAATCGTTTCTTCAAAAACGACATTGACTTCCTGACGAATAACAAATTCGCCGTCCTGATAAGACATATCATGTGGATTTGGATAAATCTCATATGTTGTCTTATCCTCTGCTGCCTGTACTGTCGGTGTTGAAATCGGCATCATAGTGAGTACCATTGCAACAGCAAGCACGCCTGGTAAGATCTGTTTTAAAATCTTTTTCATAATATTTCCTTTCCTGAATTGACTATCTTTTCGACACATTTCTTTTCTTCAAAAAAAGACCAAAAACATTTTGAATCATCTTGTCCGGCACGAAGAAAACGAGTCAAATATATTGTTCTTGGTCTTGCCTAATTCAATAGTTACAATCCATATAATTTTGTATAAATTATACTATATTTTCCATTTTCTTGCAATCACGCTTTTCTATTTTTGGCAAATTATACAAAACGCCTGCACTTTTTTTGTGCAAGCGTTCTAAGTTTATTGTCTTAATTCAATTCCCATTTCTTCTAAGGCTTTTAAAATTCTTGTCATTGCCGTTGTAACGTCTGTTTCTTCCAACGTTTTGTCTTTCGCACGGAATACAATCGAATAGGCAACCGACTTAAATCCTTCTTTAATCTGTGAGCCTTCGTAAATATCGAAAAGTTGGTAACTTTCCAAATATTCTCCACCTTTCTTTTCGATAACTTCTTCAATCTGTCCAACCAAAATTTCTTTTGGCACAACCATACTGATGTCACGGGTTACAGCCGGATATTTTGCAATTCCTTCATATTTTCTGTCAAATGTAGCTAATTCCACAATTTCAGGCATATCCAATACTGCAATATACGCTCTTGTTCCGATACCGTAAGTATCTGCAACTTGCGGATGTACTTCTCCAAGATAACCGACTACT
The DNA here is from genome assembly GCA_900551895.1 of uncultured Lachnospiraceae bacterium. Taxonomy (GTDB): domain Bacteria; phylum Bacillota; class Clostridia; order Lachnospirales; family Lachnospiraceae; genus Faecalimonas. The sequence goes on along the minus strand of URXX01000004.1, from coordinate 120,132 downwards.
TTTCCACCGTAAATAATGTTCGCCTGACGTCCCGGATGCAGGAATGATTTTTCTGCATTTGGATCATACGTTTCTCTTGCATGCAAACCGATTTTTTCAAAAAACTCTTCTACAACACCTTTCATTGTAAAGAAGTCGCCGTCCCCATACATACCGAGTGTAAACTGCATACGTTCTTCAGGCAATTCTGTTACCGGAAGTTGTTTCGGAAGATAAATATTCCCCAATTCGTATAAGCGTACGTCTTTGTTTCTTCTGTTATAGTTTGTTGCCAATGATGTAAGCATTCCGTTTAAAGAAGTTGTTCGCATAATACTGTAATCTTCTCCCAACGGATTCATAATTTCCACCGCTTCTCTTAACGCAGACTCAGCAGGGATTAATAATTTATCAAATACTTTCGGGCTTTCAAATGAATATGTCATTCCCTGACTGAAACCACAGAACTCAGCAATATTTCTTGCCACTTCTTCGATACGGAGTTTAAAGGATAATTTTCCTGTTGTGGCTTCCCCTCTCGGAAGTGTTGTCGGAATATTATCGTATCCGTAAAATCTCGCTACTTCTTCTGCAAGGTCAGCAAGTCTGAACAAATCATGTCTGAATGTCGGTGCGATCACTTCTTTTGTTTCCGCATCATACTCTAAACCGATTTTTTCAAAATAACCGAGCATCTCCTCCTCAGAAATATCCGTACCTAACATTACGTTAATTTTTTCTGCATCAAACGGTACACGAACAGGTTCTTTTACCTTGCCGTAAACATCAACTGTTCCGCCTACAACTTCACCTGCTCCCAATTCTTCGATTAACTGACACGCTCTGTCAATCGCCGCTTTTGCATTATTTGGATCAAGACCTTTTTCAAATTTTCCTGAAGCATCTGTACGAAGTCCGACTTTTTTGCTCGATTTACGGATATTTGTTCCGTCAAAACATGCCGATTCAAGTAAAACAGTATCTGCATTTTCCGTAATCATAGAATTTTCTCCGCCCATAATTCCGGCGATACCGATTGCTTTTTCTCCGTCACAAATCATTAATACGGACTCATCCATTTCTCTTTCCTGTCCGTCAAGAGTAACGAATTTTTCTCCGCTCTGTGCAGTTTTCACTACGATTTCATTTTCTGCAATTGTTGACATATCGTATGCGTGCATCGGCTGTCCGAACTCTTCCATAACATAGTTTGTAATATCGACAAGATTATTAATCGGACGGATACCAACCGATGCAAGTCTTCTCTGTAACCATTTCGGTGAAGGTCCGATTTTTACGTTTTTCACCATTCTTGCACAGTAGCGCGGACATAAGTCTGCATTTTCTACAGTTACTTTTACATAATCGTTTACGTTTTCGTCATTTCCTGTTTCCGTTACAACCGGAGGACAAAATTCTTTTCTAAATGTTGCCGCCGCTTCTCTTGCAATTCCGATTACACTGAAGCAATCTACACGGTTTGAAGTTACTTCGTATTCAAACACAACATCATTTCGTCCGAGCGCTTCAATTGCACTGCTACCCACAACGGCGTCATCTTCAAAAATATAAATGCCGTCTTCTGCCGCTTCCGGATACATTTCCGTTGTAGAACCAAGTTCTTCAATAGAACACATCATACCGAAACTTTCTACACCGCGAAGTTTTCCTTTTTTAATTTTAATTCCGCCCGAAGTTTTCTTTCCGTCATGTCCGCCGGCAACACGTCCGCCGTCCAAAACAACCGGAATTTTTGCTCCCTCAAAAACATTTTTTGCCCCTGTTACAATCTGAACAGTTTCCTCTCCTACATTTACCTGACAAACAACTAATTTATCTGCATCAGGGTGTTTTTCGATTTTCTCAATCTGACCGATTACAATTTTTTCTAAATCTGCGTCCAACACTTCATATCCTTCTACTTTTGTTCCTGAAAGTGTCATCGCATCTGTATATTCCTGTGCTGTCACATCAAGTTCCGGCACATATGCTTTAATCCATGATAATGATGTATTCATCTATTCTTCTTCCTTTCTTTAATTGGGGACGTACACTTTTTGAATTTTACTACGTCCCTAATTGAGTTTTGCCCTGTCCCTTTTTATACTTTTTTTAGAATTAACAATTATCGCACTAGAATTGTTTCAAAAAGCGAATGTCATTTTCATATAATAATCTCATATCATCTATTTCATATTTCAACAAAGCGATACGCTCAAGCCCTACACCGAAAGCGAATCCGTTGTATTCCTCCGGATCAATTCCGCACATTTCCAATACATGAGGATGTACCATTCCGCACCCTAAAATTTCAATCCAGCCTGAGCCTTTACAGAAACGGCATCCTTTTCCGCCACATTTGAAACAAGTAACATCCACTTCAGCGCTTGGCTCTGTAAACGGGAAATGATGCGGTCTGAATTTTGTTTTCGTTTCAGGTCCGAACAATTCTTTTGCAAATACTTCCAAAGTTCCTTTTAAGTCAGCAAAAGAAATATTTTTGTCGATAACAAGTCCTTCAATCTGGTGGAATGAAGGTGAATGTGTTGCATCCACTTCATCTGAGCGGAATACTCTTCCCGGTGCAATCATGCGGATTGGCAATTTGCCCTGCTCCATAACACGAGCCTGTACCGGAGAAGTCTGTGTACGAAGTACGATATCCTTATTAATATAGAAAGTATCCTGTTCATCTTTTGCAGGGTGATCTGCAGGAATATTTAATTTTTCAAAGTTGTATTCATCATATTCCACTTCCGGACCCTCCACAACTTCGTATCCCATACCAACGAAAATTCTCTCCACTTCTTCCAAAGCGATTGTATTTGGATGACGGTGTCCGACTGTATTTTTCTTTGCAGGAAGCGTAACATCAATCACTTCTTCTTTTAACTTTCTTTCCAAAATCTCTTTTTCCATTTTGGCTTTTCTTTCTTCTAAAAGATTTTCGATTGTTGCTCTCGTTTCGTTTACTAACTGTCCTACTTTTGCTCTATCTTCCGGTGCAACATCTTTCATTCCTTTTAAAATCGCTGTCAGTTTACCTTTTTTTCCTAAAAATTTGACTCTTACCTCATTTAATTTTTCCGGCACTTCTGAAGCCTGAATTTGCTGAATGGCTTCTTCCTGAATGCTCTGTAACTTTTCTTTCATTATTTTATCTCCTTTCATAGACACTTTGATTTAGTAGAATGTATTTTCCTATATAAAAAAATCCCCGTCCCAAAAGGGACGAGGTTAATCGCGGTACCACCCTAATTCCTGTCGCGGACAGGCTCTCGGTTTGCGTAACGTGCAAATACGTCAGTTTCTACACAAATTTTCTTCAAAACTGCGGTTCCTGTGGGAAATTCAATTACCGCCTGAACTTAAGGAAACTTTCAGCCAACGATTTCCTCTCTCTGCTAGAAAACGGTTCTCTACTAACACATTCATTACCTTTTCTTTATAAATCTATTCATTATTCTATCACACAAAAATGTAATGTCAAGATGTTTATCTTTAGATTTAATCCTTTATCTTTAGATTTAATCCTTTATATTATTCTGAAGTTTTCTGAAAATCATAAAATAAAGTATTACTGCAGGTAATAATGTAACAGCAAAAACAAGTGTTATCCATAATGGTATACCTGCGTCTAATCGCACACGAAAGAGTATAGAAATTCCTAAAAATACACTGCTTATAATTTCTATAAAATTCAGCACCCGTCTTTGAAATTCTTGCAAATTTCTTCTATTCCGTATCTTTTCTAATTTCCATATTTTAAAATCTACCCGAATATCATTTATATCTTCTTCTGATATAAGTTCATCCATACTTACCTCTAATTCATTCGCTAACCTTTTTGCTGTAATTAAATCCGGACATCTTGAACCATTCTCCCAACGACAAATCGTCTGTCTTGAAACATACAGTTTATCCGCCAGTTGCTGTTGTGTAAGATTTGTCGCCTCTCTCAATTTTTTAATATTATCTCCTAATGCCATATGTATGCCTCCTTTTCTTGTACTATATACCAACACCGTTTAAAACGAAAGCACCATACTGTATTTTCATGTTTCCATTTTGGTAACAATTATTTTACTATAGAATTCCTCTGCGTTTCTTTGAATATTTACCTGAATTGGTATTGATTTGTTTAGTTATGACCGCAAATCCAACTTAAGGATTTGCGGATAATAGATTTGTTTTACATTTTAGAAATAAATTCTTCTAAAGAATTTACTTGAACTGCTATCTGAATCCAATTTTTTAAGACTTCTGAACTTTTCTCTTCAAAAATTCGCCTTTGAAGATTTTCAGGTACTACACTGAAATTAGACAAAATCACCTGTAAACTTTCTGCCATTCCTGAATTTCTTCCTTCTTTTCTTCCTTCTTCTTTTCCGGCTTCTCGCTCATCTTTCAGCAATTCTTCAAAAAGCATATATCTCTCCTCCATCTCTCTATCCTTCTTAATATGCTTTACAAATTCCTGCAACTGTCTTACATATTCATCTTCAAAATCACACCCTACTGAAAATATCTTTCTAAACCGTTATACTCGTCCTCGCTGATTTCATAAATACCATTATATGGCTGCTCTAAATAATATCCGCCTTTTCTCTCATAGACATAAATAACAGAAGAACCCTCTTTCTTCGCATTTAATTCTACTTTTATCGATTTCTTCACATCAGCAGGTGCATCATTCACACTTTCTTCTTTACTCATTCTTCCACTTCCGTTTAGCAGTGAAATCATATCTTCCATTATTTTTGCATCTGTAATTTCTTTCGTTGCTTTTCCACTTTCTAGTGATATACTGCTTAAATCTTCCACTTTCGGAATATTTAATGTGTAAATGTTTTTGTTCATAAAGAAAACATATAGCACAATACAAACTAATAACACTACAACGATTGAAATAATCTCGTTTCTTTTCTTTTTATTCATCTTTTATCTCCTCCAAAATATCTTATTTATCTTTCCAATGTTCAAATCTGTCCAACAATTCTACAATTTCATTCTTACGTTCTACTCGAACAGAAGTATAAATCACCGCATTTTTCATACGGACTTTTGCAATATACAACTCTTTATTTTCTATAGAATATAATTCATGTACTCTTCCTTTGCGTTCTTTCACATCTCCGTCTGATAACGGAAGCACCATACCGTTAAATAAAGTATCTGCGCTTTTCTCAGTATCCATAACTGCAAAATCCATTCGCAAATCATCCTCATTAATAGAAACAGCCCTTTCGAGTATCGAACCGACTTTCCATTCACGCCTTAATGTTTCTGTTGTATCGGTCGTTGTATACCCCGCTTTCTGAACAGTTTCAGCAAACTCTTTCACACCGATAGATTGAACTCCTAAAAACAATCTTATTCCTAAAAATATACACACAAAGGAAAGCAAACCGACTACAGTTCTACGACCAATCGGAGATGACTGTTTTTGCGGCATCTTTCTTCTCTCCTCAGGTGATACATATTCTTCCGGCGGGAGAATTTCTTTCTCTTCCGGTTCACCTCTATGTCGCATCTTCTGAACGAATGCCCATACACCCGAGAGGAAAAATCCTACTATTGTAAAGATTGTTCCGGAAATTAAAAATACTATTAAATTCTTCATGCTAGGCTTTAATATATCGGTAGAATTTTTCGGTGTATCAGGATCATACTTTATTTTTACTTCATCACCAATTCCCATAACCTCGCTTCTGTTGTACAGTTTATCGGAATACGATTCCCCATGCACCTCATACTGATAGGTAATGTCATAGACCGTCCTGCCTCTCCGATGTTTTATTCCCGAAGAACTTACATATTCACTGGACACATCTGTAACATATGCTGTCGTTTGAATCCAATCATTTTGGTTATGTTCATCTACATAATTATAAATGCCTCCACCAAGCAGGCGTACACCTGAAATCAATGTAATGATTCCTAATAGTCGGAATAGCATCATAAAAATTGTGCCTTTTTTCACAGCCTATCCACTCTTTTCATCTCTCTAATAAAATAACATATTTTCCAACTTTTCACATCATTTATTGTTTTGAAAATCAATCTGTAATTGCCATTTTCGCTAGTCGGGTATCTCCCCAAGGACTTTTTAACATTGCTTCTCCGTCAATAATTCCTGCACGCACAACTTCTATAATCGTATCTGCATTAAAAAGTTTTATCCCATTAATATCAACACTTTCTGCAAATTCCTCATAAGTATCATACCGATTTTCTCCAAAAACAAAATATATGTTTTCCTTTTTTTCTTCACTGTTCGGAATAAGCACCGATCCCATTGTATACTGGCTACCCTCCGACAGAAAATCGATTAAGCAAAAAGCAATTCCCTCATCATAATCTGATTTGATAATTGAAAACACATCTTTCGCCCTAATCATAAGCGGCTTCTTTTCCTTTTTCTTAAAACTAAACATATAAACCTCCCTAAACTCTATCCCTCTTTTAACTCATCAAAAAATTTTGCAATCTTATCTATCTGCCCGCCATTATACTCTGTAAAGTCTAAATAATATTTTTTCGCACACGAAGTTTGCAATTCTTTTTTATACAACCATTGTCTTGTTTTTGCTTCCGGTACAAAGATAACCACCTCATTTTGTGAAGAAAAGACTTCATCGTAAGTACATGCTGATTTATCCAAAAAACATTCCCAATCCATATCTTTTTCTTTAAAATATTCATTCAACACATTTACAAATTTTTTTGCTTTTCCTATATAAATGGCATACATAATCGGATTATAATATTTACCCTCTATTACAGGAACTTGCCATACCAAAAGACATCTTCTCATTTTGATACCTCCTACTAAAAAATGGTTTTTAAGGTTCAAATGTATCTGTTTTTTCATCATATCATACTTTGTAATTATTTACACTATCCTATACAAAAAATAACGCAGACAATATCTCTACTATCTGCGTCATTTCTTTCATGTCTTCTTGAAACATTTCCAAGCACTTTATTCTGTAAATATACCACTCCTACACAAGCCATACGCTCAACCTCCATTCCGCCCTGCTTCATGTCGATTGACGGGCGTCACCCTATGAATAGAAAACGACAGTCCCCCCTTTATGCAAGCATAGGGAGTCCTGTCTTATTTCTATTCGCATGGCTTATTTCTGCACAATATTTATAATTCTTCCCGGAACATAAATTTCTTTTACGATTGTTCCTGTCAATTTATCAGCAACTGCTTCTTTTCCCGCTGCAATCGCATCTTCTTTAGAAATTTCCGCCGGAATTGTCACAACCGCTCTTGTTTTTCCGTTAATCTGAACCGCAACTTCAATTTCATCATCTTTCATTGCTTCTTCATCATATGTCGGCCAGCCTGCATGGAATACACTTCCTGTGTTGCCTAACTGTTCCCATAATTCTTCTGCCATATGAGGTGCAAACGGTGCGAGAAGGATTGCCAATGTACCCAATGTTTCCTTGTCTACTCCGCCTTCTTTTTTCGCAATGTCCAAAAGTTTATTGTTGTATTCCATAAATCCTGAAACAACTGTATTTAAACTGAAACTTTCTAAACGTGTTGTAATGTCATATACCATTTTGTTGCGAACTTTAATCATTTCTTTTGTCGCTTTTATATCGGCGTCCTTGCTGTCCATAACAAGATTCCATACACGATTTAAGAAACGGTATACTCCGTCAATACCTCTGTCATCCCATTCGGCATCTAATTCAGGTGGCCCTACAAATAATTCATACATTCTAAGCGAATCACAGCCGTAATCTCTTACCAAATCATCAGGAGATACAACATTTCCTTTTGATTTACTCATTTTGATACCGTTTTTACCTGTAATCATTCCCTGATTAAATAATTTTTTAAATGGTTCGTCAAAGTCAACTGCTCCTATATCATACAAGAATTTTGTATAGAAACGTGAGTATAATAAGTGAAGAACTGCATGTTCCACACCACCGATATACATATCTACCGGTAACATTTCATCTGCTTTTTCTTTTGATACAAGTTCTTCTGCATTATGGTTATCCACATAGCGAAGGAAATACCATGAAGAACCTGCCCATTGAGGCATTGTGTTTGTTTCGCGTTTTGCAGGTTTACCACAAACCGGACAAGTTGTATTTACCCAACTTTCAATTCCCGCAAGCGGAGATTCTCCCGTACCTGTCGGTTCATAGGAATCTACGTCCGGCAATGTAAGTGGAAGCTGATCTTCCGGAACAGGAACTGCGCCGCAGTGTTCACAATGTACAATCGGAATTGGCTCACCCCAATAACGCTGACGTGAGAATACCCAGTCACGCAGTTTGAAGTTGACCGTCGCTTTACCGATTCCTCTTTCTTCAATCATGTGCGGGGCTTCTTTTTTCAGTACTGCTGATTCCATTCCGTTCCATTCTCCGGAATTAATCATTGTTCCTACTGCGTCTGTGTAAGCCTCTGTCATATTTTCAATTTCTTCGCCGTCTTTGGCAATTACCTGAATAATCGGAATATTGAATTTTGTGGCAAATTCAAAGTCACGATCATCATGGGCAGGTACACACATAATTGCACCTGTTCCGTAATCTGCCAATACATAGTCTGACAGCCAAATCGGTACTTTCGCATTGTTAATCGGATTGATTGCATAAGAACCTGTAAACACACCTGTTTTTTCCTTGTCCTGAAGTCTGTCTACATTTGATTTCATTGAAGAATCCAAAATGTATTTTTCTACCGCTTCTCTTGTTTCGCCTGTAGCAAGTTCTTTTGCCAGAGCGTGTTCAGGTGCAAGCACCATAAATGTAGCACCGTGTAATGTATCAGGTCTTGTTGTGTAAACTGTGATTTTTTCATCTTTTCCGTCTACTTTAAAATCTACTTCTGCACCATAAGATTTCCCAATCCATTCTGCCTGCATTTTCTTTACTTTTTCCGGCCAGTCTAATTTATCCAGATCATTTAATAATCTGTCTGCATATTTTGTAATGCGAAGCATCCACTGACGAAGGTTTTTCTTTGTTACCTCTGTTCCGCAACGCTCACATTTACCGTTTACAACTTCCTCGTTTGCCAATCCTGTTTTACATGACGGACACCAGTTAATTGGAAATTCTTTCTCATATGCCAATCCTTCTTTAAACATTTTCACGAAAATCCACTGTGTCCATTTATAAAATGCAGGATCTGTCGTATTTACTTCCATATCCCAGTCATATAATGCAGAGATTTCATTTAACTGTTTTTTGAAGTTTTTGATATTTTCTTCTGTTGATACGGACGGGTGAACACCCATTTTAATAGCATAGTTTTCTGCTGGAAGACCGAATGCGTCCCAGCCCATTGGGTGTACGATATAATGTCCCTGTAATAATTTGTAACGGCTCCATGCATCTGAGATAACATAACCTCTCCAGTGTCCTACGTGAAGACCGTTTCCTGAAGGATATGGGAACATATCCAAACAATAATATTTTTCTCTCTGTCCATTTTCATCTGCTTTGACGTTTACCGGATTCTTTTCCCAGTTTTCACGCCATTTTTTTTCAATCGCCTTGTGATTATAAGGTGTTGCCATGATTTTCTCCTCCTATTTCTTTATAAAAAAACCTTCTCATCTCCTAAAAGAGACGAAAAGGTCAATCCGCGTTACCACTCTTATTCATTCTGCTTTCGCAAAACGCACTCATTTCTTCTATAACGGGAAGTCCCGCTCCTGCCTATGTTACTTGACGAGGTATTTTCGAGTCTAGTAACAAGGCACAACTCATCGGCTTGGTGAGGTTCTTTCGAACCTAGCGATGTAGTTGTTTCCGCAACCGTTACTTGACGAGGTACTTTCAATATATTAGTCAAATATGTTCAGCAAAAGAACTCCGAGGCGAGTTGGGAGATTACGCTGTTGTCTTGCAGCAAACGACAACTCTCTGTAAACGATAGGCTCTTAATACTCCTCTTCCTTGTCATTATCTTATTTAATTAATAACTCTTTTTATTGTACACATCTGCCTTTTATTTGTCAAGTTTCCTAAGAAAATGTGACAAAATAGGTTGTATACTCTTCCGCTCTATGATATCCCAATTTTTCAGCCAACGCTACCGACCTTAAATCTATGGCGTCCCAACTTGGATATTTATCCCGCTTCAGACACTCCAAAATAAGACTTGCCCCACAGGCAGTCGCTAACCCTTTCCGCCTGTGCGATTTTTTTGTATCAATTTCTATTTCAATCCCTTCACGATAAAAGGTATACGAGGACGCTCCTGCCACAACTTCTTCTCCCAAAAGAGCAACTACACCTACGCCATTCTCCCTAAACTGCTTATAATCCGAAAACATGGCACAAAAATCTTTTGACCACTCCTCTTTTAACACTTTATCATACAATTCTTCATCAATCTGTTTTAATATATAACCTTTGGGAAGCTGTTCCGCATACTGTCTCAATTTTTCCACGTCAAACATATCCGCTTCCTTCTTTATTGCGTAGCGCTTCGTTTTTTCCTGACGTTCTCCAAAATGTTTCTCAATATATGTATTCCACTCTTCATTTTGCGGCACAATCAGTATAAAATCTTTCTCTGTCGTCCGAGAAATATATGCGACTAATTCCCTGTCCGCTTCTCCCGCCAAAAAACAGAAATCTGCAATCGTTATCATGGCAGATTTTTCTTCCTTATCTGCAACCGCAAACGCTTTCCCCATACACCCCTGCAGACACGACCAAATCATGGTTTCGCTCCAGCCGGAAAACAGTTTTTCAATAAGAGAAATTTCATTCTGTTTTATTTCCTTTACCACTTTCTCACCCTTTCAGCTCATTCTCCTCCACATAAAAGAGACAGGGTTTTTTGTCTCTGCCCCTTTCATTTACTTAATTTAGTATTTTTTCTTTTTTGCTATCACGCCGGAAACAAGCGCCGCTGCTGCAAGAATTCCCCACAACATCATATTAGAAGAGTCCCCTGTTTTTACTCCTCCGTCAAAACCTGAGCCTGCATTTCCACCATTTGGCGCTTTTTCTAATTTCTTCACTGCATTTTCCAACTGTGCCAGAGCATTATTTACCTGCTCTTCTGTTGCGTTCTTGTCATCTAAAACAGTTTTTGCTTTGTTCAAAGCCTTTTCAAATACCTTCCAACTGTCTTTCGTGTAGCCATCATTTTTCAAGTCTTTGTATTTATTATACGCTTCTTCCAGTTTACTCTTATCAACTGTTTTATCTGCTTTTTCTAATGAATTGTAAGCGTCTTCCAGCGCTTTCTTAACTGCGTCTACTTTTTCCTGCGTACTGTTACTATTGTCATTTACAATTGCTTCCGCTTCGTCAAACGCTTTTTTAAATACATTCCATGTAGCAGTTGTAAAGTCTTCTGCCTTTAATTCTCTGTATTTTTCTACCAGTTTCTTAAGGGCGTCCGTATTACCGCGTTTCTGTAATGCTGTAATGGCATCATTAAGCGCTTTTGCCTTAGCATCAACTGTAGGCTGGTCTTTTGCAGTTTCTTCCAATAACGCTTTTGCTTCGTCTAAAACTTTTTTCATCGCATGATAAGAATCTGTTGTGTACAGTTCTTTATTTACTTTTTCAGCTTTTGCGATTGCCTTTTCCAATTCAACTACGTTAATTTGTGGTTTTTCATACACCAATATATCTTCTGCACCTTCCAGTTTTTTGAGCATATTATCGACTTCGTCCTGTGTTTTTACTCCGGTTGAAACTAAGCCGTATCCTTCTTTTACAAGTGCATTAAATTTTGCCACACTATCCGGTGTCGCATTTGTAGTATCTACTGCCGCCAGTTCTGCCAGTCTGTCGATTAATTTTGTAATATCAACCGATGCTGATTCATCTTTTTGTTTTGTTCCGATAACTTCCATCTCTACAATATGGTTCGTTTTACCGCTTTCTGAGCCATGCATATATACGCGAACAAACTGCGCTTTTGTGTTTTTCGGCAACTGCCATGATTTTCCTGCAGAAGATTCCACATATTCCTCATCATATTTATCTTTTTTATATGCTTCATTTAACTTATGGAAATTGTTTTCATCTGCATTATATACGATTGTTGCCTTTCCGTCCGCAAAATCTTTTTCTGTTTTTGCCACTGCAACAACAGTATCTTTGTATGTTCTGTTGTTATTCCAATAACGGTATAAATTTAATGCCTCCACATCACATACTGATCCCAAGTCAATCTGCATATAGGAAGATTCATCTTTACCATCTGCGCCGAACTCACCATAGTTGCCGTCCACATTTGTTTTCTGTCCGTCCACAACCATAGACATCGGTCTGTCATTGTTTGCTGCTGCGTTTGTGTTATCTTTTGTCCATTTTGCTGTTACCGTGCTATCTTTTGCAATATTATCTTTTTCTGTCTTTTCTCCATAGATAGCCAAATCCGCAACCGTAACCTGTTTATTTACATTTGCATTTTCCCAGTGATATGATTCTGTTCCACCGATGCGGACATATCTTGCTTCCTGTTCATCAAACTTAATCTCTTCCGGGAAGAACGAACTGTCATTCTTATTGACAATCTTATTTGAAAGGTCACGTCCGCCGTTTTCCGTCACCGGTGTCCATGTATTTCCGTCTTTACTGATTTCCACAACTAATTTTTTAATGTTACCTGTACAGCACCAGTAATTGTCTGCATTATTGTGGAAACGAGGTGTGTAATCAACCTGATCTAACTTGTAAATACCACCCAAGTCCACTTTTAACCATGCGTTAGAAGTATTCATCGCACCGTTTGTAACTTTCTGGCTCGTCCAGTATGTTGTATTATTTCCATCAAAAATAGTGTTTTTATTTCCCTCTTCTGTTCCGGATACAGTAACCATTCCGTCATTTAATTTCAGTTTTCCAAAACCTTCTCTGAAGAGTTCTTCCACTTTGTCATATCCGTAAGCAGTATCGTACACACCTGCTTTTGTTACGTTTTCTCCCACTGTGATGTCTGCTTTTCTCACTTCGTGGAATCTGTTTTCTTTGTTATAAGCAGAGCCTTCTAACTGACCGTCTACATAAAGTTTCAGCATACCATTATTTTCTTTAACGCCGACAATGATATGTTCTTTGTTATCATTCACCTTTTTGCCGGAAACTGCCGTTGCACCATTTAAAGTAAAGGCTGCTTTTCCCTCTTGCGTAATTTTTAACTCATACTCAGTATTTTGTTTTACAAGCGATTCGTTGCTGCCTGCTGTCTTTTTAACCGCCGCTACCGTAAATCCATTTTTAGAATTTAATGATTTGTCAGCAGGTGTAATTCCTTTTTCCTCTTTCACGCCCTGCTCAACAACGACATTGTCCTTATGATATATTACAGACGCAGGCTTGCCCGCTGCATTTCCTGCCATATCTTTAATATCTTTCGGTGTAACCGTAATTGTTTCTCCGTCCTTCGGTGCTTTCGTCAATGTAATGTGATATGTTGTATCATCTGCACTCTTTGCGATTGATGCAACTCCCAATCCATTTACGGAAAACAGATTGCCGGATACTTTCTCATTGAATTTTACCGTAACCTTGCGGTCTCCGTCCGTCATAATTCTGTCTATCTCAGGAGCTGTTGTATCTTTCTTATCTGAGACGCGTAAAATACGAACTTCATTCGGTTTTAAATTCACCGTATATTTCTGTCCGTATACTAATTTTCCTGTCTGTGCAGCCGGATCTGAAAGTAAATAACTGTGTTCCAGATAATAATCTAATGTACCTGCATTTTCTGACACACCGATTGTTCTGTCAAATGTAAACGTAATTGCTTTATTTTCTGTTGCTGATGGATTGCGAAGAGAAATAATTCCGTCCTTTCCGTCAAAACATGAGAATCCGTATGCTTCTGCTTTTGAAGCATCTGAAGTGGCACTTCCTAAACTTGTTTTGTCCGGCATACCACCAATCATCTTAGAATTCTTCAACATATGATAGCTCTTTTCTGCCCATTCCAAGAATTCACCCGTAATCTCATATTTTCCATCTGTCATAATGCTGTCAGAATAATATAATTCCCAAAAAGCTGTTCCACGTGTTGACAGCATATATAAATAATTCTGGAAGTCTTCATCTGTAGCCGTGTTCAGATTCATTCCCGTTCCTTCTTTTCCATATACAGGGTCATGATTATAAATATTCTGTAATGGGAACTGGAACTGATGATTTTTCAGGAAATCATAATAACACGCATCACGATAAGTAATCTGCTTATTCATCTTTGTTGTTCCAAAATCTGCATCTTTTTGGTCATGTGTACACTGAAGCCATACAGAGTTTGCCCATTGTAAGTACCATGGACTTGGATTTACATAACATGTCAGTGAAATCCATAAATTGTTAATTCCATCTGCCTTCTCGCTTTGACGCACAGCTTCCATCAAGTCTATCCATGCTTCCCAAAGGTCTGTCACATGGTACATCTGATGATAACCGCCTGTCATATGGTGATTACTCTCACTGTAAACCGGAACACCGTCCGCCCCACCTAAATTATTAAAGTGGTCATACTGTCCCATGTCTGCGAATCCGTCCCATTTCCAATAATTTACTTTGAACTTTTTCTGCCACTCAATTGCCATTTTTTTGAAGTTTTCCACATATACACGGTCTGCAACATCGATGGAACCGCCCGCTTTACTTCCTTTTCCTGACTTTTGAATAATATCCGCTAAAGTTCCGTAGAAATTATATCCTCCTCGAGGTCCAACCCATACACCGAAGTTACTTCCAAACTTCTGTACAAGTTGGCTGGAAGGTGTCAGTTCATTTTGGAACTTTTCATTAAATTCCCAAAATCCGCTTTCATTAATTTTTGCACCTGATTTCTGATGCTCACGTTCAGGAATAGTTCCATTATTATACGCGTTCCAACCGTCGTCCACAACATAGGAATCCATCGGACGGACTTCCGCATTATTCAACTCACGGTCGATTTCAATAAATGATTCCAAAATATTGTTGTCATCTATTTTCATCATATTGTCAAACCATGAATTATACTGGATACGGAATTCTGACGGTGTGGCAATGGAATTTATATATTCATAGAAATCCGCCTGAATCACTTCGTTCTCCGTACTTCTTGCTGCACCTGCAACTGTCTGCCATGTCACATATTTTCCGTCTTTTGTCAACTGATTATCTTTTTTCAATCTGTCAAATGTCTTTCCCGTGTAGTAGCGCATATATCCTGTGCCGTCTACGATTTCCGTATCCGTTGCCGGAAATTCACACCCGAAAAACATTCCCTGAATGTAAATCGGCTGTCCGAGGTTTGCCTTAAATTCTTCCATCTGCACAATTCCGCCTTTTCCCCGTGGAATCGTCCATTGCTTATCTGTTTGATTTACTTTGAAAGATTCTAAGTCAATATAATCGATTGCCGTAGAAGCCTGTTTATCTTCCGGAATACTGATTTCCAAATATTTACGCATGAAATGGTCTCCTTCATACATAACAAGTACTTCGTCAATCGTGTATTGTACCCCTTTATGCTCATATGGTTTGAAAGAAAACGTTACTTTTTTACCTGTTTTATTCTTTCCGTTTATCTGTGCATTTGTACTTTCAATTTTAACTGCATCATTACCATCTTTTAATGTTAAATCACTTGCTTTAAACTCTCTGTCGTCTTTAACAACAGGTGCTTCATCTTTATGTAGGTTAAATTCTGCACCACCCGCAAAATTTTTTCCGTTATTTGAAGAAGTTGCAACGAATTTAATCTGTGTTGCCGTACATTCTTTCTCCAAATTTACATAAATTGGATTTGCACCGTCATATTCAAAATTACCTTTTGCAATCAGTTCTCCCCACTCTTTCGCCTCAGCAGAAAGAGGGTTTGTCTCATTTGATGCGTAAAGTTCATATCCCTTAATGTTTCCGTTTGTCGTTTCCCCTTCTTTTCTCGGAGTATACGAAAATGATTTGAATTTCTGACTTCCGTCTAACTTAATCACCACGTTATGCGGATATTCCTGGTCACCTTTTCCGTTGTTTCCTCCGCCGTAGTTCGTATGCCAAATAGTGTTCACATCACCGTCTAAAAGATTAGCCGCAGGTCCGTCTGCTGCCCCTGTCGCACCATTGTGATAACTGTCTGCCTCCGCTGTCCACTTCTTTCTGTCTAATGCCGGTAAATCAATCGGCTTTGATTTTTCTTTTGTCGTCCTGACAATAAATTCTTCGCTGTCTTTCCCTGGTGTAAAACTGGTTTTTCCACCACCGGTTCTCTTATTCACGATTTTGGTCGTAGATAGTTTCGAATCTTTTGTTGAGAATGTTCTCGCAATCGCACCGTTGCCGATGGTCACGGAATTTGTTCCCTGTTGCACTTCCACAGTCCCGTGGGAGCCATTCGTTGTTTTCGCTTCCGAAACTAATGCCGTGGAGAATACGCTTGTCACGACCATAGCCGCTGCAAGCATGGAACTTAAAAGTTTTCTTTTCATAACCTTTCTCCTCTCTTGCCGGGTAATTTCTATCTAATTTAACCCGGTAAATGAAATATCGCAACACCTTTTATTTATTTGACACAAAGATGCACTGTTTATATTTTAGCACTTTTTCTATATTTTTAATATATTCAATTTCTTTTTTGTTAATATGGCATATTCATATGCGTTTAAAATATATCTCACACTTTGTCATTTGTTATTTTTTACCAAAAAGGAGCATCGCTCCACAGATGATTACTCAACTATTTTGCAACGCTCCCGGAAATATTACAATTCTCCACTTCCAAAAGATACTCTTTCTTATCCAAGCCTCCCGCATATCCTACCAGTTTTCCATTTCCTCCCACAACCCTGTGGCACGGAATAATAATCGGAATGGGGTTCTTATTGTTTGCCATACCCACCGCGCGGCAACCTTTCGGACTTCCGACCTGTATAGCAATCTCTTTATAACTTCTCGTGTCCCCATACGGAATAGTCTGTAGCGCCTCCCACACTTTCAGCTGAAACGGTGTTCCGCAAAGGGCAAGGGGAAGATCAAACGTTTTTCTCTCCCCGCGAAAATATTCGTTCAACTGTCTTTTTACTTCCATGACAAGTTCATTATCCCCGTCAACGACATCAATCGCATCATCTTTTAGAAACTCAATTTTCCGAAGTCCTTTTTCGTCCACATCTATTCCTAACTTCCCAACCGGAGAAGAATATACATACACTTTCTTCATCGTTTTTCCTCCTGCTTCATTTTGCATAATTTTTCCACGCAGTCCCGAACATAAGGCTCATCTTTTTCATCAGTCAGAGTGACAAGCATATCGCTTGGGAGAAGAACCGTTTTTCCTTTCGGAATAACTTCTTTATCTCCTCTTTTAATAGAAACAAGAAGACAGTTCTGCGGCCAGTCTATCTCCTGTACTTTCCTGTGTGCCAGAGGTGAGCCGTGCATGATTACATGGCTGATTAATATTTTCTGTCCTTTGATTCCCTCTGTCGTTTCCTCACCATTGTTTTTCAGCAGTCTCTCCAGAAGGCTTTCATAAATCGGTTCTGAACCGAGCAGACTTGCCACCACATAGGCAACTATCGAAACAACAGAGAGTGATAGCATCTGACTGACAGAACCCGTCATTTCAAAAATAAGAATAATACCTGTCAGAGGCGCTCTTACAATAGCGGTAAAATTTCCTGCCATTGCAAGCATGACAAAGTTATTGATATAATCCGGATCCATACCAAAATAATTTACGCCTATCATTCCGAAAATGCCACCAACAAACGCACCCAAAACAAGCAACGGAAAGAAAATCCCTCCCGGCGCCCCCGAGCCAAAGGATACTGCCGAAAACAGAAATTTTCCGAGCAAAATAACAATCGCTCCTCCCAAAAGAAGTTCATGGCTTGTCAAACGGTCAATCAACTCATGCCCGCTTCCAAGTAATTCCGGCATGACAAACATCAGAACTCCCGCCAGCATAAACGGTATCATTACCCTTGTAATTTCATTTAACCTTTTTGACTGCTTGTACCACGATTGCACTTTCAATGTGAACCAATTATATACACAACCTAAAACTCCGAGTATAACACCGAGCAATATAATCATCCAGTAATAACTCTGCGGCAAAACGTGTCCGATATCAAATTGAAACACCGGTTCAATCCCAATAAACTGCGATGATAAATAATCCGCCGATATTGATGCTGTCATCACCGATACGAGAACGGATATAGAAAAATTTTTGTGTACTTCTTCAAGCGAGAACATCACCCCCGCAAGCGGTGCATGAAAGGCTGCCGAAAGTCCCGCACTTGCCCCACAGGTCAGCAGAAATTTTTCTTCCGTCTTTCCTCTATCCAACGCTTTTGATATTCCTTTTCCGGTCATCGCTCCAAGTTGAATGGACGGACCTTCGCGTCCGAGAGATAATCCTGCAAGCAGGGATAAAAAACCTCCAATAAATTTTGCCGGCAAAATTTTCCACCATGTCTGATGTAATTTCCCCGACATTTCACCTTCCAACTGCGGTATTCCGCTTCCCGAAATCATCGGTTCCCATTTAATCAAAAGACCGACTACAACCGCCATAAGAAATAAAATACCGAACCAGCCCGCCGCTTTGACAGGCGAATGACCGATATACTGACGAACCGCCTCAAACCACTGTCCCGCATACTTTAAGGCAATTCGGTATGCCAGCACTATAAGCCCTGCCACACTTCCCACAAGCAGACCTTCTCCGATAAGAACAACATGGAAACGTTCCGCACGTTTTAACATATGTACTGTATCTTTTTTCACTTTTTCCCCCTCTTTCCTATATATTTATATTGACTATTGTAACATATTTCTCTTTTCTTTCCCATATTCTATAATAAGAAAGGTCATTCTGAGGTATTATCTTGAAAAAATGTAAAAAATTCACTGCTCTTCTCCTCCTCTTCGCTCTCTCTTTCTCCATAGGACATTTCACTGCAAAAACTATTCACACCTTTTCAGATAAAGCCGTGACAGTTTCCGCCGAAGGCAACTGGGGACTCAGTTTTCAAGAAGAGGGTAAGCTCCCTGTGGGAAACGCCTCCATTGACGAATTAAAACAATATGATGCCTATTACGCCAAACCAACTGAAGAAAAAGTTTTATATCTTACTTTTGATGCCGGATTTGAAAACGGAAACACTCCCGCCATACTGGATGCATTAAAAAAACATCATGCTCCTGCTGCCTTTTTCGTTGTCGGCAATTTCTTAAAAACAAGTCCCGACTTAGTAAAACGAATGGTAAAAGAAGGGCATATTGTCGGCAATCATACACTAAATCATCTCGATATGTCCAAACTTTCTTCTAAAGAAGAATTTCAGAAAGAAATTTCCGGCGTGGAGGACTTATATAAGAAAATCACCGGAAAACCAATGAAAAAGTTATATCGCGCGCCACAGGGAAAATACAGTACCCAAAACTTGCAAATGGCAAAAGATTTAGGGTATAAAACATTTTTCTGGAGTCTTGCCTATGTGGATTGGTACGAAAATAATCAACCGACAAAAGAAGAAGCATTTGACAAACTGTTAAAAAGAATTCATCCGGGGGCAATCGTTCTTCTGCACAGCACCTCCTCCACCAATGCGCAGATTTTAGATGAACTTTTAACAAAATGGGAAGAAATGGGGTATACCTTTAAATCTTTGGATGCATTTTTATAACTTATACTTATAATACCAATTTAAAAATATTCATAAGCATTCCTTTGCTTTCCACAGGAAATCGTGATAAACTTATTCTGTTAAAGACACAAATTTGTTATCAGAAAAAGGAGGATTTCTCATGGGCGGATTTTTTGGTGTCGCCGGAAAATCAAACTGTACACTTGATTTGTTTTATGGCGTTGACTACCACTCACATTTAGGAACACGAAGAGGCGGTATGGCTACTTACGGTCCACAAGGTTTTAGCAGGGCCATTCACAATATAGAAAACTCTCCATTCCGTACAAAATTCGAGCGGGATGTAGAAGAATTAAAAGGAAATATCGGAATCGGATGTATTTCTGACTTTGAACCACAGCCATTACTAATCCAGTCACATCTTGGAAGTTTTGCCATTACTACTGTCGGCAAAATCAATAACATGGATGAATTATTAAGTAAAGTCTATGGTCACGGACATACACATTTTCAGGAAATGAGCGGCGGACAGATTAATGCTACCGAATTAATTGCTTCCCTCATTTGTCATAAAGATTCACTCGTGGAGGGTATTCAGTTCGTACAGGAAATCGTTGACGGTTCAATGACTCTTCTTCTTATGACAGAAGACGGACTTTACGCTGCAAGAGACCGTTTGGGAAGAACTCCTCTTGTAATCGGAAAGAAAGAAGACGCCTACTGCGTATCTTTTGAAGACTTTGCATATATTAACTTAGGTTATTCAACTTATAAAGAACTGGGACCTGCCGAGATTGTACATATTACACCCGACGGAGTTGAAACAGTAAGCCCTGCTAAGGAGGATATGAAAATTTGTTCATTCCTTTGGGTATATTACGGTTATCCGACTTCTTCTTATGAAGGGGTAAATGTAGAAGAGATGCGTTATAAATGCGGAAGCATGCTTGCAAAACGTGATGCAGAGGACAACGTAAAACCTGATATTGTTGCAGGTGTACCGGATTCAGGTATTGCTCACGCTATCGGATATTCAAACGAATCCGGCATTCCGTTTGCAAGACCGTTTATCAAGTACACTCCTACATGGCCTCGTTCTTTCATGCCACAAAATCAAGAACAGAGAAATCTGATTGCCCGCATGAAATTAATTCCGGTTCAGTCCTTAATTCAGGATAAGAGTCTTTTATTGATTGATGACTCCATTGTGCGCGGTACTCAGTTGCGTGAAACAACCGAATTTTTATATAACAGCGGTGCAAAAGAAGTTCATGTAAGACCTGCCTGCCCACCATTATTATATGGCTGTAAATATTTAAACTTCTCCCGCTCCAAATCAGAGTTAGATTTAATTACGCGACAGGTTATTCAGAAACTAGAGGGGGATAACGCAGATAACGTGCTTCCTGAGTACGCTGATCCGACAACGGAGAGATATGCCAATATGCTTGAAGAAATTCGTAAACAACAAAACTTTACTACATTAAGATACCACCGCTTAGATGACTTAATCGCTTCTATCGGTTTAGAACCTTGTAAAGTTTGTACATATTGTTTCAACGGAAAAGAATAGTTGAAAAAGCGGCCGGAATTTTCATCCGACCGCTTTCTTTATTTGATTTTATAAACCATTTCTCTTTACTTTTCTATCGTAATCTTTGTGGAATACTTCTTCATCATTCATTTTTGCTGTCATATATCCTGTCAAGTAGAAATATTCTTCGTCCGCTGTCTGTGTAACAACAATATCTGTATCCATTAACCAGCCTTCTCTACCATTTTTCATTTTTTGGTAAATTGTATATTTTGCAGATAACGGATCTTTATTGCAAAGTGTCAATTCACGTTTTAAGTTATGCTCCACAACTGTTCCGATGTCATCAAAACGATATATACCTTCTCCGAATACTCCGCCTACACCGTCTGTAATGCAAGTCCATGTATCTTTCAAAATATCGTAAGAAACACTTCTGTCTACACGACCTTCTGACAATGTTGTCATTGGTGTCAACGGTGCGCACATTGGATTCATATCAGGTCCTTTGCTGTCCTGTCCCGTAAAGATAGGAAGCGTTACTTTTGCTGTTGAAAGGTCTAATTTCAATGTTGCAATCTCAGGCATTACCCAAAACATTGGCCAGTATGATGTTGCCAACGAAATACGAACGCGATGTCCTTTAGGGAACTTATGTCCGCAAACATCTAATCCTACAAATGCTTTTACTTTTTCTCCCGGAACTAATGGAACAACTTTATCGTGTCCCTGTAAGTGAGATAAATTCATTACACCATAAGACACTCTTGTTACCTGTCCGTTAGGATGTACATCTGATAACTGAGCAAATAACATTGCATTTGTTTTATCACTTGTCAATTCCACTTCTACTTTTGGATAACCGACAATATCAAAATCTTCTTCCAATACATCTGAATCAAATACCATTGATAAGCCGTCATCTAACTGTTGATCGCAGGCATTTTCACCCGGAACACCTGCTCCCATCCATTCTCCTGCAAGAAGTCCGTGATTTAATGGTGTGCATAAGTCAACAACTTCTTCTTTTGTATTCTCTTCTTCTGTTAGTTTTCCATATGTTAATGAGAACACTTTATCGTTTACATCTTTTGACGGCCAATTTTCCAGTCCTACCCATCTGCCTTCACTCACATCGTGAATTGCTTCAGGAAGCATACTGTCTTCTACCCATACATCTACCATAGGTCCGTCTAATGTATCGTTGTCTTTTCCTTTTAACCATTTATCCCACCATTTTGTTGCTTCTCCTAAGAAGTTCATTGCCGGTGCCGGATAACCGTCGTGTGCGAATACATGCGCCCAAGGTCCGATAACTGCTTTTCTAGGTACGTCCAAACCATTCATCAATGTTAATACTGTATTTGTATAAGAGTCTGACCAACCGTCAATAGCGAATACAGGAACTTGAATATCTGAATAGTCTTCACAAACCGAACCGTGTTTCCAGTATTCATCTCGTGTCTGATGCTGTAACCAATTTTCCATCCATAACGGCATATCGTCCAAACGTTCTAACCATTCTTCTTTCCATGTTTCCGGTTTGATTTCACAGTCGATTGCACGGCACTGATAAGCAAGCATAATTGCTCCCCACCAGAAGTTATCATTTAACAGACATCCTCCTTTATAATGAATATCCTGATTGTATCTGTCATCTGTAAATCCTACGCAGATAACCGCACGAAGTGCAGGTGGTCTTCTCGCTGCTACCTGAAGAGAGTTAAATCCTCCCCATGATTTTCCCATCATACCAACGTTTCCGTCACACCATGGCTGTTTACTGATCCAGTCAATAACTTCCACCGCATCGTCCTGTTCCTGTTTTAAATATTCATCTTTTAATAAACCGTCAGATTCTCCTGTTCCTCGCATATCCACACGCACAACTACATATCCGTTTCCTGCGAAGAAACCATGCATTGGTTCATCTCTTCCTCTCATACCGTCTCTTTTACGGTATGGAATGTATTCCAAAACTGCCGGTACAGGTTCATCTGTTTTCGGATACCAAATACGGCTTGATAATTTTGTTCCGTCTGACAACGGAATCCAGTGATTTTCCTCAACCGTCCAGTCGTACGGAAAATCTTCCTTTTTCAATACTTTCTTTTCTTTTACTTCTACGCTCATGTTTATACCTCCTGCTTTTAAAGTAATTTATTTATTTTTTTGTTTTTTCATTTGCTCTTTATAACGTTTTCCGTAAGTATTTGCCCAAACAATACTTGCGATAAAACCAATTACTGCCATGACAATCATAATTCCGAAATAAATATGGTATCCTTTTGCTCCCGCAAATGTATCCAAAATATTTCCGGCTACAATCGGAGCGATTACTTCCGGAAGATACCCCAATGTAGATGCGATACCGATTGCAAGACCGGAAACTTTTAACGGAACTCCGCCTTCCGTAAGAAGCGAGAAATAAATTCCAAAGTTGGAGAACATTCCCACATAAACTACGATACATGCTCCTACAACAAGCACCATTTGAGCACCGCCCGCATTTCCCGAAAGCATAAGTACAAGTGTTCCTAATCCCATAAGTACAAATCCGCCTGCCATAACCTGACCTTTGCCAATCTTATCCGCCAAAAATCCACCAATTGGAGATGCAAACGGACGGCAATACTGCTGAAGTACCGTTAATACCGCTGCAACCACCGCTGTTGTTTTCAATACATTACTTGCGTACGGTGTAAAATAGTAAATCGACATATTAAACGTATAACTACAAAACATCATCAAAATTGTAAGCCACACTGCCGGCATCTTCAATACAAGAGCAATGTTACTCCATGAGAATTTCTCCTTCGGCTCTTCTTTACCCGCTTCTGCCGCTGCATCTTTTACTCTCTCTTCGCCCGGTTCTTTCAGCACAAAGATAAAGATAATGCCACAGATAATCGGTGCTGCCGAGTAGAAAATAACAATCCATTTAATACCCAGTTCAGGCATCATTTTTGCCTGAAAGAAACCAAAAATCGCTGTTGCAATTGCTAACTGAAGCGCGTTAAACACTCCTCGTCCACCTTCAAAAATTCCGTAAGCACGGCTCTGCTCATCTTCATTCCCCTGTGTTCTGACAATTTTCATCAGCGCAGGCCAAAATGTCAACAAAGATGTAAATCCCCACAATGCGTAAATAGCCATCAACGCTCTGAAGTCTGTTACAAATAAATGAAGGAAACCTCCCAATCCTGTTGCAATCATTGATAAAATCAACAATTTCTTTGCCTTAAATCTGTCCGCCAAAACACCGCCAAACATATAAGAGAAAACTCCTAACATTCCATATGCACTTCCAAGAAGTCCCATCTGTGTATTCGTCAGATGATAAAGACTTTGATAAGTATCATAATAATA
This sequence comes from uncultured Lachnospiraceae bacterium, assembly GCA_900551895.1. Lineage (GTDB taxonomy): Bacteria > Bacillota > Clostridia > Lachnospirales > Lachnospiraceae > Faecalimonas. The sequence goes on along the minus strand of URXX01000004.1, from coordinate 95,631 downwards.
AGAACGGAAATACGGAAGCCCGTAAATAATTGTTCCGGCAAATGCCAACAGGCAAATCATAAAAAAGTTTTTCCTAATTCCTGTCTTTTCTTTCACTTCTTCTACCTCTCAATCTTCATTTCTAATCATGATTATATCATTTGACATCATTTTGTCAATCGTGATTATATACTAATCACGATTGATTTTTTTGTACATTGTGATGATTTTCTGTAAAATATCAAATATAATTGCACTCATCTGTTAAAAAAGTTATAATTGTAACTATATAAATTGCGGAAAGGAGAAAAAGATATGGCAAATAGGGAAAAACATCATCGAAGAGTCCTTCGTTATTTTATAGAGGCTGCCCAGTTAATTATCCAAAAAGAAGGTATGGACGCAGTTACCATTCGCAAAGTAGCTGACATTGCAGGGTATAACAGTGCTACTTTATATAATTATTTTCAGGATTTGGATCAACTTCTCGTGTACGCTTCCTTGAACCGTTTAACTTCTTATAATCAGAAAATAGCGGAAAAGACTCGTGCGGGAAAAGACTGGAGTGAAGTTTTACTGCTGTCATGGGAAGAATTTGCGGATATTTCCTTTACATATCCCGATGAATTTTTACAGATTTTCTTTAATAAGCACAGCGATTCACTGCCTGCTATCTGCAGAAGTTACTACGAATTATTTTCAGAAGAAGAGGTGGATAACGAAAGTGAATGGCACTCTATTTTAACGGACTTTAATCTGTCCAATCGAAATAAAGTCATTTTAAATAAAATCTATCCGAATGAAACGATTTCTGCGGAAGATTTGGAAATTACAAATGAATTGATGATTTCTGCCTATCATCTTCTTTTAGAATGCCGTGTTTCCAATAAGGAAGAATATTCGCATGAATTTTGTCGGCAAAAGATGATGCGTTACGTAACTTATCTGCTATCAACATTAAAATCTAAAAAAGGGGGTACTTTAGATGAACAAAGCAAAGATTAGTTTTAAAGAACTTGTATTTATGAATATTTCCGCCCTTTATGGTATCCGCTGGATTGCAAAATCCACATCTGCCAGTTTCGGACTTGGCTTGGGGGCGATTCCGTCATGGGCCATTTTCATGGTACTTTTCTTTATTCCACAGGCATTTATGTGTGCGGAACTCGCTTCCACCTATCAGTCTGACGGAGGATTATACACATGGGTGCGTGAAGCCTTCGGAACAAAATATGCCTTTATGGTATCGTGGCTGAACTGGACTGCCAAGATTTTTTGGTATGCATCATTTCTTACATTCTTCGCAGTAAATTTTGCATACATGCTCGGGAAACCGAGTTTATCAGAGAATAAAGTTTTAGTGCTTATACTTTCAGTTGCTCTTTTTTGGTTTCTGTCATGGATTAGTACGAAAGGGATGTCCTTCGGAAAATTTTTCACCAGTATAGGTTCTTTCGGTTCAACCATTCCTACTATTTTATTGATTTCTATGGCTTTTATCGCCATTGTCATTTTAGACAAAGCACCTAGCGCATCAACTTACACAGTTTCAACTTTGATGCCAAAATTAAATCCTGATTCTCTTGTTGCTATTTCAGGAATTATTTTTGCTTATACAGGTGCTGAAATTACGGCAAACTTTATTACAGAAATGGATCAGCCAAAGAAAAATTTCCCGAGAGCAATCATCGTATCGGCTGCAGTCGTTTGCATCCTTTATATTCTCGGTTCTATTTCTATCAGTATGTTACTGTCTCCTGAAGAAATCAGTTCCTCTACGGGTATTTTGGATTCTCTTTCAAGAGGGTGTCAGTTACTTGGTATTCCTCCTGTTTTTATACAACTTCTCGCAGCGGGAATTGCACTTTCCATTATCGGCGCTTTAGTTCTCTATATCGCTTCGCCGATTAAAATGCTTTTCGGAAGCGTGGAAAAAGGTCTGTTCCCAGAGAAGTTGACAAAGGCAAACGAACATGGAATTCCGGTAAAAGCAGTATATTTGCAAGCAACTATCGTTACCGTACTTCTTGTAGCCACTTCACTTTTGCCCGGTGTGGATACAATTTATAACGTACTCGTAACAATGACCGCCTTAACTTCACTGTTCCCGTATGTGCTTTTGTTCCTTGCTTATATTAGAATTAAAAAGAAACAAAAATCAGTGGACAAAGATACTTATGTGATGACAAAAAACAAAAAACTTGCCGTAGGCATCGCTGTTTCCGAATTAGTGATCTGTGTGATTGCCATTATCTGTTCCGCATATCCGGTAATGGATACGTTAAAAGACAATATCATTTATGAAATTGAAATGATTGGCGGCGGATTGTTAGTTATCCTTTCAGGTCTTTACATTTGGAAACGTTCCAAATTGCAAAACAAATTATAATCTTTTACATAATAATAGAGGGGTTGTTCCTAAGTCAACTCCTCTATTTCTTCTCATATGCTAATCATTTGTCAAATGAAATTTATCCAAAATGTAAAAAATCAAACTCAATGCCATTCCGACTACACACGCCAATACCATTCCCTTTAATTCCACATTTCCGAATTTCACGGTAATTCCCGATAATCCGGTTACAAAAATAACCGATGTCAACGCTAAGTTTCTTGATTTTCCATAATCTACTTTCGAGTCTACTAAAATTCGTATGCCCGATGTTCCTATCATTCCATATAGCAGGAAAGAAATTCCGCCGATTACCGCCCCCGGTATTGTTTGAATAAGGACAGTCAGTTTGCCGATAAACGAACAGATAATCGAAAGGATACCTGCCCCCGCAATAACATATACGCTGTATACGCCTGTCACTGCCATAACTCCGATATTTTCCCCATAAGTTGTTGTCGGAACAGAACCGATAAATCCCGATAACATTGTAGAAAAGTTATCTCCAAATAAAGAGCGATGAAGTCCCGGTTCTTTCAACAGATTTCTTCCTACGATTTTTCCCGTTACAATCTGATGTCCGATATGTTCCGACGTAATAACAAGAATAACAGGCAGAATAATTAAAACGGCTTCCAAATTAAATTTCGGCGATGAAAAGTTCGGCATAGCAAATAAGGATGCCTTTGATACCTCTGTAAAATCAACTATTCCGCAAGCAATAGCAGAAATATATCCTGCGATTACCGCAATTAAAATAGGGATAACCGATAAAAATCCTTTAAAAATAACTGACCCGAAAACTGCCATTCCCAAAGTAACAAAGAATACAATTGCATTTTCCGATTTGATATGCTCTTCCAAAAGTCCCGCATTATTCGCAGCAGTTCCCGCTAATTCCAAACCAATCAATGCTACAACTGGTCCCATAGCTGCCGGCGGAAGAACGATATCTATCCAATCCGAACCGAATTTGTAAATAATAAACGCCAGTATACAGCCACAAAATCCGACTGCCACAAAGCCTCCCAAAGCATATTCATAACCGAATTTACTTATAACAACTCCTGCAGGTGCAAGAAAAGCAAAACTTGAACCTAAGTATGCAGGTGCTTTTCCTTTTGTGATAAGAATGAAAAGAAGTGTACCCACCCCATTCATAAACAGTACAATCGCCGGATTGATTCCAAACACAAAAGGTACAAGTACGGATGCTCCAAACATAGCAAACATATGCTGAATACTAAGAGGCACTAATAGTTTAAACGGTACTTTCTCTTCCACTTGAATAATTTTTTTCTTTTCCACTCACTTTCCTCTCTTTCGTTTTTCTATTCAGTTCAGTATAACAAAAGAAGAGCAGATTTTCTACTCTTCTTTTATAAAACAATTATTTATTTAATCCCATTTCTTCTCTTACTTCGATAAAGCATTTTACAATGAAATCAATATCTTCTTTTGTATGGCTTGCACATACCTGTGTACGAATTCTTGCTTTTCCTTTTGGAACAACCGGATAAGAGAATGCTACAACGTAAACGCCTTTTTCCATCATACGTTTAGCAAATTCTGCTGCTGTCACTTCATCGTATAACATAACCGGCACACAAGGATGTGTTCCCATAATGATATCAAATCCGTTATCTACAAGCAATTTACGATAGTAAGCAGTTGTTTCTTCTAAGTGGTCACGAAGTTCTGTGCTTTCACTTAACATATCAAATAATTCAATACTTGCTCCTGCGATTGCCGGCGCTAATGAGTTAGAGAATAAATATGGACGGCTTCTCTGACGAAGTAAATCAACGATTTCTTTGCGGGCAGCTGTGTATCCGCCTGACGCTCCGCCGAGTGCTTTTCCTAAAGTACCTGTAATAATATCTACACGTCCTTCTACTCCGCAATGCTCTGCAGTTCCGCGTCCGTGTGCTCCTACAAATCCTACGGCATGGCTGTCATCTACCATAACTAAAGCATTATATTTATCTGCTAAATCACAAACACCTTTTAAGTTACAGATAATCCCGTCCATAGAGAACACACCGTCTGTCGCGATTAATTTAATTCTCGCCCCTGCCTCATCTGCTTCTTTTAATTTTGCTTCCAAATCTTCCATATCATTGTTTTTATAACGGAAACGTTTTGCTTTACATAAACGAACACCGTCAATAATAGAAGCATGGTTTAATTCATCACTGATAACCGCATCGTCTGCTGTTAAAATTGTTTCAAATAATCCGCCGTTTGCATCGAAACATGAAGAGTAAAGAATTGTATCATCCATTCCTAAGAAATCAGAGATTTTCTTTTCCAATTGTTTATGAATATCCTGTGTTCCGCAAATGAAACGTACCGATGCAACTCCGTAACCTCTTTCATCATAAGTTCTCTTTGCCGCATCAATTAATCTCTGATTATCTCCTAATCCTAAATAGTTATTTGCACACATATTGATAACTTCTCTGCCGTCTTCCAACTTTACGCGCGCGCCCTGTGCAGAAGCAATCGGCGCTTCCCCTTTAAATAATCCTGCTGCTTTAATATCTTCTACTTCTTTTGTGTAGATACTTAAAATATCATTTTTACGTGCCATTTTTGTCAACCTTCTTTCTCTATTTTACACTTCCTGTGATTGTGGCTCTAATTGATCTAAGTCTTCCCAGTTTAAAATAACCTTTCCTGACTGTCCCGAAATCATCGCATCAAAACCTGCTTTGTAATCTTTGATATTCAATCTGTGTGTAATAATATCGGAAATATCAAGTCCTGCCTGAAGCATTGTTGTCATCTTATACCATGTATCCCACACTTTACGTCCGTAAATACCACGAATATTTAATCCGTTCCAAATAACTGTTTCCCAGTTAATCTGTGCATCCGGTCTTTGTAAACCGAGAACTGCGATTTTACCGCCGTGTTTCATATTGTCAATCATATCTCGGAATCCCGCAGCCGCTCCCGACATTTCCATACCTACGTCAAAACCTTCTGTCATTCCGATTTCTTTCATGACATCTGTTAATTTTTCATTCGCAAGATTAACCGTTCTTGTTGCTCCCAGTTTCTTTGCAAGATCCAAACGATACTGGTTGAAATCTGTAACGACAACGTGTCTTGCACCCGCAAATTTTGCGATTGCGGCTGCCATAATTCCGATAGGACCTGCGCCTGTAATCAATACATCTTCACCCAACACTTCATAAGAGAGTGCTGTATGTGTCGCATTTCCGAATGGATCGAAAATTGCATACATTTCTTCCGGAATTGCCGGATTTGTCGGCCATACATTTTCTGCCGGAATAACAAGGTATTCTGCAAATGCACCGTCACGGTTTACACCTACTCCTTTTGCATCTTTGCAGTTCTCTTTGTGTCCTTCCAAACAGTTACGGCATTTACCGCATACGATGTGACCTTCTCCTGACACGAGATCACCGATTTTGTACCCTTTAACGCCGCTTCCCATTTCCACGATTTCACCTACATATTCGTGTCCTGCCGTCTGTCCGATTGCGATTGTGTGCTGTGCCCATTCGTTCCACTGATAAATATGCACGTCTGTTCCGCAAATTGCTGTTTTGTGAATTTTAATCTTCACATCATTTGTGCCTACTTCAGGAATCGGAACTCTTTTAAGAGCAAGTCCCGGCGCTGCTTCTTCTTTTACCAATGCCCACATTTTGTTATCATTCATTGCTTTTTTCTCCTATTCTTTCAGGTATTTTTTCCCGTTTCTTTAAGAATATCATAGCCTATATTCAATGAAATTTCAAGCAATTTTTATCCGTTACAGGCGAACATTTTTACTGAACCGTTCTTGTTTCACGGACATAGGCAAATGTATTTGTAGGACAGACACAAAAAGAAAGTAACCCTTTTAAAAGTTACTTTCTTTATCTGAATTAATTATATTTTAAACGTCTGCGTACTGTCAATGCAAGCATACTAAGTACACAAATTCCAAGCCAAAAAATCATATGGGAAGTATCTGCCGTTTTAGGTACGCTTCCAGCCGGAATATCCGCCTTCTCAACACCTGCCATAAAAGTTCCCAATGTGTTTGTTCTCACTGATACACCATTTTCTTTAACAGTTGTCTCATAAGATACTATCGAACCATCTCCGCATAATTGTTTTACAAATACGTTTCTTCCGCTGTAAACCGCATCCGTAGGAAGTTTCACTGTGATTTCTCCCACATATCCTCCTTCGTATGAAATTGTATATGCAACAGAAGACTTTTCAATTTTATCCCCCATTGATACAAACTCTTTTTTCAAAACAGTTTCTGCTTCTTCACTCGCTTTCTCAACATGAAGTTTAAAATCTTCCATAAATTTTCCGCTAACTGATACTTTACTCTTTTCATCAACTACAGTAATTACTTTTGCATTTTCTTCCATTTTCTTCCATTTTGCTTCCGCATTTAACAATACCGTGTAATTATCTACTTTTGCCTGTAGCGTTTTTTCTAATTTATCATAAGAAGCTCTTGCAAACATGATCGCATCTCTCGATTTTGAAGTAAAGCGAACTTCTCCTATGTTGGCAATTTGTGCTTTCACATATTCCACTGCTTTCTCTGCATTTTCCTGACTCGTCAATTCCGCATCTGTTTTCACAGCATCCATTTTTATCTTTACCGCTTTTACGATCCTATCTATGCCTTCTTTATCTGCCGCCTTTTCTATCTGTATTTTTCCCTCGCTGATAATTCTTTTTAGTTCTTCCTGCTGTTCCGTTCTGTATTCCGTTAAATTTTTGTAAGTATCTAAGAAAGTCTTTTCATTTTCTTTTTCTTTTTCTAACAGCAATTTGGCATACTTTTCTTCTGCTGCTCTCAATGTTTCTTCTTTTTCCACTTTCGCTTTCTGTTCAGGAGTCAGTTTTTCAAACGCATCCCTTGCCTGCTGAATCTGTGTTCCGCTGTCAATTGTAACTTCCCCGATTTTTTCAATCAATTCGTCCACCGCTTTTGCAGCAGCCTTATCCGCCTCTTCTTTATTAGACTCATTATTTAAACGATTATATTCCTTTTCTGCCTCTTCTAATACCGTCAATTTCGTTACTCTCTCTTTTTGTTTAACAGTTAAACTTTCGTAAGCATCTCTTGCAATATCAATTTTAGCCTTGCTTTCCAAAGTAACTGTTCCAATTGCATCAATTAAGTCATCTACTTCTTTTGCTTTGTCCGTAATCGTAACCTGACATTTATCCGTTATACTTGCTCCGTCATCAGAAATAACCGTAATCTCTACATTTCCTGTTTTTTTCGGTGTTACAAAACCGTTTTCGTCTACAATCGCTGTTGTTTCATCAGATGAATACCATTTAACCGTCTGAATCGTTGCATTCTCCGGCATTATTTTTGCATTCAACTGCATTTTCTCTGTTATATCCAATTCTGCTTTATGCTTATCAAGTGTAATTCCTGTTACTTTTACAGGAACTTCTAAAGCCAAATTATAACTCGTCGTTTTCTTTCCGTTTTCAGACAACACATCGATTCTAATCTTAGCCGTTTTTTTCTGATCCTTCTTATATACATTCCATCTGTTATGACCTTGAGTTGTAGTATTTCCATCTGATGTTGTTATTTTATCTACATTTTCTACAGGAACTACGGTAATTTTTGAATTTATATCTGTCGGTTTCAACCAAACTCTCCAAAAACTTTCCTGTCTTGTTGTATCCACTCTATAGTCAGTTACTTCTGATGAAAATTCAGGTGTCATCTGCAAAAATCCGGAAAAGGAATTGGAATTTCCCACCTTCATGCTCTCAAGAGTGGAGATTGCCTTTACCCTCGTAAAACTTAATACATATACTCTTTTATATGTTTTTTCTCCTCTCGTTTTGCTGACTTCAATCTGTACTTTTGTATCACCTTCTTCAAGTGTCACTTCATTTTTACCGGTATATGTACTTCCGTTAACTGTGGCAGTCACACCTTCATCCATTTCCAATGTGATATTTGCCGTTTTCATTGTATCAGGAATTTTCAATTCATATTCCATGCTTGATGAATCGAATGCCTTATTCCATGAAATGCTTTCATTTTCTCCGCCTTTTACCACTATATTATTTAAGTATGCCGGATTAGTTTCTACTGCCATTAAATAACAACTGTCATTCTTATAATATAGCGTTCCTTCTCTATCCGCACAAAGAGTACTTATACAATATTGCTGCTGATCTTTTTCCGGCACAAATAATTCACCATACTGATCCGGTTTCGCTTCTGTTTGATCCTTTGTATCATAACAATAATAAATTCCTCCCGGCATTGCATTATATGTAAAATACAAATATACTCTGCCGTCCGCCTCTCCATTTCCGTCAAAATCTTTATCTGCATACGCTGTCGATGCCAATGCTGCCGCCTGCGGATACCCGGCAATCGGAAGATTATACATAATAGAATCCTGTGTAAGAGGACCACTGTTATCGATAATACGGAATCCGTGTCCTGCATCAGGATCAAACTGTCCTCCCGAACCTGAAACTCCCATATAAATCTTATTTCCATATACTAACGGTGCTGCTGTCGCCATTAATTTTTCATTTGTCACTGCCCCTATATCGATAGAACTTGTATCACTCAGTTTTCCTTTGCTGTCTACCTTTGTCTTATAGAGAACTCCGCCTTTTGTGGCAAAATACAAATATCCGTTGTCATACACTGTCGTTGTACGGATATCCCCCTTAATTCCCGAAATGGAGTCAATAATTTTTCCCGTACGTGAATCTAATGTATAAAATATAGCATCTGCTGTATAATCGCCCTCATTAGAGCCGTCATCCGAACCTACCGCTATATAATTTTCTGTAGCATATGCACCCGCCCAGTAAAACCCTCTTTTATTTTTTACCTGCGTATCATCTGTGGAAGGAGTAAAACGCCACGTTAATTTTTTCTCCTTTCCTCCACCTTTTGTTTGCCCTTCTACTTTCGTTGTTCCCTCATCATCTGTTGTCATACAAATATAACTTCCGTCTCGTTTTTCACTGTTCCATGTACCACTATAAATGTAGCCTTTCCCGTCAATTTTCGCATAACTGATTGGAGAAACCGTCTGTCCTCCTATTTTTTCACTATACCACACACATTTTAATGTCTTATAGTCAACTGCCTGAATTGCACCGTTTCCTACCTGCACAAATAACTTGCCGTCTGCATATGTGAGGGGATTCATCGCATAACCGACATTTCCGATCATTTCATCACTTCTACGAATTTCTTTACCGGTCTCTTTGTCAATTTCAAGAATCTGATTTGCAACACCTATATATAATTTCCCATCTAAAATCAAAGGAGGAGTTGGTGCGGCAGCCCAGCCTGTTCCATACTTCTCTGCCCACTTTTGTATTGTTTCCTTTGCTTCAATCGGAGTAGGTCTGTCTGTTACCCCATTATTTTCCGCATTATTTCGGAAATTGTACCATTCTGTATCTACATTCTCACGAACCGTTTCCTTAGCCGACACATTTGCCGGAAACATTGTTATCATTAAGGACACCGCAAGAATCGTTGCTGCTATTTGTTTCAACTTTTTCATCTTTCTTCTTCCTTTCTTTTCCCGTTATATTACATATTTCTACTTCTTTTCACATCACCCCTTTCAATATTACCAGTTTCCGGAAAACCATGTTCCGTTATATTCCGCTCCATTATTCAACGTAAACAGAATTTCTACCTCCGAACCGTCTTCCGCCTGTATTGTTGATAGCCCGTCCGGAAAATATCCGTCCATTCTATAAAGCCACCCCGACCAGTAATAAAAATCTTTCTCCCCTAGGGAATCTGTTTCATAGCCAACCCATGAGCAGTTTTCTTCTTCCAGTTTCTGTAAAATCGGAGTCGGAATTTTATATCCGTTCGTAATACCTTGTCTATATATTCTCTGCAAATAGAACCCATAATCAAATGTTCCCGTATACTTATATTTTATTCCTGCTTGTTTAAACGCACGGTCCACTACATAAGGAAGATTTTCCCCCTCATAGAACACAACTTTTTCATTAAAGATTGTCCCTAATCCAAGTACATCCGCCTGCAATTTGACACGCATTGTTCCGCCTTCTACCTGTGCCTCTTCTTTCCTGACCGTAACATGATAATTTTTGGTAGCTGTATTCCCCTCTTTATCTGTTGCCGTAACGGAAATTTCATTACTTCCGTCTTGCAATTCCTGAGAAGTTCTATAACTTATCACGTTATGCTGTGTTCCCGAACTGTATAACTTCTTGCCATTTACCTTTACCGTCACATAAAACGAACTTAACGGTTCTTTTTTATATGTAGTTGCCTGTACCGTAAATCCCAAAAAGCTACCACTTACCACCTGTCCTTCTGTCAGACTGCATATAATCTCAGGGAGTTTTGATTCTTCCTCCTCGCCCCCTACATTTTCACCACTTTCACCTTCTCCATTTTCCTCTTCGTCCTCTCCTCCTGCTTCCGGCTTTCCCTGTCCATTTTCCGTTTTATTTCCATTGCCATTAGAATTTTTATCTCCTGTTTGTGCCTGCGAAGAATTTTCCGAAAGAATTGATGACGGCTTTTTTTTACCGGATTCTATTTCACTTTTTATCTCCTCTATCGGTTCGGCAGGCTGTTGGTTTATTTTATTCTCCCTTTTTTCCTGTTCACGCTTATACTCTTCTTCCTGTTTATAGTTTAACGTATAATTTTTCCCTGTTACTGCAATGCGTGAAGAATCCTTACTCTCCGTTTCCAGTGGATTTTTCCCATGCATCTGTTCCTGAGCCGATAAAAACATTCCCGAGAAAAAAATAAATCCTATCATTAAAACAACACCTAAAAAAGACCACCTATATTTCTTCCAAAAATGCCGTAGACTATTTTTCCCTCTCATAAAGTCCTCCCTTTTCCATTTTTTTCATACTGCACAGAGCCAGCAACGCTTTCTCCGTAGCCATTTCATTTGCCTTTTCTCCGTCTTCCATATGAAGAAATGCTCCGTCTTCCGCCTGATAATTCATTAAACTCTCTCCGAGACTTTTCTTCTTTATAAATCGTTTATCTGAAAATACATCTACTCCCAATTCTGTCAATGCAATGATTGTCTCGGAAGTAGTTTCACAGTTTCCCATTGTTCCGTTATCCTGCTGCATTTCTGATAAATATTTTATGCCCTCTTCCGTCACATTCTTTACCGAATCATCATCCCGATAAAAAGATAGTCCTAAAAGTCCCATTGCAATGTAATCTATATATGCTTCTTTCTGTTCAGATAGCATAACTTCCATTTCTTTCACAAGAAATTCTATGTACTTCTGTTCATGTTCCAAAAGAATACCGCTTTCATTCGCTGCCACAAGCGTATATGCAACCGCATTCACTCCCTGCCGAGTCAATTCATCATACTCTTCCAGTGGCTTTGTTATATCATACCCTTCCACATCTGTCGGATCTTTTCCTATCGCATTTAAGGCAATAATCACTCTGGCATAATCAGAATAATATTCCTCGTGAATTGCACCCTTTTCCGATTTGACTTTCGCTCTCACCGTATCATAATATACTTGAAAATAACTGTCGTCCGGCTCAATACCGCTTTCTGCAACTCCTTTTACCGCCCATTCTCCGCCTATTGATGACACTTGAGGATTTGAAACGTTTTTTTTCACATACTCTGCAGTCTTTTTTGTCTGTGCATCTATATTATCTAACAGATTTTCTGTTCCGCAACCGCATAATGCCAGTGCCGCCACAAGAAAACCAACCAACACTCCTCTTATTTTTCTTTTCATTTTTCTTTTTCTCCTTCGCTGCATTTTTCAGCGCCATTAACATTTCTTTACGTTCTTTTTCTCCTACTTCTTCCAAACTATAAGCCGCCTTATTTCCTAACTCCCTGACACTCTCTTCTATTCTATACTTCTGCTCTTCCATGTACGAATACATTGCACTGACTGCCAGTTTCGGTGTTGTCCAATGAAAAAGATTCCATCTTTTCAGGAAATTTTTTAAACAGAAAAAATATTTCCAAAGCATCCTTATTAGTATCGTCAGAAGAATCAAACCGATAACTCCACAAATAATGATTATTATAGGAAAAGTAATGTGTGTATTATCATCACCTGACATTTCCGTTTTCTGTGCCTTATTATTTGCTCCACTTTCACTATCAAACGGTCGTAACAATGTGTTGTTGGATATACCGACTTCCATATCTGCTTCTTCCATAATTTTTCGATAAGGAGGAGAAACTTCTATCGGAACGAACCCCGTACCGTCAACATATATCTCCACCCATGCGTGTGCGTTTGATTTTGGAATGATTTCCGGTTTTCCGCTTTCCATTTTTTTTGCATCTTCCGGCGTAACCAAATATCCTTCTACATATCTTGCTGGAATCCCATAATAACGAAACATAAGTGTTGCTGCAGTGGCAAACTGCACATCATACCCTTTTTTAGATTCAAGGAATTCCTCCAGCATACTTTGGCCTTTCTCTGCCTTCTCCCCTAAATTTTCCGTATATATAAAATTGTCCTCCAAATACTTTTGAATTCCTGCAATAGCCGGTTTATAATCAATATGTCCCTGAGACTGATCTCCTGCTTTGCCGATATACCGATTTAAAATACTTTTTTCTTTTTTAGAGAGATATGTAAAGTTTTGATATACATAAGCATTATAATTACTCTCCTTTCGTAAGTAATCTTTTACATTTTCTGTATCTGCCCCCAAAAACACTTTTGCCGCCGTGTCCGTCCATGTTTTCACTGCATTGTTTCCTATATCATAACTATACGTTTTAAGTCTGTTTAAACCTGACGGCGTGATAAAACTTCCTCCCCATTCTTTTCCTTCGGGAAATTCTCCTGTTATCTCATAAGGAATATATGCATAGCGGCTGTCTGCCTTTTTCACCTGAATACTAACATGATTTTCTTCTGCTTCTTCTTTCTGAAACAATTTCTCCGCCTGTCCCAACTGCCCAAACGCTTGGAATCTTTCTTTCTTCAACCAGTAAAAGAAATCTTTTTCTTTATAATAATTGTAATTAGGTAACGCTTCCCACCGGCTATCCTGATAACTTTCCCCAACAAAACCTCTAAGATATATTGATTGAGGTGTTGTCATCGTAATTTCAAGTGCATCTTCTTTATCTTTTTCCCTCTTTCTCTGTTTCAAATCACCATTTTTTAACAAGTTCAAACCGTAATATTGATCCTTCAACTTCGTCTTTACAACATTCTGTACTTCATGAATCGTTTCTGATTTGGCAATAAGTTTTCTGCCTAACGGCGAAGAAAATATAACTAAACATAAAATTGCGGTTAAAATAAACAGGAATACTTTATTACCTAATCCATTACTGTCACGAATATGCAGTATTCCTCCAATTACAGAGATTCCAAAAAGTACCATTGTCATCATAGAAATTTGCAAGTTGGTCACTCCACTTAAAATTGCAGTTAAGAAAAAAAACAAAAAAATTGCCCATCTATTTTTACTATGTACAAAAAAGAAATACAAAATGACAAAAAGAATTAACACTCCAATTAAAAATATTGTATTTCCTTCTCCCTCTCCAGTAAACTTAGGAAGTAAGATATAATTTTCGCTCCCCAACACATCTGCAATCTGATTCCATGTATACACTAATCCACTTCTCATTCCACCTAAATATGGTTCTGAAAAACATAATTTCAACTGAAACATATCCCGAAAACATAAAAAATTGGAAATACCTAAAAAGAGAGCAAGCAAAATTTCCTTTATAATCTCTTTTTTTCTAACTAAATTCTCTTGTTCGATAAATTTCAACGTTTCCATAACTCATCAATTTCTCCGTCTCTCTCTCTGCTGTATCACTTTCCGTCACATACAGATAATTACTATATTCCTTTCCAGCATCCGATTCTATAAACCTATCCGCCGTACTTACTTCATCTTTATAATGGGAAACAGAAAGAAGTTCCCCTATGATTGCATAGATGTCCTCCGTAGATTGAATGCGGTATTGTTCAAATTTTCCCATTTCATAATTGTACCAGCCGATAGAATGCTGTATACCATTTCCCACAATTGTATTTGACAGCGATAAAAATATTTCCGTTAATTTATCCTTTTTATCTGCCGAAGTTTCTTCTTTCTCCCTTTTGTCGAGCAGTATCATCACACTGTTTTCTATCGGAAGTCCCGCCTCCCGAACGATAAGATTTTCCATTTTCCCCGTCAGTTTCCAATGAATAGACTTTAGACTGTCCCCTTCCCTATACTCTCTTATCCCGAAAGTATCACTTGTGTCCTCCCCACTTTTTATAGGAGAATACTTGTAACTTTCCATATCATATTGATTCAACTGTTCGCTTGTAAAATGAACCTTCGTCAATTTCGGATAAACATAGTACCTGTTTTCCATATAAATTTTTCTTTCTTTGGTAAATATAGCAAATGGATCCGAAACTTTCATTTTCCCTATAGTCACTTCAACGCAACCACAGTAATATGCCTCTAAACAAAAATGTGTTTTTTTACTCTGTAATGGCAAAAGAGACAATGTTTTTTTTACCTCTGTCCATTCTCCTGTCAATCTGTTCTTTACCTGCAAAAATATTTCTCCATTCCAAATTGGAATCTTACTATTATTTTTCATATATAGTGTAACTTCCAGTTGACTTCCCTTTTCACATTGTTTTTCTCCTTCAAAATAAAAACTCGTCTTTTTTCCCGATATTCTGGATATGATAAATCCTATAACACTATAAATACATAGTCCCAGCAAAAATAACGGTGCATACGAGATTTCCGTCAAAAAGTAAAGTACCATTACCACAAGAAACAAAAAACTAAATACTGTTTTTTCCTTTTTCAATAGCATCACTCTTTCTACAACTTTGGTGCTTTATTTTCGTCTAAAATCTGCTGAAGTATACTGTCTGTATCCATAGAAGTTAAATTCGCCTTCGGTTTAAGAATAAGACGGTGTCTGCACACATCTAAAAAGCACTCGTTTACATCTTCGGGTATCACATAATTCCTACCTAAAATATATGCTCTCGCTTTAGCAATGGCGCATAGTGCCAAAGCCCCTCGAGGACTTATCCCAAGTTTGACATAATCATGTTTCCTCGTTGCTTCCACAAGCATTGTAACGTACTCATATATTTTATTATCCACATAAATCTCTTTTGCTTCCTTTTTCATCTCAATTACTTCTTCAATTGAAAGAATTTCTTTCACGACATCAAGCGGATCTTCTTTTTCTCTATTCTTTAGAATTTCTATCTGAGCATTAAATTCCGGATACCCCATAGATAACTTTATCATAAAACGATCAAGTTGAGCTTCCGGAAGCATTTGCGTTCCCGCAGTACCTATAGGATTCTGTGTTGCCATAACAATAAATGGCTGAGGAATCTCATGTACTTCCCCGTCCACCGTCACTTTTGCTTCCTGCATCACTTCCAAAAGTGCCGACTGGGTTTTACTTGACGTACGATTAATTTCATCTGCCAAAAAGAAATTACACATTACAGCACCTTCACGATATAAAAAATTGTTTTTTTGCTTATCATAGATCATAAACCCTGTAATATCTGAAGGAACAACATCAGGTGTAAATTGTATACGCCTAAACTCTAATCCCATCGCTTTACTAAAAGCCAATGCAAGTGTTGTTTTTCCCACGCCGGGAATATCCTCCAAAAGAATATGTCCTCCCGCGATAATTGCCATCAGCACTTTCTCAATTACTTCCTCTTTTCCTACAATTACTTTTCCAACTTCCTTTTTTAATTCCAAAATTTCTTCTTTCATTCTTTTTCCTTTCCCCTGTTTTATTTATAATCACAGACATATTTCCACACGATTTTTTCTCCGCCTTTTAGTTTGTATTGTGAACAGCCATAATTTGTGTTTTTTCCATCGACAAGGTATACCCAGCCGCTTCTCTTTCCTGCATCAAATTCATATAAATACTGTATTCCCTCCACATAATATGAATCATATCCTGCCGTATAACTGTATTCTATCTGAATGTCTTTTTCCTTACACACTCTATTTAAAACGTCAAAAACCGTTTCTCCTGTTTCTATAGTACATGTTTCCTCTTCTAATATAATTCCGTTTTCCGGTATATATTTCCACAATTCCGGTTTTGTCATTTTTTCCGGATTATCCGTCAATTCATCACAACGAACTTCCAAAGTAACCTCTCTTTTCTGCTTTCCTTTCTCACTTTCTGTATTAAAAGAAAATATAATCATCAGTACAATAAATAAAGTTACAATACATACCGAAATCTTTCGTCTTCGTTTACTTCGTATCAGTTTTTCAAATTCTTTATCCACATCTCTGTCCCCAAGTTTTCTATTTATAAATTCCATATTTAATCTTTATTCGTTCCAGTTTCCGAATAACATTTCCACCAATAAAATATACACAAACCGCTGCGGTCAGCGCATGAAAAAAGTCATACGGCACACCGGTGACATACAACATACGCATCCCTTCAAGGCTGATTCCTTCCCCTGAAGCACCATTTGTAGATAATAATGCACTGCTCAAATTCATAATTCCGCCATACACAATAAACGTTGTAAAAAAAGTAAAAAGTGAAAGCGTAATATTATCTGCTGGGAGACGTTTTTTCTGAATAATCACGCCAAAAATCAACCCGATTGCTCCAAATAGGTAAAACCTCCAACCAACTGCGCTGTCCTGTCCGGGATAGACTAAAAAACTAAGATATGCCAACAAAAGTGAAAACAATATCGTTAATACCGGACCTGCAATTATTTTAAAATTTCTTGATTTTAATGTTTCCGTATTGCCACGATTAAACGTAAGCCCCGCCAAAAATCCAAGTATTCCCCAACAAAACATTTGCCATGGAGTCCATGGTCCTTGTCCCATATAAAAGTTACACATCAATCTGCTTAATGCCCCAATGAAAAAACCTGCCTCCGGTCCAAGAGAAATACCGCTAATAATAATCAACGCCGTCCCTATCTGTATCGGAAATACAATGTGAAAAAATAAATGCGAAGCCACAACAAGAGCGCTCATCATGGCAAGCAGAACAATTTCCCGTGCTTTCGGCTTTCTCGATTCAAAAACCATAAAAAACGGGGCTATCGTCATCATAAGGACTATCAAACTCAGCAACATATACCACTCTTTTGGTAAAAACTTTATTCCTATTAAGAGGACAATCGGAATGCCTATTAATATCAGTTCTGCCGCCACATGAAGTCTCTGTTTTTCCGCCCTTTCCTGCTGTGTTAATTGCTGTTTTTCCGAAGCCATTCCTGAACCTCCTCACAAGTAATCAACTCATTACTCCATTTTCTCACTATCCGATTTGCCGTTGTCGTATAAAAACTGTTTCCGGCAAAAAACTTTCTTGTACAGTCTTCCGACACAATTTCTCCATCAAAAAACATAGCACAGTAGTCAGTATGCGATGCACAAAATTCCACATCATGGCTTACCATAAAAATAGTCATTCCACTTCTTTGCAAATCTTTTAAAATTTTTGCCAATGTCCTTTTAAAAAATGGATCGAGACTTTTTGTCGGTTCATCCAAAAGAAGAATTGTCGGCTCTAGCAATAAAATTTTCCCAAGCGCCAATCTCTGTTGCTCTCCTCCTGATAAATCATATGGATTTGCCTTTCGTAAGTGTGCCATTTCCATTTTGTCCAGCATCATTTCTACTTTTGCAATTTTCTCTCCCTCTTCCATATCCATAAACGCCACGCCATCAAACAATTCTTCCTCTACCGTGATTTCTGTAAAGACTGCCTGCGGATTCTGTGGCAACATCACAACTTTCTCGGAGCATTTTCCCTTCTGCGTGCCATTTATAAAAACTTTCCCCTTCTGCTGCTTCAAAATACCACAAATTACTTTAATCATTGTGCTTTTACCGCTTCCGTTTCCTCCCAAAACGCAGTACCAACTTCCTTTCTCTACGGAAACAGATACCCCTTTCAATACATCATGATGTCCTTTCTCATAACGAAACCACACATTTTTTAGTTGTATGGCTGTCTCTTTAGATTTCTCTGTTACCTCAAAGGAGTTTACCACTATCTCTTTTCCTTTCAGTAACTCTTCCACCTTTTTTCTTCCCTCACGGATTGTAAGCGGCGATTCTTCCATATGGAAATTTTGAAAAATCCTAATTACCGCAGGAAGTCCGTAAAACATAGGATGTTCTTTATCCGTTTCATTGCCGGAAAGATATTCTCCAATCTTTCTCGGAATATCCAGCGCAACTATTTTCCCCTTATCTAAAACCATTACTCTGTCCGCCATTGTAAAAACTTCCTCTAACCGATGTTCTGACATAATAACCGTGACGCCTAAATCTCTATTAATTTTATAAACTGTCTGCAAAAAATCCGATGCCGCAATCGGATCTAACTGCGCTGTAGGTTCATCCAAAATCAAAACTTTAGGTTGCATTACCATAACAGATGCCAAATTTAACAGTTGTTTCTGTCCTCCCGATAGTGTATTCGTCTCTTTATGAAACCAGTTTTCAATGCCGAAATAATCCGCCATTTCTGCTACTCGGCGCTTAATGGTCTGATTGTCATATCCCAAACTCTCTAAACCAAATGCCAATTCATGCCAAACTTTATCTGTAACAATCTGGTTGTCAGGATTTTGCTGTACATACCCTATCTCAGATACACTCTTACGATCTTCCAATTCTTTTATGGAAATTCCGTCATATAAAATTTCACCTTCTAATTCTCCATATGGTATCATGCTTTTTTTCATTTGCCTGAGCAGTGTACTTTTCCCACACCCCGATTTTCCGCAAATGACAATAAATTGTGCCTCCTCTATTTCAAATGTAATACCCTTAAGTGCTGCCTGCTCTGCCAGCGGATATGTAAATGTCACCTTTTCAAACTTTATCTTTCCCATTTATATCCTCCAATATATTCAATTACCGCTGGCATAAACATTAATATACCAAAAGAACCTATGCAGATTATATCCTGCCACTCCAACATTGGCACAAGCAATTTGGGATAATACTGTATTGTTGTTCTACCAAAAAAGCAACCCGCCACAGTAACCCCGCCACACACACCGATGCCGATAAGCAATATTACATCCTGAACAGTAATTTTAAACAAATGAAAACTACTTCTCCCCGAAAGTCCATACCCTCTGGCTGCCATAGAATCCGCACTTTCAATAGAAGCCTCCAACGACCACGCAATCAAAATAGATAATTCTTTCAGCAACTGCCTTATTTTCCGAATTATCCCCGTCTGCACATTTCTTCCCATGCATATCTGTCCCATCTGTATTTCCTTAAATCTACAACGCAAAAGCGGAACAAACCTAAATATCATTGACACTATCAACCCAAATACCGGTGCTATTCTTCCAAATAAATAGATCAGTTTTTCTCCAGACATTATCATATGAAAACAACCAAACAGAATGATGACGGAAGACAACATTACAGATGATGCAATTCCAAACAATACAGCCTCTACTGTAACTCTGTTATAGCGTATATAAAATAAAACTGTTTCTCCGTTATGGGTAAATAAGGCATTTATTCCTGTCATTATGACAAATGTAATAAATATTACAGAAATGTTTTGTTTCATTGCCCTTTTTCCTTTCAATACAAAGGAGTATATAAATGCTCCTGACAGAGAAAGCAATAAAAAATATGGCGACATAGAAAATATGGTGACTCCGATAACTACTGCAAAATAAACAGTATTTACAATCGGATGAAAATCACTAAATTTCATACTTTTCCCCTTTTCTCTACTTAAAAGTTCTTGTGCCGTTGCACATTTTTACATAAAAAAACAGCCTATCGGCTGCTTTTAAATACACAAAACTAAGACTTCGCATATAAAAGTCTAATCTAATTTGTATGTATCATCTTATCCTCACCGAAAGATTTCACAATATGTATCGGCAGGTCTCCTGACTTAGAACTAAACCCTACTTTCCTCCTTCCCATGCAGACTAATTGTCCCCACAGTGGCTTTATGGATTTCGTCATTCCTTACAGTAAAGTGAGCTGTTTCGGATTTACACCGAATTCCCTTTTAATACTTCTTATTACAAAAAGTAACCGTACAATGTTTTCATTATTCAATTATGAGATTTGTTTCGATATGTTAGTATACCACGCTTTTATAAGCATAGCAATAAAAATCCATATCTCTTATAATTCTATTTTCATCTGTTTTTCCTTATACACAACTCCGCCGAACTCGTATTCAACCGACTTCACAAAATGAAATCCTATTTTTTCATACATTTCACAGGCAACTGTATTGTCCACCTCCACCGAAATATAGAGTTCATGTACTTTCATTTCTTCTTTCATGTACTTTAAAAATTGTCTGACAGCCTCTTTACCTAAGCCCCGTCCCTGATATTGCTCTCCAATCATAAATCGGCTCATAGACCAGCCGGAAATTTCAGCGTCATAGTCAAATAAGACAAATCCTATCATCGTATCATCCGAGTAAATTGCACGGGTATACAAACCTTCCTCAAATTTTGCCTCCGCTAAAGATTGTGCATTGTCGGCAACAAAGCCTTTTTGGTCTTCTTTAATCTTCAAACAAATACATTCCATGTAATTACTTCTGTCTATTTCTTTAAATGTAATCATTTTCTCTCACCTTCTTAAAAATCAAACAACGATAACTGATTTGACTCCGGAAGATTTCCAAACATTCCTAAATCCGCCATTAAATCAATAACCGTTTTACTTACTTTTGTCCTCTGTCGGAAATCATCTCTTGATAAATACGGTCCGTCTTTTGACGCCGCTTCTACCGCCTCGGCAGCCTTATCCCCCATACCCTCTATACTGTTTAGCGGAGGCATCAGTTTTCCGTCTATAATCTGAAACTTATCCGCTTTTGCAGTGTAAATGTCCAACGAAAGAAATTCAAATCCCCTCGCATACATTTCCTGCACAATCTTCATATCTTTTAAAACGTCTTGTTCCTTCTTACTCAACGTATCGGAACGTTTCTTGTAATCTCTGAGATAAAATTCCAACTTATCTTTTCCCTGACACATAATTTCATAAGAAAACGCTGACGCACGGATACTGAAATACGCCGCATAATATGCCAACGGATAATTCACTTTACAATAGGCAATTCGGTATGCCATCATAACATAAGCCGCCGCATGGGCTTTCGGAAACATATATTTAATCTTTTCGCACGAACCGATATACCAGTCCGGCACTCCATGCTCCAGCATATCTTTCTTATATTCCGGCCACTCTTTACATTTTCCTTTTGCAACAAGCCCTTTACGAACACGCTCCATAATGGTAAAAGACTTCTCACTGTCCAGACCTTTATTAATCAAATACGTCATAATATCATCTCGTGTACAGATTGCCGTAGAAATGGTTGCCTTTCCTTCCTGAATCAATGTCTGAGCGTTGTTCAGCCATACGTCTGTTCCGTGGGAAAGTCCCGAAATACGAATTAAGTCCGAAATTGTTTTCGGTTTTGTATCTACAACCATTTGAATAACAAATTCCGTACCAAACTCCGGAATACCAAGACAGCCTACCGGACAACCGCCAATATCTTCGGGCTTAATTCCGAGAACTTCCGTCCCCGCAAAAAGCGCCATAACATCAGGGTCATCAAGCGGTATTTTTGTTGCATCGAATTTCTCTCCCGTAATGTCCGTAATCAAATCTTCCAACATACGAATAATCGTCGGATCATCATGACCGAGAATATCCAGTTTCAACAAGTTGTGGTCGATAGAGTGATAGTCAAAATGGGTTGTAATAATGTCCGTTGTCATATCGTTGGCAGGATGTTGTACAGGTGTAAAGGAATTGATATTTTCTCCATGAGGAAGAACGATAATTCCTCCGGGGTGCTGTCCCGTACTTCTCCTAATTCCCGTACAGCCTTCCACAATTCGCTCAATCTCACATTTACGCTTTCGGCTGTCACGTTCCTCATAATAATTTTTCACAAAACCATATGCCGTCTTATCCGCAAGCGTACCGATTGTCCCCGCACGGAAAGTCTGCCCCGTTCCGAAAATAACTTCCGTATATTTATGGGCGTTACTTTGGTAATCTCCCGAGAAATTCAAGTCGATATCCGGCTCTTTATTCCCCTTAAATCCGAGGAAAGTTTCAAACGGAATATCAAAACCGTCCTTTGCAAGTGGCTCATTACATACAGGACACCGTTTATCCGGCATATCCCATCCCGACAAACCGGAGTATGCACGCACCTCTTCCGATGTAAAGTCACTGTAATGGCATTTTTTACAATAGTAATGAGGGCTTAACGGATTTACTTCCGTAATTCCCGCCATAGTCGCCACAAAAGAAGAACCTACCGAACCACGTGATCCTACAAGGTAGCCGTCCTCCACAGATTTCCAAACAAGTTTCTGTGCGATAATATACATAACCGCAAATCCATTGGAAATAATTGAGTTCAATTCTCTTTCCAGTCGCTCTACAACCATTTCCGGAAGATTTTCCCCATACATACTATGTGCCTTTTCGTAACAGATATCACGCAGTTCCTGATCCGAATTTTCAATTACCGGCGGACACTTATCAGGTCGCACCGGAGAAATCGGTTCAACCATATCTGCTATTTTATTTGGATTGGTAATTACAATTTCCTCTGCTTTCGCCGAACCGAGATACGAAAACTCTGCCAGCATTTCCTCCGTTGTTCGAAGATATAACGGTGCCTGATCATCTGCATCAGAAAATCCTTTTCCCGTCATAATAATTCTTCTGTACACCTCATCATCAGGATCAAGGAAATGTACGTCGCAAGTGCCTACGACCATTTTTTGAAATTCTTCTCCCAGTTTCACAATCTTCTTATTAATTTGAATTAAATCCTCCCGCGTATTTACATTAGAAATACGCTCACTGTTCAACATAAACGCATTGTTGCCGAGAGGCTGAATTTCCAAATAGTCATAAAAATCCACTATTTTCGCAATCTGTTCTTCTGACTGCTCCCGCAAAATCGCCTGATATAATTCTCCCGCCTCACAGGCGCTTCCAACAATCAGACCTTCCCGATAGCGATTTAACTCACTTTTGGGGATACGGGGCATACGCCCAAAATATTTTAAGTGGGACATAGACACCAATGTATATAAATTTACCCTGCCCACATCATTTTTCGCCAAAATAATAACATGATGTGCCGGCATTTTCCGAATGGCATCGGGGTTCATTGCCCCAAATTCGTTTACCTCTTTTAATGTAGTAATTTCCCTCTCTTTTAACATTTCTACAAATTTCACGAAAATTTCCGCAGTTGCACCTGCGTCATCCACCGCACGATGATGATTTTCAAGAGAAATACCTAACGCTTTTGCCACTACATTTAATTTATAGCGTGATAATGTAGGCAGTAAGACACGGGCAAGGGCAACTGTATCTACCGAAGTCAATCTTTGTTCCATGCCAAGTCTTTTACAGTTTTCTTCAATAAACCCTACGTCAAATCCTGCATTATGCGCAACTAAGACGGCGTCACCTACATAGTCCATAAACTCCGGCAGCGCGGCTTCTATTTTCGGTGCATCAATAACCATTGTGTCCGTAATGCTTGTCAATTTTGTGATTTCAAACGGAATCGGTACTTCCGGATTGACAAACGTACTATAGCGGGAAACGATTGTCCCATTTTCTACCTTTACCGCACCAATCTCGATAATTCTATCTTTCACGGAACTAAATCCCGTTGTTTCAATATCGAATACAACAAACGTATCATCAAGTGTCTGCTTATCTTCGTTTACCGCAATATCCGTCAAATCATCAACGAGGTAACCTTCCACCCCGTAAATCACTTTAAACGGGTCGTCTTTGTCCAACGTTTCGATATAATGGTTTGCATCCGGAAAAGACTGCACAACACCGTGATCCGTAATAGCAATCGCCTTATGTCCCCAGTCATGCGCCCGCTTTACAATCGACTTTACTTCCGATACCCCGTCCATATCGCTCATTTTTGTATGACAATGCAGTTCCACACGTTTTACCGGACTTGTATCCTTTCTCGTCGTTGTAAAATCAGGAATTTTTTTAATCCCCGTCACCGAACCGATTGTCAGTTCCCCGTCAAACTTATCGATTGTTGTAACCCCTTTTATTTTCAGAAATGCGCCCTTGTAAATCTCACCTAAAAGTTCCGGTAACTGTTCGTTTCTCGCAAACATTTTTACCATAATCGTGTCTGTAAAATCCGTCACCGCAAACATAATAATCGTTTTTTCGTTGCGGATTTCCCTCGTGTCAAACTGAATGACTTTTCCCCGAATGGTAATCTCGCCCATTTCTCCTACAACCTGTGAAAGTTCAATGGTATCATCTTCAAAGTTTCTGCCGTAAATCACATTCGGATCATCGGAACGTTTAATCGGAGAGTAAAATTCTTTCTTCTGAAACGGTTTCTTTTCCTCTTTCGGTTTAACCGTTTTTTCTTTCTTCTCCTCGCTTTTCTTTTCTTTAACTTCTTCGATATGCTCTTTTCTCCTTCTTTCATTCCCCTCTACAATCGCTTGAATTTCCTGTTGCAAGCGTATCTCATTATATTTTTTATGCTTGCTCTCTTTCACTTCTTCATAAAGTACACGGATTTCCACAGGAACATTACACCGCTCATTAAATATTTCCCCGAGCAGTTCCACGATTGCATCCTGCTTTCCTCTCGCCACAATTGTATCTTCCAAAGTCAGGCATAAAATATTTTCATTCTCAAAAGTGTATTTTGCATTTAAAAACATATTATATTCTACGGCACTCTGCTCTTTTAATTCCTCCAAAATACTGCCGCGATACTCCCGCAGCAAATTTTCCGGCGTATACTGCTCAGAAAGTTGATACCGTTCCACGATTTGAATAGCAATATGTGTGCGTCCAAATAATTGTTCCCGTATCATCTGTTCCATATGATACACATGTGTTTTCGGAATTAAATGCGTACTGATAAAATATATTTTTAACCTGTCTTTTAAGGAAGTGGTTGTCACCTTCATCACTTCCACTTCCTCAAATAAGTCCGCTATTTCTTTTTCTGCCTGTAATGTCGGAAATACATCAAAAAATCGTTTTCCCATTCTATTTTCCCCAATTCAAAAGTTCCTGTCTTAATGTTTCCAAAAGTTCTTCTTCCTTCACCTTTTTCACAATTTCACCTTTTTTAATCAGAAGTCCTTCGCCGATTCCTCCTGCAATTCCGATGTCTGCCTCTTTCGCTTCCCCCGGTCCGTTTACAACGCAGCCCATAACCGCTACTTTAATGTCAAGCGGAATATCCGCAACCATATTTTCTACCTGATTTGCAAGCCCGATTAAATCTATCTTTGTTCTTCCGCAGGTTGGGCAGGAAACAACTTCAATTCCGCCTTTTCTAAGTCCCAGTGTTTTTAAAATCAATTTCGCCGTCTTAATTTCTTCCAACGGATCGCCTGTCAGCGATACACGGATTGTATCTCCGAGTCCTTCATAGAGCATAATGCCAAGACCTACGGAAGATTTAATATTTCCCGATAAAATCGTTCCCGATTCCGTAATTCCGATATGCAGTGGATAATTACACTGCTCGGAAATTAACTGATGCGCTTTAATACACATTAACACATCTGACGACTTAATGCTGACAACTAAGTTATCATATCCCATATGTTCAATCATATGAACTTTATCTAAGGCGCTTTCTACAATTCCCTCTGCCGTTACCCCGCCATACTTTTCTACAAGATGCTTCTCTAAGGAACCGCTGTTTACCCCTACGCGAATCGGAACTCCGTACTCTTTCGCCTTATTTACAACAACCTGCACTCTCGACACATCGCCGATATTTCCCGGATTAATACGGATTTTATCCGCTCCGTTTTCAATCGCTTTAATTGCCAAACGATAGTCAAAATGAATATCTGCCACAAGCGGAATATGTATCTGTTTCTTAATCTCCTTTAATGCTTCCGCAGCCTCCATAGTCGGAACTGCACAGCGGATAATCTCACACCCTGCTTTTTCCAACGCTAATATCTGTTCCACTGTAGCCTGCACGTCTTCTGTTTTTGTATTTGTCATCGACTGAATGGCAATCGGATTACCGCCCCCGATAGCCCTGTTTCCTATATATACTACTTTCGTTTCTTCACGTTTCATGCTCTTTTTCTCCTTCTCTAAGTTTTTCTCTCAAAAAAAGAACCAAAGCCTCCACCTTTAAAGAATGTGGCTTTGGTCTGTCTTTACTTTTTCACAAAAACAATTTGCTCACCATATTCACGCTCGGACAAAGTTAGTTTGCTCTTCTCCAAACTATAGTCAAAAGTCGTTTCCAGCATACTGATTTCCGTTTCCAACGCAGTCTTTGTCAGCCCTGCGTTCGAATTTTTTACTACTTTTTCAATCTCCGCATCATCGACTTTAAATGCAATCGTCTTGTTCTCTTTATCTAATGTATAGTTCATCTTCACTTTCACATTGGAAGCCTCTGCAATCTCCGACCAACTTGCCGTAGCGGAATCGCCGCCGCGAATTGTCAGTTGTAAATTACTTTCTTCGCTCTTCCATATGCCTTCAAGCGGATTACCTGCAAATAAGGAAAACAGAAAATAGACGATTACGATAAAAAGAACAATCGATGCTCCTGCTATTACCATTCGCCATATTTTACTTCTCTTTTCCTCGTCATTCTTTGCTATAATCATTTTACCACAATTCCCTTCTTTATCGTTTACACATTAAATTATACGAAGTTTATCATGGACTGTCAACGCATTAAATATCAACAAAAATTACACTTTTCGCAAATATTTTTTACAATTTTTTTCCCGATAAGGAAGAATATCAGTACCAAAATACCTATACAAGTATATTTTCCTATATTAAGTAAGGCCTGATAACCAATCTGACAAATAAAATAATTTTTCCCTGCACTCGTCTGCAAATTTTCATAAAATGCACGAAGCCTATCGACATATATACCTATATTTAAAATGCCTTCTGTCGAAAAAAACGATTGTGGAATACTACACTGCTTTAAAAGCATATGCCAAATTCCAACCCCACTTCCACTTAGGCAAACCCCTGCCACAACAAAGCGAATTTTTCTCTCCTCATAAGCCTTTGTCCACCAAAAAACAGTATACTGGAAAAGAAAAATAAGAATAAAAAACAAGACAATCACAGAACATATCCATTTGATTTCCGTTACCATTTGTTCCATATCCTGTAGATTATACTGCTTTCCGTCCGCCACAGGTAAATGAAGATATTCTTTTAACATAAACTCTGTCGTATTCTGTCT
This sequence comes from uncultured Lachnospiraceae bacterium, assembly GCA_900551895.1. Classification (GTDB taxonomy): domain Bacteria; phylum Bacillota; class Clostridia; order Lachnospirales; family Lachnospiraceae; genus Faecalimonas. The sequence goes on along the minus strand of URXX01000004.1, from coordinate 67,926 downwards.
GAGTATTTTCCCCTGTGTACTCTTTACCAAAACAGCCGTAATCGGAATTTCTTCCCCTTTCGGCATTTGGTTTACATAAATTTCCTCGCCAAATCCTTTTGTCTTTTCCTTATTTTCGTATACTTTTTCCACCCGATACGAAGTATTGCACAAAGAAATAGTATCGCCTTTTTTTATCTTTAATCTGTCCGCCGTATCTTTATGAAAAAACGCTTTTCCCTCCCCTTGAAAGAAACTTTCTATTTCTTGTTCCGATAATCCTATGTTTCTTTCTCGAAGCCATGACTTATTCCCGTAAGCAACATCCACCTCTTCCTCTTTGCAGACAGATTTTTTCTGACCGAAGTATGCCGTGTTCAGAACGGATTGACTGTTTGCAATATCTCTTTCCAACTTTGCTCTGTCTATTTCCCTATCTGTCACATACAATACATGGTTGGGTTCAGGTTTTGTATTTCCCCGTTTTTCATACGCTTTTTTGACTGCTTTTTCATCTTCTAAAGGAAACAGATTATCAACAACTACCGCCTCCGGTCTTCGTTTTAAAGTAGCGCTCTCACTGTCCATTTCCTTTACAACATCAGATTCAAACCGAACACGATATTGCTTTTCGCCCCAAATATCAACAGTTTCTGTCATAAACCATACGCCCTGTTCTCCCTTTTCATTTGTGCGTACACAGGCAGCGGAAACTTTTGTTTCCTCTGAAAACTCGTCCATAGCCGTTGGCACAGTAGAAATCACTTCCGGTATAAGCCTTTCTTCCACCCAAAAGGACGTTATCGTACAAAGGAGAAGAAGAAGCATTACCCATATACTGCATTTCCATATTTTTTTCTTCATACGCATCTCTCCTACTTTGAAACAGAAACCGATATTCCTTCTGCCAATTCGTCATGAAAGAACAAGAATAACAATGTTACCGGAATTAAACTGAGTATTCCACATACAAACTGTAATTCAAAGTTTTCCGCATTCACGCTGGCTAAGAATACCGATAACGGAAACTCCGTCACTTTATTCAAAAATACCATTGGCTGTTCCACCATATTCCAGTTATCCACAAATACGAGAACTGCTAGACTGATTACACCCGGTTTTGCCACCGGAAGAACAATTTTCGTCAATATCTGAAATGTATTTGCCCCGTCCAGACGCCCCGCTTCCAAAAGGCTCATCGGAATATTTTGGAAAACAATCGTCATAAAAAATGTAGAAAACGGGGAAAATATTGCCGGCAAAACTAACGCCCACCATGTATCCGTCAAATGCAGTGCGGATAGTATAATGTAGTTCGGCACAAGGGTTACCTGTACCGGAAGAAGCAAAAAGATAATAAATAAAATAAAGAAAATTCTCTTTCCGCCAATGCGATACTTCGCAAAAACAAGTCCGCACATACTTCCCACAATAATCTGACCGATAACGATAATAGAACACATTCCAAGACTTCGCCAAAATTTCATCAGATAATTCGGCGTATCGATGAAAACATTTTCATATCCCAACAGGGAAAATTGCTGTGGAAGCCACTTCAACTGCACTGCACTTCCGAATTTCCCGAAAACACCCTCGTACGTTGTCTTTACTTCTTCCGGACTCATAAACGAATTAATAAATGTAAACAAAACCGGAAACAGTATAAGCAGTACGACTATGCCAAGACAAAAGGTTTTTATATATTTTTTCAAAATACATCATCCCCCTTTTTCTTTCTCATCATGGCTGTATACACAACCGTTACAAAAGTTCCGACAATGCAAAAGATAACAACAGCCACAACCGATAATCTGGCATAATTCAACTGACCAAAATAATTATTCATGAAATGTTGTATCATATAAATACTTTCATGGGGACGTACACCACCGAGTAAAAACGCCTCTCTAAAACACTTAAATCCATTTAAAATCGAAATCAGCAATGTGAAAAATAACATTGGTGCAATCAGCGGAAGTCTTACATAAAGAAAATATTTCCACTGTCCCGCTCCGTCAAGTTTCGCAATCTCTTCATATTCTTTCGGTATCATGGCTAACGCCGCCAAAAGTAAAATAACGTTATATCCGATATTTTTCCATAAAAACAAAATAATCAAAATCCAAAACGCCTTGTCCGACTGTAACCAATCCTGCACCGGAAGACCAAACTGCGTCATCAACAAATTTAAAATTCCTTTATCGCTCAAAAGAATTTGTGCAACCATAACCGTTGACGCAATCGGGACAATCATCGGATATAAAAACGCCAGCCGATAAAATCTGTTCAGCGGAAACTGCTCAAAAAGAAGTACCGCCAGTCCCAGCGAAAGTACCATAATAAGAGGTAATGCAATCGCGAAAAACTTCAACGTGTTTTTCATCGCCAGTTGAAACATATAGTTTTCAAATGTCAGTTGATAGTTCTCTAATCCGATAAACTCTCCTCCGAAAAAAAACGAATTTTTCAATGTTACTCCCATTGGAAGAACATAAAAAACAAAAAAACCGATAACTGCCGGTGCCATAAGAAGCATTGCTGTCCGTTTTTCTTTCTTCCTCATAGCCTTCCCCCTCTCCTATTCCATTGCAATATAATACGCATTTCGATAAAGTATTTTCGCCGCCTCTTTTACTCTTTCGTCTATATCCGAAAAATCCGTCCGAAAAGTATATCCGTCTTCGTCTATAAAAAGCGTCTGCACTTCATTTCCTGCGGTGTCCAATCCGTTTACAAATCTTGCCGTCTGTATTTTTGATGCGGTCTTAACAAATTCTTTTATACTCGCTATCTGTTCCGGTGTATTTTCTACATTTTCTGTTTCATTACAATTCATATTCAATCCCCAATTTTCCCAAGATGCCATTCTTACCGGAACGTGTCCACACCCATAAATACTACCTTCGTATATTCTTCTTGTCCCGGCACTTTCATAACGCATTAAAAATCCTGTTCCTTCTGCAAATTCTTTCTGCCACAAAAGTCTTACAAACCGATATGCTTTTTCTTTCTCCTTGCAATTTCTTCCGATTGCAGCATACATCATTATCTTTGCCATAGGCTTTCCGTCTAAAGTAACCATCGGAATATATTGATACCGGTTATGTTTCGTTTCCGCATTTTTTTGCAAATTACTGTTTGGTAAAAATTTCTCTTCCGAAAAATCCACCCTATTTTTTGTTCTTTTCACTTCATACTGCAATACTTTTTCTAACTCTTTTTGAGAAATGGCTACTTTCTGTTTTCTATAATCAATACAGTTTCCAAGCCATTCTTTTGAGTTTGTAAACATATATGGTATTATTTCCTGCAATAATTCTGATTTTTCATCAATTAATTTTCCCAGTGGTTTTAATGTTTCTTCTGTAAAATCTGTTCCTTCGCCTTCCCTTATGAGTACCGGAACAGAAAAAGTTATCGGTAAAAGATACTGTTTTTCTCCAACTCTTCCTGCCTCCATAACCGACTGAAAACATTCTTGAAAACTTTCGTCTTTCTCTGTCCATTTACTCATATCTGCTAATACGCCATTGTACAATAACTTATTCGGGTCTTCAAAAAGAGGCGCTGCTCCTTCCATATAGCTGGAAGTTTCTTCCACTATATAAATATCTTTTCCCTTTCCCGACATTAATTCTGTCTGTAATTTTTTGCAGACACCTTCTCTAGCCATAGGTTCTGAAGGAATAACGGTAAATGCAATCTGTATGTTTTCTTTATAATGATTGTTATAATACTCCAATAAATCCTCAATCATAATTTTTCTGTCTTCTTCCACACAGACTGATAGAGTTACTTTTTCCTTGTGAGAGGGGACTTTCTGCACTTTACTTATAAAGAAGATACTGACCGAAATTACCAACAGACTTCCAATTATTATAAATCTGTTTCTTCTCTTCTTCATAGCCTTCCCCCTCTCCTATTCCATTGCGATATAATACGCATTTCGATAAAGTATTTTTGCCGCCTCTTTCACTCTTTCTTCTATATCGGGAAAATCTGTCCGAAAAGTGTATCCGTCTTCGTCTATAAAAAGCGTCTGCACTTCATTTCCTGTAATATCAAAATCACTGATAAACCGTGCTGTCTGCACTTGCGATGCTGCCCTTAAATATCTGTGTATATCTTCTATCTGTTCGGGTGTATTCTCCTGTTGCTCTGTTCCCGGTACAGCCATATTCAACGCCCATTCTTCCCATGCTGTTTTACAAACCGGAACTCCTAACATCTCATAAATAACATTGCCACCGCTTCTATATGAACTATCATCTTGTACGTCTATTTTAATTCCAGTTCCTTCCGCAAAATCTTTCTGCCAAAAAAGTCTTGCAAATTGATATGCTCTCTCCTTTTCTTTACAGTTTCTTCCGATAGCAATATAATTGTAAATTTTCGCCATTGGCTTCCCGTCCAATGTAATCATCGGTATATATTGATAGAGAGTATGTTCTTTTTCCACATCTTTTCTAAAATCCCCCAAATAAGCAACAAATTTCTCTTTTGAACCATCTACTCCTTTCTTATTTTTTTCCACTTCATATCGTAATACTTTTTCTATCTCTTTCTCAGATACGGTTACTTTTTGTTTTTCGTAATCAATGCAGTTACCAATCCATTCTTTTGAAAAAATAAACATATATGGTGCTATTTCCTGTAATAATTCTGATTTTTCATCAATCAATTTTACAAGTGGTTTTAACGTTTCTTCCGTAAAGTCTGTTCCTCTTTCTTCTCTCATAAGCATAGGAACACGAAAAGTTATTGGCAACAAATATTGTTTTCCGTCCGCCTGTCCTGCCTCCATTACAGGTTGAAAACACTCTTGAAAACTTTTATCTTTCTTTGTCCACTCCGTCATGTCTGCCAGCACACCATTATACATCAGTTTGTTAGGATCTCCGAAAAGCCCCGTTGCATTTTCAAATTCCCTTGACCATTCAGACATCAGATAAATATCTTTTCCCTTTCCCGACATGAGTTCCGTCTGCAATCTCTTACACATACTTTCTCTTTGCATGGGTTCTTTTGGAAGATAGGTGACCTCAAACTTTACATTTTCATTGTAATATTCGTTGTAGCACTGCGTCATAGTATCCATTATAGGTTCTAACTCTTCCTCCGTGCAAATAGAGAGGGTTGTCTGTTCTTCTTTATCATTGCCTTTCTGTTTTAAAAATAGAAGATTGAAAAAAATAAATCCACCTATTAAAACTGAAAAAAATAATATCCATTTTTGTTTTTTTCTCATATAATTTAGTAGGTGTACCTAAAAGGTACACCTCTCTCCTTTATATAATATAAATTTAATTATTTGGACAAACCACTTTTTCTTCAACATCCACTGCGTCTTTTTCTTTATAAGTACAACTATTACATTTAATGTTTCTGTATTTATACCTACGATATTTAACATCAGAGTGATCATTATGCCATACAGTTCCATTCTGTTGCCATGAACTATAATTGTAAGAAATCACGGCTGTTTTTTGTTTACATTGCGGACAAATGTCTACCTGCAATCTCGCCTCTGCCTTTGCAAAAACAGGTAATGCTAAACACATACTTAATAATGCTACCGTTACTAAAGAAATGATACTTTTACGTTTTCTACTCATATATTTCTCTCCTCTCATAATAAATTTTTATCTTTTTATCACTGCCTCTTCAATTATACTATCCATTGGACTCACTCCCTTTTATTTATTGTTGTCATTTTAACATAAAACGTATATTTTTGCAATCTTTTTCTATATTTTTATCATTTTATAAATTTTTCACATATATTTTGCAATATTATGCAAAAACAGACACCTCTTGCGAAGTGTCTGCCTCATTACTTTCTCTTCATCTCTTTTATTTTCTCTTTTGTTTCCTTATCCACCTTCTGCGACTCTCGGATTTTCTGTAATGCCTTATGATAAGTGAAATCATCTAACTGGTTATTTTTCAAATATGCCATAGTCTGCTCGGGCATTTTGATAAAATAAATAGAAATCGCCCACGCAACCGCCATTTTCACATAGTAGTCCTCGTGATTAATTTTGTCAAAATAGGAAAATGCCTGTTCCATATGCTCCGCATCTGTGTAATAACAAATTATCATCACTACACTAAACCGAACAAAATACGTTCTGTCATCATTTATATACTTGCCAATAAATTCCCACATTTCCTTTGGATATTTTTTCGTCTGCTTCAGTCCCGTACAAAAACTGTCACAGACAGACCAGTTATCTATTTTCGGCAGAAATTTTTCAATCTGTCTCAAAATTTCTTCTATATCCTCTTTCAGATAGCCGATAACCATACCTTGCATCATGATTTCCTCATACCTTTCGGCATCATATTGTTCCAAATAATATTTCCAATCTTCTTTCGCAATCTGCTTTGCCATTTTACGCAAAATCGGTAAACGCACGCCAAGTATTTTCTCCGACTTTATGTTCGGAATTAATTTTGCCATAAATTGTTGAAAGTCCGGCTCAGCCAGACTTTCTAATTGTTCCCGTATATTTAACATTTCTAATTATTCTCCGCCTAATTTGCTTGCGATAAACCAGCCGAGAGCAAATGTGATAACGCCTGTTCCCAACATAAGAATTGACACACCGCTCCAGTCCGTTTTCATTAAAATTGCAATCGGAGATGCGAGAATTAAACCGATAATTCCGTAATATGCATGGATTTCCGCTTTTGAGAAAATAAATTCAATCAATTTTGCAATTAAGAAGATACCGATAACAACTCCGATACCGAACGGCGCTAAAATACCGACGCCTGTTGCAAGTCCATTTGCATCAAATTTCACTAACGCATCAACAAAGTCATTAATTGCTTTTAAAATTGTATCGTAATAACCGAGTAACATCAACATCATTGAACCGCTGACACCCGGCACAACCATTGTTGCAGCGGCAACAATACCTACGCCGAATAATTTAATGACATTTACAAGTCCGAAACTGACGTCCGCACTGCTTCCGCCTGTTTCCCCTAAAAGCGCCATGAAAATAACAACGCCAAAGAAAATCAAAAACGGTATCATTTTGCCGACAGTCACTTTATGCCCTTTTACCTTTTTAAAGATAAAAGGAAGACTTCCCGCAATCAGACCGCAAAAAGCAAAGTTTGTCGGAATCGGATACGTTGCAAGCAAAAACTCAAACAGTCTTGATAAGGCAACAATCGCAATTCCCGCCCCTGCAAAAATCGGAATTAATAATTTCAAACTTTCTTTTAACTCACTCTTCAAATGTGTAATGGCATGAATTAGTCTGTCATACAAGCCCATGGCAACCATCATTGTACCACCGCTGACACCCGGAATAATATTCGCTATTCCGACAACCATACCCTGTAGTATTTGTTTAATCATCTTTCTACCTCTTCTTATTCTATTTCTCCCGCCAAAATATGATTTTGACTACTCACAGAAATCTATCACACTTTATTATATTTTTCAATATTTAAAAATATTTCTTTGCCAACTCTTTAAATTTCGGAAGTGCATTTACAATTGTTTCATAAGAAACGCAGTAGGCAATACGCACATATCCTCCGCACCCGAAAGAACTTCCCGGCACGAGAAGAATATGGAATTCTTTTGCCTGTCTGCAAAATTCTTTCTCATCTGCAATAGGAGATTTCATAAACAGATAAAACGCTCCCTCAGGTTTAATACAGGAAAACCCACAGTCCGTCAGTCCTTTATAAAGCGTTTCTCTGTTCCTATTATAATAGGAAACGTCTGTCTTTTCCTCCAAACACTTCTGTACGATTTTCTGCTGTAACGTAGGAGCGTTGACAAACCCCAAAATACGATTGGCAACATTCATTGCCGAGATTACTTTCTCACTTTCCCTCACTTCATTCGGAACAACAACATATCCTATCCTTTCACCCGGAAGAGAAAGAGATTTACTGTAAGAATATACAACAATTGTATTATCGTAATATTGGGTTAAATATGGTACGTTCACTCCGTCATAGACAAGTTCTCGGTACGGCTCATCTGAGAGAAGATAAATGTCGTGACCGTATTCCTTTTGCTTTTTCTCCATTATTTCTGCCATACGGATAATCGTTTCTTCCGAATACACTACGCCTGTCGGATTGTTTGGCGTATTTACGATAACCGCCTTTGTCCGCTCTGTAATGTTCCGCTCAAACTCATCCAATCTCGGCTGAAATGTTTCCGTATTCGGAGATATTTCCACCAAAACACCGTCAAAATTATGGACGTAACTTCTGTATTCGCTGAAATACGGTGCAAAAACAATAACTTCATCATTCGGGTTTAGCAGTACTTTTAAGGCTACGTTTAAACCGCCCGCTGCTCCTACCGTCATGGTAATATTATTCCCCGAAAAAGATGTGGCAAATCTTTTGTTCAGCGACTCTGCCACCGCTTCCCGCACTTCCATATACCCTGCATTACTGTTTGTATAGCCGTGAAGAACGAGCGTATCTTCCTCGTCTAAAATCTCCGCAATCGCTTCTTTTACCCGCTTCGGTGCAGGAAGATTTGGGTTTCCCAGACTGAAATCATACACATTTTCTTTCCCGTAAAGTTGTGCCATACGATTTCCCTCTTCAAACATTTGGCGAATTGCCGAACTGTTTTCCACCATTTTTCTCATTCTCTCAGAAATCATCTATCTTCTCACCTGACCTTTTTCCACAAGAAACGCCGGACGATAGGACAATTTTGCCTTGCGAAGTCCTTCCACTCCCGCATCGTCTTCCCTATTAATATATTTATAACCGGCACATTCATGCTCCACAAACTGCTGATTAATCATCGGATATGCTCCCTGCACTTCCGAAAACGCTTTTTCGATATGCACGACAAACATCTCATCACTGATTGGTTCTCCCAGTGTAAACGCCACAATCTTGCCGTCTACACGCAAAATACCGCCTGTCATTTCCAATTCTTTAAAAAGACGCAGGGAATTTAATGTTACACACATTTCTGCATTCTTTTCCTCGTCCGCCTCACATCCATTATCTTTTCTCCACTGTAAAGCCATTTGGAAACATTCTTCCAAATTGTCCTCCGTCAGCGTTTCATAACTCCAGTTTTCATGCTCCGACTTAAACTTATTTATATGGTTTCGTTTTCCGTGAAGTTTTTTCCCCGACAGCGTTATCAATTTTTCAGACTCATACACATAATCGGCTATATCTCTGTCATATGTGATTTGAAATTCATTCGGATACCATTCCTCCAACTGCTCAAACTGCTCCGGAGTCACACAGTACATTTCAAACTCTCTTCCATTCTCCTCACAGTACTTCATTAAAAAACGCAACGCCCTCTGAACGTCTTTAACCTCTCCTATCGGATAGGTAAAGGACTCTCTGTCCTCACTTTTAAAGACAAGGGTATTTTCAATAATAGCATATTTTACTCTGTAAAATCTTGACCAAAGAAATACATTAATAAATGTTCTCTCACAACTTTGAGACGGATACAGTTTAAAGTATCCGTCCACTATTTTTTTGTCCTCCAGTTCAGGACGCTTAAATTCTATATTTTTCATTTCTACACCTTCATTTCTGTTTAGTGAAACTGCATATGATATAAAGACTCGTAAATTCCTTTTCGGCGAATCAGTTCTTCATGGCTTCCCTGCTCCTCAATTCCGTTTTCTGTCAAAACTAAAATTCTTTCCGCATTTTTGATTGTAGAAAGTCTGTGAGCAATAACAAACGTTGTTCTGTCTTTTGCCAACATTTCCAATGACTCCTGCACTACTTTTTCACTTTCATTATCTAACGCCGAGGTTGCCTCATCAAAAATCAAAATCGGTGGGTTTTTCAAAAATACACGTGCAATGGATAAACGCTGTTTCTGTCCGCCTGACAGTTTTGCTCCACGCTGTCCGATGTCTGTATCGTATCCGTCCGGGAAACTCATAATAAACTCATGCGCATTTGCATTTCTTGCCGCGCGGATAACGTCCTCATCTGTGGCATTCGGATTTCCGTAACGGATATTTTCCATAATTGTTCCCGCAAATAAGTAAACGTCCTGCTGCACGATACCGATATTATTTCTCAAATCGTCCAGTTTCATTTTGCGAATATCCATTCCGTCTATATCAATCTCTCCTGTTGTTGCCTCATAAAATCTAGGAATCAGACTGCAAAGCGTTGTCTTTCCTACTCCCGAAGGTCCTACAAGCGCTATATATTCTCCCGCTTTCACATCTAAGTTGATGTGAGAAAGAACGGACTCGTTCGCATCTTGATATTGGAATGAAACGTCTTTAAATGTAATCTCTCCTTTTAATTTTCCAACGGAAACCGCATCTTCTGCATCTGTAATATCCGGTGCAATGGCAAGCATTTCCTGAAATCTGTCAAAACCCGAATAACCGTTCTGAAACATTTCCGTAAAGTTAATCAATTTCTTTACCGGTTCAATAAAGTTATTGATATAAAGAAGAAATGTTACAAGGTCTGCCACCAATACTGTTTTTGTCGTCAAACCTTCTGCCCCTACAAGCAACACAACAACCGTCACAAGTGTAGTAAGCGCCGTCAAAGTTGAATGATACCCCGCCATGTAACGATAACTAATCTTCTTTGCCGCCAAAAATCCGTCATTTCCTTTGCGGAACTTCTTCATTTCAATATCTTCGTTCGCAAATGATTTTACAACACGGATTCCCGACAAACTGTCCTCAATCTGACTGTTGATGTCCGCAATTCTCGCACGGTTACGTTTAAATGCGGATTTCATCTTCATATTGTAATATGCGGCAAAAACAATCATAAGCGGAACAAATATAAACGCCACCATTGCCAAACGCATATTAATGTTTGCCAAAATAATAAACGAACCTACAATTTTAATAATAGAAATAACAATATCCTCCGGTCCGTGATGCAGTAATTCCGTAATATCAAACAAATCGCTTGTAATACGGGAAAGCAATGCGCCGACCTTCTGATTATCATAAAAGGCAAATGTCAGTTTCTGATAGTGACTGAAAATATCACTTCTCATATCCGCTTCCATTTTTGCCCCCATCATATGTCCATAAAATGCAATAAAATAATTACAGCCAAATTCCACAAGAACGAGAACAATCATAAGCACTCCTAATGCAATAATTGTTTCCATAGCCTTATTCCCTTCAAAATAGACAACCTCGCTTGTAATATAGCGGACAATAAGAGGGATAACCAATGTGACACCCGCTCCGAGTATGGCAAAAAACATATCGCTGTAAAAAAGTAGTTTGTACGGCTTATAATATGCAAATAGTTTCTTTAGTTTGTCTTTCATCTTTTCTCCTCCTCATTCTAAAATAAGGACGAAACTTATGAAAGTTCGTCCTCAAAATTCCTCTATTTTTATAATATACTACACCGTATAAAAAAGTGCAATATTTTTGCAAAAGAAATGGAGCATATTTCCATACACTCCATTTCACCGTCTTATTTCTTTTTCGTTAATACAACTGCAAGCCCTGATAATAACAATAAACCGCCAAACATGAAAATCGGTTCTGTATCCGCTGTTTTTGGTACGTTCGGTTTCTTATTATTTTCCTCCGGTTTTTCCGGTTTCGGTTCAGCAGGCACGCTCGGATTTGGATTTGGTTCCGGCTGCGGCTCTGGTTGTGGCTCCGGTTGAGGTTCCGGCTGTGGTTCCGGTTCCGGTTTTACTGTCAAACCTTTGTACGCTGTTTCCAATACCTCTGTCATCTTATCCACATCATCCTGTGTGACTTGAGCATCAAACAATTTTCCTGCCTCTGCCAATGCACTTTCTAATTGCTGTACACTTTCATCTGTATATAACTCTTTATCTACATTTTGTGCCTGTGCTACCGCATTGTCAAACGCTGTCAAATTTAATTTCTTTACTTCTCCAATCGCTGCATCTAACTCTGCCTTTGCATTTTCCAAATCTTCTTTGCCGCTTTCTTCATTTGCAAGCACTTCTTTTGCGCTATCCAATACAGGTTTTAACGCATTGATTGTTGACACGTCATACAGACGATGATTTGCTTCTGCATCGCTAATCAGTTTTTCCGCTGCATCAATAGAATTCTGTAATGCCTTTCTCAATCCTGTCAAATCTTCTGCCTGCGGTGTTCCTTTCACTACTTTCTGTACCGCTTCCACATTTTTATCATTTACTAAGAGCGTACCTTTTGGAAATTCCCCTTTTAAAGAAAGGTTTACATCTTTTGCCTCGTCAAATCCTTCCGTATTCCATTTTGGAAGTATCTGAACAGTAATCTCTTTCTTATCTGCATTTGCCATTTTTACGTTCACAATATCTGCCAACTGTAAATCTTCGACTTTTGCATCGTTTTCTACATGAATTTCTTCAAATTTATCCTTCACTTCCATATAAGTAAGCGGTGTCGATTTTCTAATTCCTTTTACAGTTAATTCCGTAATGGAAACACTTCCGCCTGCTGCCTCTGTATTTAACTTCTCTTTCGGGAAATACAGACGGATATATCTTGCCATAAGCGGATTTTCAAATGTTTTCTTATCTGAAATTCCTTCTTTACTTGCAGACTCTCTCGTAATTGTTTCAAGAGTCACCCAGTTTTCTTTATCGTTTGATACTTGGATCTGATACTCTGTCGGCCATACTTTTTTGTAGAAATCAATCTGCATTTCATTTATCAATACAGGTTTTTCTCCCATATCTAAAATAAGCCACTGGTCTGCAATCTCTCCGTAACTCTTATTATTCAACGCACCGCTGCTCCAACGCGTATTTTTATCACCGTCTACCGAAAGATTTCCTGTATAAGTTGTAGGTGTACCTGAACCCTGAACTTTTTCCACATCGGATACTTCTACTTTTTGATTTAATGCAAGGTTAGTTACGTCCTCTGTCTCCGGTTCGGTTGAATCAATATAAATATTATCTACCGCAACACCGATGTCATCAGAAGGATTTTTTCCATAACGAAAAACAATCTCATTCAATTCCGCATCTTTTCCCTGTATAAAGTCAAAACGGATTGCATGAATATTTCCTTCAATATTATTAAAGTCCTGTTTTCCTCCGGTTAAATCCGAAAGTTTCTGTTCTGTGTTATCAGACTTCACCAGTGTCACTTTTGCATTACAAGGCTCTCCTTGAAATACACTGAAACTATCTAAGTTTACATTGTCTGTTAATCTGTACTCCAACTTATCTCCCGCTTTTATATTCTGCGCATGGAATAAAGTAGAGAGATTTTTATCATCTAACGCTTTTACATCACCTTTAGTATTTGTCACTGCCGGTTCAGAAGAAATTGTGGCGTTCGATGTTTCCCCTTTATTTACTTCAATTTCATGAATTCTCCAATAACGTCCATGTGCGCCTGTTACCTGCAAACGAATATATCTTCCTTTTTGTCCGTTCGCATTAGCACTGTAACTTCTAAGCGGCGGAACTATTTTACCGTTATCATCGAAGTCTCCGACTTTTGTAAACGTTTTATTATCTGTTGAGATTGAAACAGATGCCTTATAAATTCTTGGATTTCCATCCATTGTCCAGAATGTAATATCACGGATTGGTTTTGTTTCGCCTAAGTCAACTGTAATATAATCCCCAACTCTTTGGTCACGGTTTGTCCATACATATGTATCTTTATTTCCGTCCACCATGTTGTCCCATTTACCCTCTTTAATCTCTTTGATATTTGATTCTTTAAAACGAAGGTTATTTGGAAGATTTTCTACTACCATTGCCAAACGTTTCAAATTTACATTTACAGCCTCTTCTCCCTTATTGATTAAACGGATATATTTTGCTTCCAAATGTTTATTCTGTTCGCCTGCTTTTACCGCCTGCCATGTATCACCGTAAAGAGAATATTCTAATGTAAGTTTGTCTGTATTTTCTCCCTCCACAATAATCGAAGAAACTTCTGCGATTGCTTCTTTCTTCACGCCGATATAATCACCTTTGTTCATTGTCACACTCGCAAGATCTCTCACACCAAACTCTTTCTCTGCAATTGTCAAAGGCTGTCTTGCGTATGCGGACATATTTGTGTAAATGCGATCCGCTTTCTTTTCAGCAGTTGTATCATTTACCCATTTGTCCAATTCTTTCTGCACGTCTTTCATGCACGCATTTACAAACGGTACTAACCTTTTATTTCCCGCTTTTACGGCTACCGTACTTCCATCTCCGAATTTATATGTACGGCTGTTGTATTCATTCATTTCTTTTGATGCTTTTGAAAATGCTGTCCACACTTTTGATAAGTCAGGTTTCTCTGCTGAGAGTTCTGCCTCAGCCTCCAAAAGAGCCTCCCCTGCTTTTGCCACATTATCAAGCGCCTGTAACCAGCCTTCCCCATTATCTGTTCCTCCCGGATTAGATAATTCTTTTACTAAATCTTTATTTGTACATTTTTCTTTAAATTCTACTATAGCAGACTGTATATGCTTGAACTCTGCAAATAGTTCTTTTACTTCTTTTGCATCTTTATTAAATGTATCTTTTTCTGCCGCCGTCTTTACTTTCTCTAAAGTATCTTTCAAATATAAAGATTCCTCAAAGCCCTGCGGAACTCTTCCTGAATTTGGCGCATCAGATACATTTCTTGCAATCGTTAAATACGCGTCATACACTTCCGGCTGTAAATATTTAAAGCACTGTTCCCATACTTTATCCACTTCTTTTGAGTAATTATTTACGTTCCAAAAATATGCACCCAACTGGAACAGCGGTACTTTATCTGCCTCCGCAAAGAAAATTGGATTTGATACCGCCCCCGCAAGCCCTGTAATATTGTCACGAACATAATGTTTACTGCTTCCTAAGAAAATTCCTGTTTTCGCATGTTCGTTACATGGGTAGTTTACCCAAAATACAGGAGAATGATTTGTTTTATTTTTTACATAATCAATCGTTGATTGTTCAAACGGAGAGTTTACACTTTTTCCTGTCCAAAAGATAAGCACATCTTCGTCAAACTTTTTCATTGCTTCCAACTCTGCCTGCTTTGCCCACTCTTCATTGTAGCCTTGCGGACAATAAATAATCGGTTTACATTTTTTTTGCTTAACATATTCTTCTGTCAGGTCATTGATTAACTTCACAACCATTTCATTTGAACCTGAACCGAAGTCATCATTCAAAATACAGAAACGGCGAACACCGATATTATAAAGTTGATCAAACTTCTTTTTTAATTTTTCTTTTCTCTCTGTATAAGTTGCATCTGCTTTTGTTACCCCTTGAAGAACGGTTTTCAAATGCACTGACCAAGAGAACTCTGTCTTTGTTTCTGCCTGTAAATCAGCCAACTCTTTAAACTGTTTTATCTGTGCCTCAGGATATAACTGATCCCATTTATCCGTATGGTACGGATCAGTCTTGGACGCATATACATACAAGTTCATTTTCGCTTCAGGAGCAAACTTCATCAGACTTTTTCTCTGTTCATGTGTCCATCCGCCGTAAAATCCTTCAATATATCCTCTCGAATCTATAGACGCATAGTCCAAAATTTCTACCGGATAAAATTTCTTTCCTGCAAAGGAAGAGAACATCATTTCCAAAGTAGAAACACCGTAGAATACGGCATCACTGTCTTTTCCTAAAATGACAATATCTCCGTCTTTTGCATAAAGGGCGTATGCGTCCTCTTTTTCAAAATGTTTCGCATCTAAATTTTTATCTTTAAACCATTTATCTGCCTCATCGTCTTTGCCGTAAATTCCTAAAATGATTTTCGATTCTTTTTTATCTGCTTTTTCTTTTTTTGCTGTCCGTCCATATTTGTCTAATACTTTTTGTAAATGTTTCTTTGTGGCTTCGTCCACATCTTTTCCATATACAGTCTGTACTTCCTTACTTATCTCAAAAGACTGATTTTCTTTTGGATATGTTACCTGCTGCGGAATCGGATAAATCTGATACTTATCCCCTGTCGTTGTTGCATCTCCCTTTTTCCATTTTGAAATCCATGGAGATTCTACTGTTGCGATATTTTCTTTTTCATTTTCCACTGCTCTTACGGGCATAACCGCTGTAGAAATCATAGCAACCGTAAGCATTGCACTTACAAGACTTTGCCATATTTTCTTTTTTCGCATTCTTTTCCCTCCTTCTGTGCCTTTGGCACTCATGAATATGTCTATTATATCATATAATTTATTAATTTTCACTTAATTATTGTGCATTTTACCAATATCTATTTGTATAATTACCTCTCTTTTTTATCCTTTTACTCTCTATCCATTGCCTACAATATTTTTTAATTATTGTAAAGCAAAAAAACTACCAAATACATTCCTGTAAATGGTAGTTTCTATATTATTCATTCATATTCGCCAATTTAGCCGCCTGATCTGCCGCAATCAACGGATCAATAATTTCATCCAAATCTCCGTTCATAATATTGTCAATCTTATATAACGTCAATTTAATACGGTGTTCCGTAACACGTCCCTGCGGGAAGTTGTACGTACGAATTTTCTCTGAACGGTCACCTGTACCAATCTGGCTTCTTCTCGCTTCCGCCTCTGCCGACTGCTGTTTCTCCAACTCTAATTCATATAATTTAGAACGGAGTAACTTAAACGCTTTTTCTTTATTCTGCAACTGCGATTTTTCTGTCTGACTGTAAATAACAATTCCTGTCGGGTAGTGAGTTAAACGCACCGCCGAGTCAGTTGTATTGACACACTGTCCACCGTTTCCTGATGCACGCATAACATCAATACGAATATCTTTCTCATCAATGACAACGTCCACGTCTTCTGCTTCCGGCATAACCGCAACAGTAATTGTTGAAGTATGAATACGTCCGCCTGATTCCGTTTCCGGAACACGCTGTACACGGTGTACTCCGCTTTCATATTTCATTCGTGAGTAAACGCTCTGTCCGCTCACCATGAAAACAACTTCCTTAAATCCGCCGATTCCATTTTCATTGAACGAAATCAGCTCTGTTTTCCAACGTTTGCTCTCAGCATAATGTACATACATACGATATACTTCTGCCGCAAATAAAGCAGACTCATCTCCACCTGCACCCGCACGGATTTCCACCATGATATTCTTATCATCATTAGGGTCTTTTGGAAGAAGTAAAATTTTCAGTTCATGTTCCAATTCTTCCACACGTTTTTTTGAAGAAGAAAGTTCTTCTTTCGCCAACTCTCTCATTTCCTCGTCCGATTCCATCTCCAGCATTTCCTCACTGTCTGCAATCGCCTGCTTTGCACTCTTATATTCATTGTACGCATCTACAATCGGTGTTAAATCCGCCTGTTCTTTCATTAATTTACGAAAACGATTTTGGTCATTCGCCACATCAGGCTCCTGTAACTCGCCCATGATTTCCTCAAAACGAATGATTAAATCTTCTAATCTATCAAACATATTTTTCCTCCTATCCGTTTTCCCTCTTCTGAAATATTTTACACGCCATAGACTACACGGTCAAGTCCTGCCAAATCCTTTTTTACTCTCACATCGGAAAATCCCTCTTCTTCCATGAGCGTTTTTACTTCTTCTCCTTGTGTATGTCCTATTTCAAAATACAATTTCCCGTTCTTTTTTAAATATTTCCTGCTCTCTTTTATAATCTTTCGGTAAAAATAAAGCCCGTCTTCCTTCCCGTCAAGCGCAAGCATCGGATCATATAGTTTCACTTCATCCTCCAGTTTTTCTATTTCCTCAGTTTTGATGTAAGGAGGATTTGACACGATTATATCATACATTCCTTCCACATTTTCAAACAAATCGCTCTGCAGAAAAACGGCTTCTGTATTATGCTTTCGTGCATTTTTCTCCGCCACTTCCAATGCTTCTTTAGAAATATCAACACCAACACCTTTTACCGTGTCCTGCCCTCTGCCGTCTTGCAGCATTTTCAACAGACTGATTAAAATACACCCCGAGCCTGTGCAGACATCAAGAACTCGCATATTCGGTTCTAAATCTTCCAAGACAGTTTCCACTAAAATTTCCGTGTCCTGTCTCGGAATAAGCACCTTTTCATTCACCTCAAAAGTCAAGCCCATAAACTCCTGCTCTTTCGTCAGATGCTGAAGCGGAATTCTCCTTGCCCTCTGTTCAATAAAATATTCATACTGTATTTTCTGCTCGGAAGTTATTTCCTGTTTTGGATTTACATAATACATCGCTCTGCTGATTTCTGTTATGTGTTCCAAAAGAATCCACGCATCTACGGACGCATCTCCGATTCCATGTTCTTCTAACACCTTTTTCCCATAACCATATGCTTCTTCCAGTGTCATTCTTCACTCACTCCATACATTTCCTTCTGATATGCTCTCCAATCAAACACCGCCTCAACAGATTGAATGGCAACTTCTATCATATCGTCATCCGGCTCTTTTGTCGTTAAATTTTGCAGCCACAGACCCGGCTTGCTCAATAAATTTACAATCGGATTATCGCTGTTTCCCGCCCATTTTATCAGTTCATAGGAAATTCCCGCAATTACAGGGATTAACGCAATTCTCAGCCCTACTTTTACAAACTGGGAGTCCGAACGGATAAAAAATATCATTACACAACTGACAATCATAACAAACAAAAGAAAACTTGTTCCGCAACGTTTATGCTGTTTAGAACTTTTTCTTACATTTTCCACATTTAACGCTAAACCGTGTTCAATACAGTTGATACATTTATGTTCCGCACCGTGATACATAAACACACGCTTTATATCTTCCATTTTGGAAATCATCAAAATATATGCAACAAAAATGAGAATACGGATAACCCCCTCCAGTGCAGAAAGCGCCGCTTTTGAATGTATCACATCATCCGCAAGACTGATTAGAAAATACGGCAGAACCATAAAAATGCCCATAGCAAGGACAATGGAAACAGCAACCGTAATTCCCATGAAAATAGATTCTTTTCTTTTTTGCTTTTTTTCCTCTTCTTTCGTCAGAGGAACTTTTTCTTCCTCTTCCTCATAAAACTCTGCCGAATAAGTCAGTGTTTTCATGCCGAGAACCATTGAGTCGATAAAGTTAAATATTCCTCGTATAAATGGCGTTTTCGTTAAAAACTTCCACTTTACAATTCCCTCATACACATCTTTTTTTACTTCAATTTCACCGTCGGGCTTTCTCACTGCCACAGCGTAATCTTCTCCGTTTTTCATCATTACGCCTTCTAAAACAGCCTGCCCTCCTATATTGGACGATTTCATCAGTTACCTCCAATCTTCTCCTTAACGCAACAAAGGTTGAGGTTTTGCAACCTCAACCTGTAAATGCTGGATTCTATTATGCCTGAATTCCGTATTTCTTGTTAAACTTGTCAACACGACCACGAGCCTGAGTAGCTTTCTGCTGTCCTGTGTAGAATGGGTGGCATTTTGAACAAATTTCTACGTGAATGTCTTCGTTTGTAGAACCTGTTACGAATGTGTTACCACAGTTGCAAGTTACTGTTGCCTGATAATAATCTGGATGGATTCCTTCTCTCATGATTTTCACCTCTCTATTTTTATTTGTGCGTAGTTTTGTACGCATTAACATTTTTCTTAAACATCTTTTTGATTGTATCACAAATTTATTCGCTTTGCAAGTTGTTTCTACAGGAATTTCGTTTTTCGTACTGTATACACTAATTCCTCATTATTTTTTGTTCTTGAAAACATATTTAAAATGTTATCCACCGCTTCTTCCGCTTTCATTCCGTTTAACGCCTTACGCATACTGTTTACCGCCTCCTGCTCGTCCACAGTCAGAAGAAGATCTTCTCGTCTTGTGCCGGATTTTGCAATATCAATGGCAGGGAACACTCTCTTTTCCTGTAACTTTCTATCCAGCACAAGTTCCATGTTACCCGTACCTTTAAATTCTTCGTAAATTACGTCATCCATCTTGCTTCCCGTATCTACAAGTGCCGTTGCAAGAATCGTAAGACTTCCGCCCTCACGCATATTTCTCGCCGCACCGAAAAATCTCTTCGGCATATGAAGAGCAGCCGGATCCAAACCACCTGAAAGCGTTCTTCCGCTTGGAGAAACCGTTAAGTTATATGCTCTTGAAAGCCTTGTGATGCTATCTAATAAAATTGTAACATCTTTCTTATGCTCTACTAATCTCTTTGCACGTTCAATTACCATTTCCGAAACACGTTTGTGATGTTCCGGTAATTCATCGAACGTAGAATAGATTACTTCTACATTTTTGCCGCAAATCGCTTCCCGAATATCTGTTACTTCTTCCGGTCTTTCATCAATCAACAAAATTAAGATATGCATTTCCGGATTATTTTTCAAAATAGACAGCGCTACTTCTTTTAACAATGTAGTTTTACCTGCTTTAGGAGGAGAAACAATCATACCTCTCTGCCCCTTGCCAATCGGGGAAATCAAATCCATAATGCGCATTGCCACGCTGCTGCCCGCACCTTCCAAATGAAGTCTCTCATTTGGGAAAATCGGTGTCATATCCTCAAAACAACCTCGCTTTGAGGCTTCGGCAGGACTTAACCCATTTATCTTTGTCAAATATAATAATGCACTAAATTTCTCCGTCAGAGATTTCACTCTTGTATTTCCCTCAACAATATCACCTGTTTTCAGGTTAAAACGGCGGATTTGCGAAGGAGATACATACACGTCATTATCTCCCGGAAGATAGTTTGCACTACGGATAAACCCATATCCGTCCGGAAGCACTTCCAAAATACCGTTCGCTACAATTCCGCTGTCAAGTTGTTCAATATCCGCTGTTCCCGATTTCTCGTTTTTCACTTCTTCTCTTACCGCTTTTGCCTTGTCTTTGTCATCTTCCGCCAACATCAATTCAATAATGTCCGCTTTCTTCATTGTCGAAACACCTTTTAAATGCCTCGCTTTTGCTAATTCTTTCAACGTTGCTAATGGTAAAGACTCATATTTTTCTCTCATATTTTTCTTCCTTCCTTATTCACTTAACACTGTGGGAATCCTCGCCAGAACTGACTTTTTTCTGAATGATGTGCTAATTATACACTATTTTTTTCAAAAAGCAAAGAGTTTCTCAGAAATTTTATCATGTTGATTTGCTTTCGCAGGAATGGTATATTAATGTACAGAGAAACCGTCAATATTTAATTTGACTATATAAAACAAGGAAAAGGTGTGAAATTATGACGACAAACGAAAAAGCATTACAGATGCACGAACAGTGGAAAGGTAAAATTGAAACAGTAGCAAAAGCGAAGGTAAATTCCCGAGAAGACCTTGCAATCGCATACACTCCGGGTGTTGCAGAGCCTTGTAAGGTAATTGCAGAAAATAAAGAGGCTGTCTATAAATACACAATGAAAGCAAATACAATCGCCGTTGTTTCGGACGGAAGCGCCGTTCTCGGACTTGGAAATATCGGTGCATCTGCCGCACTTCCTGTTATGGAGGGAAAGGCTGTTCTTTTTAAAGAATTCGGAGATGTCAACGCAGTTCCAATCTGCCTTGATACACAGGACACAGAAGAAATTATTAAAACAGTTGTAAATATTGCCCCTGCATTTGCAGGAATTAACCTTGAAGATATTTCCGCACCGCGTTGCTTTGAAATCGAAGAACGCTTGAAAGAACTTCTTGATATTCCTGTTTTCCACGATGACCAGCACGGAACTGCCATTGTCGTATTGGCAGGTGTCATCAATGCACTGAAACTTACCGGAAAAGAAAAAGAAAACTGTAAGGTAGTTGTAAACGGAGCCGGTTCTGCCGGAATTGCCATTACAAAACTTTTACTCACCTATGGTTTCAAACATATTACCATGTGCGATATTAACGGAATCATTTCAAAAGCATCTCCAAATCTGAACTGGGCACAGGAAAAAATGACTGAAGTAACAAACCTCGACGGAAAAACCGGCTCTCTTGCTGACGCTTTAAAAGGTGCTGATATTTTTGTCGGCGTTTCCGCTCCGAATATTGTCACAAAAGAAATGGTGCAGTCTATGAATAAAGACGCAATCTTATTTGCCATGGCAAACCCTGTTCCTGAAATTATGCCGGATTTGGCAAAAGAAGCAGGTGCAAGAGTTGTAGGTACCGGACGCTCTGATTTTCCAAATCAGGTAAATAATGTTGTTGCATTTCCGGGTATCTTTAAAGGTGCTTTAGAAGGTCGTGCCACACAAATTACGGAAGAGATGAAACTTGCAGCTGCAAACGCTATCGCAGGACTTGTTTCAGATGAAGAATTGAGCGACACAAATATTCTCCCGGAAGCATTTGACCCACGCGTTGCCGATGCAGTAAGCAATGCGGTAAAATCACTTATTTAATGAAGCGTTGGGGTGAAAAGCGCTACTATTCTCTCGACTACTATTTAAAAGAAGTTTATGGAGAAAAACTATATAAACTTTCTCTGAACGGGGGAATGACCTGTCCAAACCGTGACGGTACATTGGACAATAGAGGCTGTATTTTTTGCAGTGCGGGCGGCTCGGGAGATTTTTCCGCCCCGTCCTCTATTAATATAAAGGAACAAATTGCATACAGCAAAAAATTAGTGGAGAGAAAATACACGGGGCATTCGTATATCGCCTATTTTCAAGCATATACAAACACTTATGCTCCCGTTTCTTATCTGGAAAAGATTTTTACCGAAGCCATTGAAGAACCGGAAATTAAAATTCTTTCCATTGCAACCCGTCCTGACTGTCTTGGGGAAGAGGTCTTGGATTTACTTGCAAGGTTAAATAAAATCAAACCGGTATGGATTGAATTAGGGTTACAGACAATTCATAAAAAAAGCGCCGAGTTTATACGGCGGGGGTATCCGCTGAATGTTTTTGAAACTGCCGTTAAACGTCTTCGTGCTATCGGCATTACAGTTATCGTCCACACAATTCTCGGATTGCCAAACGAAACCGAAGAAATGATGTTGGAAACCATTTCCTATCTGAATCAATTAGATATTCAGGGCATTAAACTTCAGTTACTGCATATCCTAAAAGGAACAGATATGGCATTATTCTTCCAAAATCATAAATTTCATCTTCCCACCTTAGAGGAATATATGGTATTATTAAGTAAGTGTATCTCTTTACTCCGTCCAGATATTGTGGTTCATCGTCTCACCGGTGACGGTTCTAAAGATTTACTTATCGCACCGCTTTGGACAGGCAACAAACGGTTTGTCCTAAATTCCATACAGCGATATTTCAAAAGCGAAGACATATGGCAGGGAAAAGATTATTTCCCTCAATAGAAAGGGGTGTTTGTATGTCTGAAACCTTTACTTTATACAAACTCATTGTATTATATATGTTGGAAAAAGTTGATTTTCCTCTTACCAACGGACAAATTTCAGAATTTATTTTGGATAAAGGCTATACCACTTATTTTAAATTACAACAGGCTCTGTCGGAAATGGTAGATGCCCGATTTATTCAGGAAGAAACAACCCACAACCGTACTTTATATCATCTTACGGAGGAAGGCAGTGAAACAATCCAATTTTTTATCAACAAACTTTCTCCTGCCATTCGTGACGATATAGATGCGTTTTTTAAAGAGCATAAATATGAATTAAAAAATGATGTTTCTATCAAAGCGGATTATTTTCCAAATGCCAATCAGGAATTTTCCGTTCGATGCCAAATTATCGAAAATAACGCCAGCCTTATGGAACTTGTCCTTACCGTTCCGTCCGAACACGAGGCAGAAGCAATCACAAATAACTGGCGTCAGAAAAACGAAGAAATTTATGCTTTTCTTATGAAAAATCTTTTATAGACGAATAAAAGCACGCTCCCTAAAAAGAACGTGCTTTTATTCTGTCCAAATATTCTTTTATTTCTTTCTCATGTCCGTTTTCTGTCGGTTCATAAAAGGTTATATCTTTTATCTCATCAGGCAAATATTGTTGTTTTACATAATGTTCAGGGTAATCATGGGCATATTTATATCCGATGCCGTGTCCCAAATTTTTTGCCCCTTTATAATGCGAGTCCTGTAAATGTGACGGAACGGTTGTCTTTTGACTTTTCACATTTTCCATAGCGCTGTTAATCGCCATATAGGAAGCATTGCTCTTCGGCGCAGCCGCCACATATGTAACCGCCTGTGCTAAAATAATTCTTGCCTCCGGCATACCGATTCTCTCTACCGCCTGTGCTGCCGATACCGCCACAGTCAAAGCATTCGGATCAGCATTTCCCACATCTTCCGATGCACAAATCATAATACGTCTTGCAATAAATTTAATATCTTCCCCCGCATATAACATTTTCGCCAAATAATACACAGCTGCATCAGGGTCAGACCCCCGCATACTTTTAATAAATGCCGAAATTGTATCGTAATGATTATCTCCCGTCTTATCATAACGGACAACTCTCTTTTGAATACACTGCTCCGCCACCTCTAACGTAATATGAATTTTACCGTCCTCACTTCTCGGTGTTGTCAGTATTCCCAACTCTACAGCGTTCAACGCATTTCTTGCATCTCCCCCTGAAATGTCCGACAAAAATTCTAAGGCATTCTCATCTATTTCACCATGATACGTACCCATTCCCTTTTCCGTGTCATAGACCGCTCTCTTTAACAGAACTTTTATATCTTCTTTATCTAAAGGCTTCAATTCAAACACACTGGAACGGGAAATCAACGCTCCATTTACTTCAAAATACGGATTTTCCGTTGTCGCACCGATTAAAATAATCGTTCCGTCCTCTACAAAGGGAAGTAAATAATCCTGCTGCCCCTTATTAAAACGATGAATTTCATCTATAAATAAAATCGTTCTTTTTCCGTACATTCCCAAATTATTTTTTGCCTGTTCAATGACGGACTCCATATCTTTCTTCCCCGCAACCGTTGCATTCATCTGCATAAATTCCGCACTTGTCGTATTGGCAATCACCTTCGCCAGAGTTGTCTTCCCTGTTCCCGACGGGCCATAAAAAATAATGGAACTTAATTTATCCGCCTTAATGGCACGATAAAGCAATTTATCTTTCCCGATAATATGTTGTTGCCCTACCACCTCTTCCAATGTTGTCGGACGAAGCCTTGATGCCAAAGGCGACTCTTTTTCTTTCGTATTTTCCCGCATATACTCAAATAAATCCATATTGTTTCACCTACACTCCCGCTAATTCTCTGATTACTTCTCCTGCAATAATCAGCCCTGCCACAGGAGGAACAAACGATACACTTCCCGGAAGAGAACGGCGTTTTCCCATATTTTCTCCTGTAACCCGTCCCGAAATATTTATCGGCTGCTCATCAGAGTACAATACTTTTAACTTTCGTATTCCTCTCGCCTTTAGTTCTTTTCGCATCACTTTGCAAAGCGGGCATATTGAAGTTTTATAAATATCTGTAATCTCAAATCGTTCGGGATGTAATTTATTTCCCGTTCCCATACTGCTGATAATCGGAATATTTTTTTCCTTTGCTATCTCCACTAAGGCAAGTTTCGCCGTCACAGTGTCAATGGCATCAATAATATAATCGATCTTCTCAGTAAACAATGTTTCTATATTTTCAGGCAGCACAAACATTTCATGTGTAATCACTTCTATTTCCGGACAAATATCTTTTATTCTTTCTTTCATAATTTCCGTCTTATATCTGCCCACCGTACTGTGATAAGCAATGGACTGTCTGTTAATGTTCGTTACCGAAACGACATCGTTATCTACAAGAATAAGTTTTCCCACTCCGCTTCTTGCAAGCGCCTCTATACAATGTGAACCTACACCCCCAACTCCGAAAACCATCACTGAAGATTTTTTCAGATTTGAAATACCTTCCTCACCAAGCAGAAGTTCTGTTCTTGAATATTCGTTTATCATCGCATTCTCCAATCTACTATTCTAATATCAATTTATCTACCGTTACAAATTCGTACCCTTCTTTCCGCAAAATATCTATAATCCGAAGGGCCGCATCAACTGAACTCTGATAGCAGTCATGCAATAATATAATATCATTTTCTTTTACCTCCGTCACTACTTTGTTCACAATTTCATCCGCGTTTTCCGTTGTCCAATCTAAAGGATCTACCGACCATGCCACCGGAAATACGTTCATTCTTCCAACCAAATTTTTCTTCCAACTCCCAAAGGGAGCCCGCAAATATTCCACATTATCCTTTGTCACTTTCTCAATTACCTGATTTGTTTTTTGTATTTCCGAAACAGCATCCTCATCAGATATTTTACTTATATCCACATGGTTATATGTATGATTTCCGATAAGATGCCCCTCTTCCTTTTCTCTTTGAATTAATTTTGGATTTTCTTCCGCCATTTTCCCTATAACAAAAAAACTTGCTTTTACATTTCTTTCTTTTAGTCCGTCCAATAACTGTGGTGTATATTTTGCACTCGGTCCGTCATCAAATGTAATTGCTATTCTCGGTTTCTCCGCCCGTATTTGTCCCGTTTCTACCGCCTCCTGCCTATGCAGAAAATTTATCCCCAAAATCTGAAATAATATGAATGTGTATAACAGTCCGCACAGACAAAGCCCTTTTTTCATTGTATACAACTCTTTTCTATATTTCGCTCTATAAAAGATATGAAAGCATTATATAAAAGTTTCTTTTTCTATAACACAAAAATAACAGGCTGTTAGACCTGTTACTTTTATCTACTCATCATAGTTCATATGTACCTTTCGAAGCGTCAGGTACATTGCCTTATACTCCGAATCAAGATTATGTAATGGTTTCATATTTACTTCCACAAAATGAAAACCATTTGTCTTATAAAATTCTTCCGCCTCAGGAACAGAATGTAACAGTATCGCCTTAAATCCAAGTACACTATTACTCAAATTATCTGCATAATTTATAATACTTCTCATTATCCACGCAGCCACAAGTAAATCTTCACCTTCAAATTCATAAAATGTATCTTGATATTTTTCATTTACGGCAAACATTTTAATCTCGATTGCCGAAATTCCACAGATTTGTATATCAAATTCTTCTCCGTCTTCAAGGATTTCATCCTCGTCTTTGCGAATTCTGTCTTCATACGGAATAGAAGTAGTCGCTAATGTATAATATGCTACTACTTCCCTACCTGTTTCAATCTGATTCTCATCTACAAATACATTCCACACTATATAGGTAACTCCATTACCGCTTTTTCTATACTCTTCAGAGTCTTCTACAATAAATTCACTGAAATTTTTATTTTCACATCCCGCATCAAACTCTTTAATTTCGTCAAAAAAATCCTGATATGACTCTTCTGCAGTTATCACATCAGGATTAAAATATGCTATATGACTATGCACTCTATTTCACCTTTCCAAATAATCTACTCGCTTTTTCACAAGATACCATAAAATCTTTTGATACTTTATTTTTATTAAATTCACGAACAAATTTCTGAGCGTCTTTATCTTTAATAACCGATATTTTATTGATTGGCTTTGCTAATGTTGCCATATTCATTCCCTCCTTTTTATTCGTATACTTTTTTGACCTATTGTTTTCTATATCCATATTATAACACCCCGTTTATATAAAGACAATAATATTCCTTTATATAATATTCTTCCCTCAAAAAAGTATACAAATAATTTAAAGATTTTTATTTCTTCTTTCGAACACTATATCCAAAAGTCCCAAGCAGATTTCCAATCCCGTAATATTCTCCATGAGAGTACACAATCGGTTTTGCCTTTGATAATTCAAATTTATTTTTTTCGTTCAAATATGTTTCATCAATATTAACTGCTACAACTTCCGCCAAAAACATATGATGAGAACCCAACTCCTCAATCTTTTTCACTTTACATTCAATATTTACAGGACTTTCCTTAATCAAAGGGGCGTTTACTATGCTTGCCTTCTCCTCTGTCAGTTTCATTTCTTTAAATTTGTCCACATCTCTTCCCGAACGCACACCACAGTAGTCTGTCGCGTAAGCCAAATCTTCTGTTGTAAGGTTGACAACAAACTCCCCTGTATTTTTTAAAATATCATAAGAATATCTCTCCGGTCGAACAGAGATAGACAACATCGGTGGATTCGTGCAAATCGTTCCCGCCCATGCCACTGTTATAATATTAGATTTTCCATTTTCGTCTGCCATGCTGACCATAACGGCAGGCAGAGGATACAACATATTTCCTGCTTTCCATGTCTGTTTTGCCATATTTTCTCCTTAACTCTGCAATGATACTACAATCGCAGGTATCAACTGTTTTTTGCGGGATACAACGCCTTTTAAAATAATCTCGTCCGTGTCTGCCGACAAATCAAACGCTTCCATTACAAGACTTTTTGCATTATTTCCAACACAGAGCAATTCTGTCGTTTCTTCAATAATATTTGTCAGCATAATAAACATCATATCAATACCTTTTTCCACAAGTGCGGTTTTTAAATACGGTAAAATACGTTCCTTTATCTCAGCCAATTCTTCTTTGCTCATTGAGTTAATCTGTCCTACACCAAAATCAACCCCGCTCACTTCAAATTTTTTGAAATCTTGGAAACAAATTTCTTTTGCCGTCTTATTGACAAGGTTACTTCCCGCCTTAAACATATTTCCTGCCAGTTCTTCAATATCGATATGTGCAATCTCCGCCAACTCTCTTCCCGCCTTCTCATCTACTGCTGTACAGGTCGGAGAGCGGAACATTAATGTATCTGAAGTAATTGCCGAACAAAGTAATCCCGCTATTGTTTCATCAATTTTTACATTGTTCTCTAAATACATTTGATACACGATTGTTGCCGTACATCCTACCGGCTGGTTTCTGAAATATACAGGACCTACCGTTTCAATCCCCGCTCCCAGACGATGATGATCGATAATTTCCAATATATCTGCCTCTTCTATTCCGTCAACCGCCTGTGTTTTCTCATTATGATCCACTAAAATAACCTGTTTTTTCTTCGCATCCAATAAACGTCTGCGGGAAATAAATCCGATAAATCTTCCGTGTTTATCAATAACAGGGAAATCACGGTAACGCTTTTTTGTCATAACTTCTTTAATATCGTCAATATAATCGCTCGTTTTAAACGCAGTGAAATTTTCCTTTGTCATAAAATGTTTCACCGGAATACTCTGATTAATTAATCTTGCCACCGTAAATGTATCATGAGGTGTGCGGATAATGACACAACTTCTCTCTTCCGCAAGTTTTTTAATTGTTTTGGAAACCGTTGCATTTTGGCATACAACAAGACAACTTGCGTCCATTTCCAATGCACATAACTGGGATTCATAGCGGTTTCCTAAAATAACCAAATCATCCTGCTCAATAAAGTTTTCCATTAATTCAGGGCTGGACGCTGCAATAACAACCTTTCCTTTAATAAAATAGGCGTGTTCATTTCCTGTCACAATCTCTCCGTCCAGCGTATTTGCAATACTTCTGTACTGTGTTCTTGCAAACGCCAATATATTGCTGTCATACACTTCCATATAAGAAGTAGCAATATCACCGATTGTAATCAAACCTTCCAACTCTCCGTTTGATGTGACCGGCATCGTCTTTGTATTATTCTCTTTCATCAGCGCCCAAACTTTTTTAATGGAAACACTGCTCTCCACACCCGACATCTTATTAATATCAATATCCTTTACCTGCGTCTGTACATTATTCAACAGTCCCGGAGGCGTTACCCCAAAGCGTTTCAGCACATATTGCGTTTCCTCATTAATCTGCCCCGCTCTCTTAGCAACATATTCATCTCCCGTAATCTGCTTTTTTAAATTTGCATATGCCAGTGCAGAGCAGATAGAGTCCGTATCCGGATTTTTATGCCCTACAACATACACTTTTCTTGCTTTTTTATTTTCCATAAATTCTATATCACTCCTCGTCTTGATTGTCCTCGAAAGTACGATTTTACTCAAGAGATTTTTATAGTGAAAAAGAAACAGCCAAAGAACGCACTTCCATGACTGTTTTCTTCATCAATCAACCTGTTACAGTTGAATGTTTTTGAATAAATCCCCTAAACTTGTTCCAATTTCCTCTGCTTTTGGAATTTCCACTTTCTCTACAACTTCCTCTTCCGGTTCAATTAACGCTTTCATACTTAGGCTGATTTTACCGTCTTTAATTCCGATAACTTTTACCGAAACCGTATCTCCTACCGCTAATACGTCTTTAGGAGATTTGATACGCTTATCGGAAATCTGAGAAATATGTACAAGTCCGGACAAATCATTTTCCAAGCGGATAAATGCACCGTAAGTCTGCAAAGATTCTACTGTACCTTCCAAAACACTTCCAACTTCCACTGCACTCAGTCTGCGTGCTTTCTCTTCATTTTCCTTCTCTTTTAAGATTTCTCTGGCAGACAATACTAATTTATTTTCCGCCTGATTTACATCAATGACACGCACTTCAATCTCTTTCAATAAATATGATTCCACGTTTTCCACATAAGAAAGAGATAAGCGTGAAACAGGGATAAAACCTCTGATTCCTTCAATATATGCGATTGCTCCGCCATTTACAATTCCTTCCACTTTAACGGAAAGATTTGTCCCCTCTTCCATATAACGTGTGACAATATTCCACGGATTTGCCACGTCAAACTGGTCTTCATAATCTGCCATTGTTTCTGTCTGTAATTGTTCTTCGCTCATCATACACACCTCTTCATCACTTTATTCTGTGCAATTATTGTACCACAAATATAACGCAAATTGCACCCTTACTTTTTCTTTTCACGTTCTTTAATAATCATAATAATCTGATAAATAGAATATGGTATCACGGATACTGAACCTGCCATTAAGAAAAACGGTATAGTAAACACAATAATGATTATCTTCATTATCGTTGACACTTTACCGAGCAATCTCAAAAGCAGATACACTCCATTGATTATTCCCGCTATCAGCCAGCCGCCCAAAAGCCCGAGTTGAATTCCTAACAGACCGTTATTTGCCCATAACCATGTTTCTGTTCCCATCTCTGCTAATTGGCGGGAAAGCCGAACTCCCATAGCACCATAGATAATAAAACCAACCACATACCCAAAAGCAATCCATAGCAAATAGTTTATCCTTTGTCTCCGTCTGTATTTCTTTCTTCCGGTAAAAAACTTTAAATCCGGTTTTTCTTTATACAGTTGGTTCTCTTTCCATTGTATGCTCTCTGCTTCATTCTCCTCTTCCACTTTTTCGCCTGTCATAACAGCCAAAAGTTTTTCGACATTTTTCACATAGTATGTACGGTTTCCATGTTTTAAAACAAATTCACAATACTCTTTTGCCTTATCTGTATTTCCTCTTCCGAATTCTGCTCTTGCCATTATTGCGTATAGGGAAACCTTTTGGAGCATACGTTGCATTTCGGCAGCACATTCTGTAATCAATCTATCATAAACCGCATAATCTTTTCGATATTCTGCCACCTGCAAATCCATCCATCGGATTTCTTGCACAATCCATTTCTTTTCCACAGTGCTTGCTTTTTCTATTTTCTTTTCCAAAACATTTTTTACCTTTGCCAACTGTTTTTCATCATGCTTAACAGAAAAATACATTCTCATAAAATCATAATAACTCAATTCAAAACGTGACGGCAAATCCGAAAAATCTATTTGGTTTATTAATTCATATGCCGAATCTTCATATCCCTCCATAAGAAGTGCTATGGCTATCTGAATATTATAGAAATTTTTCACACGCTCTTTTTTCGCTTTCATACGAAAAAATTCACAAATTTCTTTAAAACGGAACGGATCGCATTCCTCATATAAAACGTCCTGCAGTTTCTTCATTTGTCTTCTTTTCCAAAAGTTAAATCCGAGTTCTGTTCCCAATAGAACAACAGTAAAAAATCCCCATACTCCACTTACATCACCGGTTTTAATAAACCCGTAACCTAAAGAAAACAGCCAAATAATTAAGGCAATATAAATGATTATCGTGCCAAAGCGTACTCGCTTCCAATAACTTTCCGCCCATTTTTTATCCATAAATACCACTCCTTTTACAGACGCTCTAAATCCTCCATCCAAATTGTCATGCACGCATCACTCGGCATTCTTAAATCCCCTCTTGGAGATAATCCTACCGTTCCTACTTTAGCCCCGTCAGGCAAACATGAGCGTTTAAACTGCTGCGTAAAAAATCGTCTGTAAAAACTCTTGAGCCATTTTAAAATCGTTTCTTCTTCGTAATCACCTTCAAATGCTTTTTTCGCAAGGCGATAAATTTTGGACGGCTCATATCCATATCGAAGCATATAATATAAATAGAAGTCATGGAGTTCGTAAGGTCCTACCACATCTTCTGTTTTCTGCTCAATTTCTCCCTCTTTTGCCGGAAGAAGTTCAGGACTGATCGGAGTATCCAAAATATCCAACAATGCCTTTTGTAAAGTTTTATCTTCACATTCCAAAGCACAGTGCTTTACGATAAATCGTACAAACGTTTTAGGTACCGAAGCATTTACCCCATACATAGACATATGGTCACCGTTATAAGTCGCCCAGCCGAGTGCCAGTTCCGACATATCTCCGGTTCCGATAACCATTCCATTTTCCATATTGGCAATATCCATTAGCACCTGCGTCCGTTCACGGGCCTGTGCATTTTCATAAGTAATATCGAAAAGGTCTTCTCTCTGTCCAATATCTTTAAAATGATTTTTAACTGCATCCCGAATTGAAATCTCCCGAAGAGTTACGCCTAACTTTTCAATTAAAACGCATGCGTTCTGATATGTTCTGTCTGTCGTTCCAAAACACGGCATTGTCACTGCCGTAATATTTTTCCTGTCAATCCCAATCATATCAAATGTTTTTACCGCTACAAGCAATGCCAGTGTAGAATCCAAACCGCCGGAAACGCCGATAACAACATTCTTACAGTTTGTATGCTGTAAACGCTTTTTCAATCCTAACGCCTGAATCATCAAAATTTCTTCGCAACATTCATCTCTTTCTTTCTCATCTTCCGGAATAAACGGCATCTGCGAAATGTTTCTTGTCAATTCCGTTTCTTCCTTTTTAATTTCAAAAGGTACTGTAACTAAGAAATGTTTTCCGCTCATCTGCTGGAAAGTCGTATTCTTTCTTCTCTCGTTTAATAAACGATGTACATCTATCTCTGCATAAATTACGTCATTCATATAACGTCTTGACTCTTTTAATATCATGCCGTTCTCGGCAATAATATTATGCCCGCCGAAAACTAAATCTGTCGTAGACTCTCCTGCTCCCGCATTAGCGTATACATATCCTGCAATCATTCTCGCAGACTGTCCGGAAATTAAAGATGTTCTGTATCCGTCCTTTCCATATGTTTCACTGCTCGCAGAACAGTTTACAAGAATTGTCGCTCCCGCTGTCGCCGCCATAATGCTTGGCGGAATCGGTGACCAAACGTCCTCACAGATTTCTGCGGAAACAATCAATTCTTCCATATCCTTTGCCTTAAAGAGAATTTGCGGCCCGAATGCAACCTGCTCTCCCTCATACAAAATTACTCCCGCTTCCTCCGGTCCCGCCTGAAATGTTCTCATCTCATAAAATTCCGAATAATTTGGTAAAAATGTTTTTGTCACCAACCCAATGATTTTTCCTTTATTTAAGGCAGCCGCCACATTGTATAATTTTCCGTTAATCGCAAGCGGAACACCTATAAAAACCAAAGCATCTTTATCTTTTGTATAAGCCGCAATGTCATTTAACGCCTCTTTGGCACGCTCCAATAAAATATCCTGAAAAAACAAATCTCCGCAAGTATATCCCGTCACACAGAGTTCAGGAAAAACAACAATTTTTGCCCCATTCTCAACCGTTTCATCAATCAGTTTGTAAATCTGTTCTGTATTATAAGGAATATCCGCCACCCTGATATCCGGCGTTGCTGCCGCTACTTTTATAAACCCTTGTTTCATAATCTATCTGCTCCTTTTTAACATTTCTTTTAGTTCTTCTACAGAAAACGTATAGTTTGTGTTACAGAAATGACAGTTTACCTCTATTTCTTTTCCGTCATCTATCATTTCCTGAATATCTTTTTTACCGATACTGATAATCGCTTTTTCTACTCTTTCTTTTGTACAATTGCAGTAAAACTGCGTTGGAACTGTGTCCGTAAACTCTACTTCTAACCCTTCCAATACTTCTTCTAAAATATTTCCAGGTGTATACCCTTTATCCAGCATAGCCGTCACAGAAGAAATCTTTTTGATATTTTCTTCCAATTTAGCCAACACTTCTTCCTCAACAAACGGCATAACCTGTACGATAAATCCGCCTGCCTGTTTTACCGTATTGTCTTTTTCCATTAGCACACCCAATCCTACAGAGGACGGAACCTGTTCAGATGTAGCAAAATAATACGTTAAATCTTCCGCAATCTCACTTGTCTGTAAAATGGTCTGCCCCACATACGGTTCTTTTAACCCCATATCCTTAATAACACTTAATACGCCTAAATCCAATGCACCCGCAACATCTAACTTTCCTTGTTTGTTCGGCGGAAGCATAACATTCGGGTTTTCCACATATCCTTTAACATTTCCATGTCTGTCTGCCGTAACAGTTAATCCTTTAATCGGTCCGTCACATTTGATTTGAATGGTAAGCATATCTGTGTCATTTTTCATCATACTTCCCATCATCGCACCACCCGTCAAAAGTCTTCCGAGCGCCGCTGTTGCAACCGGACTTGTATTGTGTGCCTGTCTTGCTTTCTCTACTACCTCTTTTGTTGTTGCGGCAAATGCTCGAATCTGACCATTTCCCGCTGTTGCCCTTACAATATAATCTTTCATTTCTATTTTCCTCTTTCTCTCGCTATTATATAAATTCGCTCACTGTCTTCTCTCGGTTCTTCGTAGGTAAACGCATCATATGCCGTCACATATTCTAAACCTGACTGCTCAATAAGACGTTGCATTGTTTCCAGCCGATACGCTTTCTGGTAATGAGTCTCCTCATATTTGCGATAATAATCCGACTCTCCTTCTCGGATAAACAGGCTGAGTTCATACTCATTTACCTCTTCCTCATCATAATAATAGTTATCCCAAATAAAACTGCATTCCTCCCTGTTTTCCGCAATCGTCCTATCTCCCAAAAGTTCCCGATATTTGTAAATTGTATTGAAATCAAAAATAAATATTCCTTTCGGGTCTAAGTAATTATTTACAAGTCTGAAAACTTCCAACAGTTCCTCTTCCTCCATAATGTAATTCATGGAATCACAGACACTGACAACCGCTTTCACCGTACCATACAATTCAAATTCTCTCATATCCTGCAAAAGATACAAAATATCATGGTCGGAGGATAATTTTTTCTCAAGGGCAATCTCCAGCATTTCCTCAGCATTATCTATTCCTATCATATCGTATCCTGCTGATGCCAGCAATTCCGTCATCGTTCCGGTTCCGCAGCCCAGTTCCAATACAAGACCCTCCGTCACCCCGTATTTTACCAACAGTTCTCTCACATAAGCACTCCACTCTTCATACGGAATATTATCCATAAATGTATCATAGACAGATGCAAAACTTGTATACGCTTCCATTGGAAATCACCTCTTTCTAAAACATAATCTGTTTTATTATACCATATCTTTTTATTCAAAATCAATCCCGCTAATTTTTCTTGACACACTATTTATTCCGCGTTAGAATGTAGGGGAACTAAATAAACTCGGTAGGTGAGGTTACCATAGGGATTTGGTTTTTCCTAAGATTGCTGCCGCAAAATTGTGGAGACACAATTAGTTGGTTAGCAGGCTATGTCGGAACAAGGCATAACCTAATGCAATTTTTATGCCCTATGATACTAAAGCTTGAACGATGCACATTGTGGGAGTATTTTTATACCTTGTCATTGTTTAAGCAGTGACAAGGTTTTTTATTATAGAAAGGCAGGTGAGGACAATGGATGCTGGTGCCAGTAGGTGTACCTTAACATTTGTAAATAAAATCAAAAAAGAAAAAAGGAGAGGTCATCATGAACACAACAATCTTTATGGAACTTTTGGCAAAAAGAGAATTCAAAACTATTCGGAATATTTTAGACGTGATGAACGCAGTGGACATTGCCGCTCTGCTTTCCGAACTGGAAGATAAGGAACTTGCTTTGGCATTCCGCCTTATTCCAAAGGACAAGGCTGCCGATGTATTTTCCAATATGAATAACTCCATGCAGACTTACCTTGTAGATATTTTTACGGAAAAAGAATTAAAAGAACTGCTGGATGACTTATATATGGATGACACTGTAGATATGCTGGAGGAACTCCCTGCAAATCTCGTTACGAGAATACTGGATACGGTTGACAGCACAAAACGAAACAGCATCAACCAACTATTAAATTATCCCGACGACAGTGCCGGTAGTATTATGACAACCGAATATGTTAACCTGAAAAAATCCATGACGGTTAAAGACACTATGTTACACATCAAAGCAGTAGGAATCCATAAAGAAACGATTTATACTTGCTATGTACTTGAGCATCGCCGTCTAATCGGTATTGTATCTGCCAAAGATTTAATGACAATGGACGATGATACAGTAATCGAAGAAATTATGGAAACGGAAATTATATCTGTTTCCACCCACACAGATCAAGAGGAAGTTGCAAAACTCTTTTCAAAATACGGTCTGCTTGCTATTCCTGTATTGGACGCAGGCGATTTAATGGTCGGTATTGTCACAGTCGATGATGCTATGGACGTTATGGTTGACGAGGCAACGGAAGATATTACCATTATGGCCGCCGTAAACCCAAGTGAGAAATCTTATTTCGATACTTCTGTTTTTTCTCACGCAAAAAACCGCTTTTTATGGCTGCTGATTTTAATGCTTTCATCCACGATTACAGGCTCAATCATTACGAAATACGAGAACGCTTTCGCCGCCATACCTCTTCTCGTATCCTTCATTCCAATGCTAATGGATACGGGCGGAAACTGTGGTTCGCAAAGTTCAACATTGATTATCCGCGGACTTGCTCTGGAAGAAATTAAATTTTCGGATATTTTCCGCGTTATGTTTAAAGAATTCCGCATCGCTCTTTTAGTCAGCGCCGGTCTTGCCGTTGCAAACGGAATCCGTATTTTCCTCATGTACGGCGATGCAAAACTTGCGGTTGTCATCGGACTTTCCCTGATTGCTACCGTCATTATCGCAAAATTAATCGGCTGTGTTCTTCCGCTGTTTGCAAAAAAATTACATTTAGACCCTGCCATTATGGCAGCGCCGCTTATCACAACTCTCGTGGATACATGCTCGATTATTATTTATTTTTCTATCGCAACAAAAATATTTGCTTTATAGACAAAAACTCAGACCAGCAAAATCGGTCTGAGTTTTTCTTTTATTCTTCCGCAAGCATTTTTTTCAAATAAATCAAGAACCATGCCACTAAAATTACGCCTTTAAAGATACTGGAAATGGTAATACTCCACCAAATTCCATTCAATCCCAAAGCAGTTGACGTAAGCGCTACCGCCATAGGAATACGTGCCGCTGTCAAAATAATACTGGAAACGGACGGAGGAATTGTTTTCCCCAATCCCGAAAACGCTCCGGCAGTTGTCAACTCAATACACATAAAGAGTTGGGATACCCCTAAAATTTTCAGATAATCCACTCCCATCGGAAGTACATCTGCCTCCGGAATAAAAATTTTAAAAATAACTGCCGGAAATACCATAAGCACGAACGTACAGAAAATCCCCCATACAATCTCTATACGCATTGCAACTTTATATCCCTGCACAATTCTCTTTTTATTTTTTGCCCCGTGGTTCTGTGCCATAAACGCATTTACCGCAGCGCCAAAACCTTCCGCAGTCATCCATGAAATCGACTCTATCTGAGAACCAACCTTTTGAACTGCCACCGCACTGTCGCCAAATCCGGCAATCATCCGCGCAATAATCATAGAAATACTTGTAAAAATCATACTCTGTACCCCTGTCGGGAAACCGATTTTTACAATCGTCATCATACTTTCCCTATCCACTTTTTCAAGCAGACGTACCTTTTGGAAAATAATCTCATCTTTTAATGCCTCCAAAATAAATACGCCGGTTACAATCATCTGTGCAAAAACCGTTGCAATTCCCGCTCCCATAACGCCCATCTCGGCAAAAGGTCCTATACCGAAAATCAGAACAGGATCCATAACAATATTAATAATAAGCCCAGCCGCTGTCGCCACAAAAGATGTCCTGCTGTTTCCCATAGCCGTCATAATTCCGGTAAAAATCTGATTCAAAAAGGAGAAAATCACTCCCCCACAAGTAATCTGCAAATAGATTTTTGCATCGGCAACTACATCCGCACTATTCAATTTAAAGAAATCAATCAGCGGATTTGCCAACACAACTGCCAGCACACCGTAAATCACTCCAAGGGCAATCCCCAACTGCAATGCACTTTTGGCGTAACTTACCGCCTGTTTATTTTCTTTCGCCCCCAAAGCCTGTGCCACTTTTACCTGACCGCCCATTTTCGCCAGCGTAGCCAATCCATTTGCCAGCCACATATACATTCCGGCAGCACCTACCGCCGCCACGGCTGAACTTCCCACTCTTCCAATCCAAATCATATCCGTCAGGTTATATGCCATTTGGATAAGTGATGTCGCCATAATCGGAAGTGCCAACCCTGACAATGACGGCAGAATCGGCCCTTCTAACAGATTAATGTTTTTCTTCATTTCCTTTCACTCTCTCATATCTTGTAAATACATATTCCAAATCAAAGTATGTCTGCTCATCCGTAATCCCCGTCATTCTCCAATCGTCCATTTCATCGAGATTCGGAAAATACGTATCCGCCTCATAAGCGTGGTCAATTTTTGTCACATACGCTGTTTTACAATACGGAAGAAGTTGTCTGTAAATGCTTTCCCCTCCGATAACATAAATCTCGTCTTCCCCATATGTTTTCAATTCTTTCAACGCCTCTTCCACACTTGTGACTACGACAGCATCTTTTACTTTATAGTTTTTATCCCTTGTAATCACAACATTGGTACGGTTTTTCAAAGGCTGTCCACCCGGAAAACTTTCCAAAGTCTTTCTTCCCATAACAACAACTTTCCCCATTGTTGTTTCACGGAAAAATTTCATATCTGCCGGAATGCTGACTAAAAGTCTGTTTCCACAGCCGATTGCCCAGTTTTTATCTACTGCTACAATTAAATTCATTTTCGTTCCTCCCTACACTGCAATTGGAATATTTTTAATCTGAGGACCTGTCTGATAATCGTCTAATCTCACGTCATCCGGTGTAAATTCATAGAAGTCTTTGACTTCCGGATTTAACCAAAATTTAGGTGCCGGATAAGGCTCTCTCGAAATTAATTCTTCGATTAGCGGAATATGTCTGTCATAAATATGTGCGTCCGCAATCACATGAACAAGTTCTCCCACCTGCATATCACACACCTGCGCAAGCATATGCACAAGCACTGCATATTGGCATACATTCCAGTTATTTGCTGCCAAAACATCCTGCGAACGCTGATTTAAAATAGCATTTAACACCAATTTATCACTGTCCTTCTTCTTTGTCACATTAAATGTAACGCTATATGCACATGGATATAAATTCATCTCATGCAAGTCCTGATGTACATAAATATTCGTCATAATACGGCGGCTGTACGGATTGTTTTTCAAATCGTAAATCACCCTGTCTACCTGATCCATCATGCCTTCTTTATACTGGTGTTTCACTCTCATCTGATAGCCGTATGCTTTTCCGATAGAACCGTCCTCATCTGCCCAACTGTCCCAAATATGACTGTTTAAATCATGGATATTATTCGATTTTTTCTGCCATATCCAAAGCATTTCGTCCACACAACTTTTAATTCCCGTACGTCGTAATGTCAATGCCGGAAATTCTTTCGACAAATCATAACGATTTACTACACAAAACTTCTTCATTGTGTAAGCATAACTTCCGTCCTCCCATTTCGGACGGACTTTCTCCCCCTCCGTACTCACTCCGTTATCAATAATATCACGGCACATTTCTATAAATACTTTATCTGCATAACTCATTTTCTATCTTCCCCTTTATTTTTTTGTCTTAATCAGTTCAAAAACCCTCGCCTTTGAGAGTGCTTTCGCTACAATATAGAAAAGAAAACTTTCAATCGGCACAGACATAACCTGTTTCCATACTCTGACAGGGATTAATGCCCAAAATGCTTTTCCATACATAATGTGCAGCCAGTATGTTCCAAGAAATACATTCACAACAATTGCCACTATCGTTTTTGCAATCAGAATTCTCTTAAATGTAATTGGTCGGTGATATAAAATGATTCCATAAATAACCGCTCCCAAAATTGCATTAAATGTAAATCCGAAGAAATACGCTCCCGTGGGCTTCAGTATAAACTTAAGAATA
This sequence comes from uncultured Lachnospiraceae bacterium, assembly GCA_900551895.1. GTDB lineage: Bacteria > Bacillota > Clostridia > Lachnospirales > Lachnospiraceae > Faecalimonas. Next base: position 27,606 of record URXX01000004.1, on the reverse strand, counting down.
TCCGTCACACCCCCCATAATTCCGCCTACCACAGGTCCGAACAGCAACGCTGTCATTTCATTTGCGATAAAAGAAAATCCGATTTTCAGAAAATCCGTTACCTGAATGGTAAAAAAGAATCCGAGTACGACACCGATTGCAATAAACATTGCTGTTACTACAATCGTCTTTAAATGCTTCAACTCTTGCCAGGAGTCCTTAAACTGTGTTTTCATTTGTTCCATAAAAAATACCTCCTTTGCAGTAGTCCTCAAGCCACGCATAGCAGGTATACAATACAAACATATCTGTCATGTGCAGCAGCGGGATGCAAAATATGTACCGCAAGTTATTCACTTTTCGTCCCACCGGCAACTCCCCGTCCGGCCAGCACTTAACGCACATATTTCTACTCTGCTTTTTTATTTTATTTTCCTAGAAATTGTATCATAGTATGAAAAAAGATGCAAAAGAATTTCTAATTCCTCTGCATCTTTTTTATTTAATTAGGCTTTTGCTACCACATTTTCTTTATTCTTTTTCGGACTTTTCTCCACTACATCTTCATAAATCAATTTTTGACGTGTACCGAATTTTTCTTTATATTGCCTTCTGGCATAACCGTAAAATATAACTCCCAACAGAATCCATGCGCCTACAATTATCCATTCCTCTGTAATCAACTGGGAATTTCCCGGAACAACATATAACAGACACATAATCGTCGTTGTAAGAACTGCCATTCCACCAACAAACTTCGCATTTTTTACTTTATAAGGTCTGTTCATATTCGGTTCACTCTTTCTTAATTTTAAGAAAGAAGCCGAAACCATGAGATATGCAAGACAAACTGCAAAACTCCCCGCATCCGTAATCCATGTCATCATCGACTTACCAAAAAACGGTGCGATTACCGCAATAAGTCCTACTAAAAGGATTGAGTTTGTCGGTGTTTTCGTCTTTTTATTTACCTTTGATAAAAATGCCGGTGCCATATGTGATTCTGATAACGCTGCAATCGCTCTTGAACCACCCATAAAGAATGAATTCCAGCTTGTTACAATACCCATGATACCACCTAAAATACATACTGTAGAAGCAATATCACTGTTAAAATATGCTTTTTTCATCGCATCAGCCGTTACCAGTTCTGAAATACTCAAATCACCTTTTGACATAATAAGCGAAACTGCCAAAACAATTAACACGTACCACGCAACCGCCATGAAAATAGAGAAAATAATAATTTTACCGATTTTCTTAAACGGAATGTTAATTTCCTCTGCCGCCTGTGGAATAACGTCAAATCCGACAAGCATAAACGGTGTCATTACCGCAACCTTGAACACGCCGCCAATCTCGTTTCCTTCCAAAAACATCGGATCAAGATTTGCCACATTGCCGCGAACTGCGGATGCCGCAATCAGCGCAATTCCTACTAAAGCAATCACAACCGTAAGGATTGTCTGTACGTTTGCCGCCGTTTTTGCACCTTTGTAGTTAATATAAGTAATGGCAATCGCTGCAACTACCGCAACGGCAACCCATGAAGCATATACATCAAATCCACCGATTGTATACATATATCCTTTTGTCACAAGTGACGGAGCAATATACTTAATAACGGTTGGGAACGCACACGCCTCAAACGCAACAACTCCTACGTATCCTAAAATAATTGCCCATGTACAGACAAACGAACCGTTTTTACCGAATGCCCTCAAACTAAATATATGCTCCCCGCCGCATTCCGGCATTGCCGATGTCAGTTCTGCATAAGTCAAACCTACAAATAATACCATAAATCCGCCGATTCCAAATGCTATCATTGCTCCAACGCTGCCGCCGTAATTAATCCATTCACCTGTCATAACAATCCAGCCCCAGCCAATCATCGCGCCAAATGCAATGACAAATATATCTTTTGAACTTAAGACTTTATCATATTTTGATTTTTTCTCACCCATAATTTTTCCTCGCATTCTATTGTTTTATGACAACTTTATACTAAACTAAAGTTGTCACTTTAAGTAACAACTTTATTATATTCCAAAGTTGTCATTTCTTCAAGTGTCACTTTGTGAAAAATTGCACAAAATTGTTTTATCCATTTTTTGCACATTGTATAGGGAAATATGCAAAAATACCCCAATTATCAACTTTTACTGCTGATAATCAGGGTATCTCTCGTCTTTTATTTATTTGGATACATAAATCCTCTCACTCTGTCAGGACAATCTTCATCTCCTGTATAATATACAATATCATTTAATCGAAAAACCGCTTTCGGTCCCGGCGACATAATCAGAGTTCCGTTTCTCCTTATTGCAATTACCGTAGCAAAAGTTTCCTGCCAAAAATTAATCGAACCGACTGTTTTATTTAAGTATGGCGTTTTCTCTGTAATGACAAGTTCATACGGGATAAACGGATTAATGGAACGATAATTATCAATCTTTTTGATAACTTCATCTAAATACCCATATAATTCCTTTGTCGCTTTCTGCTGTTTCTCCACATTTTCCAAAATGTTTCTTTTCAAACTCTGTATAGATTGCATATGCTGATGCTGCTGCAAAAAATTCTTAGCATTATCCTCTGATTTAATAACTACTCCGCTGTTCTTTGCAACTTCCACAACATCCCAGTCAGATAACACACACATCGCTCTTCGCGCCGTCTCTGAGGATACTCCATAGCGACTTCCAATAGAAGATCTTGCATATACTTTCATCCCCTCTGTGTAAGTGCCGTCCACGATCTTATATGCAATATCTGCGGCAATCTGCTGATACTTCGGGATTCCCACTTCATTTGTTAATCTCTTTTCCATAGATTTCCCTCCGATTTTATACTTTTATATACAAAAAAAGCACGAGACGGGATTCGAACCCGCGACCCTCGCCTTGGCAAGGCGATACTCCACCACTGAGCCACTCGTGCATATCTGTTCTGCTCGTCAGAACAACTATTCAATTATTTCTTTTGAAAGCACGAGACGGGATTCGAACCCGCGACCCTCGCCTTGGCAAGGCGATACTCCACCACTGAGCCACTCGTGCATATTGTTCTGCTCGTCAGAACAGTATTAATTATACTTCGGAGTCTTCTATTTGTCAACACTTTTTTTCACTTTTTCGTTTACGGACACATAAACTTATTTGTGATAGTATATTTTTAAATATTATACACATTCATAAAAGAATTTTATTGTCCCGACAGTCTTCCATTGAATAAAAGGCAATTTCATATCCTTGTTCGATAAGCATATCTTGGAATACTCTCATAAACACTCCCTGCTTTTCCTCTCTTTTTAGCGAACTCAATGTATTCGCCAAATTTGTATTTCCACAAAACTCTCCTCCCCATTCTCCGTCATATGTGAAATTCACACCGCAACTTGGACTTCCGTCAATTCCTACAATTCCAATAATTTCAAATTTCTCCGGATAGGAACTATACTCTTCTATTTCTAAAAGAAATGGTTCTAACATTTTTCTTGATTCTTTGCGAAAAAATGCAGTATCAAACTGAGACATCGCATGCCCCCAGCGATTTGGTCCGTACAAAATAAATTCCGGACACGGAAGTTGAATAATTTCTATATCGGCATCTAAAATCTTTTTCAAAAACTCTCTCTTATTTTTTCGCTCTCTTTCCATTTCAGACAGATTTTGATTTTTTAATTTCGCCCCGTCATTCAAAAAGCAATGACTGACGAACAGAATTTTTTGCTTCATACTTTCCTCCTCTTACTCTTCTGCTTGTATTATTTATTAATTATATCATGCTTCCCTCAAATCGTTTCATTGAATTTATTAATAAATATATGAAAAAAATCAATTATCCTTATCTTATCTGAACTGTTAGAATAAAAATATCATCAAAGAAATGAGGAAAGAGAAATGAACAAACAATTTTCACCAACTGCCCGAATGGCGTTTTGTGGTCTTGCTATCGCATTAAACATCGTTTTGGGCATCGTAACTGCAGCACTTAAGTTTCCATTTTACCTTGATGTTATGGGAACAATGTTTATTGCCATTTTTTTCGGACCATGGTACGGTGCAGTTGTAGGAGGCGCAACGAATATTTTAACAAGCATTTTCAGCGGTTCAGTTTCCGGTATGCCGTTTATGCTCGTAAGCATTGCAATCGGGCTTATTACAGGATTTGCATTTCGCAAAATGAATTTCACTTTTGTAAATGCTATTTTAATCGGTGTTGTAACCGGTATTATTGCACCTCTTATCGGAACTCCGATCGGAATTGCCGTATACGGCGGACTTACGGGAACAGTTTCCGATGTTGCAGTTATGTTTTTAAAACAGAGTGGAGCAAGTATTTTTACCGCTTCTTTCTTACCTAAACTATTCAACAACTTACTAGATAAAATCGGTTCTATGATTTTGGTATATCTGCTTATCGCCGCATTGCCAAAAAACTTAAAACCTAAAGCATTCACCAAAAAAGTTGGGATATAATTCACATTATATCCCAACTTTTTTATACAACGTTTCTATTCTTCTGTTTTTTCTTCCACAACAATAGCAAGTCCTAATTCGTCTAACTGTTTTTTGTCTACCCCCGCAGGCGCTTCTGTCATTAAATCCGAAGCATCTTTTACTTTCGGGAACGCGATTACATCACGGATACTATCCTGTTTTGCCATAAGCATAATTAAACGGTCTAATCCGTAAGCCAATCCCGCGTGTGGCGGAACTCCGTATTTGAAAGCATTTAATAAGAAACCAAACTGTTCCTCTGCCTGTTCTTTTGTAAACCCAAGCACTTCAAACATTTTGTTCTGAATTTCCTGATTGAAGATTCTGACACTTCCTCCGCCAAGTTCTGTTCCGTTTAAGACAATATCGTAGGCTTTTGCACGCACTTTGCCCGGCTCTGTATCAATTAAGTGTAAATCTTCTTCCATAGGCATTGTAAATGGATGATGCATTGCCGTATATCTTCCTGCTTCTTCGTTCCACTCCAACAATGGGAATTCTGTTACCCATAAGAATTTATATTCGCTTTTATCCAATAACTCTAACTGGCGTGCGATTTCCAAACGAAGATTTCCGAGAACGTCCCAAACAACTTTGTTGCAATCAGCCGCAAACAATAACAAGTCTCCGTTTTCTCCGCCCATCGCATTTACAAGGGCAGTCATTTCTTCTTCGCTCATAAATTTAGCAAAAGAAGATTTCATTGTTCCGTCTTCCTGAATTGCAATGTATGCCAATCCTTTTGCACCATATCCTTTTGCGAAATCAACTAATTTGTCGATTTTCTTACGAGGCATTGCTCCCTTCCCTTTTGCATTGATACCGCGAACACTTCCGCCCTGCTCAAGAGCATTTTTAAATACAACAAATTCGCAGTCTTTTACAACTTCCGAAACATCTATCAATTCCATACCGAAACGGATATCCGGTTTGTCAGAACCAAATCTGTCCATTGCTTCCTGCCATGTCATTCTCTGAATCGGAAGAGAAACCTCTACACCGAGAATTTCTTTAAATACTTTTGCAAGCAGTCTTTCGTTTACATCAATAACATCATCTACATCTACAAAAGATAATTCCATATCAATCTGTGTAAATTCCGGCTGTCTGTCCGCACGCAAATCTTCATCACGGAAACATTTTACAATCTGAAAATATCTGTCGTAACCGGCACACATTAACAACTGTTTGAAAATCTGCGGCGACTGTGGAAGTGCGTAAAAACTTCCCGGATGCACACGGCTTGGCACAAGGTAATCTCTTGCTCCTTCCGGTGTACTTTTAATTAACATCGGTGTTTCGATTTCTAAAAATCCTTCTTCTGCCAAAAACTGACGTGTCAATGTTGCAACCTGACTTCTCATAATAAGGTTTCTCTGTAAGTCCGGTCTTCTTAAATCTAACACACGGTTTTTTAATCTGACTTCTTCTTTTGTCTTGCTGTTTTCTTCTATCGGAAACGGCGGTGTTTCTGCTTCCGATAAAATACGAAGTTCTGTCGGAAGAATTTCAATATCACCTGTTGCAATATTTTCATTTACCGCGCCTGAACGTTTAGCAACTTTTCCAACAACTGCCACTACATATTCTGCACGAAGACTTCCCGCTTTTTCGATTAATTCTGAAGAAACGCTTCCTTCTTCAAAAACAACCTGAACAATTCCCGAACGGTCTCTTACATCGACAAAGACAAGTCCTCCTTTGTTTCTATTTTTCTGTACCCAGCCCATAACGGTAACTGTTTCTCCGATATGACTGCTGTTAAGTTCTGCACATCTATGACTTCTTTTCAGTCCCTGCATTGATTCTGCCATCTTCTTCCCCTGCTTTCTTTATAGTTTATCTTTAAAAAATTCCTGTATATCGTTATATCCTTCCGAAGAAAGTTGTTCTTTTTGGAATTTTTTATTTTTCTTCATTACGCTAATCTGTACCTGATTGCCCGCTGCACGTTCCTCTTTTGCAAGCGAAAGCACTTTCAGCAATCCTTCCTGATTCATTCCTTTTTCAATCAAAAATGCCTTTTTATTCTTTGCTGTAGGCACTTCGTATCCTCTTTCTAACAATAACATAACGATACGCTCAAATCCGATTGAAAATCCGCAAGCCGCCGTCTGCTGTCCCGTAAATTTCCCAATCATCTCATCGTATCTTCCGCCACCGCCGACAGAACCTCCAAACTCGTCCATTGCAATTTCAAAAATTGTTCCTGTATAGTAAGACATTCCTCGAACTAAAGTCGGATCGAAACTGATTTTAAATTCAGCCTCTTTGACACTGTCCACGCTTGTGATAATCATTTCTAAACCGTCAGCAGTTTCCGCATCTAAAAATCCTGCCAATTTTTCTTTACAGTAACGGACACCTTCTACATCATTTGTAATCTCTTTAAATAATGCCAAATATTTGTCGACAGACTCTTTTGCATATCCGTTTGCTTCCAACTCTGCCGCAACACCGTCTAAACCGATTTTATCCATTTTATCTAAGATAATAAAAATGTTATCGTAATCCTTTTCCGCAAATCCGCTGTAAGCCGCCATTGCTTTTAAAATTTTTCTATCATTAATACGAATGGTAAAGTTCTTGAAATCCAATTTTCCGAGCAGTGTTGTTGTAGCCAAAATCAACTCGATTTCCGCTAAATTCGTCGGCTCTCCTAAAATATCAATATCGCACTGCATAAACTGGCGAAATCTTCCTCGCTGCGGTCTGTCCGCACGCCATACATTTCCCATCTGCAATGCTTTAAACGGAGAAGGCAGTTCGTTTGACGCATTCGCATAATATCTGCAAAGCGGAACAGTAAGGTCATATCGAAGCCCTCCGTCTACTACGTCACTTTCCGTTTGTGCCGTATCTAATTTTAACTTCTCTCCACGTTTTAGAATTTTAAAAATTAATTTTTCATTTTCCCCGCCCTGCTTACTGCACAGGTTCTCAATATGTTCCACACATGGTGTTTCAATGGAAGAAAATCCAAATGTACTGTATGTTTCCTTAATTAAATGAATGACATAATCTCTAATCTCCATTTCTCTAGGCAACATATCTTTCATGCCCGTCATCGCTTTCTTCTTTAACGCCATAGCCATTCTCCTTTTCTCTCTATCATTTCATCAATACGCGTAATATACGCATCTACATCTTTTACATTTTCTATACGCACAATATTTTTCAAATCACCGGATTTTTTATCCTGAATTTCTTTTCCTTTTGGAAGAACAATTTTCGTTGACGCACCCGCTCCAACGGCTATAATCGATTGTTTTTCCTCCATAATTAGTATATTGTATATTCCCGCTTTGTCAACCTTTGCATAACCAACATTTTCAAAATTTCCCGCAATGTTTTTCTGACGGTATAAATAATAGGGAAGTAATTCCATTTCTTTCGCATATTCCCCAGCAAGTTCAATCATCTCTGCCAACGTTTCCGACTGACTGATTAACTCTTTTTTCGCTTCACTTTGATTTAACCGTGATGCACGTTTAATTGCCAAAGAATGTACAGTGAGATTATCGGGATGTAACTCTTTGATTTTCTCAAGAGTATCACGCATATCCGAAACCGTTTCCCCCGATAGTCCGGAAATTAAATCCATATTGATATTGTCAAATCCCAGTTCTCTCGCCATGTGAAATACATTTACAACGTCTTCCACCGTATGTTTTCTTCCGATACTGTCCAATGTTTTCTGCTGCATTGTCTGTGGATTAATGGAAATACGGGTAATATGATGCTTTTTAAGCACTTCCAATTTTTTCTTTGTAATACTGTCGGGACGTCCCGCCTCCACAGTAAACTCTTTTAATTCTGCCAAAGAAAATGTTTTTTCTATATGCGTAAGAAGTCTGTCCAACTGCTCTGCCTCCAGTGTAGTCGGTGTACCTCCGCCCATGTAAATCGTATTCAACTTCTTCTCCTTTGAACTCTCTCCCACAAAAGAAATTTCTTTACAAAGTGCCTCTAAATATTCCTCTGTTCTGTTTTTCCACTCTGCAATCGGATAGGAGGTAAAAGAACAGTAGGCACAGGTTGTCGGACAAAACGGAATACCGATATAAAGACTGTATCCGTTTTCATAGTCCAATTTTTCTAAAAGACCTTTTTCTCTTTTCGCAATCTCCATGCCTAATTTTGCTTTTTGCTCAGACACAAGATATTGTTCTTGAAACCACCTTTTAATCTCTTCTTCCTGCTCCCCGTTCTCCAACTTTTTCATCAATATTTTTGTCGGTCTGATTCCTGTAAGAATACCCCAAGCCATATTTTTTCCGGTGTACCTCGCCATGGCTGAGTAAATTTTTTTATTTACTTCGTTCTTATTTTCTTTCTTTGTAGATTTTTCATTTACTTGTAGAATCTGTAAAACAGTTTCATTATTTACATCTATAGAAACTATTTCATTTCTTTTACAATCAATATGTTGCTTTATCTCCTCATTTGCTAAAAATCCCTTAATGATATGAAATACGTCATACGCATAAAACTCTTCTTTTAAGTAAATATCAACCATTTCTATCTCTCTCTTTTTATAAAATAAGGGACGTAACTTTTTCTTCCGAAAATACGTCCCACAATCTTCTGACTTTGCTTTCTACTGAATGAAAGGATTTTGTTCTCTCTCGTAACCGATAGAAGTTGCACCCATATGTCCCGGATAAACAATTGTATCATCCGGCAGACACATTAACTTCTCACGAATAGAGCGAATTAATTCAGATGTACTTCCTGTCGGGAAATCCGTTCTTCCCACTGATGCGTAAAACAATGTATCACCACTGAACAAAACATCTTCCTCTTTCACATAATAGCACGCACCGCCTTTTGTATGTCCCGGTGTGTGAATGACCTGAAAAGAGTATCCTATCAGATGTAGCACTTCTTTATCTTCTACATATTTTGCTTTTGTGAAAGTATATCCGTTTGTATATGCTTTCGATTGATTTAAAATCGGATCCGTAATCAATTTCTCTTCGTCCCGATGAACGTAAACGGGAACGTCAAACATTTCCAGTAATCCGTCCAAACCTAAAATATGGTCAAAGTGTCCGTGTGTAAGAAGTATTCCTTTCACCTCTAACTTTTCTTCCAAAAGATAATCTTTCAAATTTTTAGAGCATGCACCCGGATCAATAATAACCGCTTCTTGCGTCTCTTCATTATGCACTACATAACAGTTTGTACTGATTATTCCAGTCACTATTGTTTTAATTCTCATTTTTATCTCCTAACTTACCGCACGTTCTATATCAATAACACCTTCTATCTGACGAAGTTTCTCTGCCACTTTGGCAAGTTCCTCCCGTCCGTGTACAATAAATCCGATTTCCAATGTTACTTTGCCCTGCTTACTCGTGCGGGCATTCATTGTTTTTACATCAATTTTGTTTTCCGTAAAAACTTTAGATATTTCCATAAGCAAGCCTGTTCTGTCCACCGCATACATACGGATTTCTGCCACATACTGGCCAATGCCCTTTTCTTCTTCCTGCTCCCATTCCGCATCTATCAACCTTGCACGCTCACTCTCTGACAAGTGAATAATATTTACACAATCTGTTCTATGAATGGACATTCCTCTTCCTCGCGTAACAAATCCGACAATCTCATCTCCCGGAACAGGATTACAGCATCTTGAAAAACGGACAGCCATATCGTCAATTCCCTTGACAACAATACCGCTTTTCGACTTTGTTACATGTACTTTATTTTTTGCAGCCTCGGATACTTTCTCCAAGATTGTTTCGTCTGTAATCGCTTCTTTATGCTCTTTATTATACTCTTCCAAAAGCCTGTTGACAATCTGACCTTCCTTCAAACCGCCATGACCGAGCGCCGCAAGTACGGCTTCCCAATCTCTAAAACCATATTTCTGCTGTACAACCTGCATATATTTCGGTTTTGTCAAATCACTTAACACAAGAGCCTTTGCCCTGCAATAAGCAGAAAGCATTTCTTTTCCGCGAATAATATTTTCTTCTTTAAACTCTTTCTTAAACCATTGGTTAATTTTATTTCTCGCCTGTGTACTCTTTACAATATTTAACCAGTCGCGGCTTGGTCCTTTTGAATTTTGTGATGTCAGAACTTCTATTCTGTCACCGTTTTGAATTTTATAGTCAATCGGAACTAACTTGCCGTTTACTCTTGCTCCGACCATTTTATTTCCTACCGCACTGTGAATTGCGTATGCAAAGTCTACAGGTGTCGAACCGTTTGGAAGGTTCTTTACGTCCCCATTTGGGGTAAAGCAATATACATCTTCCGCAAATAAGTCTAAATCTCCTTTTAGCAAGGATAAAAACTCACGATTATCCGTATCCTGCTGCCATTCCAAAATTTGTCTGAGCCAACTTAATTTCTCTTCCGCACGGGTTGCAACGCTCTTCTCGCTTCCGCCTGTTTCTTTATATTTCCAATGAGCAGCAATACCATATTCTGCCGTCTTGTGCATCTCTACCGTACGAATCTGAATTTCAAAAGGCTGACCTGACGGTCCCATAAGAGTTGTATGCAGTGACTGGTACATGTTCGGTTTTGGCATTGCAATATAATCTTTAAAACGTCCCGGTATAGGAGTGTACATCTCATGGATTGCACCAAGTGCAGCGTAACAGTCTTTCACCGAGTCAACGATAATGCGAATGGCAAACAAATCATAAATCTGATCGACTGTCTTATCCTGATTTACCATTTTCTTATAAATGCTAAAGAAATGTTTTACTCTGCCGTATACTTCCGCTTTGATATTCACATTTTTCATGTGTGTGGAAACTTCGTCCACAATCTGCTGAACAAACTCTTCCCTCTCTGTCTTTCTTGCATTAATCTGATTCACTAAATCATAAAATACCTCCGGCTGGGAATATTTCAATGCCAAATCGTCCAATTCCGTTTTTATTTTGGAAATACCAAGACGCTGAGCAATCGGAGCGTAAATATCCATTGTTTCTCTCGCTTTTTCCTTTTGCTTCTCCGGAACCATAAATTGCAGTGTACGCATATTATGCAGTCTGTCCGCAAGTTTAATTAGAATAACACGAATATCTTTCGCCATTGCAAGAAACATCTTTCTTAAGTTTTCCGCCTGTACTTCCAACTTATCTGCCGAGTAGGATAACTGTCCCAGTTTTGTCACCCCATCTACAAGCAATGCAACTTCACTTCCGAATTCCTCTGTAATCTCTTCCTCTGACATGACTGTATCTTCCACTACGTCATGAAGAATTCCTGCCGCGATTGTCTCTTTATCCAATTCCAAATCGGCAAGAATCAATCCAACCCATGTGGGATGAATAATATAGGCTTCGCCCGATTTTCGCACCTGTCCCTCATGTGCTTCCTTAGCAATCTTATACGCTTTCTCAATCATCGAAATATCTGTAGACGGGTGGTATTTCCTAATTCTTGCAATTAGGGCATTGTACAGTTTATCGGAATCCTGATAATCCTCCGGAGATTTTACCGCATGACCGTCAACGATTTCTAAATTTTCATATGGATTCTCCATGATGTTGTTCTCTGCCATAAAGATACCTCCCTCTTTTCTCTTTATTAATTACCCGGATAGGTAATTACCGCTTCCATCTGATAATCCTCTAACCTCTTTCTTCCTTTCAATCCTGCCAGTTCAATCAAGCATACAATCTTAACGACTTCTCCGCCCATTCCCTCGATAAGTTTAATAATGGCCTCCATTGTTCCTCCGGTTGCCATTAAATCATCAATGATAACTACTTTCTGCCCCGGTTTAATAGAATTCTTATGCATCTCAATTTCAGCGCTTCCATATTCTAAATCATATTGAATGGAAACTGTTTCGCAAGGCAGTTTTCCTTTCTTGCGTACAGGTACAAAAGGTTTATGCATATTATATGCAATCGGAACTCCGAAAATAAATCCTCTTGATTCCGGTCCTACAACAACATCAAAGTCATCTCCGCCTATATGCTCCTGTATCAAGTCAATGGCCAAATGCAGTCCCTCTGCATCCTCCAGCACACTTGTAATATCTCTGAAAATAATTCCCTTTTCCGGAAAATCCGGAATGCTTCTTATATAATCCTCTATTGGCTTCATCTCTACTGCCTCCAAATTTCTACAAAATATGTATATTATTATATCACTTCTCCACCATAATTCCAATATACTATTGATAATTCTGTATGACAATCTGCAACGTTTTTCTCCCTCTGTACTCGTTTACGGACGGATAATATGTAATATTCATTCTTCCGTTTTTCTTTTCAACCGTTTCCATAAATTCTTCTATATCGCCAAAATACATTCCCTCCATTGTCGTTCCATACATATCGGAAAGCTGCAGTTTTAATACATTCTGATTTTTCCCCAATATTCTCGTTTCCCTTACCTGTATATCCTTCTCGGCAAACACCGGTTTCGGATTCGCCTTCCCAAAAGGTTCTAAGCATTCCAACTCCCCGATAAGCGTTTCGCTCACGTAGGCAAGCGGCAATTGCATATCAATGGAAATTTTTTCATACAACTCATCTTCACTTAACGTACAGTTTTTATTTAATCTTCTGCGAAATTCATCAATATTTTCTATCGGAATGGATAAACCTCCCGCCAATTTATGCCCGCCAAACTTTCCGAGCAAATCTTTGCACTTTGTCATTTCGTCATACATATGATAAGTATCTATCGAACGCCCCGAGCCTTTCGCACCCTCTTCCGCATTTGTCAGAACAAATGTGGGTTTGTAATATTTTTCCCGAATTCTTCCGGCTACAATTCCCGCAAGACTCTCATGGCAATCCGGCAGATAAATCACAAGCACTCTGTCTTCCTTTAAGGAACTGTTTTCCACCTGCTCAATCGCCTCTTCCACAGCCTCCGCCGTCATCTCTTTTCGACTGTCATTTAACGCTTTCAAATCCCCTGCCAGTATATCCGCCTCCGCTTTTGTTTTGGCACGCAAAAGTTCCAGCGCTCTCTTAGCCGTATCTAAACGCCCGCTGGCATTCAAGCACGGTCCGATAACAAATCCAATATGATAAGAAGATAACCGCTCCACATCTATTCCGGTATGCTCCATAAGTGACTTCAAACCGAGATTTTTCGTCTGTTTTATTTTTTCCAGTCCGTATTTGACAAAAATACGATTTTCACCAATCAAATCCATAACATCACCCACTGTGGCTATTGCTACATTTTCAATAAGATATTCTATCTCTGCCGTCTCTCTTCCCTCTATATTAAATAGTGTTTCCACAAATTTGTAGGCTACACCTGCTCCGCAAAGATGTGGAAACGGATATGCACAGTCTTCTCTCTTCGGGTCTATTACCGCGTCTGCCGGCGGTAATAGATAATGAACTCCCCCTGCTGTTTCTTCGTAAGGCACTTCGTGATGATCCGTCACAATAATCGTCATGCCAAGACTTTTTCCATAAGCAATCTCTTCCCTCGCGGCAATCCCGTTATCGCAGGTAATAATTGTATCTATCCCACTCTCAAACGCTCTGTCTATCAATGCCCTATTCAGTCCATACCCGTCTTTCATTCTGTCGGGAATATCTATACTTACATCTCCGCCCAGTTTCTCTATCCCCTCCAGCAAAATATAAGTAGCATTAACCCCGTCAATATCATAATCGCCTATAATTCGAATCGGTTTTCTTTCCTGAATCTTCTCTCTGATAATATCGACTGCCACCGACATATCTTTCATCAATATGCCGTCATATAAGTCTTCCACTTTTCCACGAAGATAAAACTGTATTTCTTCATCACCGACCACATCTCTGTTGCGAATTAATCTGGCAACTACCGGACTGATATGAAACTTTTGACTAATCCCCTGAAAGTCGGCTCCCTTTCGTGTTAAAAACCATTTTTGCATTTCATTTTCCCGCCTTTATCTATAAGACGAAACGGGGGATTAATTAATCCCCCGTTTTGTCTTTTTCTTATTTTTTCACAAATTTCTTCTTCATTACATACCACAATGCACCTGTGATGCAAACTGATGAGTATGCTCCCACAACTACACCTACCATGAGCGGTGCCGCAAATTCTTTTACGGAACTTACGCCTAAAACATAAAGCGTCGCTACCATGACAAATGTTGTAAAGGATGTATAAATACTTCTTGTAAGTGTCTGCGTAATACTTCTGTTTACAACATCTTCAATTGTATCTTTTCTGCTTCCTGTTTTTAACTCTTCACGAATTCGGTCGAAGATAACGATTGTCGCATTGATAGAGTAACCGACAATTGTCAGCATACAAGCGATAAATGTATTACCGACAGAAACTCTTGCAATCGCATAGAATGCCAATACAACTAACACGTCATGTAATAACGCAATGATTGCACTGCTCGCAAATCTGAAATCTTTGAATCGTAACCAAATATAAATCAACATACATACAGTAGCAATCAACACAGCGATAATAGCGTCTTTTCTCATTTCCGAACTTACTGTTGAACTGATATTGTTATAAGTAATTTTCTTTTCATCTACTTTAAAGTTATCAACAAGCGCCTTATTTAACGCTTCACGTTTCTTTAAGTCTAATACCTGTGTTTTTACAACAACTTGTTTTGTACCTTTTACTTTCTGCATCTGTACATTTTTGTCACCTGTCACTTTCTCAATAACCGGCGTTACTTTTGCATCTAATTCTTTAATCGAATAGTCCTCATTAAAAGTTACGTTTGTTGCCGTACCGCCTTTAAATTCAAGGCTGTAATTTAAAATGTCATTTCCCTGTGATTTCTGAACACCCATTGCCACAAAACCGCTTAATACAAGTGCGATAGAAATGACAAAGCATACTTTTCTCTTTCCAAGGAAATTGATTGTTTTTCTTTCTTTCTGAACACCATATAATTTTTCACTTCTAAGTCCGATTGCATAGAATGCGAAAATAATTACTCTCGTTACAACAAGCGCTGTAAACATAGAAACAACAATACCTAAAGCCAATGTCTGAGCAAACCCTTTTACAGTACCTGTTCCCTTTAAACCTAACACTAAAGCAGCGATTAAAGTTGTAATGTTTCCGTCCAAGATAGCGGATAACGCTTTTTGGAAACCTTTTTTCAATGCTGTCTTAACATTTCTTCCTGCCGCCAACTCTTCTTTTACTCTGGCAAAAATGATAACGTTGGCATCTACCGCCATACCAATACCGAGAATAATACCCGCGATACCCGGTAATGTTAATGTGATATCAAATGCGTTTAATAACACAAGGATAATTCCTGTATAAATACATAACGCAATACTTGAAGCAAGTCCCGGAAGAAGATATACAACGCACATAAATACGAAGATAATTGCCAAGCCGATTGCACCCGCCATTAAACTTGTGCTGATTGCTTCTTCACCAAGCTGAGCTCCTACAACGCTTGAGTTAATTTCTTCCAACTCTACCTGAAGTCCACCGATACGGATTGTTGAAGCAAGTTCTTCCGCTTCTTCATATGTAAAGTCACCTTCGATTACAGCCTGTCCGTTTGTAATCGCACTGTTTACTGTAGGGCTGCTGATAACCTGTCCGTCATAAACGATAGCAATCGGTTTTCCTAAATTCTTCTGTGTCGCATCCGCAAATTTCTTCTTACCTTCTTTTGTCATTTCAAGAGAAACCATGTTTCTCTTCTTGCCGGAATTATCTTCCTGAATCTGTGCTGTCGCACTCTTAACATCTGTTCCGTCTAATACAACTTTTCCCTCAGAATCCTGAAATTCCAACGAACCCGGTTTTCCAAGTTCCTCCAACACTTTGTTCGCATCTGTTACACCCGGAATTTCAATAGAGATACGATTATCTCCTTCCTGATAAACGCCTGCTTCCGTACTATACTGTTCAACACGTTTCTGCAATTTATAAACAGTATCGCTCATTTCTTTTTCTGTTGGCGTTTTACCTTTTGCCTGATAAGTAATACTTACCCCGCCTGCTAAGTCAAGACCTAACTTAATGTTCTTTGCTGCCCCGATGTGTCCGCTTCCAAATCCGACAACTGTTGTAAACACAAGAAGTCCTGTCAGAATAGTTACGAGGAGCAGGCTAATGACACCTTTGCTTTTTTTCATTTTTTACACCCTTTCCTTATCTGCCAATGCGGCTTTTATCATAATTGCACATTCTACACGTTTTCTTTCCATCTCACACGCAACATCATATGTATCATGAATAGATCCGTGGAATTTATATGAATTTGCCATGCAGCCACCACTGCAATAAAATCTGGCAAAACAATTTTTACATTTTTCTTTAGAGTACACGCTGCATCCTCTAAAATCATCTGCAATTTCAGGTTTTGTAATTCCCTCATCAACATTTCCCATAAGAAACTCTTCTTCACCTACAAACTGGTGACACGGGTATAAATCTCCCCACGGAGTAACTGCTAAATATTCTGTTCCCGAACCACAGCCGGATAAACGTTTTGCAACGCACGGACCGCCGTCCAAATCAAGCATAAAGTGGAAAAATGTAAATCCTTTTCCTTCTCTTTCACGCTTAACCATTTCTTTTGCCAGTTTATCATATTCCTCAAAAATCTGTGGAAGGTCCTCTTCTCTGATTGCGTAGAAATCGCTTTCCTCACCAACAACCGGTTCAATGGAAATCTGTTCAAATCCCAAATCCGCAAAATGAAGAACATCGTTTGAAAAGTCAAGATTATCTCTTGTAAATGTTCCTCTGATGTAATATTTCTGCTGGTTACGGCTGTCTGCAAGTTTCTGGAACTTCGGAACAATTAAATCATAACTTCCTTTTCCGTTTCTGAACGGACGCATTTTATCGTTGACTTCTTTTCTTCCGTCAAGACTTAATACAACGTTATCCATTTCTTTGTTCAAAAATTCCTGTACTTCATCATTTAAAAGGACACCGTTTGTCGTCAAAGTAAATCGGAAGTTTTTATTATGTATTTTTTCCTGTTCTCTTCCATAGGCAACTAAATCTTTTACAACCTGCCAATTCATCAAAGGCTCTCCTCCGAAGAAGTCTACTTCAAGATTTCTTCTGTTTCCCGAATTTGCAATCAAGAAATCCAACGCCTTTTTCCCTACTTCATATGACATTAACGCTCTTCGGCCATGATATTCGCCTTCTTCTGCAAAGCAGTATTTGCAGGCTAAATTACAGTCATGGGCAATATGAATACAGAGTGCCTTTACAACAGTCTTTCTCTGCTTCACTTCTCCTATATATTCTTCATAAATATCTTTTGTAAATAGTTGTCCTGCCTTTGTAAGTTCTTTTATGTCTTCAAATGCTTCCGCAATCTCTTCTGCCGGATATGTTTGTCCTAAGTCTGTCTTCATCTTTTCCAGCGTATCATTCTGCTCAAGCAATTCCATATGGTCTTCCACGCCAAGTCTATCCAAATATTCGATAATATCGTAACACATATCATCTACTACATGAACTGAACCACTGTTGACATCCAATACAATATCATATCCGTTATTCTTGTACTGATGAATCACAATATTTCCCCTTTCTTCTATATCAATATTTTCCTATACAACAAGAAAAAAACAGCGACCGAAGCCGCTGCCCAGTTCTGACTATGCAATCTCTATTATTTCTTCTGTTCGCAAGTCTGATTTCCTACTGTGCAAGATGTCTTACATGCTGACTGACAAGATGTCTGGCATTCTCCACAGCCACCTTTTTTCACTGTATTATTTAATGTCTGTGCATTTAATGTTTTGATGTGTTTCATATCAATTCCTCCTTGAATATACATTAACTTGTTTCATTATAACACAGTACACTCCGTTTTTAAAGTCTTTTTTATAACTATTCAACAGTCAATTTTATAACTATTCAACAGTCAATTCGAGTTTGCACGGCTGAAAAGTTACGAAACCATTCCTCCAAGCATTCCGCCTCCCGCACAAAGCAAAAGTGTTGTTACAAGATTAGTTCCATTGCTCTGCAATCGGTGATTGACTGCAAAAGAAACTGCAAAAAGCAGCAAAAAGTAAAGCACTCCCAAAATAAGTCCCCAAACAAACCTTTGCTCTCCTACTAACTTTCCCATAATAAATCCGCCTGCAAAAGTAGAAATCACATAGGTTGCAATAATTCCCATTGTCACCTTTTGCTCATCCAAATCTATCTTATACAGTAAAAGTGCCAATAGCATCAGCAGAACGCCCGTCACCACATATCCTGCAAGCAACGCCTTTAACAGCCATATTCCTTTCGTTTTTTCTTTCTCCTGCTTTCCCACAAAAACTCCTCCTTCACCTCTGTTCTAACACAATCTATGATTGTCCGAGGAGTTTTATACCTTTACTGCTCCATTTGTTTTGCCAAAAATTCCGCCCCTGCCTGTGCCAAAATTTTTTCCAAATCTCCAAACTTTTTATCCCCTTCTTTATTAAGAAGAATAACCGCACCAATGACATCTCCTTCGCATATAATCGGACTGATCGCTTGATCTGTATATTCCTGCATCTGTGCATCGGTAATCTTCACATGCGTTTTTTCACCCCGTCCTGCCACAAAAGATTTTCGTGTTTCCATTACTTTACGCATTTCAGACGTTATCCCTTTTTCCGCAAGCAATTTTTTCCCACTTCCCGAAACCGCAATAATCTGCTCTGTATCTGCAATACATACAGTATATCCTGTCACTGACGATAAACTTTCCGCATACTCACATGAAATTTTATGCAATTCTCCAATCGGCGAATACTTTTTTAAAATCACTTCTCCATTTCGATCCGTAAAAATTTCCAGCGGGTCTCCCTCTCTTATTCTTAGCGTTCTTCGTATTTCTTTCGGAACGACAACTCTTCCTAAATCATCGATTCTGCGAACTATTCCTGTTGCTTTCATTTCCTTTTCCTCCATTATTTTTTCCGATTGGAAATAGTATCTGTAAATGGAAATTTTTTATTCATTTTGAAATACAAAAAACAAACATTGACTTTAACTGCCTATCTTTTATAATAAAAGTATATGATTTCAAGGAGGTAGAACAATGAGTAAAATAGACGAAGTAAGAAGTGCAATGGTCACAGCCATGAAAGCAGGAGATAAAGAAACAAAAGAAACTTTGTCCATGCTTTTATCCGCTTTAAAAAACAAAGCAATTGAAAAACGTGCCGACCTTACAGAAGAGGAAGAAACGCAGGTAATTATGAAAGAAATCAAACAGACAAAAGAAACTTTGGAAATGACACCTGCTGACCGCACGGAAATCGTAGAGGAATGTGAAAAACGCCTTGCCGTTTTAGAGCAGTACGCTCCAAAAATGATGAGTGAAGAAGAAATCAAATCCGTTATCGACGCCACTCTTTCTGAACTTGGCATTGACACTCCTACAGCAAAAGATAAAGGGCGCATTATGAAAGAATTAATGCCTAAAGTAAAAGGTAAAGCAGACGGAAAATTGGTAAATAATTTACTTATGTCCCGCTTCTAATTGCGTAGAAAAAAGGTGCGGCAAATCACCATTTCGTGATTGCCACACCTTTTTTCTATTTCTGTTCCTGCTGCTCTGTTTTCTGCTCAACTGCTTTTAATGTTATTCTTTGTTTTGAAAAACTGATTTTTTTCCACTCATTTTTATTTACATCAATTTTCGCATCTTTAACAAATTTATCCACTAATTCTTCGTATTTTTTATTTTCACGTTCAGCGATAATTGTTTTCTTTTCTGCATCTGTTGCCGCTCTGTCCAACAAACTTATCACTTTTGCAACATAGTATCCTGACGGCGTTTCAATTACCCCTGTCATTTCTCCCGCTTTTAATTTATCAACCGCTTTAATTAAATCTTCTGAAGGAGCAGTGTCTTTTGCATCAAACGTTTTTGTTGTCGCTTCGTATCCGCTTGCCTTTGCATAAGCTGCGAAGTCCGCCTGTGATTTTGCGCCTTCTTGGAATTTTGTTGCCTTTTCTTTTAACTCTTTTTTCGCACTGTCATCTATTGTTGTAGAAGTTCCGTCCTCTGCCGTCTTCGTAAATGTAAAGAACACATACTGCATACTCTTCTGAGCAGCCTCTTCATCACTTACGTTCTTATCAACATCTTTTACCATTGCTTCTCGCATTTTATCTTCGATAGTAAGTAATTCTAACACACGCTTTACCGTATCTTCATCCGCTGAAATCACTTCTTTCGCGCCGTCTTTATTTGCTTTCAAAAATTCTTTCGCAGTTGTTTCAATCTTCTGTTTCTCTTCGGCAGTCAGTTCCACTTTATAATCTTTCATATGATCTTCCAACACATACAATGTTTTCAGCGATTCTAAAATTCTCTTTTTCATGCTTTCTTCCATTGTTTCCGACTCAGCCACTTCCGTTTCCCACATTTCATCTCCCATATATGTGCCGTACTGTGCCTCAGCCATTGCCTGCTGGTATCTGGCAAAGAAATTCCCAACTCCCATAGTTACCTTATCTTCACCAACTGTCATTAATGTCGCCTCGTTATTTATCTTTCCGCACCCTGTAATTGCTGTTGCCGACATAGCGGCGGCTGCCACCAAAGCAACGATTTTCTTTCTTGTATTACCCATAACGTCCTCCTTCGTTTTACTAACTTCATTATTATATCGTTTTTTTCTTATTCTATCAATCCTTTTATCCCACTTATCACACTTTTTACACATTCTAATATATTTTCATCTTTTTCACGTTTATTCCGACCTTTTTTCTGGTAAATGAAATACGGATTTGTTTCTGCCTTGAACGTTAAATTTCCCTTATATTGTTGTAAAAGAAGCGGAATGCGGTCTGCGCACACTTTTGCCCTCTCATACATCGTAAACTTATATTCCTCGCCCTTTTGTTCAATAGAAACAATGTATGCACTGTGAGCAAAGGCTTTCACCGAAGCAATATGGAGTAACTGCTGCACTTTTTTCGGAATATCTCCAAAACGGTCAATTAATTCTTCCACCATATCATCCATTTCTTCCTCATTTTCGATGCTGGCAATTCTTTTGTAAATATCCAGTTTCTGATACTCGTTCGGTATATACGATGACGGAATATAGGCGTCCACATTCAAATCGATTGTTGTCGTATAGGACTCTTCCTCCATTTCCCCTTTCAAATGTTTTACCGCCTCATTTAACATTTTGCAGTACAAATCATATCCGACTGCCTCCATATGCCCGTGCTGCTCCGCACCCAATAGATTTCCTGCACCTCGGATTTCCAAATCCCGCATGGCAATTTTAAATCCCGAACCCAAATCCGTAAATTCTCGGATAGCGGAAAGCCGTTTTTCCGCAACCTCTTTCAATAATTTATCCCGCTTATACAACATAAACGCATATGCCATTCTGTTGGAACGTCCCACTCTTCCACGTAACTGATAAAGTTGGGAAAGTCCCAATTTATCGGCTTCATGAATAATCATTGTGTTCGCATTGGAAATATCAAGCCCCGTTTCAATAATTGTAGTCGATACAAGAACATCAATTTCACCGTTAATAAAATCATACATAATTTTTTCTAACTGATGCTCGCTCATCTGTCCGTGGGCATAAGTGACTACCGCCTCCGGAACAAGACTTTGAATTCTGTCCGTAATCTCTTCAATATCCTTTACTTGATTATAAACATAATAAACCTGTCCCTGCCGTGACAACTCTCGCTGTATTGCCTCACGAACCATTTCATCATTATATTCCATAACATAAGTTTGGATAGGAATTCTATCCATCGGCGCTTCCTCTAAAACACTCATATCTCTAATCCCGATCAAACTCATATGGAGCGTTCTCGGAATCGGTGTTGCCGTCAACGTCAATACATCTATATTTTCTTTTAACTTTTTTATCTTTTCTTTATGCTGTACGCCGAAACGCTGTTCTTCATCAATAATCAACAGTCCCAAATCTTTAAATTTCAAATCATCGCTCAAAACTCTGTGCGTTCCGACAATAATATCAACTAACCCTTTTTTTGTATCTTCAATCGTTTTTTTCTGCTGCGTCGGCGTGCGGAAACGACACATCAAATCTACACGCACCGGAAATTCTTTCATTCTCTGCACAAATGTATTGTAATGCTGCTGTGCCAAAATCGTTGTAGGAACTAAATAGACTACCTGCTTATTTTCCTGCACCGCTTTAAAAGCCGCACGGATAGCCACCTCCGTTTTTCCATAGCCCACATCTCCGCAAATCAGTCTGTCCATGATTTTATTGCTTTCCATGTCCCGTTTTGTCGCCTCAATGGCCAGCATTTGGTCTTCCGTTTCCTCAAACGGAAACATTTCCTCAAACTCCTTCTGCCAAACCGTATCCGGACCATATACAAAACCCTCTTCACGTTGTCTTGCCGCATACAGTTCCACAAGGTCTTTTGCAATCTCTTTAACCGCCCCTCTGACCTTCGTTTTTGTCTTCATCCATTCCTGCGTTCCAAGACGGTTCAGCTTCGGTTTCTTTGCATCCGCACTTGCATATTTCTGAATTAAATCTAATTGCGTTGCGGGAATATAGAGATTTCCTCCTCCCGCATAGGAAATTTTCATATAGTCTTTTAACGTCTTATCCACATCAATTTTTTCTATTCCCTGATATATCCCCAAACCATGATTTTCATGGACAACATAGTCTCCTATTTTCAGTTCCGAGAAACTTTGTATTTTCTGCCCCTCATAAACTTTTCGCTTACGCTTTTTCTTTCCTTTACCAAAAATATCCGTTTCTGAAATTACCGTAAATTTCAACATCGGATATTCATATCCCTCCGCAACATGACCAAAAGAAACTAAAATCTCCCCGTCCTGTACAAGCCTGTCCTTTTCCTCACTGTAAAAACTACTCAGATTATAGTCACGCAAATCCTCCGCAAGACGCTTCGCTCTCGTCCTTGAACCCGATAGAAGAATCACCCGATAACCGTTTCGCTTCAATTGTTTCAAATCTCTTGTAAGCATCTCAAAACTGTTGTTATACGGATTTACACTTTTCGTATGAATACTATACAGATTCTTTGTCTTAAATTCCCTTGTCCGTATTTCTAACGCTGAAAAACCGATGCAATAGCGCTCATTCATTTTCTCAATAACCTGCTTTGTTTCATAAAGCGGTATACGCACATCGGAAATCTCACACCCTGTTTCTATACGGTTTTTCTGGGCTTCCAAATATTCCTCTTCCACCCCTGTTCCTTTTTCCAACAGCCTCGCCGGTTCGTCCAAAAACAGAATCGTTTCTTCCAGAGGAAAATAATCTAAAAAAGAAACTCTTTCTCCCTCTTCTTCCGGAAAATCCGTCGCCGGATAAATAACAACTTCCTCCAAATTTTCTATAGAACGCTGGCTCTCCAAATCAAATGTACGAATGGAATCAATCTCATCATCCCAAAATTCAATACGAATGGGAACTTCCTCCGTCAAAGGATAAATATCAATAATTCCCCCGCGTACAGAAAACTGTCCCATACTGTCAATCTGTACTTCCCGATCATAACCAAGCGTCGCCACCTTCTCTTTCAAAGCGTCAAAATCTACCGTATCTCCGACTTTCAGCGTAAAAATTCTCTCTTTGATTTTTTCCAGTGGCAAAAGAGAATCCATAAATCCGTCAAACCCGGTAATAACCGTCACCTTTTCCTCCGTTAAAAGCGCCTGAATTACTTCCATTCTCTCTTTTACAAGTGCTTTGCCACGCAAATCCGCCTGATAGAACAGAAGATCTTTCGGTGGGTAATAATATACTTTTTCGTCTAAAAATTTATATTCTTCGTAAATCTGTTTTGCTTTTGCTTCACTTGAAACAGCGATGACTCTATATGTTGAATCATCGCCAAGAGCATACATCAAATGTGTTTTCTGAGAATTAACACAACCTGCAATCTGTATCATTCCCCTTTGTTTTTTCTTTTCTTTCTGTATTTCTTCAAATTCCGCCAATTCTTTCAGCGGTTCTACAAAAGCCTGCATATATCCTCCTTCTTCTATTTTGCCTTTTTGTTAAACTTATTCATGGCAGTTTCAATTTCATCATTCACCATTAACTCTACTGCCTCCACTGCCTTTTCATAGCCTTTCTCCATAACTTCTCTTTCCGCTTTTGAAAAATGTCCTAAAACATAATCCGCCAAATCGTAGTGTTTCGGTTTCTCCCCTACCCCGACTTTAATTCTCGGAAATACGGAATGTCCCAAATGTGCAATAATATTTTTAATTCCGTTATGTCCTCCGGCACTTCCTTTTTTGCGAATACGAAGTTGTCCCACATCAAGACTTATATCGTCATAAATTACGATTAACTCCTGTTCTTCATCAATTTTAAAATAATCTACAAGACTTCTCACACTCTCACCGCTTAAATTCATATACGTCTGCGGTTTTGCCAAAATAACTTTCTGTCCCCCAATAATACCTTTTCCACAAAAAGCCCTGTGCTTTCTTATATCCATTGTTATATTATATTTATCTGCAATCGCATCTATTACATCAAATCCCACATTATGACGTGTTCCCTCATACTGAGCAGTCGGATTCCCAAGACCTACAATTATATACATTTTGCCACCTCATTTTCTTTTTATCTCGTTCTATTCTACAAGAACATTTTCCATTTGTCACGCAATGCCATGAATATTTTTTTCTTCCATTCATATATTATACAAAGTAAATGATATATTTTCCAATATATATAGATGAGGAGGGACTGCATGAGTTCAAAAACAAAGATTGTTGTTCTGCATATGAAAGAAATCATTTACACTGCCATTTTTGTTATTTTGGGAGTTCTTTTTATTTTACTTTTGGTATTTATGTTCTTCCCGAAAAATAAAAAAACATTGGACACTACAAAAGAATATACACCGGGAATTTACACCTCCACAGTAAATTTAAACAGTACGGACTTGGAAATAGAGGTTACGGTCGACCAATCAAAAATCACCTCTATCCGCTGTGTCAACTTAAGCGAGTCCGTTACTACAATGTATCCTCTGTTACAGCCTGCAATCGAAAATATCGCTGAGCAGGTATGTGAAACCCAGTCAACCAAAAATCTTACTTATCCCGAAGATAATCCTTATACCTCGCAAATGATTGTTTCTGCCATTGAAAAGGCGTTGGAAAAAGCCGTAGTCAAATAAACTGCGGCTTTTATCTTTAACATTGATAGTCATAAATAAAGAAGTGCATTACTGCCTCCTGACCTTTGATATGAAATATGTGTTTCTTTTCCAATCGTCTTTGCATTCCCTGATGTTCATAAAATCCATAATTACAACTTGTGTCTGTAAACAAATAAAATTCTTTCAACCTTTCCTGTTTCATGTAATCAAGCGCTGTTTGAAACAACATTTTCCCAATTCCTTTTCCTCTGTACGAAGAACTTACAGCAAATAAAGCAAGTTCTGCCGGATAAGTCTTGTTATTTTCGTTTAGCAATTGTTTATCGATTCCATTGACGTTGCCAAAAATCTTTGAAACATTCCTCCCCTCTTTCGAAATATATAAGGATAATATCGATTTTATCTGTAGCAGCCGATTTGAAAGGGGGCATTTATGTTTCGCAATATTGTTAGCCAATATAATGCCTGCCACTTTTCCGTCAACTACCGCTACTCTTGAAAAGGTATAGTTTGTCAAACAACTACTCAAAAATACCTTTGCCAATTTAATTGCTGTTTTCGGACTGCTAAAATCATCATAATGCCACGTTTCTCTGATAATCGTTTCTAAAGTCTTAAAATCTTGTTTTTGATATTCTCGTAATTCTATTTTCATTGTTCCTCTCCTTGTTTTCACCATTTATATCATGTATGATAAAGTATACAGTAACTGTAATGTCAATAAGGAGATGTAAAGAAATGAGAAAAGAAATAAAAAGGCTGACAACCGCACAATTCGCAAAATTACATGAAGTAAACAAACGCACATTACATTATTATGATGAAATCGGTCTTTTCCGTCCATTTACAAAAACCGAAAACGGTTATCGCTATTATGATGTTTCACAAAGTATAGATTTTGAATATATCCGTATGTTGAAAGAATTGAATATGAGTATTGAAGAAATTGAAACTTATCGTGAAAATCCCACACCTGCCAACTTTTTAAAGATTGTTCATACAAAAGAAAAAGAACTCGATAAACAAATCCAAAAACTAAAAAATATTAAAACTGTAATACATAACAAAAAAGAGCAAATCCTTTTTTGTGAAACTTTACAGGAGCAGGAAATCAGAATTGAAGAATGTACATCAGAAAAACTTTTAGTCTATCCTTATGATATCTCAGAAGACGATATATCACAAATTTTTTACCACTTAAAAGATATATGGGGAATAGAACAGATACGAATGGGAATCGGAAGTTTCATTTCACTTGATCATGTATATAAGATGAACTTTGATAAATATGAGGGCATATATACAGTTGCCTTAAACAAGAGGTCTGATTCGAATAGTCTTATCAAGCCAAAAGGGAAATATCTTTGTGGTTACCAAAGAGGCACATGGGATAAATTACCACTCTTATATCAGCAAATATTGGATTATGCCACAGAAAATAATTTGCAACTCACCGGTTACGCTTATGAAGTCGGTTTAAATGATTTTGTAATTTCTGACGAAGCCGATTATATTACAAAGATTATGATTAAGATTGATGAAAAATCTTGACTTTACAGTTAGTATCAAAAAAGGGAAAAAAATTACATAAACTCAAAAATTTATGAGATTAAAGAGTCGATAAAATCTGACAGTACGTCTTGAATTATATTATAGAATTCCTCTGTATTCTTTTTTGAATATTTGCCTGAATTGGCATTGACTTGTTTACTTATACCCACAAATCTTTTTTAGTTTTGTGGGCTATAGATTTGACTTATCTGAAAATAATTTAAGATATTTTGGAAACAAATTCTTCAATCGACTCAACTTTAGCCGATAGCCTTATCCACTTTTTTAACACTTCCATATCTTTTTCTTCATTGATTTTTTCCGAAAGAGTATCTGGAACTTCCCCATATTTTGACAGAAATACGATTATGGCTTCCGCCATTCCTTCTTCTCTTCCTGCCTTTCTCTCTTCTTTCAGCAATTCTTCAAAAAGCATAAAGCGTTCCTCCATTTCCCTATCTTTCTTGATATGCTCTACGAACTTCTGTAACTGCTTTAC
>URXX01000003.1 GCA_900551895.1 uncultured Lachnospiraceae bacterium | reverse complement strand
CCAGACTTTTCGAAGCCTGGCTGTAATTTTTTGCATAGAAAAGAGGCTGCGCACTAATTACTTAGTGCGACAGCCCCTTTTTTATGCCCTAAAATAGAGGTTCTATTCAGGTAGAAGGAGCATTCGGAGTATTAAAAAGTGATTATGAATTTCAAAGATTTTGCTGCGAGGAAAAAAACTAAAAACTATTTTTGCAAAAAATTAGGAGTGTCGCAAAATAACTGAATTTAATCAACTATTCTGCGACACTCCCTTTTTCAACTGTAATTAATACAGTTATTTCTATTAAATGAAATAGGTGGGGTGACCTTCCCACATCTCCAACTAGGGTGACGGCTGCCCGTTCCGTCCTCTGCTTTCATTCAATATAGTTTATGCTTTTATATAGTTATTATACAAGAATTTGTTTATTTGTCAAGTTTCTTTAAAGTTCCTTTTTTAATGAAATTTTTGACACGGTTCTGATTTAATACATACATAGAACGGGCATAATAAATATTTTGTAAACTAACGCGAACAGCCACTTTAACAAATTCATCGTTTAATCTATATTCTTTAGTAAATTCTATAGAGTTATCTTTTGTGTTTTTGCCTATATAGTCAGGATTAGAAATAATCTTTTCTATGTCCATGCTATATCTACTAAAATCGTCTGGGTGTGATGACTTCATGTGTTCAATATTAGAGTCGGCAATAAAGATAGGTGTGCCGGCTGAAATATTCAATTCTAAAAGATCTATTATTTTTTGAGAGAATTCGCCTATTTTCTTTCGTGGCATATTTCAGTTATTCCTTTCTTTTTATAGTAATTTATTTAAGATATTTGTATTACGAGGAGAATTTTCCTCTCAAATCTTGATAGTGTAATATTCTATTGGATGCTATTATTTTTGGAATACCAATTATATCATAAAATATAGCGAAATGATATTAATAAAGAAAACAAAATATAGTGGACATAAAGAAAACAAAATATAGTGGATGTTTCTATTGACAAATAATCTACAATATTATATTATTCTATAAAAATAGAATAATATAAAGGAGGAATTCAAATGAACAGAATAGAAGTATTGATCCATCCAGTCAGATTGAGAATACTACAGTATTTATCCGTTCATCAGTCGGCTACAACAGGTGAAATATTAAATCAGTTAACAGGAGTATCTAAAGCATCTATGTATAATCACATTAAATTGCTTGAACAGAACGAGGCTATAGAAGTGATTAAGGAAAATCAAATAAGAGGGACGATAGAAAAAACATATGCGTTAAAGAAAATAAAGAATAATAATGATTTTAACGCTATTCTAACTTTCCTTTTAACTTTACTTCAAGAATTTCAACAGTATTATGAGAAAGACGGAAATCCAACAGAAGATATGTTGTTTGCCGGAAGAGATTATTTAACGTTGAATGATGAAGAATACAGAGAATTTATTCAAGAATACGAGGAGTTGTGCAGGAGATACTTCGGAAGAAATAGTGAAGGAGCAAAACTTAGAAATATTTCAATTATTTCTTCACCTACATTTAGCGGAGAATAGGAGGGAAGAAATATGTCAAAGAAAAAATGGATTATTTATGGCATTTTAAATTTAGTAACGGCATTGTTATCTGTTTCCATAGCGTTGATTATTGAGTTGACAATTAATACCGTAAGTGGAAAACGAATGGAGAATTTTAACCGGATAATTGGTATTGCGATTGTATTCATTATTTTTTACTATTTGTTTAATTACATAAGGAATTTTTACATGCAGAAAATGGCAGACGAGTATATATATCGTCTGAGAAATACAATTTCTGAGAAAATCATGTCCTATTCATTTGCCGAGTTTGAAAAAAGACCTATTTCTGAATATTTGTCTATCTTGACAAACGATGTGCAGATGTATCAGGAAGGAGCGTTAAAGAGCAAGTTAATAATCGCGCAAAATGTGATTTCTGCAATAGTTGTCATATTGACTTTGATTTTTACAAATGTGGGGATAGCCTGTCTGATAGTAGTATGTACCGTTTTCAATTATGCTGTTCCAAAGTTTTTTAAGAAAAGAATATCTTTGGCACAGGAAGAGGTTTCCAATAAATTATCGGAGGTAACGGAAAATATTACGGATAATTTGGAGGGATTTTATGTGATCAGTACTTATCAACATAGGAAAAAGGCTTGTAAAAATTTTGATTTTATCAATCGTATATATTATTTAAAGAAAGTTTTTTTGGATAAGTTGCTGACAAAAAGCGAAAGTCTTTCTATGAGTTTATCAGTTGGAACGGAACTGTTTATTTTATTTGTTTCAGCAAAATTAGTATTTATGAAAATGTTAAATATAGGGGAAATGGTTGCTATTATGCAGTTGACCGGAGCGTTTGTACAGCCGTTGATGATGATTATGTCTAATCTGCCAAAAATTTCAAGCGGAAAGGCTGTTGAGGAAAGATTTTCAGCGATATTGGGTGAAACAAATGTAGTGCAGGAAAAGAAAGGTGTAGAGGAGTTGCCATTTCAAGACAGTATCTGTTTGAAAGATATAGGATTTATCTATGAAAATGGAAAACGGGTTTTCAAAGATGTTTCTCTGAAAATTGAAAAAGGGAAAAAGTATGCTATTGTCGGCGGAAGCGGTGCAGGGAAAACGACACTGATTAATGTTATTAATGGGCTTTACAGACAGACGGAGGGGACTATTTCGGTGGACGGATTGAATGTGGAGGAAAAGTTTCCGGCATATATGAATTTATTTGCCACAGTGGGACAAAATGTATTTTTGTTTAATACAACAATTGAGAGAAACATTACATTAACGGAAGAAGCAGATAAGAAACAATTAGAGTATGCCTGTGAGATAAGCGGTGTAAAGGAAATCTTAAAAGAATTTACGCATGGACTGGACGAAAAAATAAAAGATAACGGAATGAATTTATCAGGAGGGCAAAAACAGAAAATAGCGTTGGCACGAGCAATGTATTATCGAAAATCAATACTGATATTGGACGAAAGTATGTCGGCGATTGATAAGAAAAGTGCGTATGAAATCGAAAAAAGACTGCTGGAAATGGAGGGGGTAACTGTTTTGGCAATTACCCACGATATTCATTCTCCGCTTCTGAAGATGTATGATGAAATTGTTGTTGTGAATAATGGAGTGTTGGAATGCAGAGGTTAATCTCTTTTTTCATACCCTTTCAACTCCTCAAAAATCCTCTCATACTCCGCAGAAAAAACACTGTCCTTATTCCACAGAAATGTAAAATCATGTTTAATCATAAAATCAGATAAAGGTATTTGCATCAAAGTTCCGTTGGCAATTTCTTCTTCCACAGCCGCCTTATATAAGAAAGAAATACCACAATCCTGCCGAAGCAGGTTGACGATTGTATGTATATTTTCTACCTCCACGATATGCTGAAAGTCATTGACGGACATATTTTTCATGGCAAGTGTTTTTGTCAAAATGGCTCTTGTACCGGAGCCGTGTTCCCTTATAATCAGCCGTTCGGAAGTTAAATCCGTAAGCGTTCGTATCGGTTTCTGAAAAATATGTTTCGCGGAGGCAACCGCAATATACTCTTCTGTTTTATAAATGCGTGTATTGTAGTTGTCAGGTTTGAAATAGCCTTCCACAATGGCGAAGTCAATACTTCCCTCGTAGAGATAACTGAGCAGGGACTGTGTATTTCCGTAGCGGACATGGAAGTCCGTGTTTTCGTGAGATTGAATTAATTTGGTTAGGGCGGGAACAAGGGCATATTCTCCGATTGTCATGGTGACGCCGAAAGTGAGAATATGTTTTCCTGCCAGACTTTCTTTCATTCGTTTTTTCAATGTGTTTTCGTCATTTCGCATTGTTTCTAAGGCGGAGCGTAAAATTTCCCCTGCGGGCGTGAGCAGAAGACGTTTTTTGTCACGGACAAATAGGGGAGAGTCATATTTTTTCTCCAAATATTTGATATGTTGGGAAACAGCGGGCTGTGTTAAGTTTAGCGCTTCGCCGGCATGGGTAAAATTCATATATTCGCATACTTTCAAAAAAGTTTCCATTCTAAAATCGAGCATAATTTCCTCCCAAAAGTGTTATGAAATAATCATAACAGATATTTATGGTAGTATCAATAATTATAATTTTACAAAATGCTTTTATAGGTATATAGTATAAACAAGAGGAACACATTAAAGATAAAAAGAAAAGAGGAAGTAGTTATGATGTATGACGTTGTGATTATCGGTGCAGGTCCGGCAGGAATTAGTGCAGGAATTTATGCGGTGAGCAGAGGAAAAAAAGTGTTGATTGTAGAGAAAAATGTTGTGGGCGGACTGATTGGAAAGGTTTCCACCGTTACCCACTATGCAGGAATTATGTCAGAAGAAACAGGAGTTACTTTTGCGAACCGACTGAAAGAACAGGCGGAAAGCGCCGGAATTGAGATTGCATACGGCGAAGTGAAACGAGTTGAACTTGCGGGTGAAGTAAAGAAAGTGTATACGGAGGATAAAGCTTATGAAGCGAAAAAGATTGTTTTGGCAAACGGAACTACGCCTAGAAAACTCGGTGTTGCAGGGGAAACAGAACTCGCCGGAAAAGGAATGGGCATGAATGCACAGAGAGACGGCGAAAAATATCAGGGCAAAAATATTTATGTTGTAGGCGGCGCGGACGGAGCGGTAAAAGAAGCGTTATATCTGTCTAAATACGCTGAGCAGGTAACGATTATCCATTTTGAAGAAACACTCGGCTGTATCGCGGAATTCAGAGAAAAAGTGGCAAGAACACCAAATATAAAACTCCGTTTAGGTTCAAGACTTCATGGAGTATATGGGGTAGATAAAGTGGAGTCCCTTGAGATTTCCGATGAAAAAACAGGGGCGATTGAAACGATTTCTGATTCGGGATGCGGTATCTTCGTTTATGCGGGAACGACACCGAATACAGGATTATACACAGAATTGAAATTGGAAAACGGATTTATTCCGGTAGATGAAAACATGGAAACAGAGATAAAAGGTGTCTATGCAGTGGGCGATATCCGAGTAAAACAGGTGCGTCAGGTATCAACGGCAGTCGCAGACGGAACAGTAGCAGGAGTACATTTAGCGAAATAGGAGGGAACAGATGAAATTTATAGAAAAGAATTGGAAAGGATTATTGCTTTGTCTTGCGATAGCAGTACCTTCCAGCATGTTAGGAAAGAAATTTGCCATTATCGGCGGTCCGGTTTTTGCCATTCTTATCGGAATGGTGTTGGCGCTTGTTGTAAAGAATAAGACAGTTTTTGAATCGGGAGTGAAATTTACATCGAAGAAAATTTTACAGTATGCGGTTGTTCTTCTTGGATTTGGAATGAATTTAAAAGTTGTTATGCAGACGGGAAAACAGTCTTTGCCGATTATTATTTGCACAATCAGTACATCGCTGATTATTGCATACATTATGCACCGTGCAATGCATGTACCGACTAAAATTTCTACGTTAATCGGTGTCGGTTCGTCTATTTGCGGCGGTTCTGCCATTGCGGCGACAGCGCCGGTTATTGACGCTGAGGAGGAAGATGTGGCACAGGCAATTTCGGTTATCTTCCTATTTAATGTGTTGGCAGCGTTGATTTTCCCAATGCTCGGAACGGGACTTGGATTTTCCACAACATCAGGGGAAGCGTTCGGTATATTTGCGGGAACAGCGGTAAATGACACTTCTTCGGTTACGGCTGCAGCATCTACATGGGATAGTATGTACCATTTGGGAAGTCAGACATTGGATAAGGCGGTAACGGTAAAATTGACAAGAACATTGGCAATTATTCCGATTACACTTGTGTTGGCATTTATGAGAGCGAGAAAAGCAGAAAATGAAAGCGGAGAGAAAGTATCTTTGAAAAAAGTTTTCCCATTCTTTATTCTCTTCTTTATCGGTGCGAGTTTGATTACGACAATAGCAACATCAATGGGTGTGCCTGCCACAATGTTTAATCCGCTTAAGGAATTGTCTAAATTCTTTATCGTTATGGCTATGGCAGCGATTGGATTTAATACGGATATTGTGAAATTAGTAAAAAGCGGGGGACGTCCGATTTTACTCGGAATGTCATGTTGGGCCGGAATTACAGCGGTGACACTTGCTATGCAGCATTTTATGCATATATGGTAACTACATACAAAAACGCATGAGGTTTAGAAAAGCCCCATGCGTTTTGTATTATGATTTTTTTCTTGTTTGGAAAATCAATATAAAGATAAGGATAACACTAAAAGTGACTCCCAATATGGCGAATATATCGTGTACCTGCATTTCTTTTAAGTTTGCAGAGCCAAACAGAAAAAGAATTTCGATCATGTTTGCACTCATATTGTAGCAGGACAAAATGGTTGCCCGCTTTTGTCCGTATCCCATAGTGTCAATGTAATTGTTCTGATATTTTTCGAAATATACACTTAAAAGTGACAACATAGTCGGAAGAAATAGCATTGGTAAAAGGACAATCCGACTGTGGCAGAGGGAAACGGCAAAAAGAAAAAGAGTGGTTATCCCTAAGCAACCGCAAATTTTCCGAAACAGATTGTTTTCTCCAAATTTTCTTGTCAGTTTCGGTACGCTCAACTGTACTGTTGTATAAAGTAAAATTAGTAAACTAATATAACTTTCATTTATATGTAATTCAACTAAAATTTCCACATAGAAAAAGTTAATAATAAGAAAACTCATATCAATCATTCCGATAAAAAGACTGATAGGGATATCCGCCGAATGAAAAGAAAAATGGATTTTCTCATGGATAGTCTGCGTTTTCTCTTTTGGCAGGCGAAAAGCCATAAGAAAGCCGATAAATGAACAGAGTGCAGTCAATACAAGCAGTCCGTTAATATCGCTCACCGAATAAATAATAGGGAACAACAGGGTAGATAAAATAAATCCCAAATGAGAGTAATTATCTACAATAGATAATGCGTGTACAAACTCTTCTTCCGACTGCTGATAAATGTAGCCGGACATTGTTCCCGAATATAAGGCGATAGAAATGCCTTCGCATACAGCCTCGATAGAGAAAAATAAAAAATTTCCCGCAAAAACCATAAGTATTCTTGCAAGAAAGGTAAAAAGGCTGTTCAAAATAAGTGTTTTCCGATAGCCGATTTTATCTGTGATATATCCGCAAGGTACTTCAAAAATAAAAATACTGATAGATAACACTGCCTGCAACAGAAAAAATTGAGAGTAAGTCATTCCCATTCTTGTGCGGACGAGCAGTGCCACCGGCGCATAAAAAATCAATCCTCCAAACAAAGAAATATATTTTAAGACAGATATACTTCTTTTGCTCATTTTTATGTCCTTTCTTTTCTATTTGTATATGAAGTAAATGATGTAAACTTAGTGCGGACTTCTCACGATAAAGCCTCCTTTGGTAAAATTTATACACATAATTATAGCATATGGAGAAATATTTGTACAAGATAGAAAAAACAGTGTACATTTCATTCAAAGTTTGATACTATTTTAACGAGCAAGCATTTTATAGAAATGTTTACTAAAAAATAAAAAGGAAGGATAAGAAAATGAAAAAGTGGAAGAAAAAGGTACTTGCCTTAGCACTAAGTATGTCATTGGCTGTTACAGGAAATGTAACAATTTTTGCTGAAACAAAAGCACCAAAAGCAAGTGACAATTTAGCGTTGAACAGACCGGTAACAACAAGTGCAGCACCGTTAGACCAGTTCAAAGCGGAATATCTGACAGATGCGGATGAAAGTACCCGCTGGTCATCAGAAGCAAAGCCGGAACAGTGGGCATATGTTGACTTGGGCGAAAAGAAAAGCATGAACTACTTCTCAATGCTTTGGGAAAGTGATTCACAGTATGTGACAGATTTTAAAATTTATGTTTCAGACAGTACAGAAAACTGGGGTGAACCGGTAGCGGAGAAGTCTGGAAATACGAAAAGAAAATCTGAAGTAAAATTGGAGAAAGCGGTAGAGGGACGCTATGTTAAATTAAGCGTAACAGGTGTAACACCATATCCAAGTGTAAGTTGCTGTGATTTCCAAGTAAAACTTGTTGATGACACAACTGATCCAGAGCCGGAACAGCCACAGGAACCGCAGGATCCACAGAAAAACGTGGCACAGGGACAGCCGGCGTTCTCAGATTCTTTTGAAGCAGATAACTTAAAAGTAGATAAAGCATTTGACGGAAACACAAAAGATACAAGATGGTCTAGTGCAGCGAACTTAAATCCACACTGGATTTATGTAGATTTAGGTTCGGTAAAAGATGTAAAAACAATCAAACTTTACTGGGAAACAAGAAAAGCGACAACATACCGCATTCAGACAGCGACAACATTAAGCAATCCAATGAAAGACAGCGATTGGAAAGATGTTAAAGTAATGAATGACCGTCCTGCTAATAAAGTAGAAAAGATTACATTGGACAAAACAGAACAGGCTCGTTACGTTCGTTTGATGATTGATAAATTTACGGCAGAGGACGTTGACGGCGGTGCAACATGGTCAACTATTTCCGTTTATGAAATGGAAGTATACGGCGGAGAGCCGAAAGCAAGCATGGACGATCTTGCAAAACAAATTCAGATTAAAGAACCTGAAAGAACAGATAAAAAGTTAGAAGTAACATTACCTACATCTGATGATTACGAAATCAAATACAACGGAACAGACTACGAACAGGTAGTTGGACCGGAATTAGAAATTTACCAGCCACTTGTAGATACAATGGTAAAAGTTTCTTTTAAAATCACAGATAAGAAAGATGAGAAAAACTACGCGTTTGAAGAAAGAAACGTAGTTATTCCGGGTAAATTGGCAGAGGAAGAGGGAGATAACAAAGCGCCAAATGTACTCCCTGAATTACGTGAGTGGAAAGGTACTACAGGAACATTTGCTCCTACAGCGGAAAGCCGTATCGTTATTAAGAATGACGAATTAAAAGATATGGCAGATACGTTTGCAAAAGATTACAAAGAAATCACAGGAAAAGACATCAAAGTCGTAACGGGTGAAGCAAAAGCGGGTGATTTCGAGTTTGCATTGACAACAGACAAAACAAAAGGTCTTCAAAAAGAAGGCTATTTAATGAACATTACAGATAAAGTAACTGTTGAGGCGGAAACAGCAACAGGTGCTTTTTGGGCAACAAGAACAATTTTACAGAGTTTAAAATTGACAAACAATATTCCAAAAGGACAGACAAGAGATTATCCGCTATACGAAGTACGTGGATTTATCTTGGACGTAGGAAGAAAAACATTTACAATGGATTACCTGCAGCAAGTCGTGAAAGAAATGTCATGGTATAAAATGAATGACTTTCAGGTACACTTAAACGAT
This sequence comes from uncultured Lachnospiraceae bacterium, assembly GCA_900551895.1. Lineage (GTDB taxonomy): Bacteria > Bacillota > Clostridia > Lachnospirales > Lachnospiraceae > Faecalimonas. Next base: position 176,022 of record URXX01000003.1, on the reverse strand, counting down.
AACTTAATCGGATTGGAAAATGTAAAAGATCCAATGAAAGCGTACTCAGGTTTCCGTTTGGAATCTGATATTAAAGAGGGGGGCAATGGTGGAAAGAACAAAGCCGACTTAACAAGTAAAGATGTATTCTACACAAAAGATGAGTTCAGAAACTTTATCGAAGAGTCAAGAACATACGGTGTCAACATTGTTCCGGAAATTGACGTACCGGCACATTCGCTTGCATTGACAAAAGTAAGACCGGACCTTAGACACGGTACAAGCGGAAGACAGAACGACCACTTAAATTTAGTTACAAAATATGATGAAAGTTTAGAGTTTGTTCAGAGTATTTTCGGAGAATATATGACAGGTACAAAACCTGTATTTGACAAACAGACAACTGTACATGTAGGTGCAGATGAATATACTGCTGACGGAAATGCTTACAGAAAATTTGCAAACGATATGCTTAGTTATGTAAAAGACAGCGGACGTACAGCGCGTATTTGGGGAAGTCTTTCTTCTATCACAGGTGATGTAGACGTTCAGAGCGAAGACGTTCAGATGAACTTATGGAACTTTGGATGGGCTAACATGGATAAAATGTACGAAGAAGGTTTCGACTTAATTAACTGTAATGACGGCAACTATTATATCGTTCCAAATGCAGGATATTACTATGATTATTTAAACAATGATACATGCTATAATCTTCCGATTAATACAATCGGTAACGTGACAATTCCGGCAGGGGATGAGCAGATGATCGGTGGAGCATTTGCCGTATGGAATGATATGACAGACTATCTTAATAATGGTGTAAGTGAGTATGATGTATACGATCGTATCAACGAACCAATGGCATTATTCGGTGCGAAACTTTGGGGCAAAGGCGATATGAATACAAATCAGGCGCTTGACTTATCTAAAAAACTGAATGATGCTCCGCAGACAAACTTTGGATACGAAACAGCAAAAGATAGTGAAGGCGCTATTGTAAACTATCCAATGGATGACAAAACGGATTATTCAGTAAACAAACACAACCTTACAGAGGGTAAAAACGCATCTATCGAAAATGTTGACGGTAAGAATGCATTAAAATTAAACGGAAAAGAAAGTTACATGAACACGGAAGTCGGAACAGCAGGACTTGGAAACGATCTTCGTGTAAAAGTAAAACGTACTTCTGACAGTACAGACGAACAGATTTTATTTGAAAGCAGTTACGGAAGTATTAAAGCGGTACAGAAAGAGACAGGAAAAGTCGGTATCTCAAGAGAAAACTTTGACTATTCATTTAACTATGAATTACCTGTAAACGAATGGGTAGAATTAGAAATCAAGAACAAACAGAACAAAGTAGAATTATATGTAAACGGAGAGTTAAAAGACGTTCTCGGCGACGGTGAACAGATTGAAGGCAGACCAATGCTTGCAACAACAATGTTCCCAATTGATACAATCGGAAGTAAAACAAAAGCATTTGAAGGTTATGTAGATGATGTTCGCGTTGGAAAAGCAGTAGAAAGTACATATACATCTACAATCGCTTTAGACCGTGCAGTTTGGACGGCAACAGAAGTAGCAAAAGATAATGATGCATTAAAACCATTATTAGATGAAGCAAAACAGTTGTTGACAAAATTCAACCCGACAGAAGCGGAAGTAACAGACTTAGTAAACAGAATTAACGAAGTACTTTCTTCTTCAGAATTCAAAAAAGCGGATTACAGCAGAGTAGAAAAATATTTGGCGTTAGTTCCTGAAGGAGAAACCGAACGTTCTGTATTTACAGAAGAATCACTGGCTAACCTTGATTATGTAGTAAGCACTATTCGTTATGATCTTCCGGCATCTATGCAGGACGTTGTAGACGGATATGAAAAAGCGTTAGCAAAAGCATTACAGGAATTAGAAATCATCAAAGAGTCAAACATCAACTACGTAGACAATAAGACAGTCAAAGTAACAGCCTGCTCGGAACAGGGCGGTGGTGAAGCGGCAGCTAAGGCTATTGACGGAGATGAAAATACAATGTGGCATACGAAATATGATGAACTGAATATGCCTCATTGGATTGATTTGGAGATGAAAGAACCGACTGCCGTAAAAGCATTAACTTATGTTCCGCGTAAGAGTGGAGATAACGGAAAACTGATAAAATATGAAATCCAAATCAGCGATAACGGAAAAGAGTACACACCGATTAAAGAGGGTACACTTAAAGATAGAAACAAGACACAGGTTATTGAATTTGAGGCAGTGACAACAAAACACATTCGTCTTGTTTATAAAGAGTCTGTCGGAAACTTCGGTTCAGCAGCAGAATTACGACTTCATGCAGCAAATGTGAAAGCGGATGTAGACGGATTAAACGCATTAATCACAGAAGCAAAAGCAATGAACAATAACGATAAAACATATACAGCAGATTCTTGGGACGCTTTGCAGGCTAAAATTACAGAAGCAGAAGAACTTGCTAAATCAGAAAATCCTGATGCAAACGATGTGGAAGTAATGAAAAAAGAATTAAGAAAAGCAATGACTTCTCTTGTTCTTGAAGGTAAAGGCGAAACAAATGACGGAAAAGATGCTTTAAGAGAAGCAGTTGAAAAGTATAGTAAATATGATGAAAAAGACTATACGGCAGACTCTTGGAAAGTATTTGCAGACGCATTGGCTGATGCTGAAAAAGTTTTAGCAGACAAAAATGCTACAGAAAAACAGATTCAAGATGCTCTTGACGCATTGAAGACAGCAGCAGATGCACTCGTTCCTGTTGATAACGGAAACGACGGAGGAAGCGGAAACGACGGAGGAAGCGGAAACAACGGCGGCAACGGAAATAACAGCGGAAGCGGAAACAACAGTGGAAACGGAAACAACGGCGGCAACGGAAATAACAGTGGAAACGGAAACAACGGCGGCAACAGTAACAACAAACCGTCAGGAACAAAACCACCGAAAACAGCAGACGCAACACCAATCGGTTTATGGTTAGCATTATTAGTTGTAGCAGGCGGAAGTATTTTCTTTTCAAAAAAGAGAAAACATTCATAAAATAAGAAAAAGTGGAAATCCTAAATAAAAAACAGGAGGAACACAGATGAAAGCAAAAGTGAATGAAGGCTGCATTGCATGCGGAATGTGTGTGAGCATCTGCCCTGAAGTTTTTCGTTTTAATGACGACGGGGTAGCGGAGGCGTACAACGATATAACCGAAGAAACAGAGGAGGCAGCCGAAGATGCAAGAAACGGTTGTCCGGTTTCTGTAATTGATTTGAATTAGAAAGGATATGGCATTTGATTTAGCAAGTGCCATATCCTTTTTCATGCATAAAAATTCATGTGGAAAGATTGACTTTTGCTGTTTAAAGCGATATAATGACAAATAATTAAATTAAAGTAAGGAGAATACGCTATGGAAAGAAAAAATATGTGGAAACAGTATACTGCAGAACAGTTAAACGAAGTAGAAGAAGTTAGCAAAAGATATAAAAATTGTCTTGATGCGGGAAAAACAGAAAGAGAATGTGTAAGTCTTGCTGTTTCTATGGCGGAAGAACACGGCTATCGCAATCTGGAAGAGTGTATTGCTGAAAATACAGAATTAAAAGCGGGAGATAAAGTATATGTAAACCAAATGGGAAAAGCGTTGGCTTTATTCCAAATCGGACAAAGACCGTTGGAAGAAGGAATGAATATTCTTGGGGCACATGTAGACTCACCAAGAATTGATATTAAACAAAATCCGCTTTATGAAGATACAGATTTAGCATACTTAGATACACATTATTATGGCGGTATCAAAAAATATCAGTGGGTTTCAATTCCTTTAGCAATTCACGGAACAGTTGCTAAGAAAGACGGAACAACAGTTGATATCGTTGTCGGAGAGAAAGAAGACGATCCTGTACTTGTTATTTCAGACCTTTTAATCCACCTTGCAGGAGAACAGATGGATAAGAAAGCAAGCGTTGTCATTGAAGGGGAAGGACTTGATGTTTTAGTTGGCTCAAAACCACTCTCAACAGATGATAAAGAAGAAAAAGAATTGGTAAAAGCGACTATCCTTTCATTCTTAAAAGATAACTATGGAATTGAAGAAGAAGACTTCTTATCTGCTGAATTGGAAATCGTTCCTGCCGGAAAAGCAAGAGATTGCGGATTTGACAGAAGTATGATTATGGGATACGGACACGATGACAGAATTTGTGCATTCACATCATTATTCGCTATGTTAGAAGTAGAAAATCCGGAGAGAACAAGTTGCTGTTTATTAGTAGATAAGGAAGAAATCGGAAGCGTTGGGGCAACAGGTATGGAATCAAAATTCTTTGAAAATGCAGTGGCAGAATTAGTTGCTCTCACAGTCGGAGAATCTTCATTGAAAGTAAGACGCGCTCTTCAAAATTCATTTATGCTTTCTTCAGATGTTAGTGCAGCATATGATCCAATGTATGCAAATGCATTTGAGAAGAAAAACACAGCATATTTCGGACGCGGAATTTGCTTAAACAAATATACGGGAGCAAGAGGAAAGAGCGGTTCAAGTGATGCAAACGCTGAGTACATTGCAAAAATCCGCAAAGTATTTGACGATAATGAAATCGGCTTCCAGACAGCAGAATTAGGTAAAGTTGACTTTGGTGGAGGCGGAACAATCGCTTACATCATGGCAGATTACGGAATGAATGTTATCGACAGCGGAATGGCAGTGTTATCTATGCACGCTCCGTGGGAGATTGCAAGTAAAGCAGATATTTACGAAGGATACAAAGGATATAAAGCATTCTTAAGAGAAATGAAATAGAAACAACGGAAAAGCTACAACACGAAAGTGTAGTGGCTTTTTCTATAGTTATTTTATATTTGACAGGAGGAGAGAAAATGAGTATACAGGAAAGAATTTCCATGTTGCGGGAACAGATGAAAAATCAAGGGATAGATATGTATATCGTGCCGACAGCGGATTTTCATCAAAGCGAATATGTGGGAGAATATTTCAAGGCAAGAAAATTTATCACAGGATTTAGCGGTTCGGCGGGAACGGCAGTGATCACTTTGGATGAAGCACGTCTTTGGGTGGACGGAAGATATTTTATACAGGCTGCGGAACAGTTAAAAGGCACAGGCGTACAGATGATGAAAATGGGACAGCCGAATGTACCGACATTGGATAAATATTTGGAGGAAACATTAAAGGACGGACAGACGATTGGTTTTGACGGCAGAGTTGTTTCTATGGGAAACGGACAGAAGTATGCCAAAATCGTAGAAAGCAAACAGGGGAAAGTCGTGTACGATTTAGATTTGATCGGGGAAATTTGGCAAGACAGACCTTCACTTTCAAAAGAACCTGCATTTGCTTTGGAAGAGAAATATACGGGTGAATCCACAGAGAGCAAATTAAACAGAATCAGAGAAGTGATGAAAGAAAACGGTGCAACCGTACATATTTTAACAACGTTGGATGACATTTGCTGGACATTGAATATTCGCGGAAACGATATTGAATTTTTCCCGCTTGTTCTTTCTTATGCGATTATTACAATGGATAAAATGCACTTATACATTGATGAAACAAAATTAAGTGATGAGATAAAAGCGAATATGAAGTCAGACGGCGTTGTTTTACACGAGTATAATGCCATTTACGAGGATGTAAAACAAATTGGCGAAGAGGAAACAATTCTGATTGATCCGATGTGCTTAAACTATGCGATTTACAGTAATATTTCCGACAGTGTGAAAAAGGTAGAAGCGAGAAATCCGGAAGTACTGTTTAAAGCGATGAAAAATCCGACAGAAGTGGAAAATATGCGTCAGGCACAAATTAAAGACAGTGTTGCCCACGTTAGATTTATGAAATGGCTAAAAGAAAATGTAGGCAAAATAACGATTACGGAAATGAGTGCATCTGACAAATTAGATGAATTCCGTGTGGAAATGGGCAATTTTATCCGTCCGAGTTTTGAACCGATTTCATCTTATGGGGAACACGCAGCGCTTTGCCACTACACATCTTCACCGGAAACTGATGTAGAGTTAAAAGAAGGAAACATTTTCCTGACAGATACAGGGGCGGGATTCTATGAAGGTTCAACGGATATTACAAGGGCATACGCTTTGGGAGAAATACCGGATAATATGAAAGCGGATTTTACCGTTGTTGCCATGTGTAATCTGGAATTGTCAAATGCGAAGTTTATGGAGGGCTGTACAGGTGTAAACTTAGATATTTTGGCGAGAAAACCTCTTTGGGAAAGAAATAAAGACTATAATCACGGAACAGGACACGGACTTGGATACTTATTAAATATTCATGAAGATCCTGCAAACTTCCAATCAAAATATCGTGAAGGAAATACGGCGGTTTTACAGGAGGGCATGATACTTACGGTTGAGCCGGGAATTTATATTGAAGGTTCACACGGTGTACGCCTTGAAAATGAAGTACTTGTCCGCAAAGGCGAAAAAAATGAGTACGGTCAATTCATGTATTTAGAAACAATCACATATGTTCCGTTTGACTTAGATGCGATTAAACCGGAAATGCTGAGCGAGGAATACAGACAGCAGTTAAATGCTTACCACAGAGCGGTATATGAAAAAGTTTCTCCATACTTAAATGAAGAAGAAAAAGAATGGCTGAAAAAATATACGAGAGAAATATAGGTGCGAAAATGCAGGCAGAAAGTATTATTTTAGATGTGGACGGAACTTTATGGGACTCCACAGAATTGGTGGCAAAGTCATGGAACAGGGCAATACGGGATATAGGAATTAGTCATATTGACGTGACCGCAGACCAGTTAAAAACACTATTCGGACGGACGATGAAAGAGATTGCCGATGTTGTTTTGGAAGACTGTTCGGAAGAGGAAAAAGAGAAAGTAATGGACTTGTGCTGTCAGTATGAGCATGAAGATTTGGAAAATGATGAGTGCAATATGCTATATCCGAACGTAAAAGAAACAATTATCGAATTGTCAAAAACGCACCGCGTCTTTATCGTAAGTAACTGCCAGTCGGGATATATCGAAATGTTTTTGCGGAAAACAAATTTAGGAGCATATGTGACAGATATTGAATGCTTTGGAAATACAGGCAAGGGAAAAGGTGAAAATATTCGTCTGATTATGGAAAGAAACCATTCCGAAAGTGCCTGTTATGTCGGTGATATTCGGGGAGATTACGAAGCGTCCTGTCAGGCAGGAGTTCCGTTTGTCTTTGCTGAATATGGTTTTGGAAATGTTCCTGAAAGTAAATGGAAAATCAAAGATTTTTCAGAACTGCTGACAATAGAATAAATTATGGAAAGGGTATCGCGTTGATACCCTTTTTTCTTAATCTAACAGTTCCTTTAATGTTTCAATAACGGAGTCTGTAACATAAGTTGAGTGAGAAGCAACACCCGGAGCGGCGTTCGACATGGCATATCCCTCTCCTGCCAAATGAAGCATTTCAATATCGTTATGCTGGTCACCGAATGCCATTGCTTCTTTCGGAGTGAGGTGGAAATAATCTAAGAAAACTTGAAGAGCAGTTCCCTTGTTTGCTTCAGGGGAGATAAAGTCAACCCACTCATTTCCGGAAGTGACTACTTTAATATCTGATTTAAACTCTTCGCGGAAATGTAAAAATGTTTCCTCCGGTGTCGCGTTATCAAAAATAGCAATTTTTAAAAATGGAGACGCAACAGTAGATAAATCGTCCACGCATGTTACTTTGTTACCCATATCTTCTTCAAGGTGACGAAGAAATTCTTCGTTTTTCGTTTCAATATAACATGAATCTTCGCAGGAAAGAACGGCATCGCAATGTTCTCGATTTCTGATTTCTTCAAAAATGCGAATACCTAATTCACGGTCAATCGTTCCCCGACTGATGATTTCACCGTTGTGAATACAGAGCGAACCGTTTTCTGTGATATAAGAAATCTCGTCCTTCACCGGTTCAAAGAGTCTGCGAAGACTTGCGTACTGTCTTCCGCTTGCGGCGATAAAGTGAATCCCCTGTTTTTTTAATTGGCGTATAATATCGAATAATTCAGGATTTAATTCGTTTTCGCCATATTTCAATAATGTTCCGTCAATATCACTTGCTACTATTTTTATCATAATCAATTACCTCATATTATTTTCGTGTTTCCTACACTATTATATTACTGAAAGGGAAGATAGACAAGGGAAAAAAACAGGGGGAAATTCATCTCATTGAAAATTTTTTATAGAAATGCTATAATCAAACTGTTTAAAAGGATTTTGATTTCGGATAAAGGAGAAATAGGAAATGAGAATTGGAATTGGTAATGACCATGCGGCAGTAGAAATGAAACAGCAGATTGTAGCATTTTTAGAAGAACTGGGACACGAAGTAGTAAACTACGGAACAGATACGAATGACAGTTGCGATTACCCTGTTTACGCTGAGAAAGTAGGGCGTGCAGTTGTAGACGGCGAGGTAGAACGCGGAATTTTGATTTGTGGAACGGGTGTTGGAATTTCTATTGCGGCTAACAAAGTAAAAGGTGTTCGTGCGGTAGTTTGCAGTGAGCCATATTCAGCAAAACTTTCTAAACAGCACAATAATACAAACGTACTTGCGTTCGGTGCGAGAGTTATCGGTATCGAATTGGCAAAAATGATTGTGGAAGAATGGTTGAACACAGAATTTGAGGGTGAAAGACATCAAAGACGTGTGGATATGATTTCTGATATTGAAAACAGATAAGAAGTTAAGCAGGGGCTGTTACGTCCCTGCTTTTTAAATACGGCGAACAAAATCCAACAGATTTTCAGTTTCGTAATACATGATTGCTTTTTGGACAGAAATTAAATCTCGGCTGTTTAATTCCACTGTAATAGGAACAACTGTATTGTGTTCGGCAAGTTTCCAGTCTTCAACCATATATTTGAATTTTCTATTGACTATCATCACACTTTGTTTTTGTGAACAAATCGCATCTTTATTTTCTGCACTGATGAGAAAAGAATGTAAAGTCACCCTGTTGGGTGGGAAAATTTTGTCTAAATACAAAGTAATTACTTCCAGTTCCGAAGGAAGTTCGGACAAAATGAAAACGGGAGTAGGTTTCATAAAATGTTTAAGAATAAGTTCAATCTGTAATGACAAATAAAACAGATGACTTTTGTCAATTTCGTATTTAATATGGTTTGCTATTCTCCAATCTTCGATAATCTGTGCGATATTTTCAAAAATAACCTGTGTCAAAGGACTTCGTTTTGCATCAAGATACAGATTTTTATCGGGAGTGATACATTGAAGCCCGAGTAAAGATTTTCTGTAAAAATAAATTAAGGTTGTTCGTACAACGTGAGAAGCGGATATTTCCTTTCCGAATTTATGTTCAAGTCTTTGAAGTAAATCCGAAAATATTTTATCGGAAAATGTCAACTCATGCAGTTGTTTTATATCCTTTTCGGTCCATTTGTCTGCGAAGATGCAGTTATTAATGCAACAATAACAAAGATAAATATAGTTAAAATCATTTTCTGAAAAAACGATATTTAAGTTTGGTTCAAGGTTTTTTCGGATACTTTCTTTTAACAATTCATAAGCAAACAATTTTTTGCATAAATCTAAATGTTTGGAAATAATAGGCGAATGCAGATAACTTTGTCTTTTCCATGACAGGAAAAGCAGATAGTTAAAAAATCCATATTCGTTTGTTGTCATTTCAAGAAAACTCCGGTCGATTGTTTCATTGGTGGAAAGGATGAAATTATGTATGATATCCGTATCTGCATCATTCATTTCATAACAGTCTATTCCGTATTTATAATGTAACAGTGCAATCAGAAAACGAATGCGATATTCTTCACCGATAATGCAATTTTTCTTTATATCCAAGCCGATGCGGCGAAGATATGCCTGACAGTTCTGTTTAATCCGATAAGCAGTAGATTTCGTTAAAAATTCCGTTTCTATAAACTCCGTAAAAGCATGGTTTTCATCATTTAATACCATAAATTTTAAACAATGCAGAACATCTGAAGTTTGGTAGATTGCATGAAGCATTTCCATAAAACTTGTTCCGCTGTAAATTACAAGAGAAAAGTAAGAAGACTGTTTTTTGATTTCCGCCAATCCGATAAAGTCCATATTTAATTCATCAATGAGCGTGTTAATTCCGGTCAGACTTAGGGGAAAGGATATTTGTAAATCTGTCATTGTAATATTCCTGTCTGCATAAAAAATATTAAGCAATTCAAGTTTATTTTGTATGTTTTTTTTCAATATAATAATCTAACATGGTTACAAATCTCCCATAGTGTGTTTATTTATTCATTATAACAAAAAAATGGGTGAATTAAAATGGTTGATATTACAAAATTCCCAAAATAATAATAGTTATTGTTTGTTTTTTGAGAAAATTATGGATAACAGGAATGTTATAGTAATTATGCTTTCGTAGTACATACTACTGAAAAAATATTTGATTGGACAGGAAAGGAAAAGTATCAATGAAAAAGAAAATTTTATCTTCTTTATTAGCGCTGGTTTTAGTGGTTGCCATGTCATTTTCGACAGTTCCTTCTGAAGTTTTCGCGGAAAGCACAAGTGGGGGATTGCCGATTATTTATGAGAACGGATTACACTACATTGAGGATCCGGCATTTCCGGGTGAACGGATTACATTGTTTTGTATGAATAATCAGTTAAATTGGCCACATCACACGGACGAAATGGGAGAGATAAAGGTTCCGAATTATACAGAAGGGTATTTAGGACCGGAAGATTTCGAGTCACAGAGGGATTATGAGGAATGTATGCGTAGATTATCTAAATTATTGTATGCAGGTTACCCTTATAATGCTGAAAACTTATATAAAATCGTAGAGGATGCCGTTAATTACTCGCCGACAGTTGAGCAATTTAATGAAATGCTTGTAACACCTCCTATACTGCAGACTGCATTTCCGTTTTTAGGACACCATGAGTTTACGTATGCAGACTGGCAAAATCAGGATAAGGATTCATCGGCTAAACAACATATGGATGAACTGAAAATGTTTGTCGATGAAGTTGCAAAACTCAATCCAAACGACACGACACCAAATGGACTCACACACAGTGATATTACTGCCATGCCATTTTACAAGGCAGCATATTGCATGGTGTGGGATAAAAGAATATCACCATTGGAAACATTTTCACAACTTTATGGGACATCTTATTTCGTTACGGAAAAACAGGCATATGATGCAACGCAAGATGCCATTTGGAAACTGTTGACAGAATATAAAATTCCTGACAATAATATTACGGATTTAAACCATAGTCCGCTAGGAAAAGTTTTGTATTTATATTCGGAAAGAAGCGGAGTTTTGGATCACAAACCGCTATCCGATAATATTCAATTAAAAGGAGATTTGAAATTTACTTACAATGCTAAAGACGGTATGTGGCATAGCGGTAAATTGATGATAAAAGAGCCTGTGGAATATAACGGCTTGTATAAATTAAAATTACCAAAAGGCTGGTCGGCAAAATGCGAACATCTGACATATGTATATGGGAATGAAGAGTATGAGTTAGTGGCAGATCATCAGCCTTCAGAAAATGAAGCGTTTGGCGTGGAAGCCAATTTTAAATGGATGCAGGCGCTTAGACAATACTCACCTACTTCTGATGTGGAAGTAAACGGAAAGAAATTCCAGCATATGATTGGCGCAGTAATTAAAGATGAAAAAATTCATTTGAAATATGCGGTTGATCATGTTGATGTAGGTGACTTAAGAATTACAAAGACCGTTGCGAATGATGAAAATAATCAGGAAGAGTTTAATTTTAAAGTAGAATTGTCTAATTACAAACAACTAAACGGACTGTACGGTGATTTAGAATTTCATAACGGCGTTGCCGAATTTACATTGAAAAACGGACAGACAGTTACAGGGAAAAATCTTCCGGCAGGTGCAGAATATAAAGTAACCGAGCAGGATACGGGAAAATACCAAATCAGTTCTACAAACGCAGAAGGTATCATTGCGGCAGATAAAATGATTGATGTTGGATTTACAAATACAAAGATAAGAACAGCATATAATTTGTTGATAAGTAAAGAAGTTACAGGAAACGCTGGGGATAAGACAAAAGAATTTAAGTTTAAAATTGAATTAAAAGACGAAAAGGGAAATGCTGTAAACGGAGTTTATGATTATGTCGGAAATAAAAAGAGCGGGAAACTTACATTTCTAAATGGAATCGCGGATATTACTCTTTCGCATGGAGAAGAAATTTCTATTCAGAATTTACCGATAAATGTAAACTATACTGTGACAGAATACGATGCAAATAAAAACGGATATACCACAACTTATAACGGACTTAAAGAGGCCGCAACAGGGGTTATGGACAAAGATAAGGAAGTGCGTGTCGTAAATCATAAAGAAAGTATTCCGTTTACAGAGATAGGCAAAGGAAACGGTGGAACACATCATGGACAGGGAAATTACGGACAGGGAAACACGATTAAAACGGGTGATGAAAGTAATATGACTGTTTATGGTATTGCAGGAATGGGTGCAGCCTTAGCGATTGCACTGTCAGCATGGTTTAGAAAACGTTATCATTAAAAGGATAGGGAGCGATTACACTGAGTGTGTCGCTCCTTTTTCACGCTTTTTTTGGCGTGACATATTGTATTATAGAAAAGAAATAAAGGGGTAAATATATGCCGATTTCAATTATGCTTGATGCGGGGCATGGGGGAACAGACCCGGGGGCTGTTTACAAGGGAAGAAAAGAGTCAGATGATGCATTAAAACTGACATTGGCTGTAGGTGAGATTTTACAAAATCACGGTTTTGATGTAGAATATACAAGAACAACAGATGTATATGAGTCGCCTTATCAGAAGGCGATGGAGGCAAACGAGGCGGGAGTGGACTATTTTGTATCCATTCATCGAAATTCTTATCCGACGGACAATGAAGTTTCGGGAGTGGAAAGTCTTGTCTATGACTTGTCGGGAATTAAATATGAATTGGCGAAGAATATCAATGAACAGTTGGAATCAATCGGATTTGTCAACTTAGGAGTTCACGCCAGACCTAATTTAGTTGTCTTAAAAAGGACAAAGATGCCCACAGTATTGGTAGAAGCGGGATTTATCAATTCGGATACGGATAATCAGTTGTTTGATAACTCGTTTGACGATATTGTAAATGCCATTGCGGACGGCATTATTGATACGTTAATGAAACCGAACAGGAATGAAATTATGCAGTACAGAGTACAGGTCGGGGCATATCGGCAGAGAAGATACGCTGAGCAATTGTTAAACGAACTGCTGGCACAGGAATATCCGGCATTTATTGAAGAAGGAAACGGATTTTGGCGTGTGCAGGTAGGAGATTATCCTACTCTAGCGGAGGCGGCTGATATGGAAAGGCGTTTAAAACGTGCAGGGTATCCGACTATTATTGTAAGTTAAAAGAACAGGAGAAATGAGATGAGCGGTAAATTACAATTTCGCGAAAAATTAAACGGCATTTTAGAGTTAGGAAAAGAAAAACATCGCGTGTTAGCGATGGAGGATGTGGAGAAGTATTTCGAGGAGGACGCACTTTCAGAAGAACAAATGGAACTGGTATACGACTATCTTTTATCTCAAAAGATAGCCGTAACCGGCTATGTGAAAAAGGGCGGAACAGTTTTAGAAGAAAAGGAAGAAAAACATTTCTCGAATGAAGAAGAAATATACTTGGAAACTTATTTAGAAGAAATGTCCGCGCTGCGACCACAAAATGAAATCGAAGAAAAGTTAAAGCAATATTTTCCAAAAGTTGTGGAGATAGCGAAAGAGTTACATAATTCGGAACTTTTTATCGGGGATTTAATTCAGGAGGGCAATATCGGTCTTATGCTTGCTGTGGAAAACGAAGAGGCAGGGGAAGCAGAGATTTTAGAAGGAATCCGCCAAATGATGCAACTGCTTGTGGAAGAGCAGGAAGAAGTAAAACATCAGGACAATAAAATGGTGGAAAAAGTAAAATTCCTTGATGAAAGTTTAAAAAATCTTACGGAAGATTTGGGAAGAAAGCCGACTTTAGAGGAGTTGGCAGATTACATGGAAATGACGGAAGATGATGTAAATGATATTATTCGTCTGACAGGAGAAGAAGATGACGAAGAGGAAGAATAAAAAAGGGGACGCAGTGAATTTTCATTGCGTCCCCAATTCAAGTTTTTATTCCTCTTCCTCGTTCTTTTCCTCATGGAAATTTTCGGGAAGATAAATATGTACGTCTTCCACACGATTCTTGTCCAAAGTTTCTACGACAAGTCGGATACCCGAATCTGTGACAACTTCGTCATGCAATTCAGGAAGACGGTCTAACTGTTCGATAATAAATCCGCCGAGGGAATCGTAATCTTCAGAAGTTAAACCTAAATCCAAACGGTCGTTCAAATCGTCTAAGTTCATTGAACCCTCCACGATAAACTCACGCTCGTTAATCTCTTTAAAGAACTCTTCTTCATTCTCATCATATTCATCATGGATTTCACCGACAATCTCTTCAAGCAAATCTTCTAATGTAATAAGTCCCGCTGTTTCACCGTACTCATCAAGAACGATAACGATGTTAAGAGAGGCTTCCCGCATCTCTACGAGCAGTTCGGAAATACTTTTGTATTCATAAGTAAAATATGCTTCGCGAAGAATATCGCGTACATGAAATTCTTTTCGGTTATCAAAAAGAAGTAAATCTTTCATATTAATTGTTCCGATAACGTTGTCTGTCGTATTTTCATATACAGGCAGGCGGGTAAACTTGTCCTCACGGAAAATCTCGATTAATTCTTCGTAAGTGCTTTCTACATCGGCGAATGTAACGTGTACTCTTGGCACCATAACATCTTTTGCCTTTGCATCTCCCATATCGAATACATTATAAATCATCTCTTTTTCTTCAGATTCAATGACACCGTCCTCATGGCTTACATCTACGATTGTACGAAGTTCACTCTCGGTCATGGAGTCATTTTTTGCATTAGGATCCACCCTTAAAATAAACAGAATAATATTTGATAAATTATTTACGATAAAAATAAGTGGTGTAGTAATTTTCATAAGAAAACTAATCGGATAAGCATAGGCTAATGCAAGTTTTTCTGAATGAATTGTTGCCACCGTTTTAGGAGAAATCTCTCCGAATAAAAGAATTAACAGGGTAATAATACCTGTAGCAATAGCAACTGCCGAACCACCAAACACATAGGCAATACTTGTTGTGATAGAGGATGCGGAAAGGTTTACAAGGTTGTTACCAATAAGAATGGCACTTAACATTTTGCCGGAATTTTCGGTAATCTGAATAACCTTTTTGGCACGCTTATTTCCTTCCTCTGCCAATGAACGCATTCGTATGCGGTTGACGGTAGTAAGCGATGTTTCTGCTGATGAAAAAAATGCAGAAAGCATAAGTAAAATAATTAAAACGATACTTTGGGCGACGACACTCGAGTCCAATTGTTTTTCACTCCTTCTTAAAATAAAAATTAAAAATAAATAGTATTTTTAATATAGCGTATTTTTGACGAATTTGCAAGAGTTCATTGAATTTAGAGGAGGATTAGTGTATCATGGAAAAAAACGTTTTGATAATATATAGGGTATAAATATTAGGAGATAGTTATGAATAAAAATTTTTTAGATAGAGTGACAGAAATTATAGATAAAGATAGAGTTTTTACGAATGAACCGATGAGTAAACATACGACTTTCCGCATCGGTGGTCCGGCAGATTATTTTGTCTGCCCCGAAAATATGGGGGAGGTACAGAAAGTTATCTGCCTTTGTAATGAAATGGAGATACCGTTTTATTTACTTGGAAAAGGAAGTAACCTTTTGGTAGGAGATAAAGGGTACAGAGGCGTAATTATCCGTTTATATAAACAAATGGATAAAATTGAGATATCGGGAACAAGAATAAAGGCACAGGCGGGTGCGCTGCTTGTAAAAGTGTCAAGCGAGGCATGTAAAAGCGGACTGACAGGTCTTGAGTTTGCCGGAGGGATTCCGGGGACTTTAGGCGGTGCGGTTGTGATGAATGCGGGCGCTTACGGCGGAGAAATGAAAGATGTTTTAGAGGAAGTGACTGTACTTACAAAGGAGGGTGAATTTCTTACATTAAGCAAAGAAGAATTAGAACTGGGCTATAGAACGAGTATTATTGGAAGAAAAGGATACATTGTTCTGGAAGTTGTTCTACGGTTGAAAGAGAAAAATCCGGATGAAATCAGAGCGTATATGAATGAACTTCGAGAGAAGCGAGTGACAAAACAGCCGCTTGAATATGCGAGCGCCGGAAGCACATTTAAAAGACCGGAGGGGCATTTTGCAGGACAGTTGATTGAGCAGGCGGGACTTAGAGGATTTCAGGTAGGAGATGCACAGGTGTCCGAGAAACATTGTGGCTTTGTTATCAACAGAGGACAGGCTACTGCGAAAGATGTGACAGAATTAATAGGAGAAGTATCGGCTAAAGTGGAAGAAAAATTTGGTGTTACACTTGAGCCGGAAGTGAAGAAACTGGGAGAATTTTAAAATGAGAGTAGTAATTGTAACCGGAATGTCGGGAGCAGGAAAAAGTACGGCGCTGAAAGTTTTGGAAGATGTGGGATATTTTTGTGTAGATAATCTGCCGATTCCGCTATTTCCTAAATTGGCGGAACTGTTAAAAGCACAGACGGCAGAATTTAATAAAATTGCTTTGGGATTAGATATTCGGGGAGGACAGGAATTTTCTGAACTGGAGGAAATGTTAAGGGGGATTGACTGTGAAATTGTATTTTTGGATGCAAGTGACAGTGTGCTGGTAAAGCGTTATAAAGAAACGAGAAGAACCCACCCTCTGACCGCTCAGGGAAGTATCGGGGACGGTTTACAGAGAGAAAGAGAAATTCTCGAACCGATTAAAAAGAAAGCCGATTATATTATTGATACAAGCCTTTTGCTTACAAGAGAATTGAAACAGGCTTTACAGAAAATTTTTGTAGACAATCAGGAGTATCAAAATTTATATTTAACAGTTGTATCTTTCGGGTTTAAATACGGTATTCCAAATGATGCGGATATGGTATTTGACGTTCGTTTTCTCCCAAATCCGTATTATATAGAAGAACTTCGTCCCAGAACGGGAAATGAAAAAGAAGTGCAGAATTATGTGATGAGCAACGGGAAAGCAGATATATTTTTGCAGAAATTGAAAGATATGGTCGAATTTTTGATACCGAATTATATAACGGAAGGGAAACATCAACTGGTTATCGGAATAGGATGTACAGGAGGGAAACACCGCTCGGTTACATTGGCAAATGCCCTGTATGATTATTTCAAAGAGAAAAATCAGTATGGTGTCAGAATTGAGCATCGGGATATTGAGAAAGATGCACGCAGAAAGGTGTAAACAGAGGTGGCAAATGTCGTTTTCGGGAGAAATTAAAGAAGAGTTAGGCGGACAGATAAGCGCGGCAAGGCATTGTCAGATTGCGGAACTTTCTGCGTTGATAAGTATGTGCGGAAGTGTTATGATTGACAGTGACAATCGTTATGCGATAAAAATACATACAGAAAATCTGATTGTTGCAAGAAAGTGCTTTACATTACTGGAAAAAACATTTAATATAAGAACTGAAATTTCCGTGCGGAAAAATCTTATCAGGCAGAGCGTTTCGTACTGGATAATTGTGAAAAAGCATGAAGACGCAATAAAAGTGCTTCAGGCAACAAAGTTGATTAATAAGGACGGGGAAGTTTTCGAGGAACTTTCTATTGTGAAAAATGTAATCGTTCAGCAGTATTGCTGTAAGAGGGCGTTTATCCGAGGTGCATTTTTGGCATCAGGATCTATAAGCGATCCGGAGAAATCATATCATTTTGAAATTGTCTGTGCTGTTCGGGCAAAGGCAGAGCAGTTACAGAAGATAATCAATAGTTTTGGAATTGATGCGAAAGTGATACTGCGAAAAAAATCTTATGTTGTGTACGTCAAAGAGGGTGCGCAGATTGCAGACCTTCTTAATATCATAGAAGCACACGTTGCATTGATGAAGTTTGAAAACGTGCGTATTTTAAAAGATATGCGTAATACAGTGAACCGTAAGGTAAACTGTGAAACAGCGAATATTAATAAGACGGTCTCCGCAGCGGTCAAGCAGGTGGAGGACATCGTATATATTCGTGATACAATCGGATTGGAAAATCTATCTGATGCCCTGCGAGATGTGGCATTGACAAGGTTGGAATATCCGGAAGCAACATTGAAGGAATTGGGGGATTTGCTCACCATTCCGGTAGGAAAATCAGGAGTGAATCACCGTCTGAGAAAATTGGGAGAAATTGCCGATAAACTCAGAGAAAACAAGGAGGTACATTATGATTAAGCAACCCGTGACGATTCAGGCAGAAGATGGTATTTGTGCGAGAGTAACAGCGAAGGCAGTTCAGGTGGCGAATGAATTTAAAAGTCAGGTATTTATTGAAGTAGGAACAAAGAAAATTAATGCTAAAAGTATTATGGGGATGATGAGTCTTCAGCTTACATCAGGCGATGAACTTACAGTAGTTGCGGACGGCGACGATGAAACTATGGCAACTGAGAAGATGAAGGAACTTTTAGTAGCAGGAAAATAGATAGAAAAGATTGCGTCTTGACGCAATCTTTTTTGAAATATAAGGAGGGTAAGTATGAAAAAATTATTATTTATTTACAACCCGAATGCAGGAAAAGGATTGTTGAAACCAAAGTTGTCGGATATTTTTGATATTTTTGTAAAAGCGGGATATGAGGTGACGGTATACCCGACACAGAAATATCGGGACGGTTACAAAAAGGTGGCTCATTTTACAGGAGATTATGACCTTCTTGTATGCAGCGGAGGAGACGGGACACTTGATGAAGTTGTAACAGGAATGATGCAGAGAGAAAACAGAATACCAATCGGCTATATTCCGACAGGGACAACAAATGACTTTGCAAAAAGTCTTCATATTCCGAGAGAATTGTTAAAGGCTGCCGATGTTGCCGTAAACGGAGAAGTGTTTTCGTGTGATGTGGGAAGATTTAATAAGGATATTTTTGTCTATATTGCGGCGTTTGGTCTGTTTACAGATGTTTCTTATCAGACAAAGCAGGAGGCAAAAAATGTTCTTGGGCATTTAGCCTATGTGCTGGAAGGCACAAAGCGTTTGTTTAATATACCGTCTTATCATATTAAAGTGACCCATGACGGAGAAACTATCGAAGATGATTTTATTTTCGGCATGGTGACAAATTCCCGTTCTGTGGGCGGATTTAAAAACATGGTTGGAAAAAGTGTTGTGTTTGATGACGGGGAATTTGAAGCGACATTGATTAAAAGCCCCAAAAATCCTTTAGAGTTGCAGGGGATTATTCTTGCGCTTGTGTCAGAACAGCAGGATTCAAAATATATGTATTCTTTTAAAACAAAGGAAGTTATATTTGAATCTCTAGAAGAAATTTCATGGACGCTTGACGGGGAATTTGGAGGCGAGCATGATCATGTTGTTGTCAGAAATGCTCAAAAAGAATTACAGATTATGGTTGATGCGGAGTGTAAGTCATCATTGATGGCGCATCCGGGGGAAATAAAAGAGGAGTAAAGGAAGAATACATATGGAGAAGAGAGAAAAGTTTTCTTCGAGGTTAGGATTTATTTTAATCTCGGCGGGGTGTGCAATCGGTTTGGGAAATGTATGGAGATTTCCATATATAACAGGGCAGTACGGCGGTGGGGCGTTCGTACTGATTTACCTGTTCTTTTTAGTAATTTTAGGTTTGCCGATTGTTATTATGGAGTTTGCGGTAGGAAGAGCGAGTCAGAAAAGTGTTGCCCGTTCTTATGAAGTGCTTGAACCGAGAGGGACGAAGTGGCACGTTCATAAATATTTTGCCATTGCCGGAAATTATCTGCTGATGATGTTCTATACAACAGTCGGCGGCTGGATGATAGCCTATTTTGTAAAAATGGCAAAGGGAGAGTTTGTCGGAGCAAATGCAGAGAAAATTTCAAATGTGTTTGCAGCATTGACATCTAATCGAAATGAGATGCTGTTTTGGATGCTGCTTATTTCGGTTATCGGTTTAATTGTATGCTCCTTTGGTTTGGAAAAAGGGGTAGAAAAAATTACGAAAGCAATGATGGTCAGCCTATTTTTCATTATGGTTATACTTGTTATCCGTGCGGTAACACTTCCGAATGCAATGGAGGGACTTTCATTCTATTTGAAACCGGATTTAAGTAAAATGAAAGAGGTGGGAATTGGAACAACCGTATTTGCGGCAATGGGACAATCCTTCTTTACATTGAGTATCGGTATCGGTGCATTGGCGATTTTCGGAAGTTATATCGGAAAAGAGAGAACGCTGGCAGGTGAGGCAATCAGCGTAACATTGTTAGATACATTCGTGGCAATCATGGCAGGATTGATTATTTTTCCGGCTTGTTTTGCTTTTGGTATCAATCCGGGTGAAGGACCGGGACTTGTTTTCGTAACGCTGCCAAATGTGTTTAATGAAATGGCAGGCGGACGCTTATGGGGAACACTATTCTTTTTATTTATGACCTTTGCAGCATTATCTACAATTATTGCGGTGTTCCAAAATGTAATCACCTGTGCTAGGGAATTGTGGGGCTGGTCATTGAAAAAATCCACATTCATTAACGGTGTTTTGCTTATCATTTTAGGAATTCCGTGTGTGCTTGGAATGACAGACTGGTCTGCTTTTACGGTTGCCGGAAAAAATATTATGGATTTGGAAGATTTTATTGTCAGCAACAATCTGCTTCCACTCGGTTCACTTGTTTATCTGTTATTCTGTGTAACGAGATATGGCTGGGGCTGGGACAATTTCCTGAAAGAAGCGAATGCGGGAGCAGGATTGAAATTTCCTAAAAATAAGGCGGTTAAATTCTATTTGACATTTATTTTACCGATTGTTGTATTGTTTATTTTCGTGCAGGGATATTGGACGATGATAAAATAAAAAAAGAGTGGAAATTTTTATACAACAGTTACAAAAATGTATTATGGAAGTGGAAAAGAATTGTTCTACAGAAAAAGAAGTGGTAAAGTAATCATAGAACAACCGTAACAGGAGCGTTGACCTTCCGACTTTTATAATTTTGAAAGGAAGGGAGGTGGTGCTAATGACAGTATTTGAAGCGTTATCATTGATGATTTCTTTTGGAATATTTATCATTACACTGCTTGCCTACATAGACAAGCATAAAAAATAACTGCCCCTGTTTTTGACCGAATATGCGGGCAGTTATTTTTCAACCTAAAGGTCAACCACTTGTGGCGGTTGTTCTCTTGCTATTATTATAGAATAGAAGTAAGAAAAGTTCAATATATTTTTCCTCATAGAAAAATGTATGATTTTAAAATTTGTACTTGTATATTAGAAAGAAATGTTCTATAATATACAAGTACGAAAAAACGGCTCCATGGTCAAGCGGTCAAGACGCTAGCCTCTCACGCTGGAATCAGGGGTTCGATTCCCCTTGGAGTCATTGATTGAACTGTCAAGTTTCTTAAAGAAGAAATTTGGCAGTTTTTTATATATAGAAATTATTGGTACTAAGGCACAAAATATGCAGAAACGTTTCCGTTTCTTTTGTCATCTAATTGGAAAACCGAATTTAGGGTTTCCATTTTCAAAAAATTGGGGTATAATTATCTTATTCTAAAAATAGACAAACAAACGGAGGAATGGAATTATGTTAGTATCAGCAAAAGATATGCTTCAGAAAGCAAAAGCAGGACACTACGCAGTAGGACAGTTCAATATCAACAACCTTGAATGGACAAAAGCAATCTTACTTACAGCACAGGAAAACAACTCACCTGTAATCTTAGGTGTTTCAGAAGGTGCAGGAAAATATATGGGTGGATATAAAACAATCGTTGGAATGGTAAACGGACTGTTAGAAGAATTAAACATCACAGTACCTGTAGCACTTCACTTAGACCACGGTAGTTATGAAGGATGTTTAAAATGTATTGATGCAGGATTCTCATCAATTATGTTTGACGGTTCACACTACCCAATCGAAGAAAACGTTGCGAAAACAAAAGAATTGGTAGCAATCGTTAAAGAAAAAGGAATGTCACTTGAAGCTGAAGTTGGTTCAATCGGAGGAGAAGAAGACGGAGTTGTAGGTGCAGGAGAATGTGCAGATCCGGCAGAATGTAAAATGGTAGCAGACTTAGGAATTGATTTCCTTGCAGCAGGTATCGGTAACATTCACGGTAAATATCCTGAAAACTGGCAGGGACTTAGTTTTGAAACATTAGATGCTATTCAGCAGTTGACAGGAGAACTTCCATTAGTTCTTCACGGCGGAACAGGAATTCCGGCTGATATGATTAAAAAAGCAATCGATTTAGGTGTATCTAAAATCAACGTAAACACAGAATGTCAGTTAGCATTTGCAGCAGCAACTCGTGAATATGTTGAAGCAGGAAAAGATTTAGAAGGTAAAGGATTTGACCCTCGTAAATTATTAGCACCTGGTTTTGAAGCAATCAAAGCAACAGTAAAAGAAAAAATGGAATTATTCGGTTCAGTAAACAGAGCATAAGAATAATACGAACAGAAGGAGATGTGGTATAGACCGCATCTCTTTTTCTATCCCTTTTTCCGCGAAGAAAACCTTGCAAAAAGAAAAAAAGTAGGGTATCGTATAAGTAAATTTGCGTATACGTTGGAGGAAGAGGAGAAAATGAACGAGTTCGTTAATGTAGCAGAGATTTTTGGGGAAAATGTATTTAATGATACAGTTATGCAGGAAAGACTGCCTAAGAAAATATATAAGGATTTAAAGAAAACGATTGAGGACGGAAAAGAGTTAGATCTCGCAACTGCGGATGTTATCGCACATGAGATGAAAGAATGGGCTATTGAAAAAGGTGCAACGCACTACACACACTGGTTTCAGCCTTTGACGGGGGTAACTGCTGAAAAGCATGATTCTTTCATTTCCGCACCGATGCCTAATGGGAAAGTTCTTATGAGTTTTTCGGGAAAAGAATTGATTAAAGGAGAGCCGGATGCATCTTCATTTCCGTCAGGAGGACTTCGCGCCACATTTGAGGCGAGAGGATATACGGCGTGGGATTGTACATCGCCGGCATTTGTGCGTCAGGATGCAGGCGGGGCGACTTTGTGTATTCCGACAGCATTCTGCTCATACACAGGAGAGGCACTCGATCAGAAAACTCCATTGCTTCGTTCTATGGAAGCGTTAAACAAGCAGACACTGCGTTTGCTCCGCTTATTTGGAAATATAACATCGAAGAGAGTTATTGCATCAGTAGGTCCGGAGCAGGAATATTTCTTGGTTGACAGAGAAAAATATTTAAAAAGAAAAGATTTAGTATTTACGGGAAGAACTCTGTTTGGGGCAATGCCTCCTAAGGGACAGGAGTTGGACGACCATTATTTTGGAAGTATTCGCGAGAGAATTGCGGCGTATATGAAAGATGTCAACGAAGAATTATGGAAACTGGGTGTTTCCGCAAAGACACAGCACAATGAGGCTGCACCGGCACAGCACGAACTTGCGCCGATTTACGCACAGTGCAATGTGGCGGTAGACCATAATCAGTTAATTATGGAAGTGTTGAAAAAAGTAGCGGCAAGACACGGGTTACACTGTCTTCTCCATGAGAAACCGTTTGCGGGGGTAAATGGTTCGGGCAAGCACAATAACTGGTCTTTAACAACAGATGACGGAAAGAATTTATTAGAGCCGGGAAAAACTCCTCACGAAAATATTCAGTTCCTCTTTATCTTAATGTGTGTGTTAAGAGCGGTGGATACATATGCGGAATTATTGAGAGAGTCCGCAGCAGATCCGGGAAACGACCACCGTTTAGGAGCAGCGGAAGCGCCGCCGGCAATTATTTCCGTATTTTTAGGAGAACAGTTGGAGGACGTATTAGAGCAACTTGTATCTACGGGTTCTGCTACACATAGTTTGAAATCGGGAAAATTAGAAACAGGTGTGCGTACTCTTCCAAATCTTGCAAAAGATGCAACGGACAGAAACAGAACATCTCCGTTTGCATTTACAAACAATAAATTTGAATTCCGTATGGTAGGTTCAAGAGATTCTGTCGCTGCACCGAATGTTGTAATCAATACAATCGTAGCGGATGCATTTTGTGATGCCTGCGATATTTTGGAAAAAGCGGAAGATTTTGATTTGGCAGTACACGATTTGATTAAGGAATATGCGATTAAACATCAGAGAATCGTATTTAACGGAAACGGCTATTCTGAAGAATGGGTGGAAGAGGCAAAGAGAAGAGGACTTCCGAATTTGAAATCAATGGTGGAATCCATTGATGCTATGGTTTCGGACAAGGCAGT
The DNA here is from genome assembly GCA_900551895.1 of uncultured Lachnospiraceae bacterium. Lineage (GTDB taxonomy): Bacteria > Bacillota > Clostridia > Lachnospirales > Lachnospiraceae > Faecalimonas. Next base: position 151,600 of record URXX01000003.1, on the reverse strand, counting down.
AAAATTATTTGAAAAATTCAACGTATTTACGAGAGCGGAATTGGAATCCCGTGCAGAAATTCAGTATGAAACATATGCGAAAGCCCTTAACATTGAGGCAAGAGCCATGATTGATATTGCAAGCAAGCATATTCTTCCCGCCGTTGTAAAATATACAAAACAGTTGGCAGATACGGTTATTGCCGTAAGAGAAGCGGGAGCGGATGCGGAAGTACAGTCTGAAGTTTTAAATGAAGTTTCAAGACTGTTAAAAGAAGCAAAAGAAGCGCTTGTCAAACTGGGTGTAGTGACAAATGAGGCACAGGAAAAAGAGGAAGGAAAAGAGCAGGCGTTTTGGTTCTACGAGGAAGTATCTCCGGCGATGCAGGCACTTCGCGATCCTGTGGATAAATTAGAGATGATAGTGGCGAAAGATGTTTGGCCGATGCCATCTTATGGTGACTTAATGTTTGAAGTATAAAAGAAAGTGAGTTAGAGAATGTATCACAATAAGTTTTTAAGCAGTCTTCGGGAAGCCCTCGAAGGAAATATGAGTGAACAGGCGATAAAAGACAATATACAGTACTACAAGACATATATTGAAGATGAAGTAAAAAAGGGAAGAACGGAAAAAGAAGTTATAGAAGAACTGGGAGATCCGTGGATTATTGCCAAGACTTTAATTGAATCTCCGAGCGGTGAACAGACATATGAAGGTACAGTGGAGGATAATGTGAACCGATGCGAAGAACAGCAAAATAAAGTACATATTTTCGGTTTGGACACATGGTGGAAGAAGTTGCTGCTTATTCTTATCGTTTTAGGTTTTGGATTTCTTATCGGAACACTTTTAGTCGGTGTGGTGAGATTGGTATTGCCTATACTGATACCGTTTTTGGCAGTTATGTTTTTGATTAAACTTTTCAAAAAGAAATAAAAAGGCGGCAGGTTGTATCGTTTAGATATGACCTGCCGTCTTTCCATAGCACATATTATACTCTCTTATGATGTAAAAGACCGATAGGGGAGCTATCGGTCTTTCGAGGGGAGTATAAATAATTAATAAGGGGTTGTAGAAATAATTTCTACATGGGTTAGTATAATATAAAATGGTAAAAAAAGCAAGAAAAACTTAAAAAAAAGTTAAGGTTCTTATTTTTTATGTAATGAATAGAAACGGTAATTTAAAGATATAATACTTGTGTAATCAAAGTACAATACGATTTACAAAATGTATTTTGAGAAACAAAAGGATGAGGAGGAAGTAACAATGGCAAAAACAAATGCAACAAACAACAAAACAAAAAACGCATATTCATCAGAGGCGGATTACGAAAGTAAGAAAAACAAAACTTCAAACAAGAACACAAATGCATCAAAAAACAAAATGAACAACGCACAGTCAAGCGAGTATGACAACAACTAATTTTCAGGTGGGGACGCTAAAAATATGGCGTCCCCATTTGACATATAAGGCAATTTCCAATAATATAGGAAGTAGAGAAAATTGGAGGTATATATGGAAAAAATAGAGTTGATTGCCCCTTGTCATTTCGGGCTGGAATCTGTACTGAAACGAGAAGTGCAGGATTTGGGATATGAAATTTCCGTTGTGGAAGATGGGAGGGTTTCGTTTTACGGTGATGCGGAAGCCATTTGTCGTGCAAATATTTTCTTAAGAACGGCGGAAAGGGTTTTGCTGAAAGTAGGCTCGTTTAAAGCGACTACGTTTGAAGAATTATTTCAAAAGACAAAACAGATTGAATGGGAGAAGTATATTGCTAAGGACGGCAAGTTTTGGGTTACGAAGGCTGCGTCCGTTAAGAGTAAATTATTCAGCCCTTCAGATATTCAATCTATTATGAAAAAAGCAATGGTAAACCGTTTGAAAGAACATTATCATGTGGATTGGTTCGAGGAAAGCGGAGCGTCTTATCCTGTCCGTGTATTTATCAAAAAGGATATTGTAACGGTGGGATTGGATACATCGGGTGTTTCTTTACATAAAAGAGGATATAGACAGTTATCCAGCAAAGCCCCTATTACAGAAACGCTGGCGGCAGCGCTTATTATGCTGACACCGTGGAAAAAAGATAGAATTTTTGTCGATCCATTTTGCGGCAGCGGTACATTTCCGATTGAGGCGGCGATGATTGCGGCGAACATTGCGCCGGGTATGAACCGTTCCTTCACAGCAGAAGAGTGGACAAACTTTATACCGAAGAAAGCATGGTATGATGCGGTTAATGAGGCGAATGATTTAGTGAACGATGATATTGAAGTTGATATTCAAGGTTACGATATTGACAAAGCTGTTATTAAGGCAGCAAGAGAAAATGCGAGAGAGGCAGGAGTGGAGCATCTGATACATTTTCAGGAGAGGGCAGTTAAAGATCTGCGTCATCCGAAAAAATATGGTTTCATCATTACAAATCCGCCTTATGGGGAAAGGTTGGAAGAAAAGAAAGATTTGCCACAGTTATATGGAGAATTTGGAGAAAGTTTCAGAAAGTTAGACAGTTGGTCTGCGTATATGATTACGAGTTATGAAGATACGGAGAAATATTTTGGTCGTAAAGCCGACAAAAACAGAAAAATTTATAACGGTATGTTAAAAACATATTTTTACCAGTTTTTAGGACCGAAACCACCGAAAAAACAGAAGGAGGATACAAATGAGTAACGGAATTTTATTTGCTACGGGAAATGAAAATAAGATGAAAGAAATCCGTATGATTTTAGCGGATTTGGGAATGCCGATTCGCTCGATGAAAGAGGCGGGAATTGATATTGACATCGTGGAGGACGGAAGTACATTTGAGGAAAATGCGATTATCAAAGCAACTGCCATTGCAAAAATGACAGGTGATATTGTTTTGGCTGATGATTCGGGGCTGGAAATCGATTATCTGAATAAAGAGCCGGGAATTTATTCGGCTCGATATGCGGGAGTGGACACTTTCTATGATATTAAAAATCAGATGTTATTGGATCGCTTGGAAGGAGTTCCGGACGAAAAACGTACTGCACGTTTTGTATGTGTTATAGCCTGTGTATTTCCAGACGGAACGGTGGAAACGGCAAGAGGTACGATTGAAGGTATTATCGGTCACGAAATAGTGGGAAAAAACGGATTTGGATATGATCCGATTTTCTATTTACCGGAATATAAATGTACTACGGCAGAATTAGAGCCAGAGAAAAAGAATGAATTAAGTCATAGAGGAAAAGCACTTCGTGCTATGCGCACGATTATGGAGAAAAAGTTGGGATAATAAAATGAGAGTTTTGATTGTAAGTGATACACACGGATTACATAGAAATTTAGACATGGCATTAGAACAGGCGGGGAAAATTGATTTACTTTTGCATATGGGCGATGTGGAAGGTGGGGAAGATTATATCGAAGCCGTTGCAGACTGTCCGGTACGGATTGTCGCAGGAAATAATGATTTTTTCTCACGATTAAATAAGGAAGAGGAAATTCGATTAGGAAATCATCGAATTTTTATGACGCACGGACATTATTATTATGTGTACGCCGGAGCGGAACGAGTTAAAGAAGAGGGAATTTCGAGAGGGGCGGATATTGTTATGTTCGGACATACGCACATACCTTATCTTGATATTGGCGAGAAGATTACCGTGCTAAATCCGGGAAGCCTCTCTTATCCGAGACAAAAAGGACGAAGAGCAAGTTATATTATTATGGAAATTCATGAAGATAATTCCGTAGAATATGAACTGCACTATATTTAAAAAATGATGAAATGAATAAAAACTTAAATCGGCATAGAATCCCGAAACTCCTTGTAAATAGGCGGTTTTCGGGTGTCGATTTTAGTGTTGGAAAAGTCTAAAATAAAAAAATGTGAAAAAAATAAAAAAAGTTGTTGACATTTCTTATAGCAGCATATATAATAACCATTGTGTCACGGAGATGACAGCAAAAAACTTTACATCGGGGTGTGGCTCAGTTTGGCTAGAGCGCCTGGTTTGGGACCAGGAGGTCGCAGGTTCGAATCCTGTCACCCCGATTTTGCGGGTGTAGTTCAATGGTAGAACACCAGCCTTCCAAGCTGGATACGTGGGTTCGATTCCCATCACCCGCTTTCTTAAAGCCAATTTAATATAAGAAATTACTTTAAGACAAGCATATGTGTTTGTAGCTCAGTTGGATAGAGCAACGGCCTTCTAAGCCGTGGGTCAGGGGTTCGAATCCCTTCAAGCACGCTTTGTGGTGGGTATGGTGCAGTTGGTTAGCGCGCCAGATTGTGGTTCTGGATATCGTGGGTTCGAGTCCCACTATCCACCCTCAAATATAGTGGGCTATCGCCAAGCGGTAAGGCACAGGACTTTGACTCCTGCATTCGTTGGTTCGAATCCAACTAGCCCAGATAGTATATGGAGCATTAGCTCAGTCGGTAGAGCACTTGACTTTTAATCAAGTTGTCCGGGGTTCGAATCCCCGATGCTTCACTTGATGAACAAGCGAAAGTTTGTTCATATTTATTTTAAGGAGAAATTCTTGAAAGTCTAATATGCGGATGTGGCGGAACTGGCAGACGCGCTAGACTTAGGATCTAGTGGGAGACCGTGCAGGTTCGATTCCTGTCATCCGCAGTATAGAGATCGCAATTCTTGAGAAATCGGGGGTTGCGATTTTTTTGTGTGGAATTTTATGGTGTACGTATAGGAGAACATACATATAAGAAAGAATGTAACTCATTTGTCGTGAACGGGTACAGGCTGGTATTGAAATATAAAAAAGGAAATGATAAGATAAGGATAAGTAAATGCGGATATGGAGGAATGCATTGTGGAGAATGAATGTAAGAGAAGACAATTATTAGAAAAAATAAAAGAGTTCCGCCTGTTAGATGATGATTTTATGAGTAAAGTATTTGAAGATGACTATGAATGTATTGAACTTCTTTTACATATCATAATGGAAAAGCCGGATTTAAAAGTGAAAGAAGCACATACACAATATTCGATTAAAAATTTACTTGGTCGCTCTGTCAGATTGGATATACTTGCAATAGATAAATTAGGAAAGAAATATGATATAGAGGTTCAGAGAGCAGACAAAGGAGCGGGAGTAAAGCGTGCAAGGTATAATAGCAGCCTTGTAGATGCTAGTTCGTTAGTTCCGGGTTCCGATTTTGATGATTTGCCGGAAGTTTATGTTATTTTTATTACAGAAAATGATATTTTGAGAGGGAACCAACCGATTTATCACGTTGAACGTGTAATAAAGGAAACGGGAGAGCCTTTCCAAGATGAATCTCATATTATATATGTCAATGGTTCGTACAGAGATGAAACACCGTTAGGAAAGTTGATGTATGATTTTTCATGTAGAGATCCAAAGGATATGAATTATAAAGTGTTGGCAGATAGAACTCGCTATTTTAAGGAAAATGAGAAAGGAGTAGCAACTATGTGTAAAATTGTAGAAGATTTAATCAGCGAAGAGAAAAAAGAAATCGCTTTAAAAATGTTGAAAGATAGAAAATTAGCAAAAGAAGAAATTGCGAATTATTTTGGTCTGACTTTAGAAGAGGTTGAAATGCTGGAGGAAGAGATTGCTCAGAGGGTTTAAAGAACAAAGGTACTGCTTAAATTTTGGCAGTACCTTTTATAAAACTACTTTTTATTATTTTTCTTTTTCTGCGGATAAGGTGTTTTCACATCGGTCAATTCCAGCAGATAATCTGTACTGGTATTATAGTATTTGGCAATCGTGACAAGATAATCAATGGGAAGCGTACGAATTCCGCTTTCATATCTTCTATAAACTTCACGATGACATTTCAAAATATCAGCCATATTTTCCTGTGTTAAATCGTGGTCAGTTCTCAAATCTTTCAACCGTTTTAAATACATAAAATCACCTCTTGATAAGGCTATCATTTAGTGGCATAATAAAAGTGGAAATGCAACTATATGGTTGTAAAATCACAACTTGAATGAAGAAAAGTTTAAGTTAGAGGTAAGCAAAATGAAAAATAATTTAACTGAGAAACAAATGATGAGAGCAATACATATACTGTTGCAGGATGATAAAGAATATAATGCCCGAATAGTGAAGGATTTAAACGAGGAAGAGTTCAAAAGATTTTTACAGCAATGTCCTGAATTTCTTGATGAAATTCCGTAACGTTAGAAGATTGCTTTCGGGCAAATGAAGACAGGAGGGATTTCTATGGAAAATGTAGTTTGGTTAGGGTTAATTATTATATTTTTAATTATTGAAATTATTACGGTCGGTCTTACTTCTATATGGCTGGCAGGCGGTGCATTGGTAGCGCTGATTTTAAATTGTTTGGGAGTAAATCTTATTTGGCAGATAGTCGCATTTTTCGTAGTGTCGGTTGTGCTAATGGTATTTACCCGTCCTTTTGCAAAGAAATATATTAATTCGGGACGGACGAAGACGAATTATGAAAGTACTATTGGAAAGACGGCGAAAGTGACAGAAGTTATCGACAATTTGAACGAAACGGGAACTGCGCTTGTGGATGGACAGGAGTGGACTGCCAGAGCGAAAAACCCGCAGGAAGTAATCGGGAAAGACGAGATTGTCAGAGTTACTGATATTATCGGTGTGAAATTAATTGTAGAGAAATTAGAAAAATAGGATGTGCGTTTGCACGCCCTATTTTTTTGTCCAAAACATTTCGATTTGATGAGGAGAAAGATTTTTTGTAAAATCTCTTTTTAGAATAAGCATTTCACGTAATTCATTTACAATTTCATAAAGAACAGCACGGGATTCAAATTCCTGTCTGCTTGACGGGAGAGAGGCGGAACGAAATTTTTGTTTTAGCAAGGAAAGATATTTTAACAAATCTTCTGCGTTATCATAGTTTTCCAAAGAGATAGCAACGATACGCATAAATTTTGAGACAAGATTTGTCTGTAAATAGGGTTCTTGCAGACGTGGGAGATTTTGATGAATTTGTTTGAGAAGAACTGTCTGCTCAGAACGCATCTGCATATAAGTGACATAGTAACTCATATCTTTAAAAAAGAAATTTTTCTGTGTATATTGTGCATGGGCGAGTGAGGAGGAAAGAAGATTTTCCAATTCGGTAAGGCTTTTTGTTATATATTCACTTAAATATTCCTGAAAAATAGCGCGGGACATTGTAAATAAAATTTCAGACATTTTTTCTTCGATTTTCCGCTGAGCCATTTGAATTTTTTCCACTTTGTTTGGCATATAGAGGTTCATTACTATACCTATGGAGATACCGATTAACATAAGATACAGTTCATTGGCAAAAAGTGGGAAAGATATTTCTTGATTTTTCCAAAGGTGTAACATCAGAACAGTACTCATGGAAAAACCTTCGGTTAAATATAAAAGTTGGCAGAAGAGTTGATAAAGAGCGAGATAAATTGCTAGGCTGAGCAGGGAATAATTGAGCAGGGGGAAAATGAATATTGAGGTAAGAACAGCGACAAAGAAAGATAAAAGGCGTTTGCCGGCAATGAGAAAGGTATCTCTCTTGGTATTTAAAATGCTAAGGAGAGTAATCGTAATAACAGATGTAGAAAAATTTAGGGAAAATGTTTCAGCGATAAAGAAAGCGATACAGCATCCGAGGGAAATTTTAAAAGTTTTGATATAATCAAGGGATTTCATAACTGTCTCCTTTTCCGTAAATTTAGGATTTTTTCTACTATAGTATGGCTGGAAGAGTAGATTTTATAGATGAGAAAGAAAAAAATTGTTGACAAATATTTTTTTGGTAGTATACTTTGAATATCAAAGTATTTGAAACTCAAAACAAAATATGGAGAAAAGAAAATGATAGGAAAAATATGTGGAACGGGTGCATATGCCCCGCCCAATGTTATGAAAAACGATGATTTGGCAAACCTTGTGGAGACGAGTGATGAATGGATTAGAGAGAGGACGGGAATTGCCAGACGCCATATTGCACAGGAAGAGAATATAGTTGATATGGCAGTGAAATCTGCGGAAAGGGCGTTGAAAAATGCAAAAATATCTGCGGAAGAAATGGATTTTATTATTGTATCGACTATATCTTCAAATGTGATTTTGCCCTGTGCCGCCTGCGAGGTGCAGAAAAAAATCGGAGCGGTCAACGCAACCTGTTTTGATTTGAATGCGGCATGCAGCGGTTTTTTGTTTGCATACAATACGGCACAGGCTTATATCGCAAGCGGAATATATCGAACCGGAATGGTGATTGGCGCAGAGTGTCTTTCAAATCTGATTGACTGGAAAGACCGTGGAACGTGCATTTTATTTGGAGATGGCGCAGGCGCGGTTGTGTTACAGGCGGCAGAGGGAACGAAATTTCCGATAATAACATATTCGGACGGTGAAAAAGGAAAGGCGCTCACCTGCGGACAAAATGATTTTATCCGTATGGACGGTCAGGAGGTCTTTAAGTTTGCCGTAAAGCAAGTACCGAAATGTATTTGTGAACTGCTGGAAGAAAATCATTTACCAAAAGAAGAAGTGGATTATTTTATATTGCATCAGGCAAATAAGAGAATTGTGGAAGCAGTTGCAAAAAAAATGAAAATGGAAATAGAAAAATTTCCCATGAATTTACAGGAATATGGAAATACCTCCTCGGCAAGTATACCGATTTTATTAGATGAGATGAACCGAAAAGGTTTACTCAAAAAAGGAATGAAAATCGTTATATCGGGATTTGGCGCAGGACTATCGTGGGGAGCAAGTCTGATTGAGTGGTAATATCCAATTTAGGATTACATAAATTTAAGGAAATAAAGGAGAAAAATAAGATGTTAGAAAAAGTAAAAGAAATTGTAGCAGATTCATTAGGAGCAGATGTGGAGGAATTAACACCGACAACTTCCTTCAAAGAAGATTTAGGAGCAGACTCTTTAGATTTATTTGAAATGGTAATGGCATTTGAAGAAGAATTTGAAAAAGAAATTCCTACGGAAGATTTGGAAAAATTAACGACAATCGGAGATGTAGTAGCGTATTTAGAAGCGTAGGTTCAAAAAGAAAGGTTATCGTATGAAAACAAGAGTGACTGAATTACTGGAAATCGAGTATCCGATTATACAAGGGGGTATGGCATGGGTTGCAGAGTATCACCTTGCAGCAGGCGTGTCAAAGGCAGGCGGATTAGGTATGATAGGGGCTGCAAATGCACCGGCAGAGTGGGTGCGCGAACAGATTAAGGAAGTAAAGAAACAGACAGATAAACCGTTTGGAGTAAATATTATGCTGATGAGTCCGAATGCAGATGAGGTAGCAAAAGTAGTTGTGGAAGAAAAGGTCCCTGTTGTGACAACAGGGGCGGGAAATCCCGAAAAATATATAAAAATGTGGAAGGAAGCGGGAGTGAAAGTAATTCCGGTTGTGGCTTCCGTAGCAATGGCAAAACGCATGGAAAGATGCGGTGCGGATGCAATCGTGGCAGAAGGCACGGAGGCGGGAGGTCATATCGGAGAGAATACAACTATGGTGCTTGTTCCTCAGATTGTTGATGCAGTGGAAATTCCGGTTATTTCCGCAGGCGGTATCGGGGACGGCAGAGGAATGGCAGCCGCTTTTATGCTGGGAGCGGAGGCAGTACAACTTGGCACTTGTTTTGTTGTGACGAAAGAGTCTATTGTACATGAAAATTACAAAAAATGTATTATCAAAGCAAAAGATATTGACTCTAGAGTAACAGGGAGAACGACAGGTCATCCGGTGCGTGCATTGCGTAATCAGATGACGAAAGAATATTTGAAATTGGAAAAGGAAGGTGCGTCTTTGGAGGAACTGGAACTTTTAACCCTCGGGGGATTGCGAAAGGCGGTTATCGAAGGCGATGTAATAAATGGAAGTGTAATGGCGGGGCAGATAGCGGGACTTGTGAAAGAGGAAATGTCCTGTAAGGCACTTATTGAAAAGTTGGTGACAGAAACCGATAAGTTAATGAAAGGAAAAAGGTTTTATGAATAAAATCGCATTTGTTTTTTCAGGACAGGGAGCGCAGAAAGCAGGTATGGGAAAAGATTTTTATGAGCATAGTGAAATCGCAAAGAACATATTTGACACTGCTTCCGAGAAACTGGAATTAGATTTGAGAAAGTTATGTTTTGAAGAAAATGATTTGTTGGATAAAACAGAATATACACAGGCTGCACTAGTGACAACTTCTCTTGCCATTGCAAGAGAGGTGGAGAAAAGAGGACTGCATGCGGATGTGACGGCGGGGTTAAGTTTGGGAGAGTACACCGCCATTGCGATTGCAGGAGGAATGTCCGATATGGATGCGATTTCGGTTGTAAGAGAGAGAGGAAAGTTTATGCAGGATGCCGTTCCGGAAGGAGAAGGCACTATGTCCGCTATTCTTGGCATGGCGGGGCAAGAAGTGGAAAATGTTATCGCAGATATGGAAAATGTTTTTGTTGCCAATTATAACTGTCCAAATCAGATTGTAATTACAGGAAAAACAGACGCGGTGCGGGAGGCAAACGAAAAACTTTTGTCGGCAGGGGCAAAAAGAGCAATGCTGCTGAACGTGAGCGGTCCGTTTCATTCCCTGTTTTTGGTTGAAGCGGGGAAAAAGTTAGGCGAACTGTTGGAAAACATTTCTTTCAGTGAATTGCAAATTCCATATGTGACAAATGTGACAGGAAAATACATTACAGATATAAAAGAAACGAAAGAGTTGCTTTCAAAACAGGTGGCTTCTTCGGTTCTCTGGCAGGAAAGTGTAGAAACTATGATTGCTGATGGTGTAGACACATTTGTGGAAATAGGTGTAGGAAAAACATTGTCAGGGTTTATCAGAAAAATAAATAGAAATGTAAAAACATACAGTATCAGCACTTGGGAAGATATGGAGAAAGTGCTGGCTGAACTTGGAGGTGCAAATAAATGTTAAGCGGACAGACAGCGGTTGTGACAGGCGGTTCGAGAGGAATCGGAAGAGCGATTGCATTAGAACTTGCCCGACAGGGGGCAAATGTCATTATCAACTATAACGGCTCTGCTCAAAAGGCGGAAGAAGTGAAACTGGAAATAGAAGAAAATGGCGGAACGGCGGAAATTATGCAGTGCAATGTTGCGGATTTTCACGGATGTGAACAGTTTTTTCAACAAATTATCGAAAAGTATAAACGAGTAGATATTTTAGTAAATAATGCGGGAGTAGCCCGTGACGGTCTGCTGATGAAAATGTCGGAGGAAGAGTTTGACACGGTTATTGACACGAATTTAAAGGGAACGTTTCACTGTATGCGTTTTGTGACAAGGCAGATGATAAAACAGCGTTATGGAAGAATTATCAATATTTCTTCGGTTGTAGGTGTTGCGGGAAATGCAGGGCAGGCAAATTATGCGGCGTCCAAAGCGGGAGTAATCGGTTTGACGAAGTCTGCCGCACGCGAACTGGCATCAAGAAAGATTACGGTAAATGCCATTGCTCCGGGATTTATCGAAACGGATATGACAAAAAGATTGCCGGATAAGGTAAAAGAAGAGTCTATAGCGAAAATACCTTTGGGACATTATGGAAAACCGGAGGATATTGCCGGTGCAGTTTCGTTTTTGGCATCGGAACAGGCAGGATATATTACAGGACAGGTGATTCATGTGGACGGCGGAATGGTGATATAAGGAGAGCATGTAATGAAAAGAAGAGTTGTTGTGACAGGTATGGGAGCAATTACCCCGATTGGAAATTCTGTGGAGGAGTTTTGGGAAGGAATTAAGGCGGGAAAAGTTGGCATCGGCGAGATTACAAAATTTGATACGACAGAATATAAGGTGAAACTGGCGGCGGAAGTAAAAGGTTTTGTTGCTAAGGAGAGAATGGATTTTAAGACGGCAAAACGAATGGAAACTTTTTCGCAGTATGCGGTTGCAGCGGGAAAAGAGGCATTTGAAGATGCGGGACTTTGTATGGAGAAAGAAGATCCTTTCCGCATGGGCGTAATTGTCGGTTCGGGAATCGGGAGTCTTCAGGTTGTGGAGAGAGAATACGATAAACTTCAGGCGAAAGGACCGTCAAGAGTCAATCCGCTTATGGTTCCGCTTATGATTTCCAATATGGCAGCAGGAAACGTGGCAATTCAACTTGGCTTAAAAGGAAAATGTACAAGTGTCACAACTGCCTGTGCAACGGGTACACACGCTATCGGTGATGCTTTTCGCGCCATTCAGTATGGTGATGCAGATGTAATGTTGGCAGGAGGGACAGAAAGTTCTATCTGTCCTACGGCAGTGGCGGGATTTTCCGCATTGACTGCATTGACGACAAGCACGGATAAAAATAGAGCATCTATTCCGTTTGATAAAGACAGAAGCGGATTTGTTATCGGAGAAGGAGCAGGCGTTGTTGTTTTGGAAGAATTGGAACATGCTAAAGCAAGGGGGGCAAAAATTTATGGCGAAGTTGCGGGCTATGGAGCAACCTGTGACGCGTACCACATTACTTCTCCTGCAGAAGACGGCAGCGGAGCGGCAAAAGCAATAGAATTGGCAATAAAAGAAGCGGGTATGCTTCCTGAAGATGTGGATTATATAAATGCCCACGGGACAAGTACACATCACAATGATTTGTTTGAAACGAGAGCAATTTCTCTTGCATTTGGGGAAGCCGCACAGAATCCTGTTATTAACTCGACAAAGTCGATGATAGGACACTTGCTTGGTGCAGCGGGAGCGGTAGAATTTATTACTTGCATCAAAACCATTCAGGAAGGATTCATTCATCAGACGATGGGAACAGAAAATTTAGATGAGGAATGTACGTTAAATTATGCGGTACATTCTCCGGTGGAAAAAGAGGTAAATTGTGCTATTAGCAATTCTCTTGGATTTGGCGGACACAATGCAACGATTTTAGTAAAAAAATATAAGGAGGAAGAGTAGAAATGGAAAAAGAACAGTTGATTGAATTAATACAGTCCGTGTCTTCCTCAAAATTGACAGAGTTTCAATATGAAGAAAACGGAATAAAAATCGGTATGAAAAAAGAATGTCAGGTTGTGTATGGTGTGGAAAAAGAGTTGCCTGCTCCACAGATAAAGGGAGAAGAAACACAAAAATCGGAGGAGATTCAGGAGGGAAAAATTGTTACTTCGTTATTGGTAGGAACATTTTATGCTTCTCCTTCTGAGGAGGCAGAGCCGTTTGTTCGTGTAGGAGATACGGTGGCAAAAGGGCAGACTTTGGCAATTGTGGAAGCGATGAAACTGATGAATGAGATTGAAAGTGAGTTTGACGGCGTTGTTGAAGAAATTTTCGTGGAAAACGGTCAGGCAGTGGAGTATGGTCAGCCACTGTTTCGTTTGAAATAGGAGGAAAAGAAATGAAAGGATTAACCGTGCAGGAAATCTGTGAGATTATTCCCCACAGACATCCGTTTTTACTTGTAGATTATATAGAAGATTACGAGCCGGGGGAGTTTGCTGTCGGCTATAAATGTGTGACTTACAGAGAAGATTTTTTTCTAGGACATTTTCCGCAGGAACCGATTATGCCGGGGGTACTTACAGTGGAAGCATTGGCACAGGTTGGGGCGGTTGCCATTCTATCAAAAGAAGAAAACAAAGGGAAAATTGCATATTTTGGCGGAATACAGAAATGTAAATTTAAAGGAAAAGTTGTGCCGGGAGATAAGTTGAAGTTAGAAACGAGAATGATTAAACAGAAAGGACCGCTTGGAATTGGAGAGGCAGTTGCCAGTGTGAATGGGAAAGTGGTGGTAAGTGCCGAATTGACCTTTATGATTGGATAGGTGAAAGACATGATAAAAAAAGTGTTAATTGCAAACAGAGGCGAAATTGCAGTTCGGATTATCCGTACCTGCAGAGAAATGGGAATTGAAACGGTGGCGGTTTATTCTGAGGCAGACCGCGAGGCGCTTCATACACAGTTGGCGGACGAAGCGGTCTGTATCGGTCCTGCACCATCGCAGGAAAGTTATTTGAATATGGAGAGGATAATCAGTGCAACAATTACTTCGGGAGCAGACGCCATTCATACGGGATTTGGCTTTTTATCGGAGAACAGTAAATTTGCAGAGTTGTGTGAGAAATGCCATATTACGTTTATCGGGCCGAAATCAGAAGTCATTCGGAAAATGGGAAATAAATCGCAGGCAAGAAACACAATGATTGATGCCGGTATACCAGTTATTCCAGGCAGCAGTGAAATTGTTTTGGATATGGTAAGGGGAAAGGAGATAGCGGCGGAAGTAGGCTATCCCGTTATCATTAAAGCGGTTCTCGGCGGAGGCGGAAAAGGAATGCGTGTGGCATACACGGAAGAGGAATTTTTAAATAGTTTTCAGACGGCACAGAAGGAAGCAAAGGTGTCTTTTGGGGATAATTCTATGTATATCGAGCATTTTGTGGAAAACCCAAGACATATTGAGTTTCAAATATTGGCGGACAAATATGGAAATGTAGTACATCTCGGAGAGAGGGACTGTTCCATTCAGGAAAATCATCAAAAGTTGATAGAAGAGTCGCCCTGTCCTGTGCTTTCTAATACGCTTCGCAGAAAAATGGGCGAGGTGGCAGTGAAAGCCGCAAAAGCGGTGCAGTATGAAAATGCGGGAACAATCGAGTTTTTATTGGAGAATGATAACCAATTTTATTTCATGGAGATGAATACGAGAATACAGGTGGAGCATCCGGTGACAGAATGGGTTACAGGGTTGGATTTGATTAAGGAGCAGATAAGAATTGCTTCGGGGTTTCCTCTTTCTTATACGCAGGACGATATCCGTATAAACGGTCATGCCATTGAGTGTAGAATTAACGCAAAATCCTCAGGTAAAATTACGGACGTACACTTTCCGGGAGGAGAGGGCGTGCGGATTGACACGGCAGTATATCACGGCTATATTGTTCCGCCCTACTACGACTCCATGCTGGCAAAGTTGATTGTACATGGTAAGACGCGAGAAGATGCCATTGCGAAAATGCGAAGCGCATTAGGTGAGGTAATTATAGAGGGTATCGGCACGAACATAGACTATCAGTATGAAATTATAGAAAAGATGTGAGCAAAATGAATTTAAAGCAAATGTTTAAAAAGACAAATTATATTTCATTAAAAGAGCCGTCAAAAAAAGAACATATACCGGAAGTACCCGAAGGTATTTTGAAAAAATGTAATGCCTGCAAATCTGCTATTTTTACGGAAGACGTAAAAAACGGATATTATATCTGCCCGAAATGTCATAATTATTTTCGTGTACACGCGAAACATCGATTGGAAATGGTTGCAGATGCCGGAAGTTTTGAAGAGTGGGACAGAGGCTTATGTACAAGAAATCCATTGCAATATAAAGGATATGAGGAAAAAATCCGATTGATGCAGGAAAAAACAGGACTGGAAGAAGCGGTTGTTACCGGACGGGCAAAAATTGGAGGAAAAGAGGTTGCCCTTGGGGTATGTGACAGCCGATTTATTATGGCGAGCATGGGAGAAGTTGTAGGGGAAAAAATTACCCGTATGGTTGAGCGTGCTACAGAAGAAAAACTTCCGGTCATTTTGTTTGCCTGTTCAGGCGGCGCGAGAATGCAGGAGGGTATCACCTCTCTTATGCAGATGACAAAAACGGCGGCGGCTCTGAAAAAACATAGTGATGCAGGACAACTCTATATATCTGTTTTAACAAATCCGACGACGGGAGGCGTGACGGCAAGTTTTGCCATGTTAGGCGATGTGATTTTGGCAGAGCCGAATGCGTTAATCGGATTTGCAGGACCGAGAGTAATTGAGCAGACGATCGGGCAAAAATTGCCGAAAGGATTTCAGCGGTCAGAGTTTTTATTGGAACATGGTTTTATAGATGCTATTGTAGAAAGAGAACATTTGAAAAAAGTGTTGTTTCAATTAATTGATTTGCATGAGCAGAAGAAAATCTTTGAAAAGCCAAAAGATACATATATGGAAGAAACAGTGGAAAGGAAGGTCGGAACGGCGTGGGACTGTGTGACAAAATCCCGCATGAAGGACCGACCTGTCGGCACGGATTATATTCGCGGACTTTTTACGGATTTTATAGAATTGCATGGGGATAGATATTTTCAAGATGACAAAGCCATTGTGGGCGGAATTGCAAAATTTCATGGCATTCCGGTGACGGTTATCGCACAGGAAAAGGGAAGGACAACGAAAGAAAATTTGGAAAGAAATTTTGGTATGCCTTCTCCTGAGGGATATAGAAAAGCATTGCGATTAATGAAACAAGCGGAAAAATTTCATCGTCCGGTTATTTGTTTGGTAGATACTCCGGGGGCATTTTGTGGAATTGAAGCGGAGGAACGCGGGCAGGGAGAGGCGATTGCACAAAATATTTATGAGATGTCGGCGTTAAAAGTTCCGGTGTTGTCCATTATTATCGGAGAGGGCGGCAGCGGAGGAGCGTTGGCTATGGCTACTGCAAATGAGGTCTGGATATTGGAAAATGCCATTTACTCTATTCTCTCTCCAGAAGGATTTGCCTCGATTTTGTGGAAAGACAGCAAGCGGGCAAAAGAGGCGGCAGAAGTGATGAAATTGACGGCGAGAGAGTTGAAAGAGGCAGGGATTGTGGAAGAAGTCATCGAAGAGCCACAACATTTTACGGTAGAAACACTATCTTCTGTCTGTGACAACTTAGAAAGGAAAATACATCACTTTTTATGGAAATATAAAGAAATATCAGAAACAGATATTGCAGAAGAACGTTATAAGCGTTTCCGAAACATGTAGGAAGGAGCGGTTATGGAAAAAGAACAGGTATCTTTTGCGGTCGGGAAGAAAAAAGCATATATTCCTATTGTACAAGGTGGTATGGGAGTTGGCATAAGTTTGCATCATCTTGCCGGAGCAGTCGCAAAGGAGGGCGGAGTAGGGTTGATTTCCACTGCGCAGATAGGATTTCGTGAAAAAGATTTTGATATCAGTCCATTGCAGGTAAACTTGCATGCTATGGAAAAGGAATTGGGATTTGCAAGAAAACTTGCACCTAAAGGAATTATCGGTTTCAACATTATGGTGGCAACAAGGCGATATGAGGAATATGTGAAACAGGCGGTTAATTTGGGAGCAGACGTAATTGTTTCGGGGGCTGGGTTGCCGACAGAACTTCCTCTCTATACAAAAGGGACAGGTACAAGTATTGCGCCGATTGTATCCACAGAAAAATCTGCCCATGTTATTTTGAAATATTGGGATAAAAAATACAAGGTTACGGCAGATATGGTTGTGATAGAAGGATGGAAAGCAGGGGGACATTTAGGATTTCATTCGGATGAACTGGAAAAATGGGATAATACTTCCTATGAAATGGAAATCAAAAAAATAGTGGAGGTTATCCGATTTTATGAGAAAAGATACGAAAAGAAAATTCCGATTATACTTGCAGGCGGGATGTGTTCGGCAAAAGATTTGAAAAGAGCAAAAGAATTGGGAGCAGAGGGCATTCAGGTTGGAAGCCGATTTGTCACAACAAAAGAATGTGATGCGGACATACGCTACAAAGAAGCCTATATAAATGCAAAGAAAGAAGATATTCAAATTGTAAAAAGTCCTGTGGGAATGCCTGCGCGGGCAATCCGAAATAAACTAATTAAACAGATAGAAAAGGGAGAACAAATTCCGTTTAAACGTTGTCATCAATGTATAAAAGGCTGTAATCCAAAAGAAATTCCATATTGCATTACGGATAAACTGATTGAGGCAGTGAAAGGAGATGTGGAAAACGGTCTTGTTTTCTGCGGTGAGGAAGCATATCGTGCCACAAAAATAGAAACGGTGAAAGAGGTAATTGATTCTTTTCTTTTTTCAGAAGAATGTGTATAATGAACTTAGTATCATTCTGGTGAAGGAGGAAATAAATGAATACATATGAAACCATTAATGATATTTTAGTGCATTTGTTTAATGAAATCTGGGAACTGGAAGAGAAGGCAATTATTACGGAAGAATTTAAAGATATTACAAACAATGATATGCACATCATTGAGGCAATCGGTTTGGGGGACGGAAGTCCTATGTCCGCGATTGCAAAGAAAATGAATGTAACGGCGGGGACGCTGACGACTTCGATGAACAGTTTGGTAAATAAAAAATATGCCGTTCGTGAGAGAAGTGAGGAGGACAGGCGTGTTGTTTATATCAAATTAACGGAAAAAGGAAAGAGGGCATATGAACATCATGCACAGTTTCATCATCAGATGACGGATGCGGTTATCCAAAAATTGAATGAGGAAGAAATTCCCGTGTTACTGAAAACATTGGAGGGGCTTTCGGAATTTTTTAGAAATTATCATTAATTTCATTCCGAAAAGCCCCTTTTCCATTGATAGAATTCCTCTGTTTTTCTTTGAATTGTTGCCTGAGCCGGCAGTGATGTGGTTACTTGTGACCGCAAATCCGTTCAGTCAGATTTGCGGTAAATAGATTTGATGTGAAATATAGAATGTTTACATTTTAGAGATAAATTCGTCTAAAGAGTTCACGTGGATTGCCAGTTGAAACCAAAGGGTTAACGTTTCCAGATTTTTCTCTTCAGAAATTCTTTTTTGAAGATTTTCAGGTATTTCTCCGAAATTTTTTAAAAGCATGGTCAAAGAATTTATCATTCCGATGCTTTCGCCTTGTTGGAGTCCTTCTTGACGTCCGGTTTCCCGCTCTTCTTTCAGCAATTCTTCAAAAAGCATATGCTTTTCCTCCATTTCGCTGTTCTTTTTAATATGCTCTATAAATTCTTGCAATTTTCTTACATATTCATCGTGAAAATCTTTTTGACTTTCTTTTATATCTGCTTTTACAAATTTAAGAAAAGATACAAGTTCTTCGGACACTTCCGTATCATTTCTTCCCTCTGTGCTTAAAAATACAATATTTCTTTTATCATGTAAATCAGCCTTTTTTGTTTCTTTACATTCCATAGAAAAAGTGTATTTGTATTTTTTCGCTCCAAATGGATCAAAATCACAGATGAAAATAACGTAACTGTTTGGAAGTTCCGCATATTCTGAACCGGACAGTAGCATTTCCATATCCATTTGACTTTGGTAATATCGGCTTCTCAGTCCTAAGGAACTTTGAGCGGATACCTGCATTTCCACATTATAGCGAGTATTGTATTCATCTCTTGCATATACGTCCAAGCGAACTCCTTTATATTCAGGATGATATACGATACTTTTTTCTGTGTTCACTTCCACATGGTCGATTTGTATCTGCAATGCTCTTTCCAAAAATCCTTTGCAGTTTTCTTCGTCCAGCATAACTGCTGCAAACATAAAGTTGTCTTTGATTGTAAGATTTTTTAACTGTTTCTTCATTTAATCTCCTCCGTTTACAGAGGAATTCTATAGGTTAATTATAGCAGAAGTTTTAGCGGATAGCCATATAAAATAGGTATTGTTCATGGAAAATGAAAAAGGTATAATGTTACTATGAATAAACCGAAAGGATTGAAAACCTATGGAGCATAAAGGAACGAAAAGACTGGAAACCGAAAGATTAGTTTTAAGAAGATTTGTTGAGGGTGATATAGAAAGTTCTTATCGCAACTGGACAGGCGACGATAAGGTAACAAAATATTTAACATGGCCTACCCATGAAAATGTAGGGGTGACGAAACAGATACTGCAAAGTTGGATAGAAGAGTATAAAAATCCAGCGTTTTATCAGTGGGCAATTGAATTGAAGGAAATAAGAGAACCGATTGGAACAATCAGTGTTGTGAGAAGCAATGAATCGATAGATATGGTTGTGATTGGTTATTGTATAGGAAGTAAATGGTGGAATCAGGGGATTGTGACAGAAGCGTTTAAACGGGTTATTACATTTTTATTTGAGGAAGTAAAGGTCAATAAAATTCAGTCGCACCATGATGCCGAAAATATCGGTTCAGGAAAAGTGATGAGCAAATGTGGAATGGTTTACGAAGGGACTATTCGGGAGGCTGACAGAAACAATCGGGGAATTGTAGATATGGTTACTTATGGAATTTTGGCGAAGGAGTATTTCAAGGAGCAGAAATGAAAAGAAAAACATTTACAATGTTAAGCGTGATGATACTTGTGTTGGCTTTAGCCTGCCTATATGTAGGGATAGAGCGATTTATGAAAATACCTTCGGTAAAAAATTATGAGGATAAGGGAATACATACATTTTTGCCTTATCGGGTATTGCCTACGCAGGTAAAAAATACTGCAAGCGGACGGCAGGGACGAATGCACCCGACGAAAACCGTTTATTATCTCTATTATAAAGAAGTAGGCGGAACGGGATATAAATGGAAAGAAGAAGTGTCTACAAGAAAAGAAGGAGAAGAGAAAATTTCGGAAGGCAGGCAAGTAAAAAGGCGCGTACTGTCTATGAAAAAAGAAAGAAAATATATTACCGTAAAGCCGCAGCAGACGGCAAAAAGTTATGTTTCCAAACAGCGAAGAGTATATGGAATAATGAGCGGCTGTTCAATAATTGTTTTACTGGTATATTTTGCAGTATGGATAAGAAAGAGAAAGCGGTATGATTAGAAAATTAGAAAGAACAGATGTAGAATATGTGGCGAAAATATGGCTGGATACGAATATAAAAGCACATCATTTTATTTCAGCAGAGTATTGGAAAAGTAATTTTGCATTTGTAAAAGGAATGTTTTTACAGGCAGAAATGTATCTTTATGAAGAAGAAAAGACAAGACAGATATTGGGATTTGTCGGACTGAATGGCAATTATATAGAAGGAATTTTTGTTTGCGGTGAGGCACAGTCGCAAGGAATCGGTAAGCGGTTGCTGGACTTTGTAAAAGAGAGAAAAGAGTTCTTGCGACTGGGCGTGTATCAGAAAAATGAGCGTGCAGTACAATTTTATAAAAGAGAAGGGTTTCAAATAGAGAGTGAAAACGTAGATGAAGATACGGGCGAGAAAGAATACATTATGACGTGGTATGATTAGGTCAATAAACTCCTTTCGTATAATAAAACAGGCTAAAAGCAACGAATTATTGCGGGTTTGTAACATAATTGTGCATTGAAGTAATAGGTTTATTACACTATAATCATGGCATAAAACAGACAAAGGAGGAAAGTATATGGGACTTTCGGAACGCTTAAAGGAAAATAGGGAGCGGCTTGGTTTATCTCAGGGAGATGTGGCAGAAAAATTAAATATTACACGGCAGTCTATTTCGAGATGGGAGACGGGAAAGGGAGCGCCCGACCTTGATAATTTAGTTTTGTTAAGCAAATTGTATCAGGTTTCTACAGATGAGTTGTTGAAGGAAAAGGGTAAGAGGAACGAAAAATCACCCCAAAATAATTTCTATTTTCGCTGGTGTATTATAAGTCTTTTTGTAGGGTTAGTCTTTCTTGTTATTAATATAATTTATTTTGATATGAATTGGATGGGCGAGAGAGATTTACTATTGTATTTGAAATATTGGGTTATCATAAATCCTTTTTTGTTACATTTAGTGACAGTTATTCCGTTTGTACTAAGTGCCATTTTTTTAGTGAAAGCGAAATATAAAGAGGAGGGGGATAATAATAGAAATGAAAATAATAGAAATAAAGGATAGAACATCACAACTTATTCAACAGTTAGTAAACGTATGGGAAACCTCTGTGCGTGCGACACATTTATTTTTAAGTGATGCGGAGATAGAAAATATTAAGCAGTATGTTCCACAGGCATTGCAGGAGATTCCGCAATTGATTGTCGGGATAGATGAAGCCGAAGAACCTATAGCATTTATGGGAATAGATCATCAGAAATTGGAAATGTTGTTTGTCAGAGATAGCGAAAGAGGCAAAGGATTTGGGAAAATGCTGATGCAGTACGGAATGGAAAAATATTCTATTTCGACTCTTACCGTGAATGAACAAAATCCTCTTGCAAAAAGATTTTATGAAAAAATGGGATTTTCGGTTTATAAGAGAACTGAATGGGATGAGCAGGGGAATCCGTATCCGATTTTATATATGAAGAAAGAGGGGGAAAATGCGATTACAAATCAATCAAATTTCATCGAAATATGCAGTGAAAGAATTAACTGAAACAGATATTGATGAGATATATGAATTAGAACTGGGTAATCCGCTATATTATCGATACTGTCCGCCAGCCGTGACGAGAGAAAGTGTTTTGAAAGAGATGAAAGCGTTACCACCGAAAAAAACATATGAGGATAAATATTATATCGGGTTTTGGGATAAGGAAAAACTTATAGCAATCATGGATTTGATTGTGGAATATCCGAACGAGGACACGGCATTTATTGGACTGTTTATGTTGGAGAAGTCAGTGCAGGGAAATGGTGTGGGAACAGATATAATTGCGGAATTTTCTTCCTACATGAAAAGTATAGGATATTCATTTGTGCGTTTGGGATATGTAAAAGGTAATCCGCAAAGCAAGGCATTTTGGCTTAAGAATAGTTTTGAAGAAACAGGTGTTGTTTGCCATAATGAAGAGTACGATATAATTGTGTTGGAAAAAATATTGATACATAAATAGGGAAAGGAAAAAAGAAGATATTATACCGGTGATTAATTATCAATATTTGCAAAAACAAGAAGATATTTGGTGGGTGTGCCCCTTCCCACATTTCTTTTGACCCTAAGGGTGCGTAGCAGCACAATCTCTACTTCAATATCTTCTTGTTTATTGTATGTATATCATACACCATTTATTCTTTTTTGTAAAGCAAGCCGTTTTTTTCAATTAATTTTTTTAAATTACGTTCCCGAATCCGATAGAAAGTCATAACAGAGTTCTTTAAGCCCTCTTTGTCTGTATCAAGTACTACTCGCACAACGACATTAAGATTCGTATCCGGTAATCTTTTTACCATAAATACTGTTCCAGTATGTTTTATGTCTTTTATAACATAGTCAGGATTCTGAATACTATTTGTACCATACTTCATAAATAATTCATAATCCTGTGGATGTCTTTCTTGAATATGTGCTATTCTCTCATTTGTAACAATAATCTCATCTGTTTGAATTTTCCCAAATTCTTTTTCAAGAATCTTTATATTTATCTTACCTATATTTCGTATTTCTGCCACTGCGCTTTCCTCATTTACGCTTTTTGATTTAATTATATCAGAAACTCTAGTTTTCGCAATATATTCTCTTTCCTGTGGAAGTTCCATTTTCATCTGATTTTGTGTTGCTTTGTATAAGAAAGTGGAAGAGAATATTTTCTTCATCTAAAAACTAAAATCCCTTGAGCCTTTAGGTCAATTTATGTTACAGTTAAGAGAGAAACTGAAACAAAGGAAGAGGACAGAAAAATGAAATTAATGATTGCATCAGACATACACGGTTCTGCATATTATTGCGAGAAAATGATAGACGCATTTCGCAGGGAGAAAGCAGACAGATTATTGCTTTTAGGCGATATTTTATATCATGGACCGAGAAATGATTTGCCGAAAGGATATGAGCCGAAAAAAGTAATTGAAATGTTAAACAAGATGAAAACAGAATTGCTCTGTGTCAGAGGAAACTGTGATACGGAAGTAGACCAGATGGTGCTGGAGTTTTCGATATTAGCAGATTACGCAATTCTTTCCGTAAATGACAGAACGATTTTTGCTACGCACGGACATCAGTTTAACAGGGAAAATCTTCCTATGTTAAAAGAAGGGGATATTTTACTGAACGGGCATTTTCATGTGCCGGCGGGAGAGTGGATTGGAAAATACATTTATCTCAATCCCGGTTCGGTATCCATTCCGAAAGAAAATTCAGAACACAGTTATATGATTATTGAGGACAATGTATATTTGTGGAAAAATTTAGCAGGAGAAGTATATAAGAAGGAGGTTTTCTAATGGAAAAGTTAGCGTTACTTCAAAAAATGGTAGATGAAAGTCAGCGAATTGTATTTTTCGGAGGAGCGGGAGTATCTACAGAGAGCGATATTCCGGATTTTCGCAGCAGTGACGGTATTTATCAGGAAAAATATGCTTATCCGCCGGAGCAGGTTGTCAGCCACACATTTTTTCAGAAGAAACCGGAATTATTTTATGAGTTTTATAAATCAAAAATGATGTTCTTAGATGCAAAACCGAACAAGGCACATTTAAAACTGGCGGAAATGGAAGAAAAGGGAAAGTTAAGTGCCGTTATTACACAAAATATAGACGGTCTGCATCAGTTGGCAGGAAGTAAAAATGTATTGGAACTGCACGGAAGCATTCACCGCAATTATTGTCAGAAATGCGGAAAATTTTACGATGCAAAATATGTTAAAAATGCAAAAGGTATCCCTCTCTGTGAATGCGGAGGAAGAATAAAGCCGGATGTCGTTCTCTATGAGGAAAGTTTGGACAGTACAATTATTCAAAAATCTGTGAGAGAAATTGCGGAGGCAGATATGCTGATTATCGGGGGAACATCTCTTGTTGTTTATCCGGCGGCAAGTTTTATTGATTATTTTAGGGGAAAATATCTTGTTGTGATTAACAAGAGCGCAACGTCTAGGGATGAACAGGCGGACTTGTGCATTCAGAAGCCGATAGGAGAAGTGTTGGAAGGAATTACGGTATGAGAAAGAAAGCGGGAACAAGTTTACTAATTATGTTGGTATTTTTTTGTGTCTGCCTTACAGCGTGTAAAAAAGAAGAAAAACAAAAAAGTACAAAAGAAAATCATAAGCCCATAGAAGCCATGTATGTTCCGTGCGGCGATGACGCCTATATCTTTTTTGACAGAAGTACGGAATCTCCATTTTATGCGATTATTCCGGAGGACAAATTATATGATGAAAACAAGAAAAGGATAAAGCAAAGCGAGTTGAATGCGGGAGATATTATAGCCTGTTATGGTGACGGAAAAATGTTAGAGTCTTATCCGGGGCAGTATCCGGGTGTGACGAAAATGGTTCGTGTACAAAAAGGAACTGTGGAGGATACGAAAAAATATGAGCAGGAGGTTGCCAAATTTGTTCAAAAACCAAGCAAGGCGGACGTTCCGTATTTAGACATTGAAAATATGCAGAAAAACGGTTTGGTCACAACTGCTGCCACTGAGGGAAATTACGAGTGGGAATACAAAGATATGAATGGCAATCAGCAACTGGAAAAAGTGGAGGATATTTCTTTTTTAGAAAAAGAGGGATTAGCAGATGTTGTCTGTGACGGAGAAAATGCAGATTTAAAATTGATTTTTTCCACTGAGCCGAATTATATTAAAGTAGTGAGGTGGCCGGTAGGCACAACGAAAGAAGCGGCATCCCGCGGACATCGTGTACGGGTGACATTGGACGGCAATATCGGATACATAAAAAGAGCAAAAAAATCCTATGTGTATGAAGTGACTGCCACATGGGAAAATGGAAAAGTACATTATGGATTTTATATTCCGTAAAAATAAGGTCTGTTTCGAGAAAAATGAAACAGACCTTGTTTTTATTTGCAAATACTGCATCCTAAACTACATCCGGTCGGTGTACCGGCACATCCGCCCATAGCAGTTTCACGAAGTTCAAATGGAAGACTTTTTCCTACACGGAACATTGCTTCAGCCATTTCGTCAAATGGAATCGGGTGTGCAACTCCGCTCAGTGCCAGTTCAGCGGAAGTGATTGCGTTGGCAACCCCGATTGCATTTCGACTCTGACAAGGGGACTCAACAAGTCCGGCGATTGGGTCGCATACAAGACCGAGTAGATTTGAAAGAGCGATTCCCGCAGCAGTCAGACACATTTCAGGTGTTCCGCCCATCATTTCCACTACCGCCGATGCGGCCATTGCCGATGCAGCGCCGACTTCCGCTTGACAACCTGCCTCCGCACCGGAAACAGAAGCGTTTCGCATTAAAATATATCCGACAGCACTTGCGTTTAGAAGTCCGTCAAAAAGGAGTGCGTCTGACAATGCTTTCTCTTCTTGAAGAGCGAGTAAAGTTCCGGGAACGACACCCGACGAACCGGCAGTTGGAGCGGCTACAATTAATCCCATGGACGCGTTGACTTCTAAAACAGCCATACTGTAAGAAATGGCTTTAGACAGCATAGAACCACATATGCTTGTATTTGTTTTTGCATGGTCGGCAACCTGCTTTGCCTCGCCTCCGATAAGACCGCCGATAGATTTTCCCGGAGTCTGTATCGGTTTGTGGGCGGAATTTTTCATAATTGTAAGCACTTCGGCTAGTTTTTTATCTACTTCCTCAGACGAAAGAGTTCCCATAGTAATTTCACGCTCTTTCATAGCAGCGGAGATAGAAATTTGTTCTTTTTTACATAAGTTTAATAAAGTTTGTCCATTAAAAAAATCCATTTTTATATCCCCCTACATCTGAATCAGCATTAAATCTTTTACGTGTTTATTTACACGGATTTTCTCTAAAATTTCTTCCGGAATTTCCTCATCGGATTCCACGATTGTAAATGCGGTTGCGCCTTTGTCTTCGCGGAATAGACGCATAAAAGCAATATTTACGTTTTCTTCGCTTAAACATTGGGTAATATGGGCAACTACTCCCGGTTTATCAATCTGCTGTACAATCAGTGTGCTGTATTCTCCGGTAAATTCAACGTCAATATCGTTGATACGGACAATTTTCATCTTTCCTCCGCCTATAGACTCTCCGCGAATGGAAAGGATATGCCCTGCTTTATTTTCCAATACAATATCGGCAGTATTCGGGTGATCTGTTATCGTTTCCTCATCGATAATGTAGTGGTATTCCAATCCCTTCTCATCGGCTATGGAAAAAGCGTCCCGTATTCTCTCGTCATCTGTAGAGAAGCCGAGAGTTCCTCCCAACAACGCCTTATCAGTTCCGTGTCCGCGGTAAGTTTTGGCAAATGAGCCGTATAATGTAAATGTGACTTTATCTATTGGTTGTGCAAACATCTTTCGTGCAAGCAGTGCAATGGCAACTGCACCGGCAGTGTGTGAACTGGATGGGCCAATCATATTTGGACCAATCACATCGAAAATGCTTAGAAAATTCATGACATTCCTCCTGATATATTTACAAATTTGTTGTGGATATTATATCATAATAAGAAGATGAAACATAGTAGAAGGAGAGGAAAATGAAAACTTTTGTGATTTATTTGCTATTCATAAACGTTATTGCATTTTTTATATATGGGATAGATAAAAGGAGAGCGAGAAAAGGTCAGTGGAGAATTAGCGAAAATACTCTTTTAGGTGTGGCTTTTCTGGGAGGCTCTGTGGGGGCATTATTTGGAATGAGTGTATTTCATCATAAGACAAGAAAAAAGAAATTCAATTTGGGAGTGCCGATGATTTTAGTGATGCAGGTGGCAATTTTGTTGATATATAAATAAAAAATTCCCTTTAGAACCTCTGCCTTTTATCCGTGAGCTTCTAAAGGGAAAATTTTCTAGTCTTTTTGAAAGACTTCTAAACTTCTTTCTAAAATCCCGTTCATTTTCGCAATGGCAATACCGTAATTGGTTATCGGAACATTCACATCTTCGGCATAGCGTAGTCTATATTTCATTTCCCGCTCGTTTAACATACAGCCGCCACAGTGAATAATGAGATTATACCCTGTCAAATCTGTAGGAAATTCTTCTCCGCTCGTAAATACAAAATGTAAATCTTTTTGTGTATATTTTCGCAGTAAATTTGGTAATTTTACCGTACCGATATCTCCGCATTGGCGGTGGTGGGTGCAGCCCTCGGAAATCAGTACGGTATCTCCGTCTTTTAAGCGGTCAATGGCAAATGCTCCTTCTGTCACTGCATCTAAATTTCCCTTATATCTGGCAAATAAAATAGAGAAAGAAGTCAGCAAAATATTTTTAGGAACAATCTCCGATACTTGTCTGAATGCCTGACTGTCGGTAATGACAAGTTGTGGTGTTTTTCCTAAGTTTTCAAGCGTTTCTTTTAATTCCGTATCTTTTACGACAATAGAAACAGCGTTAGCGTCCAAAATATCGCGGATAGTCTGCTGTTGCGGTAAAATGAGCCGTCCCTTTGGCGCGGAAGAATCAATCGGTATAACGAGAACAACAAAATCATTCGGAGCGAGTAAATCCCGAACAATTGGTGTTTGATTTGTCTCAGTTGGCAGGAGAGAGGCTATTTTCTCTTTTAATTCCTGTATATGAAAACCTGTTTTCGCACTCACTTCCATATAATCTTTAGAATGTTTGGGCAAAGAGTTCTCTTTCAAATCACATTTGTTTTGTACAATTAAATATGGAATGTGTTTCTGTTGAATTTTCTCTAAGATATTCTTGTCTTCCTCAGTTATACCGACAGAATTATCGACAACGAGCAGAGCAATATCAGTTTTATTTAACATTTGGTATGTTTTCGCAATTCGTAACTGCCCCAGTTCGCCTTCATCATCAAGTCCTGCAGTGTCGATAAATACAACAGGTCCTATCGGAAGAAGTTCCATTGCTTTTAGGACGGGATCGGTAGTTGTTCCCTTTGTGTCGGATACAATGGAAAGGTTCTGTCCGGTTAATGCGTTGATTAAACTGGATTTTCCGCAATTTCTTTTGCCGAAAATGCCGATATGAATGCGGTTTGCTGAAGGAGTACTATTTAAACTCATCTGTTTCCTCCTAAAATCTGAAATCTCTTCGATTTTCATTTTCAATTTCTTTTAAATTTTCAATGACAATCTGACGGACTTTTTCGTTTGGAATTTTACCGATTTCTTCCTGAATGACTTTCTCGCCTGCTTTTTTTGTTGCTTCGGAAGCGTAATCCATAAGGTATTCTTTCAGTGTCATCAATGCGTTTGGCTGACAACAGTTTTGGATTTGTCCGCTTTTGCAAAGGGACATGAATCTGTCGCCTGTTCGACCTTCACGATAGCAGGCGGTACAGAAACTTGGAATATATCCTAAATCCATAAGCCATTTTACTACTTCGTCTAAAGTTCTTGTGTCACTTACATCAAACTGTTCCGATTTATTGTCGTCAGGTTCAGGCTCGGCGTAACCGCCCACACTTGTTTTAGAGCCACCGCTAATTTGAGATACGCCGAGATGTAGAACACGTTCACGGCACGCTTGACTTTCTCTTGTGGAAATAATCATTCCCGTATATGGAACGGCGATACGGATACAGGCAACAATTTTGGCAAAAGTATCGTCATCAATACCGTTGTCAAAAGAGTCTGCGTCAATATCGTCTGCATGGCGAAGACGCGGAACGCTGATTGTGTGCGGTCCTACTCCGAAAACAGCCTCCAAATGTTCAGCATGCATCAAAAGACCTGCCAGTTCGTAGCGGTATTTGTCCAAACCGAAAAGGACACCGATACCTACATCATCTATACCGCCCTGCATTGCTCTGTCCATAGCGGTTGTGTGGTAGTCGTAGTCATGTTTTGGTCCGGTTGGGTGCAGTTGAAGATAACTTTCTTTGTGGTATGTTTCTTGAAAAAGAATATAAGTGCCGATACCCGCCTCTTTTAATTTGCGATAATTTTCCACTGTAGTTGCGGCAATATTTACATTTACACGGCGGATTGCACCGTTTTTATGTTTGATGCCGTAAATTGTTTTTATGGATTCAAGTACATATTCAATCGGAGAATTTACAGGGTCTTCGCCGGTTTCCAAAGCCAATCGTTTATGTCCCATATCCTGAAGAGCGATAACTTCTTTGCGGATTTCTTCCTGCGTCAGTTTTTTTCTGGCGATATGTTTGTTTTTCATGTGATAAGGACAATATGTACATCCGTTTACACAATAGTTGGAAAGATAAAGCGGTGCAAACATAACGATACGATTGCCGTAAAAATCTTTTTTGATTTGTTCGGCGAGGGCGTAAATTTCCTGATTTTTTTCTTCTATATCACAGTCCAATAAAACTAACGCATCACGGTGCGTCAGTCCTTTTCTAAGTTTTGCTTTCTCGATAATCTGGTCGATAAGTTCCGCATTATGCTTGTTCTTTTCGGCAAATTCCAATGTGTCAAGAATTTCCTCGTGATTAATAAACTCTTCCGGTTTTTCAGATAAAATGTTGTACATGGTAAACTCCTTTCATTAGTTGAGCGAATCCCCTCGGGAAACGCTGGTTTCATATCCGATTTTTTTCAGTTGTGTTTTCAGTTGCTTCAATCCTTCGGCTGCCTCGCTGTCCGTACAAATTTTATTATCGTATAGCAGATAATTTTTCCGCACACTTTTCGGGGAAAGATTTGGCATGACTACGTTTGCCCCTGCAAGTATTCCCTGTTCTCGTCCGTCAGGTGCGATTGTTCCGAGAGCGGTTGTGGAGGGAAGAAGCACTTTTGGAAGCATGAGTCTGATGAGCGCCAACATAAATAAAGTGAGTTCTAAACTTCCCTGTGGAAAATTTCTGAACGGCGTATCGTGGTGGGGGATAAATGGTCCTATACCGACCATCTGTGGATTTAATTCTTTTATAAACAGCATATCCTCTGCAAGATTTTCGGTTGTCTGATAAGGCGAACCGACCATAAATCCCGTTCCGACCTGATAGCCGATGTCCTTTAAATCCCAAAGGCATTTCCGACGGCTTTTAGCGCTTAAAATATGTGGGTGCAATTTCTCATAATGGTCTGCGGAATATGTTTCGTGGCGGAGGAGATAGCGGTCAGCCCCCGCATCAAAAAATGTTTTATAACTGTTATAAGATTTTTCCCCGATTGATAGTGTGATAGCACAATCGGGATATTCCGATTTTATGGAGGAAATGATATCCGCCATTTTTTCATCGGTGAAATAACCGTCCTCACCGCCCTGTAAAACAAATGTGCGAAATCCGAGGGGATAACCGATACGACAGCATTCTAAAATATCTTCTTTTGTTAATCGGTATCGACAGGCGTTTTCATTGCCTTTGCGAATACCGCAGTAAAAACAGTCATTTTTACAAATATTTGTAAATTCTATCAGCCCTCGAATATATACGTTATTTCCGTAATAATGATTTTGAACCTCCCGTGCCTGCGTAAAGAGATATTCTGCCAGTTCGGGTGTGCGATTGTCGATAAGATGTATCCACTCGTCTTTTGTTAATGCTTGTGTTTCCTTTAATTTTTGAATAAGTTGTTTCATAAATGCCCCTTAAACCGATGTTTTTGCGTAAGTTGTCTTTGTGTTGATGCCCGAAAGCATTCCGAGTTTTCCTGAAAGTGAACTGATAATATCATTCGGTGCGTCAATAGCCACACTGATAATGGAAATATTTTTCTCACGGTACGGAATGCCCATACGTCCGATAATGTATTGACTGTATTCGCTTAACAGTCGATTGAGTTCACTTACAGACTCATTACTTTCGACAATAATGCCGATAAGTGCAATTCTTGTATTCATAAAGCCTCCTTTTATAGTGGGATTACAAAAGAAAAGTGCCGGAAGGCACACATAAAAAAGGGTAGAAAATCCCCTTGGAATCGAAATGTCATGCCTTCTTACGCAGGTACAATCCTTTGTAATCAGTACGTTTTTATTAGTATACCATGATTAGATAATAGGGACAAGAAACGTTTATTTTTTGACAAATATGCTATGAAACAGTATAATAACGTCACAGAAAAGGAGAAGAAAAATGCTGACAATTATTTCACCTGCAAAAAACATGAAAATACGAAAAAGAGATGATGTAACACTGAGTACGGTTGCATTTCCAAAAGAAACAGAAGAAATCATAAAAAAATTAAAAGAATATCAGCCTTATGAGTTGGAAACGTTAATGAAAATCAATGAGAAACTGGCAATACAGGCGTTTATGGATATACAAAATTTTGATTTACATAAGGAGGGAACGCCTGCGATTTTGACTTATGACGGTCTTGTGTTTAAAAATATAGATGCGGAAACATTTTCGGCAGAAGAAATGGAGTTTATCAATACGCATCTGCGAATTTTGAGCGCCTGCTATGGAGCGGTCAGACCGTTGGATGAGATTTTACCGTATCGATTGGAAATGCAATGCAGATTGAAAATTGATGATAAGAATTTATATCAGTTTTGGGGCGATTTACTGTATGAGGAAGTTTACAGAGAAAATCAGATTGTGTTGAATTTGGCGTCGGAAGAATACGCAAAGACAATTCGGAAATATGCGAAACATGACAGATTTATTGATGTAGAATTTCTGACTTATCATAAAGGTAAATTGCGGACGATTACGACTTCGGCAAAAATGGCGAGAGGACAAATGGTACGGTTTATCGCCAAAAACAGAATTGATGAACCGGAACAGATAAAAGCGTTTGACTGGAACGACTATGAATTTGAAGAAAGTATGTCGAACGAGAAAAAGTACGTGTTTATACAGCGATAAAGGAGGGTATTTTCCCTCCTTTACTCAACTATCCCCTGTTCTACAATATAAAAATCATTTGTATTTTCTGTGGAACTGCTCCAAAATTTTCGATCAACAGTTTCAAAGGTAAGTGATTTATCATTTGTCAGAACAGTGTAATAACTTTTACATTTAGCGTTATTACTTTCTCCGGTCAGTTTAACGCAGTATTTATAGTTCATCATTTCAGGAGCATTAATAAGAGAGGTTTCCTCTCGAACGATTTCTTGTTTTTGTGTATTTTCCTGTTTGGAAGTGGCACAACCTGTCAGAACCATACTGCAAATAAGTAAAACAAAAAATTTCTTAGGCATTTTATTCACCTCTTTTACACATAAAGTCCTGCAACAATAAAGGCAAATATGCAGAGAATAATGATTTGCTTTTTACGGCTGACTGATGCTTCTAAATATTGTTTTTCACGCTCGGCACAGTAGGCAGCAGGAACAACTGCGATAATGATACACCACAATAATGCGAATAAGGAAATCATATTGGAATCGATACCTGTAAGAGAGAACCAGTTCCAAAGGCTTTTGAAAAACAATGCAAAGTTTAGAAAAATAAGTATAATGGACATAAACATAAAATCCCCCCTTCTTTTAGTTAGAGTAAACAAAGTTAAAAGTTAGAAAAGAGAAATTATCATTGTAATGATAATGAAAATAACAAGCCCTTTTTCCACAAGTGAAAAATCATAGTCTTTCGGTCTTAATTTGACAAGGATACAGGTAAAGATGAACTGTACCGTATCAAATACGGAAGTTGAAGTGCTATGATTAACCCCTTTAGATAAAGCAAACATCATGTATGCAAGAACAAAAGTCATCAGAAACCAAATGATTTTTAAAATATTAAATTGCTTTGTTGACAGTGTCATAGGCAACACCTCCCGTAAAGTTTTAGTGAAATGGTCTAGTCGTTTTTATTTTTCTTTTCTAAAGAGTCTTGGTATTCTTGCAGTCCTTTCTTAACAGCAGATTTAATCACAAAGTATAATACGATTATTGTAATTAAAAATGCAGGAAGTGACTTTGCAAACATAATCAAATCAAATAGTACATCATTAAAAAAATCCATCATAAATGTTCCCTCCTTTAAATGTTTAAATGATATTCTTTATGAAAAAAAGAAAAGTTTTATCACAATTGCAATAATCATAATAAATCCAATCAGTTTTTCAACTTTAGGTACACGATAATCTTTTGGTTCAAAGTATGAAACAATAAAAGCCAGTACGAAATATGTAATGTCAAATATAAAAAAGCCGGTACTATATGTGACTAAAATTTCACTAGGCATGAAAAACATATTTGCCCAAAAGATAAACGTCATTATAATTGCTATTATCCTTAAAAATCTAAAAGTTTTTCTTGGTATTGTCATAACCAATCCCCCTTTAGTAAGTTTAGTGTATTAGGTGTTTAACGTGTTGTCAATGCGTATGGAAGTTATTTCCAAAAGTTAAGTAAACCTTAAGGAATGGTGAGTTGTGTATTCTTTTACAGTATTGATATTTTTACAATTTGTATAATTAATAGAAAATATCCTGTAGACGATTTTGCTGTCTACAGGATTAAAGTGATTAAAAAAGTGCGATAATCATCGTTATAATCATACAAATAACGAGTACCTTTTCAAAAAGAGAAAAGTCATAATTTTTTGGTCTTATCCAAATAAGGATGCAGGTGTAGATAAAATGTAGCAAATCAAATGAAAAAGTGATAGTATTATAATCTGTACCGTTAGGAAAATAAAGTATGATAAATACAAGTATAAATGTTAAAATAAACCAAACAATTTTTAAAAAGTTAAATTGTTTTGTTGATACCTTCATAAATAATCGCTCCCTTATATAAAAAATTAAATACGTTCAAATACTCTCCAAATTTTTGGATATTCAGTAGGCTGTTCGATAATGGTATATCGAACAGCCCTTATTTTTCCTTCGAGAATAGCAATTAAAGCACTATTCCACCATTTCTCCTGTTGGCGTTGTACAAATGATAGTGCAGCACCAAGAAGTTTTGCTGAAAAAACAAAAATATTTCCTGCTTTAGAAAGTTTTATAAGTTTAGTAAGTTCAGCAAGTTTTACTACTGAACCAGCGGCTTTTGCCCAATTTGCAAATGAACCTAATCCAGATGCAGCATCAACAGCTTTTTTAATGTCGTTTTTATACATGTTTTTTTGGTACACAATTTTTCCAGGAGGATAAGCACGTGTATTTTTTTGTAGATTTAAAGCAGTTTGAACTTCATGTTCTTTAAAAGTTTTATCGGTTTCCAATTTTCTTTGATAAGACTCTGCTTCAGATTTAGGTACGGAAACTAAAATGAAACAATCTTCAGTATCTTCAACAGTAACAGTAACCATATTTTTTTCATTTTCTTCAGAATCTACAGGAGGCGTTGCAGGGTGTGCAAAAGCAACTGTAGATAGTGTTAATGAGATACAAATAGCAATACTTAATAATTTTTTTAATTTTTTCATAGAATTCTCTCCTTTGTTTTTAGAATTTTTTTGTTATGTGTCTGTTAAATCTTTTTCAAAAGTCCAATAGTATCCCCTCCCTCATTCATTTATTTATTTAAGTTAATATAAGAACAATGAAATTTCTGTGTTAATAAGAAATGACATTGCTATATTTTTTGATTTGTTCGTTGTTGCATTTTATGGTTGCAGATATACGATATTTGTGATTGCGGGTAGGTGTATATTTCTTGGAAAAAACTAAGTGTGTTGCTGAATTTTTGGAAGTGTACCAAGATTTAATATTTACCCAATTTCCGTTGGTATATCGTTGCAAGTATGCAGATATTGAAATTTTACCAATTCGTGTAGATAGAACCGAAATATCAATATTTATTCCAGATGAAATTTTTGCTAAATTCACGTTTGCACGTTGAATATTTGAATAGTAAGGTTCCATAAGTGAAGTCTGTTGGTGTTCTGCAGCCTCTGCGTTAAAAGAAAAAAGTGTGAAAATGCAAAGGCTTAATGCGATAAATTTGAGTTTCTTTTTCATAGAAAAATCCTCCTTGAATTGTTTTATATAATTAGTAACAATCCAAGGAGGAAAATGTGACAAAATATTTTAAAATTTTTTTAGATTTAGAAAAAAATGCTAATAATCAATCCGAGCATAAGTATTCCGGCAGCAATTTTTTGCTTGGAAGAAACTGTAAAATTTTTAGGCATCAACCAAATCAAAACAATACTGTAAACGCAATAGACGAAATTAAGTGCGAAAAATACACTGCTGTAGTTGTACTCAATCTCGGCAGGCAGGAAAAGGGCTTTACACCAAGACAGTATACACATAATTTCCCAAATGAATACTAAAGGTTTGTAAGTTTTTAGAGATAGTTTCATAAAATGCCTCCTTTATTACAAGTGATTTATTCTTTTTGTAGACTTTGTATCATTTTAATCAATTCTTCTGCGTCCACTTTTCCACCCACATAGAAAGTATAATTATCAGTAATATAAATAAGGGAATATACTCCGTGTTCATCAGAAAGTAAATAACCGGGAAAACCACCAATATCTAATGTTTTGGCTGGTACTCCATCAGAGGTGATTGAATTAGGAGAATTTTCCCATTGCTCTGGAAGGGATTGGGTGTAGTGTAAGGTATCCCCGTTTTCATTTACGAAAGATAGAATGTATTCCTGTGTTTGTTTAGTATATGTTTTTTCTATCTGTGTGTACCCTTCCGGAATATAAGTCGGTTTCACTTTCACAAACTCTTTTTTCTTATGTTGTTCAGGAACGTCCAATGATACATCTGTGTGGTCATCAAATAATTGTTCAAAATATTTCCCAATGCGTTCCCGAACATCAGGATTGGCAAGAGTAGTCATTCCGCCAAAAAGAAGAATGAGGACAGCCACAAGCAGATAACGGAATTTCAGACGTTTGCGGTATCTGACAGGAGATTTTGACTGTAATAATGGTTGCATTTTCTCCTCAAACGCAGGGGAAAAGTATGAATATCTTTGTCCGAAAAATCAGTTACTTCCTTTTGGTAATCTTTTTCAACAGCAATTTTTACGGAATCTTTTAATAATTTATCATTCACTTTGAATCCCCCTTTTTAATAATTCCTCTTTCAACATTGCCTTTGCCCGCTGGGAGATTTTGCGAACGTGGGCAGGTGTTTTATCGATAAATTTAGCGATTTCCTCACCGGAAAGTGCATTGTAGTATTGCAAGTATAAAACTTCCTTATAAGGAAAGGGTAAACTGCAAATTAATTCTGCAAGAATTTCTGCGACTTTTTGTTTCTCCGTTACCTCTTCCGGTGTAAAGTTCATTTCCACCTCAGTCCAGTCCTCATAGGAGGAGGTTTCATGGTGTTTTTTCTTCTGATAAAGTGTAAATGATTTGTTCTTTACAATAGTAACAATGTCCTCTGCATCATTTTCATTATGTAGAATCTTAAAGGCGACAGCATACATTTTATCTCTGTAGAGGAAATATAACTGTTCAAATTTTAGTTTTTCCTCCGGTGTTTCAAGCATTTCTAAGTAAATAAGTATAGTATCTCCAATTTCTAAAAAAGGCGGCACACTTGCCGCCTTATATTACATTTTATTCGGTTCAGGATAATTTTCTCCAAATGTTTCTACAGTTACTGTTTTCATTCGCTGTGTTTCTAATGGTCTGTCATTGTAATCTGTTGCTGTTTCCGCAATTTTATTTACAATATCTATTCCTTCTGTCACTTTACCGAATGCTGCGTAAGAGCCGTCTAAGTGAGGAGAAGTTTCGTGCATGATAAAGAATTGTGAACCTGCAGAATCAGGGTGCATTGCACGAGCCATAGAAAGTACGCCCGGTTCATGTTTTAAATGATTTGTAAATCCGTTCTGATTAAATTCTCCCTTAATTGTGTATCCAGGACCACCCATTCCTGTTCCGTCAGGACAACCGCCCTGAATCATAAAGCCACGAATAACACGGTGGAAAATTAATCCGTCATAATATCCGGAATTTACAAGAGATACAAAGTTATTTACTGTATTTGGAGCAATTTCAGGATATAATTCTGCTTTAATTATATCTCCGTTCTCCATTTCAAATGTTACGATTGGATTTGCCATTTGATTACTTCCTTTCTTCTGAAAAAATAATGTTATATCCTATTGTAATGTGGGAGAAATATTTTGTCAATGTACGGTTTTACTTTACGAATGGGAGAAACTTCGTTACAATAGAGAAATGAAAAAATGGAGTGTGAGAAAATGGAAAAAACAATGAGAAAGACAAGTGTCGTTGCGATTTTGGCGCTTATCTGCTGCGCACTTTGGGGAAGTGCGTTTCCGGCGGTAAAGATAGGATATGAGTTATTTGAAATTAAAACGGTGGGAAGTCAGATTTTATTTGCGGGCTACAGGTTCTTTTTAGCAGGTGTTTTAACGCTTTTGCTGGCGTGTGTATATGAGAAACGTTTTGTCTGTTTGAAGAAATCATCTGTTCCTTATGTATTTGCACAGGGAATGCTGCAGACAACGATACAATATCTTTTCTTTTATATAGGAATGGCAAATACATCGGGCGCAAAAGGTTCTGTTATCAATGCATCAAATGGATTTGTTGCTATTATCGTTGCGGCGATGCTTATTCCGGCAGAGAAGATGACTTGGCGAAAGGCGTTTGGTTGTATTGTAGGGTTTGCAGGGGTTATTTTTATTAATTTGTCACCGGGAGCGTGGGGAAGCGGTTTTTCTCTTCAAGGCGAGGGAATGGTTTTGCTTTGTTCTATTGCATACGGTACAAGTTCGGTGACACTGAAACTGATTTCACACAGAGAAAAGCCGATGACATTAACAGCATATCAACTGCTGTTTGGCGGGGCAATGTTGACTCTTATCGGCATATTTGCCGGTGGAAACATTACAAGTTTTACGGTGAAATCTACTTTGTTATTATTTTACATGGCGTTGCTTTCTACGGTCGCATTCAGTTTATGGACAGTATTGTTGAAATATAATCCTGTTGGCAAAGTTGCGGTTTTTGGATTTAGTATTCCGGTTTTCGGTGTGTTGTTATCGGGAATTTTCTTAGGGGAAGAAATTCTTTCCGTAAAAAATATCATTGCATTGTTGTGTGTATGTGCGGGAATTATCATTGTAAATCGAGAAGGTCGAAGGAAAGAGCGGATTGTTGCAAATTAAAGTGAGATGAAGTACAATAACACACAGTGACAAGACGAAAAGAGGTTTGTGTATGAGTATGATAAAAACAGAACATCTTGTGTATGAATATGACAAATTAGATGAGATGGGAAATGTTGTGGGGAAGCATCGTGCCGTTGACGGTGTGGACTTAAATATAGAAGAGGGACAATTTATTGCAATTTTAGGGCATAATGGTTCGGGAAAATCTACATTTGCGAAGCATATCAATGCCATTTTAACCTCCACAGAGGGGACAATGTGGGTTGACGGAAAGGATACAAAGGATTTAGATAAACTTTGGGAAATTCGTCAATCGGCAGGAATGGTATTTCAAAATCCGGATAATCAGATTATCGGAACAGTTGTGGAAGAAGATGTGGGATTTGGACCTGAAAATTTGGGAGTTCCCACAGAAGAGATATGGCAGCGTGTGGATAAAAGTCTTCACGCAGTCGGCATGACAGAGTATCGTCATCATTCACCGAATAAATTGTCAGGCGGACAAAAACAACGTGTGGCAATCGCAGGAGTAATTGCCATGTGTCCGAAATGCATTGTGTTGGACGAACCTACAGCTATGCTTGACCCAATCGGAAGAAAAGAAGTTTTGCACACGGTAGAGGAACTTCGCAAAAGAGAAAAGGTGACTGTCATTCTCATTACACATTATATGGAAGAAGTTATTGAGGCGGATAGAGTGTTTGTTATGGAACAAGGACGTATTGTTATGAATGGGACGCCAAGAGAAATATTTTCACAGGTAGACGAGTTGAAAAAATATAGGTTAGATGTTCCTCAAGTAACTATGTTGGCACATGAATTAAGAAAAAACGGAGTAAAACTTCCGAAAGATATTCTTAAGACAGAAGAGTTGGTGGAGGCATTATGTCAATTAAATTAGAACATATCAATTATATATACGGAGAGGGAACAGCATATCGCAAACACGCATTAAAAGATGTTTCCTTAGAAATCCCTCATGGGCAGTTTGTAGGTATTATCGGACATACCGGTTCAGGAAAATCCACGCTGATTCAGCATTTAAACGGTTTAATCAAAGCAACAGACGGCAAATTTTATTTTAACGGTGAAGATGTGTATGCAGAGGGATATTCTATGCGAAATTTGAGAAATGAAGTCGGACTTGTTTTCCAATATCCTGAACATCAGTTATTTGAAGTGGATGTGTTGACTGATGTTTGTTTTGGACCGAAAAATCAGGGACTTTCAAAGGAAGAGTGTGAAAAGCGGGCGAAAGAAGCATTGGAGGCGGTAGGATTTCCGGAAAAATATTATGGGCAATCGCCGTTTGATTTATCAGGAGGACAGAAAAGACGAGTGGCAATCGCAGGTGTTTTGGCGATGCACCCAAAAGTTCTTGTTTTAGATGAACCAACCGCGGGACTTGATCCAAAAGGAAGAGATGAGATTTTAGATCAGATTGCACAATTACACCGCCAAGGTGATATGACGGTAGTTCTCGTATCTCATAGTATGGAAGACATCGCAAAATATGTGGAGAGGCTTATCGTTATGAATAAAGGTGAAAAAATGTTTGACGGAACACCAAAAGAAGTATTTTCCCACTATAAAGAATTGGAACAGATAGGCTTATCAGCGCCTCAGGTCACTTATGTGATGAATGCGTTAAAAGATAAAGGTTTTGAGGTAAGCACAGAGGTAACGACAATTGAGGAAGCGGTAGAGGAGATAATGAGAGCATTATGATTAGAGATATAACAATAGGACAATATTATCCGACGAACAGCATTGTACATAGACTCGACCCACGAGTAAAAATCATGTGTACGCTATTTTACCTCATTTCACTTTTCCTATTTAAAAGTGTGTTAGGATATGTACTTTGCACGGTATTTTTGTTTACGGTAATAAAATTATCGAAAGTACCGTTTAAATTTATTACAAAAGGTCTTAAACCCATCGTGATTTTATTAATGATTACGGTTTTATTCAATCTGTTTTTGACAAATCAGGGAGAGGTTCTTGTATCTTTTTGGATTTTAAAAATTACGGATGAAGGACTTCGCACAGCGGTATATATGGCGATACGTCTTATTTATCTTATTGTCGGTTCATCATTGATGACACTGACAACAACACCAAATGAATTAACGGACGGAATTGAGCGGTTGCTGAAACCATTTAACAAAATCAAAGTGCCGGTACATGAAATTGCTATGATGATGTCTATAGCACTCCGTTTTATTCCTATTTTATTGGAAGAAACAGACAAAATTATGAAGGCACAGATTGCAAGAGGAGCAGATTTGGAAAATGGAAACATTATCCGGAAAGCAAAAAACATGATTCCGATACTCGTGCCACTGTTTGTATCAGCATTTCGCAGGGCGAATGATTTGGCAATGGCAATGGAGGCAAGGTGTTATCAGGGTGGAGAAGGAAGAACAAAAATGAAGCCGCTGGTATATGCAAAAAGAGATTATATTACTTATGCAGTAACAATACTATATATAGTTGTTATGGTTTTGGTGGGACGCTATATCTCCTTTCGAGTATGGATATTTTAACTAATTGGGGACGTAGTAAAATTGAGTTTTACTACGTCCCCAATTAAGAAATGCCCTGTCCCTTTTTGAAGAATTGAGGTAAAACATGAAAAGAGTGAAGTTGACGATTGCCTATGACGGCACGAATTATTGTGGTTGGCAGATTCAGCCAAATGGGATTACAATAGAAGAAGTAATAAACAAAGCCTTAAGTAAATTGACCGGTGAAAATATTGTGGTAATTGGGGCGAGTCGAACGGAC
Organism: uncultured Lachnospiraceae bacterium; assembly: GCA_900551895.1. Lineage (GTDB taxonomy): Bacteria > Bacillota > Clostridia > Lachnospirales > Lachnospiraceae > Faecalimonas. The sequence goes on along the minus strand of URXX01000003.1, from coordinate 110,361 downwards.
TCCGGCGTACACGCTATGGGAAATGTGGCGGTGTTTGATACAGAAACGACGATTCCGGCGGACAGGATAGCAATGGCTGTGAACCGTATTTTACCGGAAGATATTGTAGTGATAAAATCGGAGGAAGTGGCATTGGACTTTCACCCTAGATACTGCGATTGTGAGAAGACATATGAGTATCATATTGTGAATACGAGAATCCCGATTCCGACAAAGCGACTGACAAATTATTTTGTTTCATATGAACTGGATATAGATAAGATGCGAAAAGGGGCAGCATATCTGGTGGGTGAACATGATTTTGCCAGTTTTTGTAATATTAAGACAGATGTGGATAGTACGGTTCGCACAGTGAAAGAATTAGATATTTTGAAAAATGGTGATGAGATTACCATTCGGATCAGTGGGAATGGTTTTCTTTATAACATGGTTCGTATTATTGTTGGAACACTTATTAGAGTGGGAAGAGGATTTTATCAGCCGGAGCAGGTGAAAGAAATTTTGGAGGCGAAAAACAGAAAGGCAGCAGGGGTAACAGCACCGCCTCACGCATTGATGTTAATGGAAATCAGATATAATTAGGAAATTAAGCAGAAACAATAGCAGAACTGAAAGGATGAAATCCGTTTCAGCAGGGGAGCGAGTCGCTGTCCGGTATGGAAAAGAGAAACATGAAACGGGAAGATGCTGCGAAGTACTATTGCACACATCCGTGTGCATCGGTCGACTTTGCGACCCTCGGTACATCTTCGCACTTCCGGTATCGATATATTGTATTGTTTTTGCTTTTTTTATAGAAAGAAGGATATGAAATGTGGAAATATTGCAAAGATGAGGAGGTAATCCGGTCTTTTCATTTAACGGACGGTATCCGATGTAAAGAAGGAAAAGAACTGCAGACATTATTTACTGTCAGCAATCATGCAGAAGAACATTATCATATAGAATATATTCCGAAGAAAAAAGGGGGAAGGCGAAAACTTCTCGTTCCCGATGCACTTCTCGGAAGAATACAGAAAAATATTTTGCAGAATGTTTTGGCGGAGAGGAAGGTATCATCTTATGCGAAAGCCTATGTAAAAGGTACAGGGATAGTAGAAAATGCTCTTCCGCACAGTCACGCAGAGATTATTTTGAAACTAGATATAGAAGATTTTTTTGAGAATATTACATATCTTATGGTTTACCAAAAAGCATTTCTGGAAAAATATTTTCCGCCTGCCATTCGCACAATGCTGGCACATCTTTGTTGTTATAACGATTATCTTCCGCAAGGAGCGTCCACTTCGCCGATAATTTCTAATCTGGTGATGTATTCTTTTGATGAATACATGGGAAAATGGTGTGAGGCAAGAAAGATTTGTTATACGAGATACAGTGATGATTTGACATTTTCGGGAAAATTCGATGTAAAAGAAGTGAAAAATAAAGTCAGAAGTTTCTTGGAGAAAATGGGATTTTCCTTAAACGAGAAGAAAACAAAGGTGCTGAAACCGTATCAAAGGCAGACGGTTACGGGAATTGTAGTTAATGAAAAACCAAATGTTTCAAAAGAATATAAAAGTCAACTTAGACAAGAAATATACTATTGTGAAAAATATGGAGTGGCGGAACATTTATATCGAAAAAGGATTTGCGAAAAAGAGGAAACTACTTATTTGAAAGAGTTGCTCGGAAAAATAAATTATGTATTGCAAATTAATCCGGAACAACCATATTTTCAAGAAGCGAGAAAGAAAATAAAAGAAATGTTAAAAAATAGAGGATAAGAAAAATGAAATCATTAGTTATTGCAGAAAAGCCGTCAGTGGCGAGAGATATTGCGAGAGTATTGCACTGTAAAAAGAATATTTCGGGCGCAATTGAAGGCGAAAAATATATTGTAACATGGGCGTTGGGACATTTAGTAACCCTTGCAGATCCGGAAGGATACGATAAGAAGTTTAAAGAGTGGAAATTGGATGTTCTTCCGATGATGCCAAAGAAAATGGAATTAGTTGTTATTAAAAAAACGGCAAAGCAGTATAATGCAGTGAAATCGCAGTTGTTTAGAAAAGATGTGGATAAGATTATTATTGCAACAGATGCGGGGAGAGAAGGGGAACTTGTTGCAAGATGGATTTTGGCGAAAGCAAACTGCCATAAGCCAATTCAACGTCTATGGATTTCTTCTGTAACAGATAAGGCAATTCGGGACGGATTTGCACATCTTTCGGATGGAAGAAAATATAACGATTTATATATGGCGGCAGTTTCCCGTGCGGAAGCCGATTGGCTTGTGGGGATTAATGCCACCCGTGCGCTGACTTGTAAATATAATGCGCAGCTTTCGTGTGGGCGTGTACAGACACCGACGCTTGCGATGATTGCCAAGAGAGAAGAAGAAATTCAAACATTTAAACCGCAGCCGTATTATGGATTGACAGTTCAGGCAGGAAAAATCAAATGGACGTGGCAGGATACAAAATCGGGAAGTTACCGTACATTTTCTAAGGAAAGAATAGAGGAATTGGAAAATGCGGCAAAAAGCGGATGTCTTGAAGTGGAAAAGATAGAAAAATCTTCTAAGAAATCATATGCACCGGGCTTATATGATTTGACAGAATTACAAAGAGATGCGAATAAACGGTTTGGATTTTCCGCAAAACAAACTTTGAACATTATGCAAAGACTTTATGAAAACCATAAAGTATTGACCTATCCACGAACAGATTCAAAATATATCGGAACGGATATTGTGGATACGATTAAAGATAGACTTCGTGCCTGTGGTGTCGGCTCATACAAAAAACTTGCGGGAAGTCTTTTGATGAAACCGATTCAGACGAATAAATCTTTTGTGGATGACAAAAAAGTGAGCGACCATCATGCGATTATTCCGACAGAACAGTATGTACAGTTGGAACATATGACGAGCGAGGAACGAAAAATTTACGATTTAGTTGTAAGAAGATTTTTAAGTGTGCTTTATCCGCCATTCGTTTATGAACAGACAACATTAAAAGGAAAAATCGGAAAAGAAAATTTTGCGGCAAAGGGAAAGACGATTCAGCAAGTTGGCTGGAAAGAAGTATATGAATATGAGGAAGAAAGAGAAGAAGATTTAGCAGAGCAGCCTTTACCGCAAATTGATAACGGAAAAGGATTTGCAGTTGAAAGAGTATCGATTACGGAAGGAAAGACAAAACCGCCAGCAAGATTTACAGAGGCAGCACTTTTAGCGTCCATGGAAAAAGGCGGTCTTGGAACGGTAGCCACAAGGGCGGATATTATCGATAAACTTTTCAATACATTTCTTATGGAATTAAAAGGAAAAGAAATTTATCTTACTACGAAGGGAAAACAATTATTGTCGCTTGTTCCGGAAGATTTAAAGAAACCGGAATTGACTGCGGACTGGGAGAGAAAACTTTCCCGTATCTCAGAAGGAAAATTGGCGAAAGAAACATTTATAACGGAGATTGAAACGTATACGGAAGATATTATAGAGGAAATCAAGCACGGGGAGGGAAAATTCCGACATGATAATGTGACAACAAAAAAATGTCCGAAATGTAATAAACCTATGTTGGCAGTAAATGGGAAAAATGCGAGAATGCTTGTCTGCCAGGACAGAGAATGCGGACATAAAGAAGTGATAGCAAGACTTTCCAATGCAAGATGTCCGAATTGTCACAAGAAAATGGAAATTATTAAAAAAGGTGACGAGGAGCAGTTCGTATGTGTATGCGGACATAAGGAGAAACTGTCTGCGTTTAAAGCGAGAAGAGAAAAAGAGGGAGCGGGAGTCAGCAAAAAAGACGTACAGCGCTATTTGAAACAGCAGAAAGAAGAACCGGTCAACACAGCATTTGCAGACGCATTTGCCAAATTAAAATTATAGAAATAAAAAAAGATGAGGAAATAGTTAAATAATCTACAAAATCTTTATATAACGTGGTAATATATAAGAAGTATTATCTGATACTCAGTAATGTTATAAAATAGCATAGTAGAAAGGAAGAAACAGACATGAAAATTTGTAGAGCAAAAGATTATGATGAAATGAGCAGAAAGGCGGCAAATATTATCGGAGCACAGGTAATTATGAAACCAAACTGTGTTCTCGGACTTGCAACAGGTTCTTCACCAATCGGTACATATAAAGAATTAATCAAAAGATATGAAGAAGGAGATCTTGATTTTTCACAGGTGAAATCGGTAAACCTTGATGAATATAAAGGACTTCCAAGAGAGAACGATCAGAGTTATTACTACTTTATGAATGATAACTTCTTTAATCACATTAATATTGACAAAGCAAACACAAATGTGCCAAACGGTATGGAACCGGATGCTGAAAAAGAATGTGCACGTTATGAAGACTTAATTGCTTCTCTTGGTGGAGTAGATTTACAGTTATTAGGACTTGGCCACAATGGACATATCGGATTTAACGAACCTGCACCACAGTTTGATAAAGTTACACACTGCGTAGATTTACAGGAAAGTACAATCGAAGCAAATAAACGTTTCTTTGCATCAGCAGATGATGTTCCAAGACAGGCATACACAATGGGAATTGGAACAATTATGAGTGCTAAGAAAATCGTTGTTGTAGTAAGCGGTGAGGATAAAGCAGAAATCGTTAAGAAAGCATTTTTCGGACCGGTTACTCCTGAAGTACCTGCATCAATCTTACAGATGCATCCTGATGTAACAGTTGTTTGTGATGAAGCAGCATATTCTAAAGTTGCTCAATAGAGGTGAAGACAATGATTATTAAAAATGTACAGGTATTTACGGAAGAAGGAAAATTTGAACCGGGAGAAATTATCATTGAAAACGGTGTTTTTCAGGATGTTGCGTCAAATCAGGACGAAGTGATAGACGGGCAGGGAGGATATGCTATTCCGGGACTCGTTGACGTACATTTTCACGGTGCAGTAGGACATGATTTCTGTGACGGAACAGAGGAAGCAATCCGTGAGATTGCCAAATATGAGGCATCACAGGGAATTACAACAATCGTTCCGGCAACAATGACTTTAGCGGAAGAAGAGTTAATGCATATTTCAAAAACAGCGGGAGCATATAAGAATGAAGAAGGTGCTGTTCTTGCCGGAATTAATATGGAAGGACCATTTATTTCACCGGGCAAGAAAGGGGCTCAGGCAGGTACACATATTGTAAAACCTGATGTAGAAATGTTCCACAGATTGCAGGAGGCAGCAAACGGATTATATCGTCTTGTTGATATTGCGCCTGAAGTAGATGGTGCAATGGAATTTATCGAAGAATTGAAAGACGAAGTACATATTTCTTTCGCACATACATTGGCAGATTATGATACTGCAAAAAAAGGATATGATTTAGGTGCAGACCATGCGACACATTTATATAACGCGATGCCTCCGTTTACACATCGTGCACCGGGAGTTATCGGTGCGGCACATGACAGCAGTCATTGTTTTGTAGAATTGATTACAGACGGTGTTCATATTCACCCATCAGTTGTCAGAACAACGTTTGATATGTTTAAAGACAGAGTTGTTTTAGTTAGTGACAGTATGCGTGCAACAGGTCTTGAAGACGGTGAATATACTCTCGGCGGTCAGGCAGTAAAGGTAGAAGGAAATGTGGCTACTCTTGTTTCTGACGGTGCTTTGGCAGGTTCAGTTACAAACTTAATGGATTGTGTGAGAGTTGCGGTACAGCAGATGAATATTCCGTTAGAAGCAGCGGTTGCGGCTGCTACAATTAATCCGGCAAAAAGTGTTGGTTTGGATGACAAATACGGTTCAATCAAAGCGGGAAAAGTCGGTAATGTTGTATTGTTAAACAAAGATCTATCTTTAAAAGAAGTTATTTTAAACGGTTAATAAGGAAACCGCACTTGACAAAATTAAGTGAATACGTTACCATTTCAAATATATAATGAAAGCGAAGAAAAGAAAAAGTAGTAATTGAAAATGCCATACAGAGAGCAGCCGGATGCTGAGAGGCGCATGGACTATCAGTTATGAATACATCTTGGAGCAGTACACCGAATACGAATGTTAGTAGGCTGTAACGGAGTGGCACTCGTTATCGTGCTGAAAGTATTGATAGATACTTGCTGAGGCATTCAATGTGAGTTGAATGTGAATTAAGGTGGTACCGCGAGATATACTCGCCCTTTAGTAATAAGGGGCGAGTTTTTTATTTATATAGAAGTGAAAACCTGTCCCGCATAATATAAAGATTAGAGGAGATAGGAAAATGAAAATTTATGATGAATTGAAAGCAAGAGGATTAATTGCACAGGTAACAGATGAAGAGTTAATCAGTAATTTAATTAATGAAGGAAAAGCAACATTTTACATCGGATTTGACCCTACAGCAGATAGTCTTCATGTAGGACATTTCATGGCGCTTTGCTTAATGAAACGTTTGCAGATGGCAGGTAATAAGCCGATTGCTTTGATTGGAGGAGGAACAGGGTATATTGGTGATCCTTCAGGAAGAAGCGATATGCGTTCCATGATGACTCCGGAACAAATTCAGCACAACTGTGACTGCTTCAAAGAACAGATGAGCAAATTCATTGATTTCTCAGAAGGAAAAGCATTAATGGTAAATAACGCAGATTGGTTACTCGGATTAAATTATGTTGATTTACTCCGTGAAGTAGGACCGCATTTTTCTGTAAACCGTATGCTTACTGCTGAGTGTTACAAACAGCGTATGGAAAAAGGACTAAGTTTCCTTGAATTTAACTACATGATTATGCAAGCGTACGATTTCTATGCATTATATCAGAATTATGGTTGTAATTTACAGTTTGGGGGAGATGACCAGTGGAGTAATATGCTTGCAGGTACAGAATTAATCCGCCGTAAACTTGGTAAAGATGCAAGTGCAATGACAATTACGTTGTTATTAAATTCAGAAGGAAAGAAAATGGGTAAAACACAGTCAGGTGCTGTTTGGTTAGACCCGAATAAGACATCTCCATTTGAATTTTACCAGTACTGGAGAAATGTTGCGGACAACGATGTATTAAAATGTATTCGTATGCTTACATTTCTTCCGTTAGAAGAAATTGATGAAATGGATAAATGGGAAGGAAGCCAGTTAAATAAAGCAAAAGAAATTCTTGCGTTTGAATTGACAAAACTTGTACATGGTGAGGAAGAAGCGATAAAAGCACAAGAAAGTTCAAGAGAACTCTTCACAAGCGGTGCGGCTGCAAATATGCCTACAGCAGAATTAGAGGAAGGAGATTTTATTGACGGAAATATCGACATTTTAACAATGCTTGTAAAAAGTGGGTTAGTACCATCTAAATCGGAAGCAAGACGTGCGGTGCAGCAGGGAGGTGTTGCTGTAGACGGAGAAAAAGTGGAAGATATTAAGAAAGAATATACACTGGACGATTTGAGCGGAGAAGGTATTGTTTTAAGAAGAGGAAAGAAAAATTTCCGAAAAGTAATTGTAAAATAATAAAGCAAAAGGAAAGTGTTTTAAAAGACGGACACTTTCCTTTTTCTTTTATTTAATAAGGTTCAATATTAACAGTTCCCGTAAATCTATCTGTTTTTATTACTATATTCCTATCGGTAGGATATTCATAATGATACCTTGCAAGAGGATAGAGAAATACTAAAATGATAACTAAAAATATGATAATACAGGTCGTTACGATAAGATGCCGATACTTTAAAAATGTATTGTTTAGTTCCTCCATATGCTTCACTCCTTTGAAATATTGTTTTTTCATACAAAAAATCTATAAAAATATAATTTTCTAAAAAATAACACACAAAAATAAATGCGTCAATATATCTTAAGGAAAAGTTAATAAAGACAATTTATTTTGAAAATTTGCGTTGCTATTTTTTATTATATATAATTTGTAAAATCAGTGTGAAAAGAATTTACATTTTGTGTTATAAAAGGTATCATAGAAACATAGAAAACGGAGGTGTCTATGGAACAGATGCAAATACAAACAGGTCTTTCGGAACGTGAAGTAGAAGAAAGAATACAACAGGGAAAACAGAACACTCCGGTAGAAGCGCCGTCCAAATCGGTGAAGGAGATTGTTCTTACAAATATATTCACATATTTTAACTTAATCTTTGCGGTAATTGCAGGGCTGCTTATTTTGGTTGGAGCATTTCGTGAACTCACATTTTTACCGATTATTATTGCCAATACGCTTGTAGGTATTATTCAGGAGTGCAGGTCGAAGAAAATCTTGGATAAACTTGCGGTTTTACACGCACCGAAGGCGAATGTTATTCGTGACGGAAAGAAAAAGGTTATCCGTGCGGAAGAACTGGTGCTGGATGATATTGTTGTTTTTACTGCGGGAAATCAAATACCTGCCGATGCGATTGTGATTTCGGGGGAAGCGCAGGTAAATGAATCTCTGATTACCGGTGAGGCAGATGAGATAACGAAAGCGGAGGGGGATAATCTGCTTTCGGGAAGTTATATTGTTTCGGGGAAGTGCTTTGCAAGATTGACAAAAGTCGGGGCAGATTCCTATGTGTCTAAATTGACATTGGAAGCAAAAGCGATGAAGGAAGGCGAACAATCTGAGATGATTCGTTCGTTGAATAAATTGGTAAAAGCAGTAGGAATTATTATTATTCCGATTGGAATGATGATGTTTTATCAGCAGTATATTCTTTCGGGAAATTCTTTGCGTAAAAGCGTCACATCAATGACAGCCGCGATTATCGGAATGATTCCGGAAGGACTTTACCTTCTTGCCAGTGTAGCGCTTGTTGTCAGTGTAATGAAATTAGCACAAAAAAAGGTTCTTGTGCATGATATGAAATGTATAGAAACATTGGCGAGAGTAAATGTTTTGTGTGTGGACAAGACAGGAACTATTACGGAAAATGTAATGAAAGTCAGTGAAATTATTGCTGTTGGAGAAGAGAAAGAAGAACTGGAAGAACAGTTGGGCGATTTTGTTTTTAATATGGAAAAAGATAATACAACAATGGAAGCGTTGAAGAACTATTTCCATATGAGTATGGGGAGAACGGCGGAAAAAATCACTACGTTTTCGTCAGAGTACAAATACAGCAGTGCGGTTTTTGACGGGGTAACTTATATTTTGGGAGCACCGGAATTTGTACTTCGGGAAGAATTTGAAACATACAGAGAGCAGATTGAACAACAGAGTGAGCAGGGGTATCGTGTGCTTGTTTTTGCAAAATATAATGGGGAGGCTGATGGGAAAGTATTGACGGAAAAAGCAATATTACTTGGTCTTGTTCTCCTTGCAAATCCAATTCGTAAGAATGCAAAGGAAACATTCCATTATTTTGCAGAGCAGGGCGTGGATATTAAAGTGATTTCAGGGGACAATCCGATGACGGTTTCAAAAGTGGCGTTGGAAGCGGGGATTGCAAATGCGGAAAATTATATAGATGCAAGGCAGTTACAGAATGAGGAAGATATTGAGCAGGCAGTAAGAAAATATACTGTTTTTGGCAGGGTGACTCCGAAACAGAAAAGAATGTTTGTACAAGCTTTGAAAAAGAATGGAAAAACGGTAGCAATGACAGGCGATGGAGTCAATGATGTTTTGGCGTTGAAAGATGCGGATTGCAGCATTGCTATGGCATCTGGAAGTGATGTGGCATCACAGGCATCACAATTAGTTTTATTAGAGTCTGATTTTGCAAAAATGCCTTCTGTTGTGGCAGAAGGAAGACAAGTGGTAAATAATATTGAGAGGTCGGCAAGTCTGTTTTTAGTAAAAAATATTTTTTCTTTCTTACTGTCAGCATTGTCGCTTATCTTTATGATTACTTATCCGCTCGGACCGGCACAAGTTTCCCTTGTCAGTATGATGACAATCGGAACACCGGCGTTTTTACTTGCTATGGAGCCAAATAAAAATTTGATTAAAGGTAAGTTTTTGACAAATGTATTATTAAAGGCACTTCCGGCAGGATTGACGGATGTTATTATGGTAGGGTTGCTGATTTTATTTGGAAGTGTTTTTGGAGTCAGTTCAGAAGAAATTTCCATTACCGCAACATTACTTCTTGCTATTGTAGGATTACAGATTTTATTTGAACTGTCCAAACCGATGAATATTTTCCGATGGATTGTATGGTTTGGAATGCTTTTTGGACTTTTAATTTGTGTTCTTTTTATGGGAGAACTATTCGGCATCAATCAGGTAACGTTAAAGAGCGGATTATTACTTCTTGTTTTCGCCTTTGCGACAATGCCGGTATTTAATCATTTGTGTCAGTTTATCCGAAAAGCAGAAGCATTTTTCATTCGCATGAACGAAAAGAAGAAAAAAAGAAAGGCAGATAAATATGGACAATAGAGATTTTTCTAATCTAGGAGAACAGATTAGGCGTACGGTGGAAGACGCCATGAACTCCATGAATTATCAGCAGTTAAATCAGAAAATAAATCAGACGGTAGATATGGCGATGAATGAGGCTAGAAGATGTATGAATCGAAATCCTCATATTCATGTAGAACCGCCTAGGCAGGAGGAGAAAAGCCGGCAGAAACCGAAAATAAAAACAGAAATTCGATTGAAAGAAAAGGGAAAATATATAAGCATTCCTCTTATGATATTGGGAGGGACGGGCATGCTTGTTTTTTCGGGATTTTTGCTGACTTCTGTAATAGGTTTTCTTATCAGCGGTTCGTTTATTACAAAAACGGTTTCAGGGGTCGTTCTTGCAATAGGGATAATTGTATGTATACTTTCGGCTTTTTTTCTTGCGAAAGGAATTTCTGGAAGAAAAAGGTATCAGTGTTTCAAGAAATATGTGGAAATTCTGAACGGAAGAGAATTTTGTTCGGTGAAAGAACTGGCAGAGAAAACACGCACATCAGAAAAGAAAGTATGTAAAAATTTAAAGTTGATGATTAAAAAAGAAATGTTTGTAGACGGATTTTTGGATAACAGTCAAACTTGTCTTACGGTGACAGAGGAGGCTTACAGACAATTACTACAGGCAGAAGAGTCAAGAAAGCAGAGGGAAGAAGAGCAGAAAAGAAGACAGGAACGGATGCAGAAAGAAGTGGAAGATATTTCAGACAGCACAGTTGCGGATATGATTCGTAAAGGAAATGAATATATCGAATCCATTCGACTGGCAAACGATGCCATTCCGGGAGAAGTGATTTCTGCAAAATTAGACAGACTGGAAAATGTTATTCGTAAGATTTTTGACTCTGTTAAAAATCATCCCGAACAGATGACGGAAATGGACAAATTTATGGAATATTATTTACCGACAACAAAGAAGTTAGTAAATGCCTATAAAGAATTTGATGCACTTACCGTTAAGGGTGAGAATGTGAAAAAATCCATGAATGAAATCGAAAATACACTGGATACAATCAGCAGTGCGTTTGAACAACTGCTGGATGATTTGTTTCAGGATACGGCAGTTGATATTTCAGCGGACATTTCCGTGTTACAGACCATGTTTGCCAGAGAGGGATATAAAGAAAAGGATTTTAAATAGACGAGGAGGAAAAAAATATGGGACAGGAATCACCGGTACTTACGTTTGAACCTTTTTCGGAGGAAAAACAACAGGTGGAAGAACAACCGAAAATGGAGGAGGTTGTTTTGACTTCGGAAGAAGAAAAAATGGTGGCGGATTTTTCATCTAAAATTGATTTGACAAATGCCAATATGATTTTACAGTACGGTGCGGGAGCACAGAAAAAAATGGCGGATTTCTCAGAAAATGCGTTGGAAAACGTAAAGACAAAAGATTTGGGCGAAGTGGGAAAAATGCTGACTGACGTTGTTTCGGAGTTAAAAGATATAGAAACAGATGAGGAAGAAAAAGGATTTTTCGGTTTCTTTAAAAGAAATACAAATAAACTTGCTAATATGAAAGCGAAGTTCGATAAAGCGGAGAGCAATGTGGAAAGAATTTGTAAAGCGCTTGAAAATCAGCAAATTCAGTTACTTAAAGACATTGCGCTTTTAGATAAGATGTATGAATTAAATACAACATACTTTAAAGAATTATCTATGTATATTGAGGCGGGCAAACGGAAAATAAAAGAAGTACAGGAAAAAGAACTTCCGGCACTACGAAATAAAGCCCAGTTAAGCGGGCTTCCTGAAGATGTACAAGAGGTAAATGATTTGGCAGGATGTTGTGAGCGGTTTGAGAAAAAGGTACATGATTTGGAATTGACAAGAGCAATTTCTTTGCAAATGGCACCGCAAATTCGTCTTGTGCAAAATAATGATACATTAATGTCTGAAAAAATTCAGTCTACGCTTGTGAACACAATTCCGTTGTGGAAAAGTCAGATGGTATTGGCAATTGGCGTGGAAAACTCTTCAAGAGCCGCAGAAGCACAGCGTGAAGTGACGGATATGACAAATGAACTTCTCAGAAAAAATGCTGAAAAGTTGAAAATGGCAACAATCGATACGGCGAAAGAGGCGGAAAGAGGTATTGTGGATATGGAAACGCTTAAAGTTACAAATGAATCTCTTATTTCAACCTTAGATGAAGTAATGAAAATACAGGAAGAGGGAAGAGAAAAAAGAAGAACTGCGGAAGCCGAGTTGAACCGAATTGAAAGTGAATTGAAACAGAAACTATTAGAGGTGAGATAGGCGTAAAAACGCACTTTTTTTGAGAAAAAGGTTGACATTGCACTATACACATAATATAATAAATCAGTATGACAATAGAAGAAGCAATTTACACCATAGCCCCGGAGTAAATTGATTTTCATAAAAACCAAGAAGTATAATAATTAGATGAAATTTAGGGAGGTCGACCAATGAAAACTTACATGGCTAATCCAGATAAGATTGAAAGAAAATGGTATGTAGTTGATGCAGAAGGTTGCACATTAGGACGTTTAGCATCTGAAGTTGCAAAAGTTTTAAGAGGAAAAAATAAACCGGAATATACACCACACGTTGATACAGGTGATTATGTAATCGTAGTAAATGCTGATAAAATCAGTGTAACAGGTAAAAAATTAGATCAGAAAGTTTACTATCATCATTCAGACTATGTAGGAGGAATGAAAGAAACTACATTAAGAGAAATGATGGCTAAAAAACCTGAAAAAGTTGTTGAACTTGCTGTAAAAGGAATGCTTCCAAAAGGACCTTTAGGAAGAGCAATGATTAAGAAATTACATGTATACGCTGGAGCAGAGCATGCACATCAGGCTCAGAAACCAGAAGTATTAACATTTTAAGGAAAGGTTGAAAGGAGGAAATTACAGTGTCTAAAGTAAAATTCTACGGAACAGGAAGAAGAAAAAAATCAATCGCAAGAGTATATTTAGTACCTGGAACAGGTAAAATTACAATTAATAAAAGAGATATTGATGAATATTTAGGATTAGAAACATTAAAAGTTGTAGTTCGTCAGCCACTTGTTGCCACAGAAACAGTTGATAAATTTGATGTTTTAGTAAATGTACATGGTGGAGGATACACAGGACAGGCAGGTGCTATCCGTCATGGTATCGCAAGAGCGTTACTTCAGGCAGACCCTGAATACAGACCAGTGCTTAAAAAAGCAGGATACTTAACTCGTGATCCACGTATGAAAGAACGTAAAAAATACGGACTTAAAGCAGCTCGTAGAGCACCACAGTTCTCAAAACGTTAATCATACGTTTCAGAACGCACAATTTCAAAAAGAATTTTCAAACCTCTCAGGGAATGTTCCTTGGGAGGTTTATATTTTTGAAAAATTATAGAATTATATTGATTTTTTAGGGAGAATTGCATATACTTATTATAGACAAAGAATTGTCTTAGGTGAGTTTCTACCATAAAGTGGAAACCTAAAAAAGCCGGTGAGTCTCCACCATAAAGAGAGAACTTAAAAAAGCGGTGAGTCTCCACCATAAAGAGAGAACCTGAAAAAGAGGCGAGTGATGTCGTCTCTTTTTTTGACAGATGAGGAAAAATGAAATTTTATAATATCAAAGATGAATACATCAATTATTTGAAAAAATATGATGCAAAAGTTGCAGATAATAAAAAGGGAAAGCGGCCGTATGTAGGCGTGGTGCTTGAGATTGATGGGATAAAATATTATACTCCATTTACATCGCCCAAAGAAAAGCATCGTAAAATGAAGAACACAAAAGATTTTAGGAAAATTAATCAGGGCATATATGGTGCAATCAACTTTAATAATATGATACCGGTTGTGGAATCGGCATTACTTCTTATTGATATTGATGCAATGGAAGATTCAAAATATCAGCGTTTGCTTCAAAATCAATATAAGTGTATTAAAGCTGATCGGGAACAAATTCAGTTGACAGCAAAAAGATTAAGAGATACTCTTTTTAAGAAAGATGAAGAATTGAATGGCAATGACAAGAGAATAAAGGAAAGATGTTGTGATTTGCCATTGCTGGAGGAGGTTGTGAAACATTATGACAACCATTAGTAAAAAAGAAGTACATAAATTTTTAGATAAACACCCGGATATACCTTTCTCGGCAGCTAAATTTGAATATAGTTTATATCTTGAGCCTGAAGCAGTTGAATATGCCAATGCGGTTTCAGAAAAAATGCTTGGTGAATCTGAAGAGGATTTGCGTTCGAAAAGAATGATTGAACGAGCAGAAACAACGGAAGAAATGTTGAAATTGATGCGAAAGCCTTTATCGGGAGGGAACCGAAGTAGATTAAGAGGGAAATTACTGGAATACGAAACAGTGCTGATGCCATGTATAAAAGAAAAAACTATGAAAAACGGGCAGGATATCTTTATAGAAAATACTCTTTATTTTTTCTTGCACTGTGAAGAAAACTGTTGTAATTGGCTTATGAAAGAATACTCCAATATCCGGAATGAATATTTAAAATCTATGTTGTGCTTGGTAATTGGATTTCGAGGAGATGTAGAAATGATTCCTTTTTTGATGAAAGAAACAGAACGTCTGGAAAGAATGTATCCCCAAGAAACATATGCACAAGGTCCAATACTTGCTATTCAGGAACTTGCTGTCAGATTTCTTAATTGAAGTCTATGAGGTGTTCTGAAGAGTGATGAGAAGCCCTGTGTTTGTAACGTGTTTGCAACACCATATTCCAAGAATCTAGTAAAATCAAGCGTTCCCAGTTACCTAAACGTTAATCATGCGTTTCAGAACGCACAATTTCAAAAAGAATTTTCAAACCTTTCAGGGAATGTTCCTTGGGAGGTTTTTAACTTATTCAAAACTTAAAATTTCAGTTTTTTAGTTAATTGTTTTGCTTGGCTTTAGTTTGTACTGTAGTATGGTACAATATTTTATAATTATTGAGATTTGAAAAACTGTAATATTATTTGAGATGAGTTAAAATAACAATTGGAGGTAGTTGTATGTCAAGTGCAGCGCAAAGAACAGAATTACAAGCACAGATATGAAAAATCGCGAATGAAGTTCGTGAATCTGTAGATGGATGGGATTTCAAACAATATGTATTAGGAATTCTTTTTTATCGTTTTATTAGTGAGAATTTTTCTAACTATATGGAAGGTGGAGATGACAGCATTCATTATGCAGAACTAGACGATACAATTATAACAAAAGAAATCAAAGAAGATGCTGTTAAAATAAAAGGATATTTTATTTATCCGAGTCAGTTGTTTTGTAGAATTGCAGAAAATGCAAATACAAATGAGAGTTTAAATACGGATTTAAAAACAATATTTGATGAGATTGAAAATTCCGCAAGTGGATATCCGTCTGAACAAGACATTAAAGGTCTATTTGCAGACTTTGATACGACAAGTAATAGACTAGGAAATACAGTAAAAGACAAAAATACACGCTTAGCAGCTGTTATAAAAGGGGTTGAAGGCCTCAATTTCGGAAATTTTGAGGACAATCAAATTGATTTGTTTGGTGATGCATATGAGTTTTTAATTTCAAATTATGCAGTTAATGCAGGGAAATCCGGTGGTGAATTTTTTACACCACAGTGTGTTTCAAAACTTATTGCAAAACTTGCAATACATGGTCAAGACAGCATTAACAAGATTTATGATCCGGCGGCAGGATCTGGATCGTTGCTGTTACAAGCAAAGAAACAATTTGATGAACATGTGATTGAGGATGGATTTTTTGGTCAGGAAATAAATCATACAACGTATAATCTTGCGCGTATGAATATGTTTCTACACAATGTAAATTATGATAAGTTTAACATTGCCTTAGGTAATACACTTACAGAGCCGCATTTTAGAAATGATAAACCGTTTGATGCGATTGTGTCCAATCCACCTTATTCAATCAATTGGATTGGGAGTGATGATCCGACATTGATTAATGACGAACGTTTTGCACCGGCAGGTGTACTTGCGCCTAAGTCAAAAGCGGATTTTGCTTTTATCCTTCATTCATTGAGTTATCTTTCCAGCAAGGGGAGAGCAGTTATTGTGTGCTTTCCAGGGATATTTTATCGTGGTGGAGCAGAGCAAAAAATCAGAAAGTATTTGGTAGATAATAACTTTGTAGAAACAGTTATCGCACTTGCACCAAATCTTTTCTATGGGACATCTCTGTTGATTGTTGTTGGCATGTTCTTGACTGGATTTGACGCACCGACATTGAATACACTGTTTGTAGATAAAAATCTTCGTTATCATGGACTTATGCAGGCATTTTCTAGAACGAACCGTATTTATGATTCAACGAAAACATTTGGAAATATAGTTACATTTAGAAACTTGGAACAGGCTACTATTGACGCTATAAAATGTTTTGGAGACGATAATACAAGAAACATAGTTCTGGAAAAAAGCTATAAAGAATACATGGAAGGTTTTAAGGATAATGTTACTGGAAAAGTGTGTCGAGGGTATGTGGATGTAGTTGGAGAATTGAAATCGAGGTTTACAGATGTTGAAGAAATTGTTATCGAAAAAGATAAAAAAGAGTTTGTGCAATTGTTTGGTGAATATCTAAAAATAGAAAATATTTTGCAAAACTATGATGAATTTATTAGTTTAAAAGAATTGCAGAAAGTTGATTTGGGGGACTCTGAAGCGGTAGAAAACTTTAAGGTGACGTATTATGTTAGTGATGAAGATATGAAAGCCATGCAGTCGATCGATATATTGGATGAGAGAACTATTCAAGATTACCGCTCGACATATAATGATATCCGTGAATGGCTTCGCCGCGAAAAGGAAGGAAAAGACAAAGAAAACTTAAAAATTGACTGGGATGACGTTGTGTTTGAGGTGGATCTATTAAAATCTCAAGAGATTAATTTGGATTATATTATAGAGTTGATTTTTGAGAAAAATCAAAATATAACAAATAAGAATGTTTTGATTGAAGAGATACGGCGCATCACACGTTCCAGTGCTGAAAATCGAGCTAAAGAAAGTTTGATAGTTAATTTTATTAATTGGACAGATTTAGGTGAAATACAGGATAAAGAAAGTATTATTGATGCATTTTACCGGTTTGCACAAAAGGAACAAAAGAAGGAAGCCGAAGAGTTGATAAAAGAGGAACAATTTAATGAGCAAGCCGCAAAACGATATATTCTTGCATCATTAAAAAAAGAATATGCAAGTGAAAATGGGACGGGGTTAAATGAGATGCTTCCTAAAATGAGTCCTCTCAATCCGAAATATCATACAAAGAAACAGAGTGTGTTTGAAAAAATCTCAGATTTTGTAGAAAAGTTTAAGAGAATAGGTGGATCAATTTAAATAATAAAGTGTAAACTGCGTGCTGAGTACAAACTACTATTAAAAAGTGAAGGACGAAGTTGTTAGGATGAATTCTATAGTGAGTGTATGTGGTTTGGGAGGGGTACTGAAAAGTAATGAGAAACAACGCGTTTGCAACACCGCATTCCAAGAATCCGGCAAAGTCAAGCATCCGTAGTTCTCAAAACATTCATTATAAAGTGTACGATGAATTTGAAAAACATATTGACTTTTTGATTTGAACTGAATATAATGATAAAAAATTATAATAAACCGTTGAAGCGGAGATAACGGCAATGATGCCTTTACAGAGAGCCTGTGTTGCTGAGAGTCAGGTGAGAAACAAGTTGTCAAATGGACCGCTGAGGGCGCAGTCAAATGTGGTTTCACAAAGTATTCTGCGACGTTGTAGGCAGACGTTATTTGCCGGAGATATGTTGGTATCTCGCTAAGCGTACGGGTAATGCCGTAAATCAAGGTGGCACCGCGGATAAATGATAATATTCGTCCTTGACAGAATGCATATTTCTGTCAAGGGCGTTTTTTTGTGACTTCTTTGGCAGAACAGATTGTTAAAGGAGGAGGTAGTATGCAGTATGTAAAATATTGGTGGCGCTCTATGCGCTGAGATGAATAGAATTAAACTAGCAGAAACTAAGATAACTTACATTTATTTGGAGGAACATGACAATGAAATTTAACAATATTGATTTTAATACTTATTTAACAAACTATCCTACTTCGGATGGATTTTTCGGAAAATATGGTGGCTCATATATTTCGCCAAAATTACAAGTTGCAATGAACGAGATTACAGAGGCTTATAATACTATTTGTAAGTCAAGAGAGTTTATAGATGAACTTTGTCGAATACGCAAAGAATTTCAGGGCAGACCTACACCCATTTCACATCTCTCACGTCTTTCAAAAAAGATTGGAACGGGCGTTCAGTTATATGTAAAACGTGAAGATTTAAACCATACCGGTGCTCACAAACTTAATCACTGCATGGGAGAAGTGCTTCTTGCAAAGTATATGGGGAAGAAGAAGGTTATTGCCGAAACAGGTGCAGGTCAGCATGGTGTTGCTCTTGCTACCGCCGCTGCATATTTCGGAATGGAATGTGATATATATATGGGTGCAGTAGACATTGCAAAGCAATCGCCTAATGTTGCCCGTATGAAAATTCTCGGTGCAAGAGTTATAGAAGTAACATCCGGACTTCAAACGTTAAAAGAAGCAGTTGATGCTGCATTTACAGCATACTGTAACGAATATGAGGATGCTATTTATTGTATAGGGTCAGTTGTAGGACCTCATCCTTTTCCGATGATGGTTCGTGATTTCCAAAGTATTGTGGGTATTGAAGCAAGGGAACAATTTTTGGATATGGAAGGCAAACTACCTGATGCGGTAGTTGCCTGCGTGGGAGGAGGCTCCAACGCAATGGGAATTTTCTCCGGGTTTCTCAATGACCCCGTTGATATTTACGGGGTTGAGCCTTTGGGCAAAGGTTCAACTTGGGGTGACCATGCGGCAAGTTTGGCATATGGCGAGGAAGGGATTATGCATGGATTCAATTCTCTTATGCTTAAGGATGAAGATGGTAATCCGGCGCCTGTTTATTCGGTGGCTAGCGGACTTGATTACCCTTCCAGCGGTCCTGAACATGCTTTTCTACATGATGTTGGCAGAGTGAAGTACGATGTTGTGACTGATGATGAAACTATTGATGCATTCTTTACACTCTCACGTCTTGAAGGTATTATTCCTGCCATTGAAAGTTCACACGCTATCGCATACGGGATTAAATTGGCAAGGAAAATGAAGAAGGGGGCGATTCTTATTAATCTGTCAGGAAGAGGTGATAAGGATATGGACTATATTATTGAACGTTACGGAATTAGATAAGTTATATTATTTCCTGTAATTTACAAAGAATTTAAAGACATAATTTCAAAAAAACATATACATTTCCCATATATGTATTGTATATACAAATTGCCTCCGCTGTGCTACAATACTATTAAATAAGATAAGGAGGACGTAAATATGGGACGTTTTAGTGAAAAAATTATGCTGGTAACAGGAGCAACCTCAGGAATCGGAAGAGCAGTAGCACTTCGTGGGGCGAGAGAAGGAGCAACCGTTATTGCGGTAGGACGTAATGAAGAAAGAGGAAATGCGGTAGTTGAGGCAATTACAAATGAAGAAGGAAAAGCTGTATTTAAAAAATGTGATGTCAGCGATAAGGAAGCAGTGAAAAAATTATTCGGGGAAATAAAAGAAGAATTTGGAAAACTTGATGTTGCAATAAACAATGCAGGAATTGTCGGTGCATCTAAGACCGTGGAGGAATTAGAAGATGATGATTGGTCAAAAGTAATTGATGCTAATTTGAATTCTTGCTTCTATTGCTGCCGAGAGGAAGTAAAACTAATGAAAGAAAACGGCGGAGCGATTGTAAATGTATCCAGTGTTGCGGGTATGAGAGGATTTCCTTCAGCGGCGGCATATGTGGCAAGTAAACACGCAGTAAGCGGTTTGACAAAGGCTGTGGCAGTTGACTATGCAACAAAAGGAATTACATGTAATGCAGTTTGCCCGGCGGGAACAGATACTCCTTTGACAGAGAGAAGTTCGGCAGATATCAAAACAAGAATGGCGGAAATCGCAGCGCAAGGCAAAGACCCTATGGAATGGCTGAAAAATTCTATGCTTTCAGGAAAAACAGAAACATTGCAGAAACGAAATGCAACGCCGGAAGAACAGGCGGCAACTATTTTATATTTTGCAAGTGATGAGGCAAAACATATTACAGGCTCAATTGTAGCCAGTGACGGTGGATTTACAACATACTAAGAGGATGTTGTTATGTAATCTTGTAATAAAGACTTGAGTTTTTTGGAGGTATGTACTACTATAGTAAAGTATTGCAAGGATGCGTAACTGTTAATTAATAAGTAAATTCTTGAATTATGCAAGAAGGGAGTACAAATGGGAAAAAAGGGTATGAGTTCAAAAGAAAGGCGGGAGTATGAACGTCTTCAGGAACGAAAGAAAAAACAAATGGAAAAGCGATACGCAAAGTCAATGGGGTTGGATAACCCGGCTAAATCGGTTTCGGAAAAAGGGAGAGTTCCGAATCAGGAGAAAAAGCAGGAGAAAAGGGGCAGGAACATTTTCGGAAAGATATTGCTTTTGTTACAGGCACTTGCTTCAAGCGGTTTGATCGCCATGCTTGTTCTGTCAAATATTATTCCGCTAAAATATTTGGTAATTACAGGCGTTATCCTTTTCGGTTTGTGGTGTATCGGTTTATTATCACAAGTGAAACGAAAGAAGAGAGGTATAATCGGAAAGATATATATTGTTTTGATTACGATGTGTATCGTGGCAGTGACATATCAGATCGGCTTTATGACCGGAGCGTTGGGAAAAGTTACCGGAGGCAATTCAAAAGTAGATACAATGGTTGTCGCTGTTTTGGCAGATGATAAAGCAGAGGATATTGCGGATGTAAGTGATTATACGTTTGGTGTGCAGTATAAATTGGATAAAGCCGATATGAAAGATACTGTTTCTCATATTAATGAGAAATTGGGTATGAAAATTAAGACAAAAGAGTATAAAAATGTAAATGAGCAGGCGAAGGCTTTGCATAAAGGTGAAGTGAAGGCAATTATATATAATGAAGGATATAAGGAAATTTTGGAAGAAGAATTTCATGGATATTCTGATAAAGTGAAAATTGTTTATCACTATAATATTAAGACAAAATTAGATGATATTTCTTCTAATATTAAGGTTAAAACAGAGCCGTTTAGTGTATATGTAAGCGGGATTGATGTTTACGGTGAAATTACAAAGAACAGCCGAAGTGATGTAAATATTATTGCAACAATCAATCCAAAGACAAGACAAATTTTACTTGTGACAACGCCGAGAGATTATTATGTGGAAATTCCGGGAGTTTCCAATGGACAGAAAGATAAATTAACTCATGCGGGAATTTATGGTGTGGATACATCGATAAAGACGTTGAGTGAATTATATGATACGGAAATTCCATTCTATGCACGAGTAAACTTTACCTCTCTTATCGATATTGTTGATGAATTGGGTGGGGTTGACGTAGAATCCGACTATACTTTTAGAACAGGAAAAGAGTCGGGAGCAGTGGTGAAAGTGACGAAAGGAATGAATCACTTTAACGGTAAACAAGCGTTAGCGTTTTCACGAGAAAGACACAATCTTCCTGATGGAGATAATCAGCGAGGAAAACATCAGCAGGCGGTTTTGACGGCTATGATTAAAAAGATGGTGTCCCCGTCTATGCTAATTAAGGCAAATTCAATTATTAATAAGGTGAGTGACGGCGTAGAAACAAATATGTCGCAAGCGCAACTACAGACTTTGATTAAAATGCAGTTGAATCAAGGCGGAGCATGGAACATTAAGTCTGTTGCAGCGGAGGGAACAGGCGATAAGCAAAGATGTTATTCCTCAGGTTCGATGAAATTATATGTATGCCAGCCGGACGAAGAGTCTGTGGCAGAGATTAAACAGTTGATTGAACAGGTGGAAAACGGCGAAATATTACAGGATTCTGAGGCAACGCAATAAATGAAATAAAACTGGTGGGAATATATATTCTCATCAGTTTTTTATAAGAAAGGGAGCAGTGAGATGTATAATCAGTTGACGGAAGAAGATATTAAAAAAATGGAGGAGGAAATAGAATATCGCAGACTTGTCGTGAGAAAAGAAGCGTTGGAGGCGGTAAAGGAGGCGAGAGCCCACGGTGATTTAAGTGAGAATTTTGAGTATCATGCGGCAAAGAAAGATAAAAATAAAAATGAAAGCCGTATCCGTTATCTGCAGAGAATGATTAGAACGGCGCAGATTGTGGAAGATGACGCAAAAGAAGATGAAGTTGGAATTAATAAGGCGGTTGAAGTATATTTTGAGGACGATGACGAATATGAAACATTTAAAGTTGTTACAACTGTACGAGGAAATTCCATTGACAACCGCATCAGTACGGAGTCGCCTATTGGGAAAGCGCTTATGGGACATAAAGCAGGAGACAGAGTGTTTGTGAAAGTAAATGAAAATGCGGGATATTATATAGTGATTAAATCTGTTCAAAAATTGGAGGACGGAGATGAGATTGAAATCCGCCAATTTTAACAGAATTATTACTTTGCATTATAAAAACTTATTAGTAAAATCTACTGGTAAACAGACTGTATTGTAGGCTATAATAAAAGAAGGGACTAACCATAGCAATCAGTAAGAAAAAAGGAGAATATTCATGGAAATGTTATCAATTGAAAAAGAATTACAAGGAAATGCTTATCCGGGACGCGGAATTATCATCGGAAAAACTCCGGACGGAAAGAAAGCGGTAACGGCATACTTCATTATGGGAAGAAGTGAAAATAGTAGAAATCGTGTATTCGTAGAAGAAGGAAGAGGAATTCGCACACAGGCATTTGATCCTTCCAAATTAACAGATCCAAGTTTAATTATCTATGCACCGGTAAGAGTGTTGGGCAATAAGACAATCGTAACAAACGGTGACCAGACAGATACAATTTACGAGGGAATGGATAAACAGTTGACTTTTGAGCAGTCACTCAGATGCAGAGAGTTTGAACCGGATGCGCCAAATTACACACCTCGTATTTCAGGTATATTACATATTGAAAACGGAAATTACAGTTATGCAATGTCTATCTTGAAGAGCGACAATGGAAATCCTGAGGCTTGCAACCGCTACACATTTGCATATGAAAATGCAATTGCAGGGGAAGGACATTTCATTCACACATACAAATGTGACGGAAATCCGCTTCCGAGTTTTGAGGGAGAGCCAAAAAGAATTGCTATTATGGACGATATGGAACAGTTTACAGAGATGTTATGGAACAGTTTAAATGAAGAGAATAAAGTATCTTTATTCGTGCGTTATATCGATATTGAAACAGGAAAAGAAGAAACAAAGATTGTAAATAAAAATAAATAGGAGAGGAACAAATGAAAGAATTAGAATTAAAATACGGTTGTAACCCAAATCAGAAACCTTCAAGAATTTATATGGAAGAAGGAGAACTTCCTATTAAAGTATTATGCGGAAAACCGGGATACATTAACTTTTTAGATGCGTTCAACGGCTGGCAGTTAGTAAGAGAACTGAAAAAGGCAACGGGACTTCCGGCGGCAACTTCTTTCAAACACGTTTCACCTGCAGGAGCAGGGGTTGGACTTCCTCTTGACGATACACTGGCAAAAATTTACTGGGTAGACGATATGGGCGAATTATCTCCGCTTGCCTGTGCATATGCGAGAGCGAGAGGAGCGGACAGAATGTCTTCTTTCGGAGATTTCATTTCTCTTTCAGACGTATGTGACGTTGCCACTGCAAAATTAATTAAACGTGAAGTTTCGGACGGCGTAATTGCTCCGGGATATGAACCGGAAGCATTGGAATTATTGATGCAGAAGAAAAAAGGAAATTATGCGATTATTGAGATTGACCCGACATACGAACCAAATCCGATTGAGCATAAAGAGGTATTCGGAATTACATTTGAGCAGGGAAGAAATGAACTTGTTATCGACGATGAATTATTATCGAATGTAGTTACAGAAAATAAAGAAATACCTGAGCAGGCAAAAATTGATTTGGCAATCGCCTTAATTACATTAAAATATACACAGTCAAATTCTGTATGTTACGCAAAAGACGGACAGGCAATCGGAATCGGTGCAGGACAGCAGTCACGTATCCACTGTACACGTCTTGCAGGACAGAAAGCAGATAACTGGTGGCTGCGTCAGTCTCCGCAGGTTTTAGGTTTACAGTTTGTAGATAAAATCGGAAGAGCAGACAGAGATAACGCAATCGACCTTTATATTGGCGATGAGTACGAAGATGTTTTGGCAGAAGGAACATGGCAGAATATTTTCAAAGTAAAACCGGAAGTATTTACAAGAGAAGAAAAACGTGCATGGTTAGACAAAATGACAGATGTTGCATTAGGTTCGGATGCGTTCTTCCCATTCGGAGATAATATTGAGAGAGCACACAAAAGTGGTGTAAAATATATTGCACAGCCGGGCGGTTCCGTTCGTGATGACAATGTAATCGAAACTTGCAATAAATATAATATGGCAATGGCATTTACGGGAATTCGTTTATTCCATCACTAATCAGCGACAGAACACTCATAAATTCGACAGAGAATTTATGGGTGTTTTTTGAAAAGGAAAGGGTTTATAAGGAGAGAACTATGGAAATGGAGAAAGTGTTAGAAAATGCTGTGGAAAGAATTGTGGAAGATATAATCAAAATGTGTTCCATTAACAGCGTGGAAGATGAAGCGAAGGAGGGGATGCCTTTTGGAGAAGGACCTGCAAAAGCGCTTCAGTGCGCCTTAGAGTTAGGCGAAAATATGGGATTTACAAGTGAAAACTTTGATAATTATGCGGGGCATATTGACTTCGGTGAGGGGGAAGAAACACTGGGAATTCTTTGCCATGCCGATGTTGTTCCATGCGGAGAGGGCTGGATATGTGATCCATACAATCCACAAATTATTGACGGACGTCTGTATGGAAGAGGGGTTTTAGACAACAAAGGCCCTATGGTTGTCTGTCTTCACGCAATGCGTATATTAAAAGAAATGAATGTTCCGCTGAAAAAGAAGGTTCGTCTGATTATCGGAACGAACGAGGAAACGAATTGGAAATGCATGGAATACTACTTTGGTAAAAGGAAAGCAGAACCTCCTCAGATTGCATTTACACCCGATGCGGATTTTCCGTTAAAATATGCGGAAAAAGGGTTACTGCAATATTGTCTGAAAATAAAAATCTCCGATGAAGTTTCTCTTTGGGGAGGAAATGCGGTCAATTCTGTTCCGGAAAAAGCAAGCGTACGTTTAGATAAGAAATATTTACATGAGATTGAAAGACAAAAAGAAGAGTGGACGGCAAAGAGCGGCTGTACATATGAAATTAGTGAAGAGAACGGAAAAATTGTACTGACTGCTGTAGGGCGAGCGGCTCACGGAGCATGGGTGGAAAATGGGATCAATGCCATTACAGGCGTTATGCTTGCCGTAGATGAGTTGAAAGTAGGAGGCGATTTAGAACAGATTGCTTCACTTTATATGCAATATATCGGTTTATGCCTGCACGGAGAAAATTTAGGATTGTGCTTTTCAGATGAAGAGTCAGGCGTACTTTCTTTTAATGTCGGGACAGTGGAAGTTGTGAACAAAGAAGTGCGATTTTCTGTGGATAATCGTGTGCCGGTAACATACAAATGCGGAGAAGTGATGACACAGTTGCAGAAAGCGATTAAAGATACGGGAATAGAAGCAGAACTGTTGGATTGCATAGAAGGAATACATATTGACAAAGATAGTTTTCTTGTACAAACGCTTATGCAGGTGTACCGAGATGTTACGGGAGATATGAAAGCCGAACCGGAAGTGGACGGAGGGTGTACATATGCCCGTACAATGCCGAATTGTGTTGCCTTTGGGGCATTACTTCCTGAGCAGGAGAATGTGATGCATGAGAAAAATGAGTATTTAGAGGTAAGTAAAATTGAAACATGGCTGAAAATATATTTGGAGGCAATTTACCGATTGGCAAAATAAATGGGTTTTTTGTCATAATTTGCTAGTGCTTTTGGGCGAATTTTATTTACTCCGTCATTATTTAAGGATATGACGAAAAAAGACGGAGAGATTGCATTTGTCTTAGTTGCACTGTTTGAAATTGTTTCATTACTTCTTGTTAGTTTAACAAAAAGAGAAGTCTATATGCCGATTGCGATTGTATTTTTTCTGCTTTTGGTAGTGATGAATAAGAGTAAGTTGCATACATTAGGGTTGACAACAAAGAAATGGAAAATGACAGCGGGTATATTTGTAATCTTATTTGTAATTGCCTTTTTTGTGAATTGGGAAAATATACAAAGCGGAAAAATTGCAGGATATGATTTTTGATAAATAGCGTGTATTATCTCGGTTTGATGTTTTTTACGGAACAAATTATTTTTATTGGGTACTTATGGCCGAGAATGGTTACTTTACTTGGAAATCACAAAGGAACAATCGTATGTGGCATTTTATATGGGATGACACATTTGCTGTTTGCATATTGTCTTGGTGGCACGGCAATTAGTATTTTGAGTGTTATCAATTTCATCTGCGAGGGTGTTTTGATGCAGTATTGTTTCTCGTTTTTATATGCATATTCGGGAAATATATATTTGCCAACAATTATACACGCATCATATCATTTCTTTGTTGTTGAGAAAACACTTAGTTATTTTATGAAAATGTTTTAAAAGGGCTTACCATTAACAACAACTAAAAACTGTTTTATGAACAGCCGTCATTATCGCGAGTAATGGCGGCTATTCCATTTTTAATCTTTTTTAAAAAAAATCTTGTATATTTTCGGGAAGAAGTATATAATATGGTAGTAAAAAATGTGCAAAAAAATAGGACAATAATACAAAGAAGGAGAATTAATAATGGGAAAATATTTTGGAACAGACGGTTTTAGAGGGGAAGCAAATGTTGTATTAACTGTGGAACACGCTTTTAAAGTAGGACGCTTTTTAGGTTGGTATTACGGGCAGGAGCATAAAGCAAAGGTAGTTATCGGGAAAGATACGAGAAGAAGCAGTTACATGTTTGAGGATGCGCTTTCAGCAGGCTTGACTTCTTCGGGGGCAGACGTTTACCTTCTTCATGTTACGACAACACCGAGCGTTTCCTATGTGACAAGAACAGAAGATTTTGATTGTGGAATTATGATTTCCGCCAGCCATAATGTATTTTATGACAATGGAATTAAAGTAATCAATGGAAAGGGCCACAAATTAGAGGCGGAAGTCGAAGAAAAAGTGGAGGCATATATTGACGGAACTTTCGGAGAACTTCCGTTGGCAACAAGAGAAAATATCGGACGCACGGTTGATTACTCAGCGGGAAGAAATAGATATATCGGACATTTGATTGCAATGGCAACACGTTCTTTCAAAGATAAGAGAGTAGGGCTTGACTGCTCTAACGGAAGCGCTTCATCAATCGCCAAAAGTGTTTTTGACGCACTTGGAGCAAAAACTTACGTTATTCACAGCGAGCCGGACGGAACGAATATTAACAGAGGCTGCGGTTCAACTCATATAGAAGCATTGCAGGAATTTGTAAAAGAGAAAAAATTAGATGTAGGATTTGCTTATGACGGCGATGCAGACAGATGCCTTGCGGTAGATGAAAACGGAAAAGTTGTGGACGGCGATTTGATTTTATATGTTTGCGGAAAATATTTAAAAGAGCAGGGACGTTTAAACAACGATACGATTGTTACAACGATTATGTCTAATATTGGATTATATAAAGCGTGTGACAAAGTTGGAATGAAGTATGAAAAGACTGCTGTAGGAGATAAATACGTTTACGAAAATATGGTGCAAAATAATCATTCACTTGGCGGAGAACAGTCGGGACATATTATTTTCAGCAAATATGCCACAACAGGAGACGGAATTTTAACATCACTTTTGCTTATGGAAGTTATGCTGGAGAAGAAAGAAACACTTGGCAGACTGACG
The DNA here is from genome assembly GCA_900551895.1 of uncultured Lachnospiraceae bacterium. Lineage (GTDB taxonomy): Bacteria > Bacillota > Clostridia > Lachnospirales > Lachnospiraceae > Faecalimonas. Next base: position 82,026 of record URXX01000003.1, on the reverse strand, counting down.
GAGGAAGTGAAGATTTATCCGCAGTTATTGAAAAACGTAAAAGTTTCCGATAAGAAAATGGCAAGAGAAAATCCGGCGGTTGTCCGTGAAGTAGAAAAGGTAACGGAAGCATTAGGAAGCGACGGACGTATTCTTGTGAGAGAAAGTGGAACAGAACCGGTTATTCGTGTTATGGTGGAGGCCGCTACACATGAATTGTGTGAAGAATATGTAAATCAAGTGATTGATGTAATGGAAAAAGAAGGACTGATTATAGAATAAGCGATAAATAAAACGGGGAAAGTACGAATTGTACTTTCCCTGTTTTTATACATAATGAAATCCTTTACCGATAATTTCACTTGTATTAGAAATCAGAATAAATGCCCCCGGCTCTTGTTGTTTGATAAAATTTCTTAATTTTACTGCCTGCGACCTGTTTAGTGCGGTGAAGATAATATAACGGTCATCTCCGGAAAAAGCGCCTTTTGCAAGACAAGTTGTTGCACTTCGATTTAATTCGTGAACGATAAAATCGCAAATTGGTTCGGGGTCGCTGCAAACAACATTGAAATATTTACTTAGGTTCATACTTTCAATCACATTATCAATCATCAGTGAACGGACGGCAAGTCCGAGAACGGAATAAAGCCCTGTTTTGATATCGAAAACAAAGAAACCAAGCAAAGTAATGACAATATCACTTAATAAAAGAGCGTTTCCGATATTGAAACTTGTATATTTTTTTACAATCATTGCAAGAATATCTGTTCCGCCGCTGGATGCTCCCATATTAAAAAGCGCTGCCGATGCGATTGCGGGTAGTGCAATGGCAAAAATCAATTCTAACATAGGCTGATCCGTCATCGGTTTTGTCATTGGGAAGAGTCTTTCCAAAGCCGACAAGGCTACGGAAAGAAGAATACTGCAGTAGGCAGTCATAATACCAAAATCTTTTCCTAAAATAAGAAACCCGATTAACAGAAGGACCATATTCATAATGAAAGTAAAATCACCGGCGCTCATAAATCCGCTCTTTGCAACGAGAACGGCAAGACCTGTAATTCCGCCAAAGGTGAAGTTGTTTGAGAATTTGAAAAAATAAATTCCCACCGCCATTAAAAGAATACTTCCGGTTAGTAAAGAGAAAGATTTTAATTTTGTTTTCATTTGTATACCCCTTAATGTTTTGTTACTTTTTCTTCTCAAATTGTAACGCTCCGAATATTAATTGTCAACGAATTAGAACATATATCTTGGTAATAATATGATACAGAAGGAGGAAAAATATCATGTATAAAAATTTACCAATTCAAGATATATACGCACGAGAAATTTTAGATTCAAGAGGAAATCCTACAATCGAGGTGGAAGTTCTCGTGGGAGAAAATATAGTGGGGAGAGCGTCCGTGCCTTCAGGAGCGTCTACAGGGAAATATGAAGCGGTTGAACTTCGTGACGGGGATGAGAGATATAACGGTCTTGGGGTAACAAGGGCGGTTCACCATGTGAATGATGCGATTGCGAGGGAGATTATCGGTATAAATGTTTTTGAGCAGGAGAAAATAGACGGTATTCTTCTGAAAATGGATAGAACGGAAAATAAATCAAATTTAGGGGCAAATGCCATGTTGGGCGTTTCGCTTGCAGTGGCAAAGACGGCGGCAAAGGCGCTTGACATTCCGCTATACAGGTATTTGGGCGGAGTTAATGCGGACACAATGCCTGTTCCGATGATGAATATTTTAAACGGCGGACGCCATGCGGATAACTCTATTGATATTCAGGAATTTATGATTATGCCCATAGGGGCAAAATGTTTTCGGGAAGCATTGCGGATAGGCGCTGAGGTTTATCATCGTTTGAAAGGTATTTTAAAGGAAGAAAAGAAAGAAACTGCTGTGGGGGATGAGGGCGGTTTTGCACCGGAACTTGCAGATGCGAAAGAGGCACTGTTTTTTATCGTAAAAGCGATAGAAACAGCGGGATATAAGGCGGGAAAAGATGTTGTGCTTGCATTGGATGTGGCGGCATCGGAGTTATATAATAAAGAAGAGAGTAAATATATATTTGCAGGAGAGGGAAAAGAATATTCAGCGGAGGAAATGATTGACTATTACGAGGAACTTTTGACGGAGTTCCCGATTATTTCCATAGAAGATCCGCTTGACGAGGAGGACTGGGAAGGCTGGGAACTGCTTACGACAAGACTCGGACAGGATATTCAGCTTGTGGGAGATGATTTGTTTGTCACAAATACGGACAGGTTGGATAGAGGTATCCGACAGCATATTGCCAATGCCATTTTGATAAAGGTAAATCAGATCGGAACACTTACGGAGGCGATAAAGGCGGTGGAAACGGCAAAAAATGCAGGATACAAAGCGATTATTTCCCACCGCTCTGGCGAAACGGAGGACAGTGTAATAGCGGATATTGCAGTCGGATTGAATGCAGGACAGATAAAGACAGGAGCGCCGTGTCGTTCGGAGCGTACGGCAAAATATAACCAACTGTTGAGGATTGAGGAAGAACTGGCAGAAACGGCAAAATATAAGAATGTTTTTCAAGAAAATCTTGCCATTTAACAGTGTTTGTGATACACTAATCCTAGTGTTATCCGTAGGAGGTGTATTTGAATGGAAATTTTAAAAATGGTAATTACAATTTTATTTGCAATAGACTGTATCGCATTGACAGCAATCGTACTACTTCAGGAAGGTAAATCAGCAGGGCTTGGAACAATCAGCGGTGCTGCCGATACTTACTGGGGACAGAATAAAGGACGTTCTATGGAAGGTGCTTTAGTAAAATCTACAAAGTTCTTAGCAATTTTATTTGTTGTGTTAGCAGCAGTTTTGAACTTAAAAGTATTTGCATAATGTATGATGAAAGAAAGTGGAACACTCTATTCAGGTAGGGTGTTCCTTTTATGTTGCAAAGAAGAAAGGAAGTGAAAAGATGAACGAGATTTTTGAGAAAAGAAAAAAGATGATCTATGATTTTATCTGTGACGAATTTTATGTGCCGATGAAGATCAAGGAATTTGCCATTCTTTTGCAAGTACCGAGAGAAGACAGGGGAGAATTGAAGAAGATTTTAGACTCTCTTGAGGCGGAGGGGAAAATCAGAGTTTCCAAGAAAGGCAAATATGTAAAAGGCGAGGCGAAAAGTCTTGTGGGAACGTATCAGGCACATCAGAGAGGATTTGGATTTGTTACGGTTGAAGGCGAAGATGAAGATATTTTTATTTCGGAAGATGATATTAACGGAGCGTTTCACGGGGATAGCGTGGAAGTTGTCATTAAATCTGCGCCGGAGGGGAAACGAAGAGAGGGAAAGATTACAAAGATTTTATCCCACGGGACAACACGACTGGTCGGATATTTTCAGAGAAACAAAAATTTTGGTTTTGTTATACCGGATAATACAAAGTTTTCGCAGGACGTATTTGTTCCTCTGGAACGTTCAAAAGGTGCGGTAACCGGTCATAAAGTTGTGGTGGAACTGACTTCTTATGGTAAGGTAGGAAAGAAGCCGGAAGGAAAAGTTGTGGAAATTATCGGTCATATCAATGAACCGGGAACGGATATTATGTCGATTGTAAAAGATTTTGATCTGCCGGTAGAATTTCCTGAAAAAGTGATGAATCAGGCGGAGCGTGTCGGCGATAAAATTATTCCTGCGGATATGGCGGGCAGAATGGATATTCGTGATTGGGACATGGTGACGATTGACGGAGAGGATGCGAAAGATTTGGACGATGCCATTTCCATAAGAAGAGATGGAAATAATTATCTGCTCGGCGTTCATATCGCAGATGTGGCAAACTATGTGCAGGAAAACAGTGCGTTGGACAGAGAGGCGTATAAACGCGGAACGAGTGTATATTTGGCGGATAGAGTTATTCCGATGCTTCCGCATGCACTTTCAAACGGTATCTGTTCTTTGAATGAAGGGGAGGACAGACTTGCACTCAGTTGTATTATGACGATTACGCCGAAAGGGGAAGTGATTGACCATAAGATAGCGGAGACGGTTATCTGTGTCAACAGACGAATGACGTATACAAGCGTGAAGAAGATTTTGGAAGAAAATGACGAACAGGAAATTGAGAAATATAAAGAGTTTTATCCGATGTTTCAATTAATGGAGGAACTGGCGGATATTTTGCGTGGAAAACGTAAAAAGCGAGGTTCGATTGATTTTGATTTTCCCGAAACAAAAATGATATTGGACGAAAACGGAAAGCCGTTGGAACTAAAACCGTATGACAGAAACGTGGCGACAAAGATTATCGAGGACTTTATGTTGATTGCCAATGAAACGGTGGCAGAGGATTATTTTTGGCAGGAGATACCGTTTGTATACCGTACCCATGAAACACCGGACGAGGAGAAAATTAAAAAATTGGCGATTTTTATTAATAATTTCGGACATTCTCTTCATATTGCAAACAATGCGGTGCGACCGAAAGAGGTGCAGAAACTTTTGACAAAAGTGGAGGGAACACCGGAGGAAATGCTTATCAGCAGACTGGCTCTCCGCTCTATGAAGCAGGCGAAATATACGCCGGACAATACGGGACATTTTGGGCTTGCGGCGCCGTATTACTGTCATTTTACATCGCCGATCAGACGATATCCGGATTTACAGATTCACCGTATTATTAAGGAAAATATAAGGGGACGCATGAATGCAAACCGCAGGGAGCATTACGAAGGAATGTTGACGGAAGTGGCAAAACATTCCAGTGAAATGGAACGACGTGCGGAAGAGGCGGAACGAGAAACGATAAAACTGAAAAAGGCGGAATATATGGAAGACCGTATCGGACAGGTTTTTGAGGGCGTTATTTCAAGCATAACAAAATGGGGAATGTACGTTGAACTTTCCAATACGATAGAGGGGCTTATTCATGTGACCAATATGTATGATGACCACTATAATTATTATGAGGAGAGATATGAAATGGTGGGCGAGCATACAAATAAAGTATATAAACTCGGGCAGACCGTAAATGTTCGTGTGCTGGGCGTAGACAAGTTACAGAGAACAATCGATTTTGAACTGGCAGAAGGAGAGTAGAATTATGGCAAAGGCAGAGGGCAAATTAATTGCAAATAATAAAAAAGCGTATCACGATTATTTCATTTTAGACACCTACGAGGTGGGCATTTCTCTTCACGGAACGGAAGTAAAATCACTCCGCATGGGAAAGTGCAGTATTAAGGAGTCATTTATCCGTATTGAAAACGGGGAAATGTTTATTTACGGAATGCACATCAGTCCGTATGAAAAAGGAAATATTTTTAACAAAGACCCTCTTCGCGTGAAGAAACTTCTTCTGCACAAGTCTGAAATTAATAAATTGCTCGGTAAGACAAAAGAAAAGGGAATGGCAATCGTTCCCTTAAAAATCTACTTTAAGGGCAGTCTTGTTAAAGTGGAAATCGGGCTTGCAAGAGGAAAGAAGTTATATGATAAACGTGACGATATTGCAAAGAAAGACCAAAAAAGAGAGGCGCAGAGAGAATTTAAAATTCGTAATCTGGGATAGGAGGAAATATGGTACCGACAACGAAAGAAGCATTGAGCAAATTAGTGACAGAAACGACAGTGGAAATTTATGAGGAACTGACTCCGCAGTTGATTCAGTTGATTGACCAGACGAAGCATAACGATAAACTAACAGAGGCACAGAAACAGGACGAGATTTCCCTGCATATGATGGGATATGTAAAGTCATGCACAAATGAAATTATGATAGAGGTTTTAGCAGAAATTCTTGGATTAGACTAGGGAGTGACTTGACAAGTGAAAAGTGCTACACTATAATGTATCTGTATTAAACCAAATCAGTACTGATATTCAGGGCTTGTACTGGTTTCGACGGGGGTTCTGAAGTTTGGGAAGCCATCTGCGGTGCGGGACCGCACAACAATCCGCAAATTAAAATTAAACGCAGACGAAAATTTAGCGTACGCTGCCTAGTGGCAGCAGTCGGCCTTAAGTCGCTCACTGCTTAAGTAACCGGCTTCAACGAGGTGAGGCACTTCGTTTCCAAAGCTTTGAGGGAATGGAAGAACTTATGAAGCTACTGAAACCGACAGTTCGTCATCAGACGGTCGGCGGAGGGAATTTCAAAATGATGACTGTGATGGGAGATGCCTGGATGGACGGGCTTTCGGACAGGGGTTCGATTCCCCTCAGGTCCATTTTTAGCAAAAGGATGAAAATAGAGAGTTTCGGCTCTCTATTTTTTTGTTGCACAATATTCAAGAGTTTTGTATACTCTGTATATAATTAAATAATTACAATTTCCATAAAAGAGGAAAGGAAAAAGACGTATGAATGATTTGGAACTATACAGAGAACAACTTGCATTGTGTGACGAAAAAATAATCGAAGATTTGACGGAGAGAAGTAACATTTTTGAGAAAATGCTGGAATATAAAGAAGAACACGGAATGCTTATTTTACAGCCGATGCAGAGAGAAAAAAGAGTGAAAAGGCTGGAGGAGAAATTGAAAGGCAATCCATATAAAGAAGAGATTATGGATGTATTTTCATGTATTGCATGGAACTGGAAACGCATTCAGGGAAAGAAACTTTTTCCGCATAATATTGTTTTGATCGGTTTTATGGGAACCGGAAAAACGACACTGGCAGAATATATGGGCGAGAGATTTGCTATGGACGTGGTGGAAATGGATAAGGAGATTGAAAAACGGGCAGGAATGTCTGTGGAGGAAATATTTTCCGCATATGGAGAGGAACATTTTCGCCGAATGGAAACGGAACTTCTCGAGGAATTACAGTCGCGGGAACATATCGTCATCTCCTGCGGCGGAGGAGTTGTGCTTCGTGAAGAAAATATTGATAAGTTGAAAAAGCAGGGTAAAGTAGTTCTTTTAACGGCATCGGCAGAAGAAATTTTGGATAGGGTGCAGGATAGTGAAGAGCGTCCGTTGTTAAAAGGGAAGAAGAATAAAGAGTGGATTTGCCAAATGTTGGAAGAACGGGCTGATAAGTATGAAAAGGTGGCAGATATTACAGTGAATACCGACAAAAAAACAGTTCTTCAGATTTGTGAAGAGATGATTCAAAAATTAGAAGAAAGATAAGACATTGCAGACACCTGCCACAGCGGGTGTTTTTGCATATATATCAGGAGGAAATGAAAATGAAAAAGATTATTTTGGCATCGGCATCTCCGAGAAGAAAAGAAATTTTGGAGCAGATTGGGATGCAGTTTGAAATTTTGGTGAGCGACAAGGAGGAAATTTACGAGAGCAGCAGTCCCAATGAAATCGTAAAGGAACTTTCGCTTTTGAAGGCAAATCACGTGTCTGAAATGGTGGAGAAAAGCGACGTCATTATCATAGGTGCGGACACTATTGTTTCCCATGAAGGAAAAGTGCTTGGAAAACCGAAAAATAGGGAAGATGCCTTTGAAATGATTAAAAGTATACAGGGAAAAGTTCATAAAGTTTACACAGGAGTTGCCATTTTGTGTTATGATAAAAGTGGTAACAGAGAAACGGTAAATGAAGCAGTGGAAACAAAAGTGTTTGTTTCTCCGATGAACGAAAAAGAAATAAATGATTATCTAGACACAAATGAGTATAAGGACAAGGCGGGTGCATACGCTATTCAGGGAAGATTTGCACCGTTTATAGAGAAGATTGAAGGGGATTATTATAATGTAGTCGGATTACCGGTTTCTTATATTTACCATACGATAAAAATATAAAGAAAGAGGGCGGGTGTATGTTAAAAGCACTACTATTTGATATGGACGGATTGATTTTTGACTCTGAGAAGGTTGTGCAGCGTTCATGGAATATGGCGGGAGATACTCTCGGATACGGGAATATCGGGGATCATATTTATAATACACTTGGAATGAATGCAAAAAGCAGGGGCGAATATTTTAAAGGCGTATTTGGAGAAGAGTTTCCGTATGACAAGTTTAGAGATTTGGCAAGAGAGAATTTTTATGCTATTGTGGGAGAAGAAGGACTTGCGATTAAGTCGGGGGCAAGCGAATTAATTCATTATGCGAAACAGTTGGGGTATCGCATGGCTGTAGTTACTTCATCGAGAAGACCGTATGTGGAGGAAATGTTTAAAAAGGCAGGACTATATGAATATTTTGATGTGTTTGTCTGTGGAGATATGGTGACGAAATCAAAGCCGAATCCGGAAATTTATGAGAAAGCATGCAGACTTTTGGAAGTAAGACCGGAATACTGTGTTGCTTTTGAAGACGCACCTGCAGGTGTAGAATCTGCCACGGCGGCGGGGATAGATGTGATTATGGTTCCTGATTTAGTTCAGCCGGACAGGGAAACACGCCGAAAAGCATGGAGAGTGATTACTACGCTTGACGAGGCGATTGATATATTGAGAAGAGAAGCAAGAGAATAAGAAAAGAGGAGAAACTTTTGAAAGGGTTTCTCCTCTTTTGCGTTGTTTACTGTTGTAAATATTGCTCCATATTATGGATCACTTTTTGATTTAATCTTTCCACCGCCTGTTTTGTCATGCCCGCTGACTGCTTTGCACAATGTACATTTGGAAGAGAGAGGAAATCCTCATTTCCAACTGCCATAAGAGTGTCGCAGTAATAGTGGTTTTCATGGTTGGAAAGCCATTTTTCCATTGCTTTTATATCGAAAGACGGGCTGAGCGCTGTGTTGAAAATAATTTTGTGGCTGCCGAGAATTTTCAATTCTTCCTCGTGAAGAAGAGTAACATTTTTGCTCAGACAACAGCAGATAACGTCACATTCTTTCAGAAGAGCGTGCAAATCTTTGTAGATAATACCGTTTTCTTCTATATTTTCTTTTCTTGTGCGGCTGTAATAGGAAATATTTGAGCCGAAGAAACGGAGGGCATTTGCCACAATCTGTCCCGTTGTTCCCATGCCGAGAATACCGACTTTTAAATCTGTCAGTTCGGCAGGTTCATCAAAGAATGATTTTTTGCCGTGAAACCCGTGCAATAGTTCTACCAGTTCGCTGACTACATATTCGGCAACCCCGTTGTCGCCGTAGTCGCGTATGCCTGTTACGGTAATACCGTGTTCTCTTGCATATCGAATATCCACACTGGCGCTTTCTTCAGAGTAAAGGCTGCAGCACATACCGATATATTTTAAATTTGGGCAGGCAGACAAAATTTCTTCCGTAACAGAGGTGGTGTAACTGACTAAAAGGCAGTCTGCGTCACCGATACGTCTGATTACCTCATCTGACGAGGACGGAATATCGTTAAATAAAATAAGTTCTTCGCAATGTGTACGAAATTTTTCCTCCCCAAAAGGGAGCATATTTACAGGCTCAATCGCCACGATTTTTCTGAATTTTTTCATTTTCTTATTTCCTTTCCCAACGTCCGGATGCACCGCAAGGAAGAACAAGTCCGTTGCTTGAAACCGGAAGTCCGATTTCCTGTGCCTCTACTAATCCGTCAAATTTTTTCAATTCTGTCGCAAGCATATAAGTGAGAACAGAAGGCGCAAGCCCTGTTGTATAGGAGTTGATTAAGAAGAAAAGAGGATCGTCGGATAAAATCTGTGTACAGAGTTTTATCAATGGATGAATGGCGTCCTCGATTTTCCATATTTCTCCCTTAGGTCCTCTTCCGTAAGAAGGAGGATCCATAATAATGGCGTCATAATGGTTGCCTCTTCGGATTTCTCTTTCCACAAATTTCACGCAGTCATCTACAAGCCAGCGAATAGGCGCGTCCTTAAGTCCTGAGGAAACTGCGTTTTCCTTTGCCCATGTAACCATACCTTTGGAGGCGTCCACGTGAGTAACGCTTGCTCCGGCGCTTGCCGCAGCCAATGTAGCGCCGCCTGTGTAAGCAAATAAATTCAACACTTTAATCGGACGTCCTGCGTTTCTGATTTTCTCTGAGAACCAATCCCAGTTTGTCGCCTGCTCGGGAAAAAGTCCCGTATGTTTAAAACTGAATGGTTTCAGGTTAAATGTTAAATCTTTGTAATGAATTTGCCACTGTTCGGGCAAATCAAAAAATTCCCATTCTCCGCCGCCTTTTTTACTGCGGTGGTAATGACCGTTCATTTTTCTCCAGCCTTTATTTGTTTTAGGGGTATCCCATATTACCTGCGGGTCAGGTCTGACAAGGAGGTAATCTCCCCAGCGTTCTAATTTTTCTCCATTGGAGGAGTCTATCACTTCATAATCTTTCCAGCCGTCTGCTATCCACATAATATTAAAATCCTTTCGTATCAATTTCATTTCATATAAAGTCATTATAGCAAGAATTAAAAGGGAAGTATAGATTATTTTTAGGTTTACCTTTTTAAAGGGGAGTGATAAAATGAATTTATGGGTGAAGAATGAAAAAGAGGGTCATTCTTAAAAAATAGGAAAGGTGATATAGGAATGATTAAAGTAAATGCAATGGGCGATAATTGCCCGATTCCGGTAATTAAAACAAAAAAGGCAATGCAGGAAGTGACAGGGCCGGAAGTAATAGAAGTATCTGTTGATAATGAAGTTGCCGTACAGAATGTGACGAAAATGGCATCATCGGCAGGTGGAGTGGTTACTTCTGAAAAAATTTCCGAGAAAGAATATAAAGTAACAATTGAAATGAACGGAGCAGTTAGGAAAGATGCAGAAGACGTCTGCTGTGACACAAAGAAAGAAGAGAACACAGTCATTGTTATTTCCTCAGACCGTATGGGAAGCGGAAATGATGAACTTGGAAAAGTGCTTATCAAAGGATTTATTTTTGCGGTGACACAGTTGGAAACACTTCCAAAGACAATGTTGTTCTACAACGGAGGAGCAACATTGACGGCAGAAGGTTCTGACTGTCTTGAAGATTTAAAACATCTTGCAGAGCAGGGTGTGGAAATTTTAACTTGCGGAACTTGTCTGAATTACTACAATTTAACAGATAAGTTAGCGGTAGGTTCAGTGACAAATATGTACACAATCGTAGAAAAAATGGCAGGGGCAACCAAAATTGTACAGCCATAATCATAAAGGGGAAAGGAGAAGACAGATGAATTCAAACATGAAATTAACACAGATGACAAAGACAGCAGGGTGAGCCGCCAAAATAGGTCCGGAGACCCTTGCTCAAGTTTTGGGTAAGTTACCTAAGTTTCACGATGACAATTTATTGGTAGGAATTGAAACTTCCGATGATGCTGCTATCTACAAAGTAACCGATGACATCGCATTGATTCAGACAGTCGACTTCTTCACCCCGATAGTAGATGACCCTTATATGTTTGGACAGATTGCGGCGGCAAATTCTTTGAGTGATGTGTATGCAATGGGAGGAGAGCCAAAGATTGCATTGAATATTGTCGGGTTTCCGAATTGCTTAGACCCGTCAGTGCTTGGAGAAATACTGGCAGGCGGCGCCGACAAGGTAAAAGAGGCGGGAGCGGTCTTAGTTGGAGGACATTCCGTGCAGGACGATGAGCCAAAATACGGCTTATGTGTGTCCGGCTTTGTACATCCTGATAAAATCTTTAAAAATTACGGCTGTAAAGTCGGAGATGTTCTTATTTTGACAAAACAGATTGGAAACGGAATTATCAATACGGCAATCAAGGCGGAAATGGCTTCCGAGAGAGCCATTAAAGAAGTTACGGTTGCAATGGCGTCTTTAAATAAGAAAGCAAAAGAAGTTGTGGAAAATCATCAGGTCAATGCCTGTACGGATATTACAGGTTTCGGGCTTTTGGGACACTGTGTGGAAATGGCAGTGGCAAGCGATGTGACGTTTGAACTTCATGTACAAGATATTGCTTATTTTGAAGATGCGGTTTCTTATGCGAAAATGGGACTTATTCCGGCGGGAGCGTATAAGAACAGAGGATATTCGGGAAAACAGGTGGATATGTCACAGGTGGAGGAACATTATGTGGATTTATTATACGATCCTCAGACATCAGGAGGACTTCTGATTAGTGTTCCGCCGGAAGAAGTGGAAAATATCATGAAAGAATTTGAAGAAAAGCAGATGGATACGAAAGTATCGATTATAGGAAAGGTAGTAGAAAAAGACGAAAAACTCATTCGTCTTCGTTAGCAGGAAAAAACAATGAACAAAAATCTTTTATATCGCAATATACCTAAGGTGGATATTCTTTTGGAAAATGAAAAGATACAGGAGTTAATCGAGGCTTATGGAAGAGAAACGGTTGTGGAAACAATCCGTGAGAAATTAGAAATGCTTCGGGAATACATCAAAGAATGTGAAGAGGAAGAAAAGGCATTTGCAAAGATAAGTTCGCTTGTGTCGGATATAGAGAGGGAAGTTATCCGCATAAATACACCGGATATACGAAGTGTGATTAACGGTACGGGAACGATTTTGCACACGAATTTGGGACGAGCTCCAATCAGTCCGAAACATATGCAGTATGTGGCGGAGATTGCCACAGGTTACTCAAATTTAGAGTACAATTTGGAAGAGGGTAAACGCGGAGAACGTTATTCCCATTTTGAAAAATTATTATGCAAAATTACGGGCGCTGAGGCCGCAATGGCAGTAAATAATAATGCGGCTGCGGTTATGCTTATTTTAAATACGCTCGGAAAAGGAAAAGAGATTATCGTATCCAGAGGCGAACTTGTAGAAATCGGCGGAAAATTCCGTGTTCCTGATGTAATGGAGCAGAGCGGGGCATCTCTTGTGGAAGTGGGAACGACAAACAAGACACATTTTGCGGACTATGAACAGGCAATTACCGAAGAAACAGGAGCTTTATTGAAAGTGCATACAAGCAATTACCGTATTGTCGGATTTACGGATACGGTTTCCATAGAAGAACTCGTTCCCCTCGGAGAGAAATATCATCTTCCCGTCATAGAGGATTTGGGAAGCGGAGTGCTTATTGATTTAAGCAAATACGGTTTAACATATGAACCGACCGTGCAGGATTCAATTCGTCATGGTGCGGATATCGTCTGCTTTAGCGGTGATAAACTGCTTGGCGGTGCGCAGGCGGGAATTATTGTCGGAAAGAAAGAATACATTGACAAAATGAAGAAAAATCAGATGACGAGGGCGCTTCGTATTGATAAATTCACGGCGGCAACTTTGGATGTGATTTTACACGAATATCTTTCAGAAGAAAGGGCGATTCAAAATATCCCTGCATTGCATATGATTACGGAAACATTGGAAGATGTAACAAAAAGAGCAAAATCATTGCAGAGAATGTTAAAACAGATGAAGCCGGAGGAGGAAATTACACTGGAAAAATGCGAGTCACAAATTGGAGGGGGTTCTCTTCCGCTTGAACGCATTGCGAGTATGGCGGTTACAATCAAACCGACCTGCATTACAACGGCAGAATTGGAAGAGAGAATGCGTCATCTGCCGATTCCGATTATTCCGCGTACAATGAATGACAAAATTATATTGGACGTTCGTACAATCGAGCAGAGATTTTTCAAAACCATTGTGCAGGAATTAAAAGAATCATATATTTTTGAGGAGAAAGCCTAATGGTAGGGCGATAGGAAAGGCTATACAGATATGAAAAATATCATTATTGGAACAGCAGGTCATATAGACCATGGGAAGACAACGCTGATACGGGCTCTCACGGGAAGAAATACAGACCGTTGGGAAGAAGAACAGCGAAGAGGAATTACCATTGATTTGGGATTTACTTATTTTGATTTAAAAAGCGGTGACAGAGTTGGCATTATTGACGTTCCGGGACATGAAAAGTTCATCAACAACATGGTGGCTGGAGTTGTCGGAATGGATTTGGTTATGCTTGTCGTGGCGGCAGATGAAGGAATTATGCCGCAGACGAGAGAACATATGGATATTTTAGGCGAACTCGGTATCGAGAAAAGCATACTTGTGCTGAATAAATGCGATTTAGTTGACGAGGAATGGCTTGAACTTGTGGAGGAAGAAATTCAAGAAGAACTGGAAGGAACATTTCTTGAACATGCGCCGGTTGTTAAAGTTTCGGCGGCGACAGGACAGGGTATTCCGGAGTTGATTGAGACGATAGAGCAATTGACGGCGGACGAAGTTGTGGAGAAAGATATACATACAATTCCAAGACTTCCGGTTGACCGTGTCTTTTCTCTGTCGGGATTCGGAACAATTATCACGGGAACACTTCTTGCGGGAACAATCTGTAAGGAAGATACTTTGCAGATGTATCCGATAGGAAAAGAATGCAAAATCAGAAGTATTCAGGTACACGGAGAAAATGTGGACAAATGTTATGCGGGACAGCGTGTGGCAATCAATATCTCCAATATGAAAAAAAGTGAAATACATAGAGGATGTGTTCTCGCACCGCCTAATAATATGAAAAATACAATGCTCTTAGATGTGAAGATGAACGTACTTCCGTCTTCTATGCGTATTTTGACAAACCACACACGGTTACATCTGTTTACGGGAACAAGCGAAATTTTATGCCGTGCGGTACTTCTCGATAAAGATGAAATCGGTCCGGGAGAAAGCGGATATGTGCAGCTTCGTTTGGAGGAAGAGATTGCCCTTAGAAGAGGGGATAAGTTTATTGTCCGTTTCTATTCTCCTATGGAAACAATCGGCGGAGGGGTTGTGCTTGAGCCGAATCCGACAAAGAAAAAACGGTTTAATCCGGAAACGATTGAAGAATTGAAACGAAAAGAGTCCGGTTCGTCAGAAGATATAATCGAAATGCACATTAAGAACAGTAAAGACAGTATGCTGACAGTGGCGGAACTGGCAAAGATAACCGCATTATCTTTAGATGAGGTCAAACAGGATGCGGATGCTTTGGAAGAAAAAGGACTTATCAAAGTTTTCCACATGAAAAAAGACAGTTATACATGGCACAGAGACAACGATAAAGCACTGCAGGAAGAGATGATAAAAACGTTGCAGACATATCACGAAAAGCATCTGTACCGCTACGGAATGCAGAAAGCGGAAATTCATATGACTTTTCTCAAAAAAGTAAAGCCGAATGTATTTGACTTATATTTGGAAAGTCTTGTAGAGGAAGGTGTCCTGAAAAGAAGAAATGAATTTTTAAGCATTCCGCAGCATGAAATTGCCAAAGATAAAGTCTATCAGCAGGTGGAAAATAAACTGCTCACCACATTTGAACAGGCGGGGCTTGATTTCCCGAAAGTTTCGGAAGTAGATTTTGGTACAGTGCCGTTTGACGTGGTGGAAGATATTCTTTTGCTTCTTATGGAGGAAAAGAAGATTATTAAACTGGGCGAAGAACTTTATACGCTGACTTCCTATATTGAACATGCAAAAGAGATTATCTGTTCCATGTTAAAAGAAAAAGATTTAATTACAATGGCGGAAATTCGTGATGCTTTGGAAACAAGCAGAAAGAATGCCAAGTTAATTGTAGAATATATGGACAGCATTAAAATAACGAAGAGGAATGGGACAGAAAGCGAAAGGGTAGCATACTAATGAATTTAAAACAGTTAGAGGCGTTTGTATATGTCGCGGAAAAGAAAAGTTTTTCTAAGGCGGCGAAAGAATTATTTTTGACACAGCCGACAATCAGTGCGCATATTTCTTCGTTGGAAAAGGAACTGAATGTCCGCCTGTTTGTGCGAAACACAAAAGAAGTCAATCTTTCGGCTGAGGGGCAGAAACTTTATGAGCGTGCGAAAAAAATGGTAGAATTGGAAAAAGAGATTGAAGAAACGTTTTTCTGCGAGGAAGAGGAGAAAACTTGTATTACAATCTCGGCGTCGACTATACCGGCGCAATATTTACTGCCGAAAATATTGGCAAAATTCAGCGACAAATATCCTGAAGAGCAGTTTAAAATAAAAGAATCAGACAGTGCTAAAGTCGTAGAGGAGGTAATAAACCGTCAGACCGATATAGGATTTACGGGTACGATGTTAGACAAAAAGCATTGTGTATATATACCGTTTTACGAGGACGAACTGATTGTGATTACGCCAAATCAGGAAAAATTTAGAAATTTACAAAAAAACGACAATCACGCGGACTGGATGCAAAGAGAACCGATGATTATGAGAGAAGAGGGTTCGGGGACGAGAAAAGAGGCAGAAAAACAGTTGAAAACAAAAGGGGTTTCGGTGGAGGCTTTGAATATTGTTGCCAGTATTGAAAATCAGGAAACAATAAAACGCTCTGTGGAAAACGGAATGGGAATTTCCATTATTTCAAAATTGGCGGCAAAGCGTGAGATAGAAAGCGGAAAACTGTTGGGATTTCCACTGACCGAAGGGGATAGTGTCAGAGATATTTACATGGTGTACAATAAAGATATCAGGTTATCCCATATAACTGAGAGATTTATTAAAATGGTAAAAGAAATGTACAACTATTAAAAGTTGAAAGTGGTGTATTTATAGGAATTATCTATAACTACACCGCTTTTATTATGGTTTTCAATTAGACGGGGATAGTCAGCAGGGGTATAATAAAAATAATGATACAGGAACAGAAGACGAGAGGAAAATGAACATGATATATATGGATAATGCAGCGACAACCATGCAGAAACCAAAGGAAGTTACAGATGCCGTATTGCAGGCGATGAATTCTATGGGAAATGCGGGGAGAGGCGCGCACAGCGCTTCGTTGGATGCTTCTCGGACGATTTACGGTACAAGAGATATTTTGGCAAAATTTTTTGGTGCGGAAAGTCCGAAACAGATTGTGTTTACAAATAATTCTACAGAAAGTTTAAATATTGCGATTAAAGGGTTATTACAACCGAAAGACCATGTCATTACAACGGAGATGGAACATAATTCGGTATTACGGCCATTGTATGAAATGGAAGAGAAAGGCGTGGAACTGACTATACTTCCGGCGGACAGAACGGGAATGGTTTCTTACGAAGAGTTTGAAAAGGCAATTCGCCCGAATACAAAGGCGATTGTCTGTACGCACGCATCTAATCTGACGGGAAATATGCTCGATATAAAAAGGATTGGAGAGATAGCAAAAACACACAGTCTGCGATTTATTGTAGACGCTTCTCAGACGGCAGGCGTTTACCCGATAGACGTACAGGAAATGGATATCGATATTCTCTGCTTTACGGGACACAAAGGACTTTTAGGACCGCAGGGAACGGGCGGAATGTACGTTAGAACAGGACTTGCGCTGCGTCCGCTTAAATGTGGAGGAAGCGGAGTGGATACATATAACAGACACCACCCGAAAGAGATGCCTACAGCGTTGGAAGCGGGAACGTTAAACGGTCACGGCATAGCAGGACTGGGCGCGGGTGTATCCTATATACAGCAAACAGGCATGGAAACGATTCGGGAGAAAGAACTGTCATATATGTGGGAGTTCTATAATGGGGTGAAAGATATACCGAACGTGAAAGTGTACGGAGATTTTGAAACAAAAAAGCGTTGTCCGATAGTAACGCTCAATATTGGAGATTACGATTCTTCTGAAGTCAGTGATGAACTGCTTATGACATACAACATTTCTACAAGGCCGGGAGCACACTGTGCACCTCTTATGCACAGGGCGCTTGGGACGGTGGAACAGGGGGCTGTCAGATTCAGTTTTTCTCACTATAACACGGAAGAAGAAATAACAGTTGCAATCAAAGCAATTGAAGAATTAGCAAAGGAAGAGTAGCGAGGAGGAATGAAAATGAATTTATCAGATTCAAAAGTGAAATTGGGGATTGCCGGTGTCGTTTGCGGAATCGTAGCGGTTGTATTGGCGATGACAGGTAATCCGGGAAACATGGCAATTTGTATTGCCTGCTTTATCCGTGATACAGCGGGAGCGTTGGGCATGCATCAGGCGGCAGTGGTACAGTATGCGAGACCGGAAATTATCGGTATTGTATTAGGAGCGTTTATTATTTCGGTTGTGACAAAAGAGTACCGTTCAACAGCAGGTTCATCACCAATGATTCGATTTTTATTGGGCATCATGATTATGATTGGATCTTTATTATTCTTAGGCTGTCCGCTTCGTATGGTACTGCGTATGGCATCAGGAGACTTGAATGCTTATGTGGCGTTAATCGGATTTGTCGGCGGTATTCTTACAGGCTCGGTAGCGTTGAAAAAAGGATTTAGTTTAGGAAGAGCATATGAGACGCATAAGACAAGCGGGGCGGTTCTTCCGCTTCTTATGGCAGGACTTTTAGTGCTTGTTGTAATCGGTTCACCACTTCTTATCAGCAGTAAAACGGGACCGGGAAGTATGCACGCACCAATTTGGATTGCTTTAATCGGCGGTCTTATATTCGGAGCGTTTGCACAGAAATCAAGAATGTGCTTTGCAGGAAGTATCCGTGATATTTTCTTAATGAAAAACTTTGATTTATTTACGGTAATCGCAGGATTATTCGGCGTTATGCTTATCTACAATGTAGCAACGGGAAATTTTGCACTTAGTTTTACAGGAAATCCGGTGGCACATTCACAACATTTGTGGAACATTCTCGGAATGTACATAGTAGGATTTGCGGCAACACTGGCAGGAGGATGTCCTTTAAGACAACTTGTTTTGGCAGGACAGGGTTCTTCTGATGCGGCAGTTACCGTAGCCGGACTTTTTGTCGGAGCGGCGCTTTGTCATAATTTAAAATTGGCATCAGCAGCGGCGGCACCTGCAACAAAAGAGGCGGCAGCAGTTATCGGCGGACCGTCTATAGAGGGAAAAGTGGCGGCAGTTATCTGTATCGTGCTGTTATTTGCCATTGCATTTGTAGGAAACAAGAGAAAAACACAGTAGAAATCAGAATGAAAATATGATACTCTAGGAAAGAAGGAAAAAATATGAAAGAAGTAGATGCAAGAGGACTTTCTTGTCCGGAACCGCTTATGTTGACAGCGGAAGCGTTAAAAACAGCGAAAGGTCCGGTGAAAGTGTTGGTAAGTGAACCACATCAAAAGACAAATGTGGAAAAGTATGCAAAGGATCACGGAAAGAAAGCAACTTCCACACAGAAAGGCTCAGAATTCGAAATTGTAATTGAGTAAGATGAGAAAGAAAGAATTAAAATTAGTCGTAACATTTCATACAACGGCGGATGCTATGGCAATGGAAAAAGCCTGTAAGGAGCATCATGTTTCGGGAAGATTAATCCCTGTTCCGCGAACGATTTCCGCAGGGTGCGGACTGTCATGGTGTGCCGAATTAACCGAGTTAGAGAAGATTCAAAACGTCATGCGGGAAGTTGGAATTGAGGAAGAAGAAATCCACGAATGTATGGTGTAAGTCTAAGGAAGAAGGAGGCAGATATGCCTTCTTTTTTCTACTTTGTTAAAATATGTGCAATGTGCATAAATATAGAAAAAATCTATAAGGCTAAATCCTATAAAATGGTTTTCCATTTAAAAGGTTAGGGAAAATTTAACGAAAAAAACTGGATTTATGCAATTTTATTGAACTTTCCTCCAAAATGCAGTATTATAAATAACATAAATAATGTCTATGAAAGGCATTTATAAGAGGAGGGATTTGTTTGGATTTAAACGAAATCGTAAAAGCAATTCAGAGTGTATTGGCAGATAAGATTCTTATCGTGGCACTCGTAGGTACAGGTCTATGGTTTTCCTTCAACCTTGGTTTTATTCAGGTAAGAGGCTTTGGCGAAGGCTGGAAACGAACGTTTGGCGGTTTGTTTAAGAAGAGCGGAAAAGCCGGCAAAGACGGAATGTCTTCTTTCCAAGCATTAGCGACAGCCATCGCAGCGCAGGTTGGTACAGGTAACCTTGCCGGAGCAGCGACAGCCATTGCAATGGGCGGACCTGGAGCAATCTTTTGGATGTGGGTAAGTGCATTTTTAGGAATGGCAACAATTTATGCCGAAGCGCTTATGGCTCAGAAGTACAAACAAGTCGGCGATGACGGTGTTGTAACAGGTGGTCCTGTATACTACATCAGAGCAGCATTCAAAGGAACGTTCGGAAAAGTTCTCGCAGCAATCTTTGCAGTACTTATCGTATTTGCATTAGGTTTCATGGGGAACGCAGTTCAGTCAAACTCAATCAGTGATGCGTTTGGAACGGCATTCGGTATTAATCCTTGGATTGTCGGTATCGTTATCGCAGCAATTTCTCTGTTTGTGTTTGTCGGAGGTATTTCAAGAATTGCTTCTTTGACAGAAAAAATCGTTCCGATTATGGCAGGATTTTACATTGTTGGTGCTTTGATTGTTATTATCGCAAACGGCAATATGATTCCAAAAGCATTCCACGATATTTTTGTGGGAGCGTTTAATCCACAGGCAATCGGCGGCGGTGTTCTTGGCTGGACAGTATCAAGAGCAATGGCTCGAGGCGTTGGACGAGGATTATTCTCTAACGAAGCAGGTATGGGTTCTACACCGCATGCACACGCAGTTGCAAAGGTAGATCATCCGGTAGAACAAGGATTCGTAGCAATGATGGGTGTATTTATTGATACATTTGTTGTTCTTACATTAACAGCGCTTGTCATTCTTACAAGTGGAATGGTTGGAGAAATTGATCCACTTACAAAGGCTGCTTACACAGGAACTGCTTTAACACAAGTTGGCTTCTCAAGCGTATTTGGAAAATTCGGAGAAATCTTTATTGCGATTTGTATGTTCTTCTTCGCATTTTCAACAATCATCGGCTGGTATTTCTTCGGTGAAGCAAACATCAAATATTTGTTTGGAAGCAAAGCGGTAAAAATTTATGCAGTGATTGTATGTGTGTGTATCGTAGTCGGTTCAGCACAGAAAGTTGACCTTGTATGGAACATGGCAGACTGTTTCAACAGTGCAATGGTAATTCCTAACGTTATAGGTCTTTGGGCATTGAGCGGAATGGTTAAGAAAGTACATAATGATTACTTCCAAAATTTCAAACCAAATCAGATGAACAAAAGAAAATAGAATAAGGAAAATTTAGAAATATGGGAAGATGTTTTTTGTGAGAGAGTCAACGGACCGCCGAAGATGCAAGCCTGACAATCGTCAGTGTTGGGTGAAACTTTCAGGCAAAAGGAGCAAAAAACGGACCATACTCTGAACTGGGTGTTGAAGAATTGACACTGGAACAGGTGGGACGGCTTAAAGGCAATCGAGAATGTATTGCATTAAACCGTCCCATTTTTATCAAACGACAGACAGGTGAGAACATGAAAGCAGATTTTATTATTTTAACAAACAATCCTCTTATAGTAGAAAAATTAGGACAGGAATATTCGGTAGAGTACGAAGATATTTCTTATGAAGACACATTGAAAAAAGTTCGGGAGTATATTTATAAAGGTCATGAACTTCTGACACACCCTCTTTCAGGGAGTGTCAAACCGAACGAAACGCCGTATAAATCGGTTATGGTTTCCGATAAAGTGAAAGGACTTAATCCGGATGCCGTGAAAATTATAGAGCAGGCAATTCAATCCTGCGGTAAATTTGAATTCAAATCAGATAAATATGCAGAAGATGTTTATGATGATTTCCAATATATTGATTATACACTGATCAGCAGTGCATTGCCGTCAGCGACGGCATGGTAAAACGGTGCTATGGCACATAAAGTGCTTAAAGTAATATAAACACAAATCAAAGGAGGTAATTTACAGTGAGAAGACTAGAATTAGGACACATTAACATCAAAGATATTCAATTTGGTCCGGAATCAAAAATTGAAGACGGAGTACTTTATGTTAATGAAGAGGCTGTGAAAGCAATCGTTCTTGAGGACGAAAAAATCAAAAGTTGTAAATTGGATATTGCAAGACCGGGTGAAAGCGTAAGAATTACACCTGTTAAAGATGTTATTGAACCACGAGTAAAAGTTGAAGGAAGAGGCGGAGTATTCCCGGGAGTAATCAATAAAGTAGATACAGTTGGTGAAGGTAAAACATATGCATTAAAAGGAATGGCTGTTGTGACAGCAGGAAAAATCGTTGGTTTCCAAGAAGGTATCATCGATATGACAGGTCCCGGTGCAGATTACACACCGTTCTCAAAATTAAATAACTTAGTTGTTGTTTGTGAACCAGTTGACGGAATCAAACAGCACGACTATGAACCGGCAGTAAGATTTGCAGGTTTCAGAGTTGCAGTATATCTTGGAGAATTGGCTCGTGAATTGACACCTGACTCAACAGAAGTATTTGAAACATACGGAATTATGGAAGGTGCTGAAAAATTACCGGGACTTCCAAGAGTTGCATATGTACAGATGTTACAGTCACAGGGATTATTACATGACACATATGTATATGGCGTAGATGCAAAGAAAACATTATCTACAATGATGACACCGACAGAGGTAATGGACGGTGCAATCGTTTCAGGTAACTGTGTATCTGCCTGCGATAAAAACCCGACATACGTTCATGAAAACAATCCTGTTGTACATGACTTATTTGCAGAACACGGAAAAACACTTAACTTTGTAGCACACATTTTAACAAATGAAAATGTATACTTGGCTGACAAACAGCGTTCATCTGACTGGACAGCAAAATTATGCCGTTTATTAGACCTTGACGGTGTAGTTGTATCTCAGGAAGGATTTGGTAATCCGGATACAGACCTTATTATGAACTGTAAGAAAATCGAAGCAGAAGGCATTAAGACAGTTATCATTACTGACGAATATGCAGGACGCGACGGTAAATCTCAGTCATTGGCAGATGCAGATGCGGCAGCAGACGCAGTAGTAACGGGCGGAAACGCTAATCAGGTAATTGTTCTTCCAAAACTTGACAAAGTTATCGGAACATTAGATTATGTAAATACAATTGCCGGTGGTAATGAACACAGTTTGCGTGAAGACGGAACAATTGAAGTTGAAATTCAGGCAATTACCGGAGCGACAAACGAAACAGGTTTCGGTTACTTAAGTGCAAGATAGGGAAGGAGGAAAACAGACAATGATTAAAGTAGTACATTATATTAACCAGTTCTTCGCTAATATCGGTGGAGAGGAAATGGCTCATATCCCTGCAGAACTTCACAAAGGAGAAGTAATGGGACCGGGCCTTGCATTTAAAGCAAGTTTTAAAGATGAAGCAGAAATCACAGCGACAATCGTATGTGGTGACTCATGGTTTAACGAAAACCTTGAAGAAGCAAAGAAAACAATTTTAGCATGGGTTAAGGAAGAAAATCCGGACGTATTCGTTGCGGGACCTGCATTTAACGCAGGACGTTACGGCGTTGCCTGTGGTACAATCGCTGACGCAGTTCAGGAGGAATTAGGAATTCCTGCGGTAACAGGTATGTACGAAGAAAACCCGGGTGCTGATATGTTTAAAAATAAAGTATACACAGTACCTACAAAAAATAGTGCGGCAGGTATGAGAGCAGCAGTTGCAAACATGGCACCTTTAGCGTTAAAATTAGCAAAGGGAGAAGCAATCGGTGCATCTTGTCAGGATCACTATATGCCAAACGGAGTTCGTGTAAACTTCTTTGAAGAAAAACGTGGTTCAAGACGTGCGGTAGATATGCTGTTAAAGAAATTGGCAGACAAACCATTTACAACAGAATATCCAATGCCTGCATTTGACAGAGTTCCACCAATGCCTGCAATTAAAGACTTATCTAAAGCAACAATCGCTTTAGTAACATCAGGCGGTATTGTTCCAAAAGGAAACCCTGACCATATTGAAAGTTCTAACGCTTCTCACTACGGTGAATATGACATTACAGGTGTTATGGACTTAACAGAGGATACATATGAAACAGCACATGGTGGATACGATCCTGTATACGCTAATGAAGATGCTGACCGTGTATTACCGGTAGATGTTCTTCGTGATATGGAAAAAGAAGGTGTGATTGGAAAATTACACAACAAATTCTATACAACAGTTGGTAACGGAACAGCAGTTGCTTCTGCAAAAGCATTTTCAGAAGAATTTGCACAGAAACTTATTGATGACGGAGTAGACGCAGTTATCTTAACTTCTACTTGAGGTACTTGTACACGTTGCGGTGCAACGATGGTAAAAGGCGTAGAAGGTGCCGGACTTCCGGTAGTTCACGTATGTACAGTAACTCCTATTTCAATGACAGTTGGAGCAAACAGAATTGTTCCTGCAGTGGCAATTCCTCATCCACTCGGAAATCCTGCTTTGGAGGCAGACGAAGAAAAGAAATTGCGTAGAAACTTAGTTGAAAAAGCATTACACGCATTGACAGTAGAAGTTGAAGATCAGACAATCTTTGAATAAGAACAACTAGAAGGAGAGAACGTTATGAGCAAGATTTATGACGTAATTATCCTTGGTGCAGGACCTGCCGGATTAGCGGCAGGTCTGTATGCAGGGAGAGCCCGTTTATCTACATTGATTGTAGAAAAAGGGAAAGACGGCGGACAGATTGCAATCACAGATGAGATTGAAAACTATCCGGGACAGATTGTAGAGGGAGAATCAGGACCTTCTTTAATCGCAAGAATGACAGAACAGTGTGAAAAATTTGGTGTAGAACGTGTTACTGATGTAATCAATGACGTAGTTCTTGAAGGCGATGTAAAGAAATTAATCAGTGCAAAAGGTGAATACTGCGGTAAAACACTTATTATTGCAACAGGTGCATTCGCAAGACCAATCGGCTGTAAAGGTGAAAAAGAATTTATGGGTAAAGGAGTTTCTTACTGCGCTACTTGTGATGCGAACTTCTTTGAAGATTTTGAAGTGTACGTTGTAGGCGGAGGGGACTCTGCTGTTGAAGAAGCAATGTATCTTACAAAATTTGCAAGAAAAGTTACAATCATTCACAGACGTGACGAACTTCGTGCAGCAAAATCCATTCAGGAAAAAGCGTTTAAAAACCCTAAACTTCACTTTATGTGGGATACAGTTGTAGAGGAAGTCGGAGGAGACGGCATTCTTTCGGAAATGACAGTAAAAAATGTTAAGACGGGAGAATTGACTAAGATTGAAGCCGATGAAGAAGACGGAATGTTTGGTGTATTCGGATTTATCGGAACAATGCCAAGCACAAAAATCTTTGAAGGAAAAGGACTTGAATTAGACGAAAGAGGATATATTCCTACAGATGAAAATATGCGTACAAACATTCCGGGTGTATTTGCGGCGGGAGATGTTCGTGTAAAAAGTTTGCGTCAGGTAGTTACAGCCGCAGCAGACGGCGCTATTGCTACAACACAGTGCGAAAAATATATTAACGAAATGGAATAATTTCTTGAAGGAGGACAAACTAATGTTAGATTTAGATAAAACAACATTTCAGCCTGAGGTATTAGAAGCAGAAGGATACGTTTTTGTAGATTTCTACGGAGACGGATGTGTGCCATGTCAGGCTTTAATGCCATTCGTTCACGAAATGGCTGACAAATACGGAGATAAATTGAAATTCACATCTCTTAACACAACAAAAGCACGTCGTCTTGCTATCGGACAGAAAGTTTTGGGACTTCCTGTTATGGCTATTTACAAAGACGGAGAAAAAATTGATGAAGTAGTAAAAGATGACGCTACACAGGAAAACATCGAAGCAATGATTCAGAAATATATTTAATTTGTATTTTTGAGGAAAAGTATGTATACTTAATATGCGTATAAAGCCTATGGGCTTTTGCGGAAATGTGAAAACATTTCAACTATAAATAATACTAAAAATAAATGGAAAGGAAGGAGAAGAAGCCATGGCAATTTTAGATGGTAAAAAAGTAATCATCATCGGCGACCGTGATGGTGTACCGGGACCTGCTATCGCTGAATGTGTTAAGACAGCCGGCGGAGAAGTAGTTTTTTCTTCAACTGAATGCTTTGTCTGAACGAGCGCAGGTGCAATGGATCTTGAGAATCAGAAACGTGTTAAAGACTTTGCAGATGAATTTGGTGCAGAGAATTTAGTAGTTATCGTTGGAGCAGCAGAAGGAGAAGCAGCAGGATTAGCTGCTGAGACAGTTACTGCAGGTGACCCAACATTCGCAGGACCATTGACTGGGGTCGAGTTAGGACTCACGGTATATCATGTATGTGAACCAGAATTGAAAGAAGAATTCGATGAAGAAGTTTACGATGAACAGGTTGGTATGATGGAAATGGTACTTGATGTTGATGATATCGTAAGCGAGATGTCATCTATTCGTGAACAATTTTGTAAATATTTATAGAAGATAAGTATTTATAACGAAAATCTGATTTGATTTTGGGTTTTCTATGGGCGGTGAAGTAAATGCTTACTTCACCGCTTCTTTATTTTTAGTATATATAAAACAACATTAAACATCTAAAAGAAAGGTGGAACCTTCAAATGAACAGTGTAATTAAAGGAGCCAGTTATGTATTGGCACATACTCCGCAAATGGTAGTATATAATGGAACAACACAGACAACAGAAAGAGTTGTCAACCCAGAATCTGAATATTTAAAAGAGTTAAACAGTCATCTTCGTTCTTACGAAGAATGTGTAAACTATTGGCCAAATCAGGTATATATTGGAAATGCACATCCGGACGAACTCGCAGAAGTTGAGTTTCCGTATTATGATAAAGTGAAAGAGGGAGCAGAAAGATTTGGTAAATACGGTGAAATTATGCCGGAAAATGAATTCCTTCTTTTAGTACAGGCTTGCGATATGTTTGAAGTTGTAAAATTAGACAAAGAATTTGTTGCTGCAACGAAAGAAGCATTTGCCGCAAACCCAATTATTACAGAAGATATTATTGAAAAAATCGAAGAAGGTGTTGAACTTAGCGAAGTAGAACATCTTGTAAATGAAGAACATGCAGAAGGTCTTTATTTTGAAGATAAATTGGTTGGATGTGTGAAGAGAGCGCACGACATTGATGTAAACCTTTCTGCTCATGTTATGCATGAAAATATGATGAGCAAAGCGACAAGTGTACTTGCTTTGTTATATGCAGTAAGAAATACAGGAATTGACAAATCTGAAATCGAATATGTAATCGACTGTGCTGAGGAAGCATGCGGTGATATGAACCAGCGCGGCGGCGGTAACTTTGCAAAGGCAGCGGCAGAAGTTGCAGGTCTTTTAAATGCAACAGGTTCTGACTCACGCGGTTTCTGTGCGGGACCGTCTCACGCATTAATCGAAGCGGCGGCGCTTGTAAAATCAGGCGCATATAAATGTGTTGCGGTTACAGCCGGAGGATGTACGGCAAAACTTGGTATGAACGGTAAAGACCATGTGAAAAAAGGTCTTCCAATCTTAGAGGACTGTCTTGCAGGTTTCTGTGTCATTATTTCCGAAAATGACGGAGTAAGCCCTGAAATCAATTTGGATATTCTCGGACGTCATACAGTCGGAACAGGTTCTGCACCACAGAATGTAATCGGAAGCCTTGTTGCAACTCCGCTTGAAAAAGTTGGAATGAAAATTACGGATATTGATAAATATTCTCCTGAAATGCAAAATCCTGACATTACAAAACCGGCAGGAGCGGGAGATGTTCCTTTAGCAAACTATAAAATGATTGCCGCTTTGGCAGTTAAGAAAGGTGAACTTGACAGAAAAGAATTACCTGCATTTGCTGCAAAACACGGTTTAACAGGATGGGCTCCTACACAGGGACATATCCCTTCAGGCGTTCCGTATATTGGATTTGCCGTTGAAGATATTAAAGCGGGCAAAATTAAAAATGCCATGATTATCGGTAAAGGAAGTTTATTCCTCGGCCGTATGACAAACCTTTTCGACGGTGTATCATTCGTCATTCAGGCAAACACAGGTGCAGAAGAAAACGCAGGTGTTTCTGAAGAAGAAGTAAAAGGATTAATTGCAAAAGCAATGAAAGATTTTGCAGAAACTCTTATGGCAGAATAGAGAGGTGGAAAAAATGGCAAATAGTGTAGAAAAAATGATTGCTTCCACCTTTATGGAAATTGCACAGGGGTTGGAAACAGGAAGTTTTGGAAAACGTCCTAAAATTGCCCTTACAGGTATGGGAAGCGAACATGGAGAAGAAAACTCTATGGCTGCGGCTGTGGAAGCGGCAAAAGACGGAATTGATGTTTACTATATCGGTACATTGGAAGCGGAAGGTGTAACGACAATTAAAGTGGCTGACGATGAGGAAGGTCACAAAAAAATGGAAGAAATGCTTAAAAACGGAGAGATTGACGGTGCGGTAACAATGCATTTCCCATTTCCTATCGGTGTTTCTACTGTAGGTCGTTGTGTGACACCTGCAACTGCGAAAGAAATGTTTATCGCAAACACAACAGGAACATCAAGTACAGACCGTATTGAAGGTATGATTAAAAATGCCATTTACGGAATTATTACGGCAAAAGCCTGCGGAAAGAAAAATGCGACAGTAGGTATTTTAAATGTTGACGGTGCGCGTCAAACCGAAAAAGCATTAAAACAACTGCAGGAAAACGGTTACGATATTACTTTTGCTGAGTCGGGAAGAGCAGACGGCGGATGCGTAATGAGAGGAAATGACGTATTGCAGGCATCTCCGGATATTATGGTAACAGACTCGCTTACAGGAAATATTCTTGTGAAAATGTTATCTTCTTTCACAACAGGCGGAAGTTTTGAAGCCACAGGATTTGGCTATGGTCCGGGTATTGGAGAGGATTATGACAAACTTGTTATGATTGTATCCCGTGCATCAGGCGCTCCTGTAATTGCAAATGCAATCCGTTACGCAGGGCAACTCGTTCGCGGAAAAGTATTTGAAGTTGTAAAAAAAGAATTTGAGGCTGCAAATAAGGCGGGCTTAAAAGAAATTTTAAACGCACATAAAAATACAGCAAAACCTGCTGAGGCGGAAGAGGTAAAAGAGCCTCCGAAAGAAGTTGTAACGGCGCAGATTCCGGGAATTGAAGTTATGGATTTGGAAGATGCAGTGAAAACACTTTGGAAAATCAATATCTATGCAGAAAGCGGAATGGGATGTACAGGACCGATTGTTCTTGTATCCGATGCAAATTTGGCTAAAGCAGAAGAAGAGCTGAAAAAAGCAGGATATATTAACTAGACGGGAGCGAATAAAATGAAAGTTTATGATACGGTAAATAAAGTGGAGTTAGAGGCTACCGAAGAAGAGTTAATCAAACTTATGGCTCCGGGTGGACGTCAGGTAGATTTATACTTAGAAGGAAAGAAAACAGATGAGGACGGTTATCTTACATGGGATGTGGAACACTGGTCAAGCATCGATGGAAAGAGATTTATCCGCTGCTATTCTTTGGAGGGAAGGGTTCTTGGAGAATCTACAGGACACAACATTTACGATTTAAGAAATGATTTTAAGCCGGAAGAGGCAAAAGAAGTAAAATTAAGTTAAATAAAATGGGAGAAGACGAAATGTCTTCTCCTATTTTTATATCTCTTCTTTAAATCTGTCCAAAACGTGAGGCAGAAGTCTGTCACTGTATTCCGTAAGGGAGTATTTCCCTTTACATAAAGCCCAGTCATACAGAAGAGAACGTTCATACATTGTATAAAGTTTTACCAAATCTGACACACTGTTTGCAGGGTGAAATTCCCCTTTTTTCAATGCGTCCTCAATAATTTCCGTAATCCATGTGAAGTAATAACGCTTTTTGTCCAGCAAAGATTTTTTATCTTTTGTAACTAACTGGGAAGAATATAAATAAGCAAGCAAATTCACATCGATACTCGTTTCAATCATATAAAACAATTCGTGATTTAAAAAGAGCAGTTTATCATACGCCGATAACTCGGGATTAATTATTCCTGTCAGTTCCTCGTATTTGTCATCAAGCAGGTAGGAAAGAGAACTTAAAAGAGCATCTTTACCTTTGAAATAGTGATAAAACGTACCTTTTGATGTTTTGGAAGCAGCAATAATATCGTTTACCGTAGTTTCTTCATAACCGTTTTTGTAGAAAAGATTCCATGCGGCTTTGACTATTCTGCTTTTTGGGGATTGGCGTTTGCGTGGCACTTGCCTAAACCTCCTTATCCGATTGAGAAGCCGTATTTCAATGGGTCTGTCGGGTCAATAACGTATGTTCCCATACCTGTAATGTATGCGCTTCCTGTAATCTGTGGGATAACCGCTTTGAATTCGCCTACAGATGCCTCTTCTTTAATGACACCTTTAAATACGGATCCTGTGAAAGACTCGTAACGGAATTCTTCTCCGATTTTGATTTCATCCCAAGCGTAAAGCGTTGCAAGTTTAGCGCTTGTACCTGTTCCGCAAGGTGAGCGGTCAGCCTGAGCCTCACCGAAGATAACAACATTTCTCATATCCGCATTTTCCGGATTTGGTGTAGGTCCGTAGAATTCCACAAGGTCAACCGTGTTGATGTCAAGTGTAGGATGCTGAACAGAAACTTCTTTATTAATCTTTTCAAGCATTTTCATTCCCAATGTCTGAAGAGCAGGAACTGCTGAAGGTCCGATATTGTATCCTAATTTAGAAGCGTCAACTAATGCGAAGAAACTTCCGCCGAAAGAAATACAGTATGGGATTGTAACACCGTCAATCTCTACGGAAAGGTTGTCTTTATATAGGAAAGCAGGCACGTTTGTTAAAGTAACTTCCACTGCTTTTCCGTTTTCTACTTTTACTTTTGTACGGATAATTCCTGCCGGAGCCTCCAATACTACTTCCGTGTATGGCTCGGTTACAGGAACAAGCCCTGTTTCAACGGCAACTGTTGCAGAACCGATTGTTCCATGCCCGCACATATTTAAGTATCCGCCTGTGTCCATGAAAATAACGCCGAGGTCAGCCTCTTCGCTTATTGGTTCAGTTAAAATAGCACCGAACATATCGTGGTGTCCTCTTGGCTCAAGCATTAATGCTGTTCTGTAATGGTCGCAGTGATTTACAAGGAAATTTTTGCGTTCCATCATAGTATTTCCCTCTAATTCTGGGAAACCTGATAATACGATTCGTGTAAATTCACCTACTGTATGTGAATCAACTACAGTGAATGCTGCTTCAAATCGCTCTTTGTTAAGTGTTGGATTTAATGACATATCCGTTCCTCCTTATTATAATGAATAATATAAATTAATTATAGACAAAATCTATATATGGAATACGGTAAAATGTATTCCGAGAAAAGAATCGGGCATATTTCCAATAAAACATTGTTATGGAAAAAGCAAAAAATACGGTTAAAAACGACAAAAAAATAACGAATAGACCGCGTTCTAGTCCGTATTCTAGTATTGAGTTCAATTCTATACAGTTATTATGCTTGAAAACCCTTTAAAAGTCAATGTTTATTTGTTATAATAAAAATGTCAAAAAAAGAAAAAATAACTTGAAATATAGAGAAAGTTATGGTAGTCTAAAAGTGTAAAATGACGTGAGGGTAGATGGGTAACTGGTGTGCCTCCTAGTCTTCAAAACTAGTGTTGGGCGTTAAGAGCGTCCTGGGTGGGTTCGATTCCCACATGCCCTCGCCAAAAGAATGTTAAAAATAATACGAATTATTTTGAAAAAAGAATAGAACATTATAGAGAAAAGCAATAAATTACAGGACGTCATGTTCTGTAAAATTTTTATAAAGGTAAAAGGAGAATGGTGTCATGAAAGATGTACAGATTCTATTAAGACAACACGTAGGTGCACCTTGCCAGGCAACTGTAAAAAGTGGCGATAAAGTAAAGAAAGGAACATTGATTGCAGAACCGACAGGACTTGGAGCAAATATTTTTTCAAGTGTTTACGGTGAAGTTACAGATGTTTTAGAAGACAGAATTATCATCAGACCGGACGAAGTGCAAAGTGACGAGTTTGAGAAGATTGAAGAAGGAAGCAAACTTGACATGATTAAGGCAGCCGGTATTGTCGGTATGGGAGGAGCAGGTTTCCCTACAGGAGTGAAAATCGGAACGGATTTACAAGGCGGATATATTCTCATCAATGCGGCAGAATGTGAACCGGGACTTCGTCACAACATTCAGCAGATTGAAGAAGAGTGTGATAAAGTTGTTCGCGGTGTGAAGTACACAATGGAGATTTCCAATGCGGCAAAAGCAATTTTTGCTATTAAGAAGAAAAACGAAAAAGCGGTTCAGACATTAAAAGAAGCGTTGAAAGATGAAGAAGCGATTTCCATTCATTTACTTCCGGATATTTATCCGATGGGAGAAGAAAGAGCGGTAGTAAGAGAATGTCTTGGCATCGAATTGAAACCGGAAGAACTTCCTTCAGTGGCAAAATCAATCGTAATCAATGTGGAAACATTGGCAAGAATTACAGAGGCAATTGAAGAAAGAAAACCTTGCTTCAGCAAGAACCTTACAGTAATCGGTAAATTAAACGGAGGAAACGAACCACATGTATTTAAAGATGTTCCGGTTGGAACAAGTGTGGAAGAGTTGATTGAAAGAGCCGGTGGAATTGACGGAGAATACGGCGAAATCATTATGGGCGGACCATTTACGGGAAAAGCGACAACATTAGATGCACCGATTACAAAAACAACAGGCGGAATTATTGTGACAATGGAATTTCCTGATTTGCACGGCGCAACAATGGGCGTTTTAGTATGTGCCTGCGGTGGAGATGAAGCGCGTATGCGTGACATTGCAGAAAAAATGAATGCGAAAGTTGTTTCTGTAGCAAGATGTAAACAGGCGCAGGAAATGAAGAGCGGTGCGCTTAAATGTGAAAGACCGGGTAACTGTCCGGGACAGGTTAAGAACAGTATGCAGTTTAAAAAGGATAAATGTGAATACATCATTATCGGTAACTGTTCAGACTGCTCAAACACAGTTATGGGTTCAGCACCAAAAATGAATTTGAAAGTATTCCATCAGACAGACCATGTGATGAGAACAATCGGTCACCCGTTATACAGATATTTGACTGTTTCTAAACAGGTAGAACAGGACATTTAGAGAGAGGGAGGAACGAGATATGTTAATCACAAATGAAATGGTAAAAGAATATGCAGACAAGCCGGCAGTTTTTGCGGTAAAAGTTGCAGCGGGAACTGAGATTGCGGCAGAACATTTGGAACACCCTATGTTTTTAGATGATATGGTAAGTTCTAATTTATTTACTTTAGATAAAGCGTTGACAATCGGACAGGTTATCGGAGTGAAAACAGCAAAAGACTGTGATGCGCTTACACCTGTTACGGAAGAAGCGGTTGGCGGTGCGGTGAAACTTGCAGTGGAAGAAACACCGGCAGAAGAAACTGTGCAGGAAGCAGAAACAGAAGTTGCGGCACAGGACGGAAATACAATTATTATTTCCATTAAAGAAGGAAAAGATATTTATCTTGAACTTCCGGTATAGGTATTACAATCACATAAGTGATTAGAATATATAAATGATGAAACTTGATTAAACAAGGAGGAAGAGATATGTCAATTACAGCTGAAACAGCGAAAGAGCATGCAAAAGACCCTGCAGTATTATGCTGCAGAGCAGAAGAAGGCATTATAATTGGACCAGAGAACTTAGAGGACCCAGCAATTTTTGATGATTTGGTAGACTCAGGTTTATTGAATTTAGACGGGGTATTAACAATTGAAGAAATCTTAGGTGCAAAATTAACAAAAACTTGCGATTCACTTACACCGATTACACGTGATGTAATTGATGCAGTTCAGACAGTTGCTGAAGAAAAAGCAGAAGCACCTGAAAAAGAAGCAGTACCAGTTGCACCGGTTGCGGCAAAAGCAAACGGCGGAGTATTAAAAATTCACATTGGTGAAGGAAAAGATATTCAGATTGAATTACCGATGAATGTAGGCGCAGGTACAGCGAAAGCAGTAGAAGTTCCGGCAGGAGCAGAAGTTGCAGCGCCTGTTAAAGAACAGGAACCAAAGTTAATTAGAAGTTTAACAAGAAAACACTTCAAAATTACAGAAGTAAAGAGAGGACCTGAAACAAAAATCGAAGGAACAACTCTTTACATCAGAGAAGGTATTGAAGAAGAAGCGGTAGAATCTCAGGAATTAGTAAACAGTTTAAAAATTGATATTATTACACCTGCCGAATACCACACATATTCAGAAACAATCATGGATGTTCAGCCAATCGCCACAAAAGACGGCGATGATGAAATCGGTTCAGGAGCAACAAGAGTTCTTGACGGTGTTGTTATGATGGTAACGGGTACAGACGCAAACGGAGTTCAGATTGGTGAATTCGGTTCATCTGAAGGATATTTAGATGAAAACATTATGTGGGGACGTCCGGGTGCACCTGAAGAAGGTGAAATCTTCATCAAAACAGAAGTAGTTATCAAAGAAGGAACAAACATGGAAAGACCGGGTCCTTTGGCTGCTCATACTGCAACTGATGTAATTACACAGGAAATCAGAACAGCATTAAAGAAATTGGACGAGTCTTTAGTAGTAGAAACAGAAGAATTCAACCAGTACAGAAGACCTGGAAAGAAAAAAGTTGTTATCGTAAAAGAAATCATGGGACAGGGTGCTATGCACGATAACTTAATTCTTCCTGTAGAACCTGTTGGTGTACTTGGTGCAAAACCAAACGTAGACTTAGGAAACGTACCTGTAATGGTATCTCCGCTTGAAGTATTAGACGGATGTATCCATGCACTTACTTGTATCGGACCTGCATCAAAAGAAATGTCAAGACATTACTGGAGAGAGCCATTGGTGCTTGAAGCGCTTCACGATGAAGAAATCGACTTATGCGGAGTTATCTTCGTAGGAAGCCCACAGATTAACGCAGAAAAATTCTACGTATCTAAACGTGTTGGTATGATGGTAGAAGCACTTGATGTTGACGGTGCATTTATCACAACAGAAGGTTTCGGTAACAACCACATTGACTTTGCAAGTCATCACGAACAAATCGGTATGAGAGGTGTTCCTGTTGTAGGTTTATCTTTCTGTGCCGTTCAGGGTGCTTTAGTAGTTGGTAATAAATACATGACAAACATGGTTGATAACAATAAATCTGAAGCAGGTATCGAAAACGAAGTTCTTGCTTGTAACACACTTTGCCATGAAGATGCACTTCGTGCTCTTGCAATGCTTAAAACAGCAATGGCAGGTGAAGAAGTTAAAAAACCGGAAAAGAAATGGAATCCAAACGTAAAAGCAACTAACGTTGAATTAATCTCTAACGTGACAGGTAAACCGATTGAACTTGTTAAAAACGAACAGTCATTACCAATGAGCGATAAGAGAAGAGAAAAATACAACTAATTTTTAGGTGATAGATATGAAATATGGCGATAAATTGATTAGAATGGAAGGTGTAATCGTAGAAGTCCATGACGGCTGTGTTGCTGTGGATTTGAAAGGCAGATTGGGATATTTGAAAATTCCGATGCGTATGCTGATTACAGATTATCCGCTCGCAGTGGGACAGGAAGTTGCGTGGAACATGAGTTTTATCGAACAACTCGGTCCTGAAGCCAATGATAAATATGTAAGTAACCTAGATGTATATAAACGCAGACAAGAAGAAGCACGTCTGAAAAATGAAAATAATAAGGAGGCAGAATAATGAGTTTAACAACAGTTAAAGGAATACAATCAGAAATTTTCGTTCCGATTACTCCTCCATCAGTATGGACTCCTGTGACAAAGGAAATCAAAGACATGACAGTAGCGCTTGCAACTGCTGCCGGTGTTCATCACAAAGATGACAAGAGATTTAACCTTGCCGGAGACTTTACATGGAGAAAAATCACAGATACAATGAAATCAGAAGATTTAATGGTATCACATGGTGGATATGACAACGGTGATGTTAATAAAGACATCAACTGTATGTTCCCAATCGACAGAATCCATGAATTAGCAAAAGAAGGATTTATCAAGGCTTGTGCACCTGTACATGCAGGTTTCATGGGCGGTGGTGGAAATCAGGAAAAATTCAAACATGAAACTGGTCCTGCTATTGCTCAGATGTTTAAAGAAGAAGGCGTAGATGCCGTACTTCTTACTGCTGGTTGAGGTACTTGCCACCGCTCTGCAGTATTGGTGCAGAGAGCGATTGAAGAAGCTGGAATTCCTACAATTATTATTGCAGCTCTTCCACCGGTTGTACGTCAATCCGGAACACCACGTGCGGTTGCTCCGTTAGTTCCGATGGGTGCTAATGCCGGAGAACCAAACAACAAAGAAATGCAGACTGCTATCGTAAAAGCGACATTAGAACAATTAGTAGAAATCCAGACACCTGGAAAAATTGTTCCGCTTCCATTTGAATACGTAGCTAAAGTTTAATTATAAAGTATCACCTGCGGTATTTTACTGTGGGTGATATTTTTGTGAAAAAAGTGTGAACGGGGACGTAGTGAAATTAAAAAACACTACGTCCCCGTTCACACTTTTTTCACAATCTATGCTATAATAATGTAATCAGAAGTAAGCGGGGTGAACATATTGTCGCAGGAAGTGAAAGACTTAAGAAGATTGGTGATAAAAGCATTTCATATAAAAAGCATAGAAGAGGGTTTAGAAAATAGCGTTTCCTCTGACGGGAAAATGAAAGTGTGTACAGAAGTTGTGAAGATAAAAGAAGAAAAATCCGCCATTGATAAAATCGAAATTTCTGTCATTAAACCGAAAGAGCATAATCGCTGGACGAACAGTATAATGGATATTGTTCCGATTTCAACGAAAGTGTTGGGAAAACTGGGGGAAGGAATTACCCATACATTGACCGGCGTATATGTGATTTTGACCGGAGTAGATGTGAATGGAATACAGACGGCGGAGTTCGGCTCATCTGAAGGGATTTTGGCGGATAAATTATATTTGGGAAGAGCGGGGACGCCTTCGCCGGATGATTACCTGATTTCCTTTGACGTAACTTTTAAAGCGGGAATGGGGCAGGAAAGATGTGGAGTCACTGAGGCACATAAAAAATGTGATGAATTTATACAGAAGTTTCGTGACCAAATGAAGAAGTTTAAAGGCGAAGAGTGTACGGAAAGGCATGAGTACCATGATATCGTGAGAGTGGGAAAAAAGCGTGTTCTTATTGTAAAACAGGTTGCAGGACAAGGGGCAATGTATGACACGCATTTATTTGGAAACGAACCCTCCGGTGTGGAAGGAGGACGTTCCATTATTGATATGGGGAATATGCCTGTACTTGTAACGCCGAATGAATATCGGGACGGCATTATCCGTTCTATGCAATAGGAGGTATAAAATGGGGATTGGACCATCGACAAAGGAAACATCGCTGCATCATTTCCGAGATCCGTTATTAGATGTAGTGTCATCTGACGAAGACTTAGATTTAATGGGGATTTTGCTTGTCGGAACACCGGACGGCAATGAAGAGAAAATGCTTGTAGGAAGAAGAACTGCTGTCTGGGCGGAGGGAATGCGTGCGGACGGTGTAATTATTTCTTCTGACGGCTGGGGAAATAGCGATGTGGATTTTACCAATACGGTAGAAGAACTTGCCACGAGAGGTATTGAAGTGACCGGTTTGAATTTTAGCGGGACGGTAGGACAGTTTGTTGTAGTAAATGAATACTTGGACGGAATTATAGATATTAATAAGAGTGAGAGCGGAACGGAAACGTGCGTGGTCGGTGAAAATAATGCGACTGCGTTGGATGCGAAAAAAGCGGTTGCAAGGCTGAAACTAAAGATGCGGTAAAAAGAATAAAGACTGTGAGGGGAGAATCACAGTCTTTTTGCATCTCTGAAAAATGTGAGTGCAGTATAAATCATAACGCATATGACAATGGCGGTTAAAATATTTATCGGCAGAGCAGCGGCAACTTTGTATGCGACAAATACGCCGAGAAGTCCGAAGATAGTAATGATTACAGTGGCTTTTCGGTCATATTTTCCGGATTGAATAAATTGAATACTCGCTGACGGCATGAGGAAAGCGCATGAACCCATCATTACGGGAAAGGCGGCGGCAACATTTAGACCTAAGGCGCTTACCATAGCCATACACGGGGCGTAAAGTCCTACGCCAATAGTCATTAACGCACCGAGGAGTGTGTTGATAAGCGTGCCGAGAATCAGTTTGTATCCGCTCAATCCGTAAGTAAGATGCTCGGAAATAACGGAGGTTAAGTTTCGGGCGTTTAAAGAAAAAATTCCTTCGGCTTTCAGTTTTGGAATAAGTGCATTTAATTCACTCATTGTTATGGACGGATTTGTGTAAATCTCTTTTTCTGTATCACTGAGATTTTGATTATTTTCAATAAGGTAAATCCATTCTTCTCCGTTTTTGACGGAAAGTCCGTTTGCCTTTAGTTCCTGAACGATGACTTCCGGTGAAAGTGGCTTTTCAAATGGACCGATATGCGCCAGTTTTAGAGAGAGAATAACAGCCAGTATAACTAATGCAAATCCCAAAGCGGTGCGAATGATTTTCGGTGACCATTTTGAAACGAGGGAAGCCCCGTAAATAGCGCCGATAACCGCACCTCCGATTAAGAAGACGAGAGTAGTTCCTTCTATTTTAATAAGGTGCAGAAATAATAAAAATTCTGCTATGGTTGGAAGTGTGTGTGCAACATTTAAAGTTCCGGGCATTTTTTCATCAGGACAGGAGTTGGTGAATTTAAAAGCAGCCTGACAGGTTGCGAAACTTCCGATTCCCCAAGTGTCCAAAAGGTCGCTGAAAAATCCGATGATTGCAAGAGGAAGAAAATGTTTTCCGGTAAAGTCGGATTTGTGTTTCAGACAATCGGCAATCAGAATAACGGCAAAGAAAAGTGCATAAAGGCAGATGCCTATTTGCATAAAACGTACAAGATTCATTGTGTTCCCTCCTATTATAATAGATGATAATTTATTATAGTCAGAGGTCAGTGAAATCATACATTTTCAAGGAAAAGGGTAAAAATAAATTGTATCTAAAAAAATACAATATTTTTCAAAAAAGACTTGAAAAAAATGAAATGGTTTAGTATACTTAAAAAGCTGTGACATGATAGCGATGAAACGTGAGGTTGCTACTTATAATAGTAGGTGTTCCGCGGAGCGAATGTCAAGTTAGGAAACTGGCGACAAGTCACTGTACGAATCAATAACGGCCACTGAAACGTGGTAACAACGTGTGAAGAGATAATGACACACACGGGAGAGTGTACAGTCACCGCTTGTCGTACTGAAGTTAAAAGTACGAAAAGGAGGCGACTTTTTTTATGGCAAGTCAAGTAATGAGAATTACACTTAAAGCATATGATCATCAGTTAGTTGATTCATCTGCGAAAAAAATTATCGAAACTGTAAAGAAGAATGGAGCACAGGTGAGTGGACCGGTACCACTTCCAACTAAGAAGGAAGTTGTAACAATCTTAAGAGCGGTACACAAATACAAAGATTCCAGAGAACAGTTCGAACAGAGAACTCATAAGAGACTTATTGATATCATCACACCAACACAGAAAACTGTTGATGCATTATCAAGATTAGAAATGCCAGCAGGTGTTTATATCGATATCAAAATGAAAAACAAATAATTTAGACAGTATCAATCCTAAAATTTAGGATGAACGTCCATGTGGCGTTCCGCTGTAAATCACAGGAGGTAATTATAATGAAGAAAGCTATTTTAGCGACTAAAGTCGGAATGACTCAAATCTTCAACGAAGACGGAGCATTAACTCCGGTAACTGTACTTCAGGCTGGACCATGTGTAGTAACACAGATTAAGACAGTTGAGAATGACGGTTACAGCGCTGTTCAGGTTGGTTTTGTTGACAAAAAAGACAAAATTGTTAACGTAGACAAGAACGGTAAAAAAGAAATCGTGCACAGACACGGTGTAACAAAAGCAGAAAAAGGACATTTTGACAAAGCTGGTGTTTCAGGTAAAAGATTTGTAAGAGAATTCAAATTCGAAAATGCTGACGAATACACATTAGCACAGGAAATCAAAGCAGACATCTTTGCTGCAGGAGATAAAGTAGATGCTACTGCAATCTCAAAAGGTAAAGGTTTCCAGGGCGCAATCAAGAGACATAACCAACACAGAGGTCCTATGACTCACGGTTCTAAATTCCATCGTCATGCAGGTTCTAATGGTGCTGCATCTGATCCAAGTAAAGTATTCAAGGGTAAAAAGATGCCAGGACACATGGGAAGCAAGAAAATTACAATTCAGAATCTTGAAATCGTAAGAGTAGATGCTGAAAACAACTTAATCTTAGTAAAAGGCTCAGTTCCGGGACCTAAGAAATCTTTAGTAACAATTAAAGAAAGCGTAAAAGCAATCTAGTCTTTAATAGGAAAGGAGGAACACACAGATGGCAAACGTATCTGTTTATAATATCGAAGGTAATGAAGTTGGAACAATCGACTTAAACGATGCTGTATTTGGTGTTGAAGTAAACGAACACTTATTACACATGGCAGTTGTAAACCAACTTGCAAATAAACGTCAGGGAACACAGAAAGCAAAAACTCGTTCAGAAGTTTCCGGCGGTGGTAGAAAACCATGGAGACAGAAAGGAACAGGTCATGCAAGACAGGGTTCTACAAGAAGTCCTCAGTGGACAGGCGGTGGAGTGGTATTTGCTCCAACACCAAGAGACTACTCTTTCAAATTAAATAAAAAAGAAAAGAGAGCGGCTCTTAAATCAGCTCTTACATCAAGAGTATTAGAAAACAAATTCATCGTTCTTGACGAAATCAACTTTGGAGAAATCAAAACAAAGAATTTCCAGAACGTATTAAATAACTTAAATGTATCTAAAGCATTAGTTGTATTGGAAGATGATAACAGAAACGCAGAATTATCTGCAAGAAACATCGCTTCTGTAAAAACAGCAAGAACAAATACAATCAATGTATACGACATCTTGAAATACAACACAGTTGTTACAACTAAAGCAGTTGTTGAAAAAATCGAGGAGGTGTACGCATAATGGCAAACATTCAGTATTATGATGTAATCCTTAAACCAGTAGTTACAGAAAAAAGTATGGAACTTATGGGAGATAAGAAATACACTTTCTTAGTTCACACAGAGGCTACAAAAAATCAGATTAAAGAAGCAGTAGAAAAAATGTTCGAAGGAACAAAAGTGAAAAGTGTTAACACAATGAATCTTGATGGAAAAACAAGAAGACGTGGAATGACATTTGGTAAAACTGCTAAAACAAAAAAAGCAATCGTTCAGTTAACTGCTGACTCAGCAGATATTGAAATTTTTGAAGGTCTATAGACTTAACGAAATCAAGCGAAGCGAAGATTGAGTTTTAGTCGGGATCTGTTCGCTGAACTTAGTGAGGTATT
Organism: uncultured Lachnospiraceae bacterium; assembly: GCA_900551895.1. Taxonomy (GTDB): domain Bacteria; phylum Bacillota; class Clostridia; order Lachnospirales; family Lachnospiraceae; genus Faecalimonas. The sequence continues at coordinate 40,940 of URXX01000003.1, read as the reverse complement.
CCACGAACTTAGAGAAGCGAACCGTAAGAACATTATACGCATAAAAGCGTGACAACAAATAATCAGAGTAACGAAAGGAGATAAAGTAATGGGAATTAAAACATACCGCCCATATACACCTTCAAGAAGACAGATGACTGGTTCTGATTTCTCAGAAATCACAAAGACTACACCGGAGAAATCTTTAGTAGTTTCTTTAAGCAAAACAGCCGGTCGTAACAATCAGGGTAAAATTACTGTAAGACACCGCGGAGGCGGAGCAAAAAGAAAATATAGAATTATCGACTTCAAGAGAAGAAAAGACGGAATTCCGGCAACTGTAATCGGAATCGAATACGATCCAAACAGAACAGCAAACATCGCATTAATCTGCTACGCAGACGGTGAAAAAGCATACATCCTTGCTCCAGAAGGATTGACAGACGGAATGAAAGTTATGAACGGACCTGAAGCGGAAGTAAGAGTTGGTAACTGCTTACCACTTTCTGAAATTCCGGTAGGTACACAGATCCATAACATTGAGTTGTATCCGGGAAGAGGCGGACAGTTAGTTCGTTCAGCAGGAAACAGCGCTCAGTTAATGGCTAAAGAAGGAAAATATGCAACACTTAGATTACCATCAGGCGAAATGAGAATGGTTCCAATCGTTTGTAGAGCATCAATCGGTGTTATCGGAAACGGCGATCACAACCTTATCAACATTGGTAAAGCAGGACGTAAACGTCACATGGGATTCAGACCAACAGTTCGTGGTTCTGTTATGAACCCTAATGACCATCCACACGGTGGTGGTGAAGGTAAGACTGGTATCGGTCGTCCGGGTCCAAGCACACCTTGGGGCAAACCAGCACTTGGTCTTAAGACTAGAAAGAAAAACAAACAGTCTAACAAATTAATCGTTAGAAGAAGAGATGGTAAAGGTATCAAATAAATAGTTAGTTTACAAGGAGGTTAGAACCTATGGCTCGCTCACTTAAAAAAGGACCATTTGCAGACGAAAGCTTACTGAAAAAAGTGGAAGCTATGAACGCTGCAGGTGATAAATCAGTTATAAAAACTTGGTCACGTCGTTCTACAATCTTCCCACAGTTCATCGGACATACAATCGCTGTCCATGACGGAAGAAAACACGTACCTGTATATGTAACAGAAGACATGGTTGGACACAAACTTGGAGAGTTTGTTGCAACAAGAACATATAGAGGACATGGAAAAGACGAAAAGAAATCAAGAGTTCGTTAATTAATTGTAATTTGAAAGGAGGGTTCATCCATGGCAAAAGGACATAGATCCCAAATCAAAAGAGAGAGAAATGCAAACAAGGACACTAGACCATCAGCGAAATTATCTTACGCTAGAGTTTCTGTTCAGAAAGCATGTTTCGTATTGGATGCCATCAGAGGTAAGGATGTACAAACAGCACTTGGTATTTTAACTTACAATCCAAGATATGCTTCAAGCTTAATAAAGAAATTATTAGAATCAGCAATCGCAAACGCTGAAAATAACAACGGAATGAATGTTGAGAACCTTTATATTGAAGAATGCTACGCAAATAAAGGACCAACAATGAAGAGAATTAAACCGAGAGCACAGGGTAGAGCTTACAGAATCGAAAAGAGAATGAGCCACATTACTTTAGTGCTTAATGAAAGATAAGGAGGGCAATAATGGGACAGAAAGTTAATCCTCATGGCTTAAGAGTCGGTGTTATCAAAGACTGGGACTCTAAATGGTATGCAGAAGAAAAATTTGCAGATTATTTAGTAGAAGACCATAAAATCAGAACATTTCTTAAAAAGAAATTATACAGCGCAGGAGTTTCTAAAATCGAAATCGAAAGAGCTTCTGACCGTGTTAAAATCATTATCTATACAGCAAAACCTGGTGTAGTAATCGGTAAAGGCGGAGCTGAAATTGAAAAAGTAAAAGCAGAACTTCAGAAATTTACAGATAAGAAATTAGTTGTAGATATTAAAGAAATCAAAAGACCGGATAAAGATGCTCAGTTAGTTGCTGAAAACATTGCTTTACAGTTAGAAAACCGTATTTCCTTCAGACGTGCAATGAAATCTTGCATGTCAAGAACAATGAAAGCAGGAGCACTCGGAATTAAAACTTCTGTATCAGGACGTCTTGGCGGAGCAGATATGGCTCGTACAGAGTTCTACAGCGAAGGAACTATTCCACTTCAGACACTTAGAGCAGACATCGATTATGGATTCGCAGAAGCAGACACAACTTACGGAAAAGTTGGTGTTAAAGTATGGATTTATAAAGGTGAAGTTCTTCCAACAAAAGAAACTAAGGAAGGGAGCGATAAATAGTTATGTTAATGCCAAAAAGAGTAAAACGTCGTAAACAATTCCGTGGTTCTATGAAAGGAAAAGCTTTACGCGGAAATAAAATCACAAATGGTGAATATGGTATCGTAGCAACAGAGCCATGCTGGATTCGTTCAAATCAGATCGAAGCTGCCCGTATTGCAATGACTCGTTATATCAAACGTGGTGGTAAAGTATGGATTAAAATATTCCCAGATAAACCAGTAACTACAAAACCAGCTGAAACACGTATGGGTTCAGGAAAAGGAACTCTTGAATACTGGGTAGCAGTTGTAAAACCGGGACGCGTTATGTTCGAACTTGCTGGAGTACCTGAAGAAACAGCACGTGAAGCGTTACGTCTTGCAATGCACAAATTACCTTGTAAATGTAAGATAGTTTCTCGCGAAGATTTAGAAGGCGGTGATAACAGTGAAAATTAATACATTTGTAAAAGATTTAAAAGCAAAATCAGTTGCAGAATTAAACGAAGAATTAGTAGCTGCTAAGAAGGAACTTTTTAACTTAAGATTCCAAAACGCAACAAATCAATTAGATAACACAAGCAGAATTAAAGAAGTAAGAAAAAACATTGCTAGAATTCAGACAGTAATTACAGAAGCATCTAAAGCAGAGTAAGATACTGAGCCTTGTGTAAAAATTGTGAAAGGAGCAAAACTGTGGAAAGAAATTTAAGAAAAACACGTGTTGGTAAAGTTATCAGCAACAAAATGGATAAAACTATCGTAGTTGCAGTTGAAGACCACGTAAAACATCCTCTTTACAACAAAATCGTAAAGAGAACATATAAATTGAAAGCACATGATGAAGCAAACGAATGCAACATCGGTGATAAAGTAAAAGTTATGGAAACAAGACCATTATCTAAAGATAAGAGATGGAGACTTGTTGAAGTTATGGAAAAAGTAAAATAGTATTTAAGGAGGGTTACCTGCATGATACAGCAAGAAAGTAGACTTAAAGTAGCAGACAATACAGGTGCTAAAGAATTACTTTGCATCCGTGTATTAGGTGGTTCTACTAGAAGATATGCAAGCATTGGTGATGTAATCGTTGCTTCTGTTAAAGACGCAACACCAGGTGGCGTTGTTAAAAAAGGTGATGTAGTAAAAGCTGTAGTTGTTCGTACAGTAAACAAAACTCGTCGTAAAGACGGTTCTTATATCAGATTTGATGAAAATGCTGCTGTAATTATTAAAGATGACAAGAATCCAAAAGGAACTCGTATTTTTGGACCAGTAGCGAGAGAGCTTCGTGAAAAACAATTTATGAAAATTGTTTCATTAGCTCCAGAAGTACTATAAGGAGGTACCTGTATGTCAACAATGAAAATTAAAAAAGGTGATACAGTTAAAGTAATCGCCGGAAAAGATAAAGACAAAGAAGGCAAAGTAATTGCTGTAAATAAAAAAGATAATACAGTATTAGTTGAAGGTGTCAATATGTTGACAAAGCACACAAAACCAAGTGCAACTAATCAGAATGGTGGAATTGTTCACCAGGAAGGACCTATTGATGCTTCTAACGTAATGTATCTTCACAAAGGAACAGCCACAAGAGTAGGCTTCAAAATGGACGGAGATAAAAAAGTACGTTTCGCAAAATCAACAGGCGAAGTTATCGACTAATTCAGGGAAGGAGGAAAATCACTTTGAGTAGACTTAAAGAAACATACCAGAATGAAATCGTTGACGCAATGATTAAAAAATTCGGTTATAAAAATATTATGGAAGTGCCAAAACTCGATAAAGTTGTTATCAACATGGGTGTTGGTGAAGCAAAAGACAATCATAAAGTGTTAGAATCTGCTGTAGCAGACCTTGAAAAGATTGCAGGACAGAAAGCAGTTCTTACAAAAGCAAAAAAATCAGTAGCGAACTTCAAACTTAGAGAAGGAATGGCTATCGGATGTAAAGTTACTTTAAGAGGAGAAAAAATGTATGAATTCGTTGATCGTTTAATCAACCTTGCATTACCTCGTGTACGTGACTTCAGAGGTGTAAATCCTAACGCATTTGATGGAAGAGGTAACTATGCTCTTGGAATTAAAGAACAATTAATTTTCCCTGAAATCGAATACGATAAAATCGATAAAGTAAGAGGTATGGATATCATCTTTGTTACAACAGCAAAAACTGACGAAGAAGCTCGTGAATTATTGACACAGTTCAATATGCCATTTACAAAATAGTAGGGAGGAACAATTTCATGGCAAAAACATCTATGAAAATTAAACAACAACGTAAACAAAAATTCTCTACTAGAGAGTATAATCGTTGTAAAATTTGTGGACGTCCACACGCATACTTAAGAAAATACGGAATTTGTAGAGTTTGCTTCCGTGAGTTAGCATACAAAGGACAGATTCCGGGAGTTAAAAAAGCAAGTTGGTAGGAATTTCCACAACTTAATGAAACTAGGATATCCGTAGTAGAAGTGGTCGGTTTTTACCGACTGCATCTGAAGGATGTAACAATGAAATGTAAAGAAAAAGGAGGCAACTTCAAATGACTATGAGTGATCCAATCGCAGATATGCTTACAAGAATTCGTAACGCAAATACTGCTAAACATGATACAGTAGATGTACCGGCATCTAAAATGAAAATTGCTATTGCAGATATTCTTTTCAACGAAGGATATATTGCAAAATATGACATCGTAGAAGACGGATGTTTCAAAACAATCCACATCACATTAAAATACGGTGCTGATAAAAATGAAAAAGTTATTTCAGGTCTTAAGAGAATTTCAAAACCTGGTCTTCGTGTATATGCGAACAGAGATGAACTTCCAAGAGTATTAGGCGGACTTGGAACAGCAATCATTTCAACAAACCACGGTGTTATCACAGACAAAGAAGCAAGAAAACTTAACGTAGGTGGAGAAGTACTTGCATTTGTTTGGTAGGCACTGAACACTTAGTGCGTGCGAAGCACAAACTTAGTGAGAAGGCCGTTCTTTGAGCGTAAGCGAAAAGAACTTCCTTAGATGCAACTGAAAACAGAGAAGTCATACAGACTTCTCCGAGAATTTAAGTGTAGGAGGTAAAGGTATGTCACGTATAGGAAGACTGCCAGTAGCAATTCCAGCAGGTGTAACTGTTGAAATCGCTGAAAACAACAAAGTGACTGTAACAGGTCCTAAAGGAACTCTCGTAAGAGAACTTCCGGTAGAAATGGAAATTAAAAAAGAAGGCGAAGAAGTTGTAGTAACAAGACCAAACGACTTAAAGAGAATGAAAGCGTTACACGGTCTTACAAGAACACTTATCAACAATATGGTTGTTGGTGTTACTCAGGGATACGAAAAAGTTCTTGAAGTAAACGGTGTTGGTTACAGAGCAGCAAAATCAGGAAACAAATTAACATTAAACTTAGGATACTCTCATCCAGTAGAAATGACTGATCCGGAAGGCGTTGAAACAGTACTTGAAGGACAGAACAAAATTACTGTAAAAGGTATCGATAAAGAAAAAGTAGGCCAATACGCAGCTGAAATCAGAGATAAGAGAAGACCTGAACCATACAAAGGTAAAGGTATTAAATATGCTGATGAAGTTATCAGACGTAAAGTTGGTAAGACTGGTAAAAAATAATTAAGGAGAGTGTGAAGATGGTTAGTAAAAAATCAAGAAGCGAAGTTCGTGTAAACAAACATAGAAAATTGCGTAACCGTTTCAGCGGTACTGCTGAGAGACCACGTTTGGCTGTGTTTAGAAGTAATAATCATATGTATGCTCAAATTATTGACGATACAGTTGGAAATACTCTAGTTTCAGCATCTACTCTTCAGAAAGAAGTAAAAGCAGAATTAGAAAAAACTAACAACGTTGATGCAGCAGCATACTTAGGAACAGTAATTGCTAAAAGAGCAATCGAAAAAGGTATTAATACTGTTGTCTTTGACAGAGGCGGCTTTATATACCAGGGAAAAATCAAAGCGTTAGCAGATGCAGCTAGAGAAGCTGGATTAGAATTCTAGGAGGAGGAACACACATGAAACAGAATCGTATTGATGCTAGTTCATTAGAATTAACAGAAAAAGTGGTATCAATCAAACGTGTAACCAAAGTTGTTAAAGGTGGTCGTAACTTCAGATTCACAGCTTTAGTAGTTGTTGGCGATGGAAATGGCCATGTTGGTGCAGGTTTAGGAAAAGCAGCAGAAATTCCTGAAGCAATCCGTAAAGGAAAAGAAGATGCAATGAAGAAAATGGTATCAGTTGCATTAGATGAACACAATAGTGTAACACATGATTTAATCGGTAAATTCGGTAGTGCATCCGTATTACTTAAAAAAGCCCCAGAAGGTACTGGAGTTATCGCCGGAGGACCGGCGCGTGCGGTAATCGAACTTGCAGGTATCAAAAACATCCGTACAAAATCATTAGGATCTAACAATAAACAAAACGTAGTACTTGCTACAATTAATGGGTTAAGTCAGATTAAAACTCCAGAAGAAGTAGCTAAGCTTCGCGGTAAATCTGTTGAAGAAATCTTAGGCTAAGGAGGAGATTGAAAATGGCAAATTTAAAAATTACATTAGTAAAATCTACAATCGGTGCTGTACCAAAACACAAAAAAACAGTTGAAGCATTAGGATTAAAAAAGGTAAACAAAACAGTTGAATTACCTGACAACGCTGCAACAAGAGGAATGGTACAACAGGTAAGACATTTAGTAAAAGTAGAAGAAGTTTAATATTGGATAAGGAGGTGTCACGATGAACTTATCAAACTTAAGACCTGCAGACGGGTCAAAACACAGTGATAATTTCAGAAGAGGTCGTGGACATGGTTCTGGAAACGGCAAAACAGCGGGCAAAGGACACAAAGGTCAGAAAGCACGTTCAGGCGGCACAAGACCGGGCTTTGAAGGTGGACAGATGCCATTATACAGAAGAATACCAAAAAGAGGTTTCACTAACAGAAATACAAAAGAAATCGTTGGTATTAACGTAGATGCTTTAGAAGCATTTGATAACGATACAGTAGTTTCAGTTGAAACACTTATCGAAGCAGGGATTGTAAAAAATCCTAGAGATGGAGTAAAAATTCTTGGTAATGGAGAGTTAACTAAGAAGCTTACAGTTCAGGCAAATGCTTTCAGTGCATCTGCAGTAGAAAAAATTGAAGCTCTTGGTGGAAAAGCAGAGGTGATCTAATTGCTTAAGACATTCCGTAGGGCTTTTCAGATCGATGATGTTAGAAAACGTATTTTTTATACGTTTCTAATGTTAATCGTAATCAGAATAGGGTCAATCTTACCGACACCGGGAGTTGACCCAACATATATTCAGAATTTTTTCAAAAGCCAAACAGGTGAAGCATTCAACTTTTTCAGTGCATTTACAGGTGGTTCTTTAGAAAGAATGTCAATTTTTGCGTTGAGTATTACACCATACATCACTTCATCAATTATTATGCAGCTTCTTACAATTGCTATTCCAAAATTGGAGGAAATGCAGAAAGATGGAGAAGACGGAAGAAAAAAAATTGCTTCAATTACACGTTATGTAACTGTATTACTTGCCTTAATTGAATCAACAGCAATGGCAGTTGGATTCGGAAGAAGCGGATTACTTGTAAAATATAACTTTGTAAATGTAGCAGTTGCTGTATTAACATTGACAGCAGGTTCTGCGTTTCTTATGTGGGTTGGTGAAAGAATCACGGAAAAAGGAATCGGAAACGGTATTTCGATTGTGTTATTAATTAACATTATTTCACGTATGCCTAGTGATTTCATGACACTTTACACTAAATTTATGAAGGGCAAATCACTTGCTAAAGCAGGTCTTGCAGGATTAATTATTTTAGCAATTTTACTTGTAGTAGTTATTTTTGTAATTATTCTTCAAGACGGACAGAGAAAGATTTCAGTTCAGTATTCACAAAAAGTACAGGGAAGAAAGAGCGTAGGCGGACAGACTACATTTATTCCTTTGAAAGTAAATACTGCCGGTGTAGTTCCGGTAATCTTCGCTTCCTCATTAATGCAGACTCCGGTTGTTATTGCCGGTTTCTTAGGAAAAGGTAACGGAAGTGGAATTGGAAGTGAAATTTTAAAAGGATTATCTTCAAATAACTGGTGTAATCCGGAGAATTTAAAATATTCTTGGGGATTAGTCCTTTACATCGTACTTACAATCGTATTCGCATATTTCTATACATCGATTACATTTAATCCATTAGAAATTGCAAATAACATGAAGAAGAGCGGTGGATTTATTCCGGGAATCCGTCCTGGAAAACCAACAGTTGAATATCTGACAAAGATTTTAAATTACATTATCTTTATCGGAGCAGTAGGACTTGTAATTGTTCAGGTAATTCCATTCGTATTTAACGGCTGGTTAGGAGCAAATGTTTCATTTGCGGGAACATCACTTATCATTATTGTAGGTGTTGTATTGGAAACTTTGAAACAGATTGAATCTCAGATGCTTGTACGTAATTACAAAGGTTTCTTAAATAATTAATGATTTAGTGTCCTGTGTCAGCCTGTTTGTCAGGTTGATGCAGAACACTAAAATGCTATACAGACATTTTTATAAAACCATGTAACTCACAGTGAGGAGGAAAATGATGAAGATTATTATGCTGGGTGCTCCGGGAGCAGGAAAAGGTACACAGGCAAAGAAAATTGCTGAAAAATATGGTATTCCGCATATTTCCACAGGAGATATTTTCAGAGCGAATATCAAAAACGGAACAGAATTAGGAAAAAAAGCAAAAACATACATGGACGAAGGACTTCTTGTACCGGACGAATTAGTTGTTGATTTAGTAGTAGACCGCGTACAGCAGGAAGACTGCAAAAACGGATATGTATTAGACGGATTTCCAAGAACAATCCCACAGGCAGAGGCGTTAGATAAAGCGCTTGCTGGATTGGGAGAAAAAATGGATTATGCAATCAACGTAGAAGTTCCGGATGAAAACATCGTAAGCCGTATGTCAGGAAGAAGAGCGTGCGTAGGATGTGGAGCAACATATCATATTGTACACGCACCTACAAAGGTAGAAAACATTTGTGATACTTGCGGCGGAGAATTAATTTTAAGAGATGACGACAAACCGGAAACGGTTTTAAAACGTCTTGGTGTATACCACGAACAGACACAACCGCTTATCCAGTACTACACAGACAAAGATATTCTTGTAGAAGTAGACGGAACAGTGGACTTAGAAGATGTATTCAAAGCAATCGTAAACATTCTGGGAGAATAAGAATATGCCGGTATCGATAAAATCAGCCAGAGAAATAGAATTGATGACGGAGGCGGGAAGAATACTCGCAATCGTGCATGAGGAAATTGAAAAGGCATTACGTCCGGGAATGACGACTTTGGATATTGACAAGTTGGGAGAAGAGGTAATCAGAAGTTATGGCTGCATTCCTTCTTTTCTAAACTATAATGGGTATCCGGCATCAATATGTGTGTCAGTGAACGATGAAGTTGTTCACGGTATTCCGAACAAAAAACGTATTTTGCAGGAAGGCGATATTGTCGGAATTGATGCAGGAGTTATTTATAAAGGATACCATTCCGATGCGGCAAGAACACATGGCATCGGGGAAATAAGTAAAGATGCAAAAGAATTAATAAAGGTAACAAGAGAATCTTTCTTTGAAGGCATGAAATATGCGAAAGAAGGACATTACCTATTTGAAATTTCGGCAGCGATAGGCAGATATGCACAGGAGAGAGGATTCGGTGTTGTTCGCGATTTATGCGGGCATGGAATAGGCGTAAATCTGCATGAAGCACCTGAAATACCGAATTATGAGATGAACAGAAAAGGGATGAAGTTACGTGCCGGAATGACATTGGCTATAGAGCCGATGATAAATGCAGGAGGCTATCAGGTTGACTGGCTTGATGACGACTGGACGGTAGTGACGAGAGACGGCTCTTTATCTGCACATTATGAAAATACGGTGCTGATTACAGAAAATGAACCGAAGTTATTGACCTTATTAAAGTAAAGGAAATTACTATGGAAAGATTTGAAGTAGGAATGCTGGCGAAGTCGAAAGCAGGGCATGACAAAGACAATGTATATGTAGTGGTCGGCATGGACGATTTATATGTATATTTGGCGGACGGAAGAATAAAGACAATGGAGAAACCAAAAAAGAAAAAATATAAACATATACAGATTATCAGAAAGATAAATGAAGAGATACCTGTGACGGACAATGTAGCCATTAAACGAATTTTAAAATTATATAATAGGGAGGAAGCATAATATGTCAAAAGCTGATGTAATTGAAATTGAAGGAACAGTAGTAGAAAAATTGCCAAACGCAATGTTTCAGGTAGAATTGGAAAACGGACACCAAGTGCTAGCGCACATTAGCGGTAAACTCCGTATGAATTTTATTAAGATTTTACCGGGGGATAAGGTAACATTAGAATTATCACCATACGATTTATCTAAAGGAAGAATTATCTGGAGAGATAAATAAAAAAGTATTGACTTTTAAAGAAACATAATGCTATAATATAGAGCGAACTGTTTTGATAGAGTTGCAAATAAACGGTAATCAATGTAGGCAGAGCAGTGGATGAAAGGAGGATTTGACGTGAAGGTTAGATCATCAGTTAAACCAATTTGCGAAAAATGCAAAATCATTAAAAGAAAAGGAAGCATCAGAGTAATCTGTGAAAATCCTAAACACAAACAAAGACAAGGATAATTATCGTTGTCGATTTTGTGCGTAGATGCACAAACTTAATTAGGCGGCTGTAGTATGGACACGCCAGGCGGTGTGTAGATACTATTAATATACAGGGAAATCATTCTCCGATGTATATTGCTTATAATACCCGGTGTCATTTCCGGGAAAGGTCACCGATGTGGTGGCTGGAAGTAAAGATACTTCCCAATTTGAGACAATATTAACCAATGGGAATAAGTATATACACAACATTTCAGACAATGCATCGCATTGGGCTGTATATATTTATTTACTAAGATTCAAAATGGAGGAAAATTACATGGCTCGTATTGCTGGTGTAGACTTACCAAGAGACAAACGTGTAGAAATCGGATTAACTTACATCTACGGAATTGGTAGAGTAAGTGCTAATAACATTTTAGAGCAGGCTGGAGTAAATCCGGATACTCGTTGTAGAGATTTAACAGACGAAGAAGTAAAAACAATCAGTGCTGTAATCGATGAAAACTATCAGGTAGAAGGTGATTTGCGTAGAGAAATCGCTTTAAATATTAAGAGATTACAGGAAATCGGTTGTTACCGTGGAATTCGTCACAGAAGAGGACTTCCAGTTCGTGGACAGAAGACTAAGACAAACGCAAGAACAAGAAAAGGTCCTAAGAGAACAGTAGCAAATAAGAAAAAATAGGCCGAAAGCAACTTAATGAAATCAAGTTGAAAACGCAGATTGAATTTAGTGCGAGGCCGTTCGCGAACCTTAACGAATGCGTAGCGTGAGTTTAGTTGAGCGAACAGGTAAATCATTCAAAATAATAGAAAGAAAAGAAAGTAGGTTAGTTTAAATGGCTAAAAAAGTTACAAAAAAAGTGACAAAAAGACGTGTCAAGAAAAACGTTGAACGCGGACAGGCACATATCCAATCATCTTTTAATAACACAATCGTAACATTAACAGATGCTCAGGGAAATGCTTTATCATGGGCAAGTGCCGGTGGTCTAGGATTTAGAGGTTCAAGAAAATCTACTCCTTATGCAGCACAGATGGCGGCAGAAACTGCAGCTAAAGCAGCATTAGTACATGGACTTAAAACAGTAGATGTATTTGTAAAAGGACCGGGTTCAGGAAGAGAAGCAGCAATTCGTGCACTTCAGGCTTGCGGAATTGACGTAACAAGTATTAAGGACGTAACTCCGGTACCACATAACGGATGTCGCCCACCAAAACGTAGAAGAGTCTAATAGGAGGATAATCGAACATGGCAGTAAATAGAGTTCCAGTTCTTAAAAGATGCCGTTCATTAGGTATGGACCCAATCTATTTAGGAATTGATAAAAAATCTAACAGACAGTTAAAAAGAGCAAATAGAAAAATGAGCGAGTATGGTCTTCAGTTACGTGAAAAACAGAAAGCTAAATTTATCTACGGTGTTTTAGAAAAACCTTTTAGAAACTACTTTGCAAAAGCTTCTAAAATGAACGGTATGACAGGTGATAACCTTATGATTCTTCTTGAATCAAGATTAGACAATGTTGTATTCCGTATGGGACTTGCTAGAACAAGAAGAGAAGCAAGACAGATCGTTGACCACAAACACGTTTTAGTAAACGGAAAACAGGTTAACATCCCATCTTACTTAGTAAAAGCCGGAGATACAATCGAAATCAAAGAAAAAAACAAAGGTTCTCAGAGATACAAAGACATCTTAGAAGTAACAGGCGGAAGATTAGTACCTGAATGGTTAGACGTTGATGCTGAAAACTTAAAAGGCAGCGTAAAAGAACTTCCACTTCGTGAAGCAATTGATGTTCCTGTAGACGAGATGTTGATTGTCGAATTATATTCTAAATAATCCATAAGGATTATTTAGAAATTCACCCTCAATATTTTAATAACCCAAAGGAGGGACTTTGTAGTGTTTGATTTTAATAAACCAAATATTGAAATTACAGAAATTTCAGAAGATAAAAAATATGGAAGATTTGTTGTGGAGCCTCTTGAAAGAGGTTATGGAACAACTCTTGGTAACTCTTTAAGAAGAATTATGCTTTCTTCTTTACCGGGTTCAGCAATCAGTTATGTAAAAATCGATGGAGTTTTACATGAATTCAGTTCTATTCCGGGTGTGAAAGAAGATGTTACTGAGATCATAATGAATCTGAAATCTTTAGCGATTAAAAACACTTCTGAGACTGACGAACCAAAAACTGCATACATCGAGTTTGAAGGTGAAGGAGTCGTAACAGGTGCAGACATTCAGGCAGATCCTGATATCGAAATCATGAACCCTGAAACTGTAATTGCTACATTAAATGGTGGAGCAGACAGTAAATTATACATGGAACTTACTATTACAAACGGTAGAGGATATGTAAGTGCTGATAAGAATAAAAACAGTGAATTGCCAATCGCGGTAATTCCGATTGATTCTATCTACACACCTGTTGAGAGAGTAAATTTAACAGTAGAGAATACTCGTGTAGGTCAGATTACTGACTTTGATAAATTAACACTTGACGTTCATACAAACGGTACATTAGCGCCGGATGAAGCGGTAAGTTTAGCAGCAAAAGTTCTTAACGAACATTTAAAACTATTCATCGACTTATCAGAAGTTGCTCAGGCTGCTGAGGTTATGATTGAAAAAGAAGACGATGAAAAAGAAAAAGTATTAGAAATGAGTATTGATGAATTAGAACTTTCAGTTCGTTCATACAACTGCTTAAAGAGAGCAGGAATTAATACTGTTGAAGAATTAACAAACAGAACTTCAGAGGATATGATGAAGGTGCGTAACCTTGGTCGCAAATCTTTAGAAGAAGTATTGGCTAAATTAAAAGAACTTGGCTTAGAGCTAAGTCAAGGCGAAGAATAAAGTGTTGTTGATAAATCCGAAGCGTACAGCAACAGCACATGGCTAGTAAGCCCGAAGAAGCATAACCACGTGTTTATTGGAGGAAATAAAAATGGCAAAATATAGAAAACTTGGCAGAACATCAAGCCAGAGAAAAGCATTAATCAGAAATCAGGTAACAGCATTACTTAACAACGGTAAAATCGTTACTACAGAAGCAAAAGCAAAAGAAATCCGTAAAGTTGCAGAAGGACTTATTGCTTTAGCAGTAAAAGAAAAAGATAACTTTGAAGAAGTTAAAGTTATGGCAAAAGTTGCTCGTAAAGATCAGGACGGTAAGAGAGTAAAAGAAGTTGTAGACGGTAAAAAAGTTACTGTTTATGATGAAGTTGAAAAAACAATTAAAAAAGATATGCCTTCTAGATTACACGCAAGAAGAGAAATGCTTAAAGTTCTCTATCCTGTAGTAGAAGTTAAAGACGGTAAAAAGAGAAATGCAAAAGAAGTTGATTTAGTAGCAAAATTATTTGATGAAATTGCTCCTAAATATGAAAACCGTAACGGTGGTTACACAAGAATCGTAAAAATCGGTTTACGTAAAGGTGATGCCGCTATGGAAGTTCTTCTTGAATTAGTATAAGAATAACAAATATATGGCCCGATAGAATTGTTCTATCGGGTCTTTTGCTATATAATGAGGGAAAAGAAAGGCGGTGTCGAAAAATGAAGAAGAAAAAAGCGGTAATTTGGGGTGGAATTGGCATTTTTATTTTGCTTTTATGTATTGTTCTTATTTTATCTCAAAACAAAAATGAATTAGGAAGAGATAAAGATGAAGAATTTGCTTCAGGAACGGATATAAAAATTGAAGCAATCTCATCGGAGCAGAACAATTCGCTCTACAAATTGTGCAAAGTTTGGGGATATGTCAAGTATCGCCATCCCGATATTATTAACGGGAAAATAAATTGGGATGCCGAACTTTTCCGTATTATGCCTGAGATTTTGAAAAGTGAGAATCAGGAAAACACAAATAAAATTTTATATGACTGGTTAAAGAAATTTCCGTTTGAGCAGAAAACAGATAAGAAAGCAGAAAAATATTTAACATATTCGCAAAAAGAGGACAGGGGAGAATCGGATAGCAGTTGGATTTATGATAATGAGTTTTTGGGTACAGAAGTAAGTGAGTATCTACAGAAGTTGTCTAAAACATTTATCGGAGAGAGAAAAAATGCCTATACTTCTTTTGAGGATAACCAGCAGGTTGCATTTTTGAAAAATGAAAAAAATTATCCTCTTAGGAACGATGATGACGGAATGAAGTTACTTTCTCTTTTTAGATTTTGGAATATATATGAATACTATTCGCCTAATGTTCAAATTACACGGAAAGATTGGGATGAAGTGCTAAAAGAGGGGATTGTTAAAATAGTAGAAACGAAAACATATAAGGATTATGCACTTGCTATTGCGGAAGTGGCGGCACAGACGGGGGATGCACATTTAGAAGTATTTGATAAAGAGGGAGCATTGGGCAATATTTACGGAAAATATTATCTACAATGTGATTTAATTTATGCGGATAATCGGGTAGTCGTTAATCAAGTAAAAAAAGGGGAGGAGAAACTAAAAGCAGGAGATATTTTATTGTCTGTCGATGATATGGAGATTGACAAAAGGATAGAAGAACTGAGTAAATATAAGGCGATCCCGCAGGAAAATAAATTTCTTGAAAAGATAAAGTATCAACTTATTCAGACAAAGGAACTGACTTCGGAGGTTGTTGTCTTAAGAAATGGAAAAGAAAAAAGTCTAAAGGTAACGACGTCTAAAGATATTTACCAATATCAAAATCCGCAGAAGGCCGGCTTAATAAAAGATGAGAATATAGGGTATATAGATCCTTCAACTTTGGAGGAGGGAGATTTAGAAAAACGGATGAAAGAGTTTGCAGATACGAAAGGGATTATTGTAGATTTAAGATATTATCCTTCAACGGAAATCACATATTTGCTGGCGGAATATATTATTCCTGAGCAGAAAATTTTTGCATACTTGAGTTTCTCTAATCCTGCAGTTCCGGGAAGTTATTATTCCGTACCGTTTTCATCAGGCAAAGGTTCTCTGAAAGATAAAGAGTATCCACAATATAAGGGGAAAATTATTTTATTGATGAATGAAAGAAGTATGAGTCAAAGTGAGTTTGCTATTATGTCTTTACGCCAGTCCCCAAATGCAGTTGTAATTGGAAGTAATTCTATAGGGGCAGACGGAAATACAGTACAGGTGAAACTTCCGGGAGATATTCAAATGAAAATAAGCGGGTTAGGAGTCTATACACCGGAAAGGGAGCAGACGCAAAGAGTTGGTCTGAAACCGGATATAGAAATTTTTCCGACAATAGAGGGAATTAAAGAAAAACGGGACGAAGTGCTTGAAAGGGGAATAGCGGAAATTTTAAATAAGTAGAGGAGGGCGATATACCCTCCTTTATTCATTCTCCGCATCTATTCTCGCAAGTACATCATCTAATTCAAAAGTCATTGTTCCGTCCTCAAATACGAAAAGAGGAACACCGACACCGCCTTTTTCCTTAACCGGATCAAACATAGGATTAGTGTCGCGGATTTTTAGAAAACGTTTTAAATTTCCGATACTGTCGGAAAACTCTAAGAATAAAAGGCGGACGTTTTTCTGCTCCAGTACTTCCAAAGCGTCTACGCAGTCTTTGCAGGTCTTTGTTCCATAGATAATTAGTTTCATGATATATCCTCCATTTCTTATATGATTTTTTTTTATATTTTACCATAGATGATAAGCAGTATGAAATAAAAATTACAGTGGAAATATTTATATTGTGCAAAATGTATAGAAAAAAAACGAAAAATGGAAAAAGTTGTGCTTAACAGAGAAAGAAAACCACTCGTTAAAAAAATATCAAAAATGAATTGACAAATATTTAACGATATAATATACTAACAAAGGTAAAGCAAAAGAACTCATTCATGGAGGATAATGAAATGACGAAGAAAAAAGAAATCGTACCAGAAATTATTGATAGTGTAGAAGCGCTTACAGCAAAAATGGAAGCGATGAGAGAAGCACAGAAAGTATTTGCTACATTTACACAGGAACAAGTAGATAAAATCTTTTTTGAGGCTGCTTTAGCAGCAAATAAACAGCGTATCCCATTAGCAAAAATGGCAGTAGAAGAAACAGGAATGGGTATCGTTGAAGACAAAGTAATTAAAAACCATTACGCAGCAGAATATATTTACAACGCATACAAAGATACAAAAACTTGCGGAGTAATTGAAGAAGATAAAGCATACGGAATTAAAAAGGTTGCAGAACCAATCGGTTTAATTGCAGCAGTTATTCCAACAACTAACCCAACATCAACAGCGATTTTCAAAACATTAATCGCTTTAAAAACAAGAAACGCAATCATCATCAGTCCACATCCACGTGCAAAAGCATCTACAATTGCAGCAGCAAAAGTTGTTTTAGATGCAGCAGTTAAAGCAGGTGCACCGGAAGGAATTATCGGTTGGATTGACGTACCGTCACTTGAATTAACAAACGAAGTAATGAAAGGTGCAGACACAATCCTTGCTACAGGTGGTCCTGGTATGGTTAAAGCAGCATACTCTTCAGGAAAACCGGCACTTGGTGTAGGTGCAGGTAACACACCGGTTATCATTGATGACACAGCAGACGTTAAAATGGCAGTAAACTCAATCATCCATTCAAAAACATTTGATAACGGTATGATTTGTGCTTCAGAACAGTCAGTAACTGTTTTGGAAGGCGTATATAAAGAAGTAAAAGAAGAATTTGCACTTCGCGGATGTTACTTCTTAAAGAAAGATGAAATCGAAAAAGTTCGTAAAACAATCATCATCAACGGTGCATTAAATGCAAAAATCGTTGGACAGTCAGCACATACAATCGCTGCACTTGCAGGAGTAAAAGTTCCGGAAGATACTAAAATCTTAATCGGTGAAGTTGAATCAGTAGATATTTCTGAAGAATTTGCTCACGAAAAATTATCTCCTGTACTTGCAATGTACAAAGCAAAAACATTTGATGAAGCGATTGCAAAAGCAGAACAGTTAGTTGCAGACGGTGGATATGGACATACATCTTCTATCTACATTCACCCGGCACAGACAGAAAAATTAGCAAAACATGCAGCAGCAATGAAAACTTGCCGTATTTTAGTAAACACACCTTCTTCTCACGGTGGTATCGGTGACCTTTACAACTTCAAATTAGCACCATCTCTTACATTAGGTTGTGGTTCATGGGGTGGAAACTCTGTATCTGAAAACGTTGGTGTAAGACATTTGATTAACATAAAAACAGTTGCCGAGAGGAGAGAAAATATGCTTTGGTTTAGAGCACCTGAAAAGGTTTACTTCAAAAAAGGATGTATGCCTGTTGCACTTGATGAACTTGGAACAGTAATGGGTAAAAAGAAAGCATTTATCGTAACTGACAGTTTCTTATATCACAACGGATATGTTAAAGGTATCGAAGAAAAATTAGACGAAATGGGAATTCAGCACACATGCTTCTATGAAGTTGCTCCAGACCCAACACTTGCTTGTGCAAAAGCAGGAGCAGAAGCAATGAGAGCATTCGGTCCGGACGTTATCATCGCTCTTGGTGGTGGTTCAGCAATGGACGCAGGTAAAATTATGTGGGTAATGTACGAACATCCGGAAGCAGACTTCATGGATATGGCTATGCGTTTCATGGATATTCGTAAGAGAGTATACACATTCCCTAAAATGGGTGAAAAAGCATACTTTGTAGCAATTCCTACTTCTTCAGGAACAGGTTCTGAGGTAACACCATTCGCAGTTATCACAGACGAACAGACAGGAGTAAAATATCCATTAGCAGATTATGAATTACTTCCTAAAATGGCTATTATCGATGCAGACAACATGATGAGCCAGCCAAAAGGACTTACAAGCGCTTCAGGTATCGATGCTTTAACACACGCATTAGAAGCATACGCATCTATCATGGCTACAGATTACACAGATGGACTTGCTTTAAAAGCAATGAAAAACATCTTTGAATATTTACCGTCAGCATATGAAAACGGTGCAAATGATCCTAAAGCAAGAGAAAAAATGGCAGATGCTTCTTGTATGGCAGGTATGGCATTCGCTAATGCTTTCCTTGGAGTATGCCACTCAATGGCACATAAATTAGGTGCATTCCACCACTTACCACACGGTGTTGCAAACGCATTGTTAATCAACGAAGTAATGAAATTCAATGCAACAGATGTACCTACAAAAATGGGAACATTCTCACAGTACCAGTATCCACATGCATTAGAAAGATATGCTGAATGTGCTAGATTCTGTGGTGTTGTAGGAAAAGACGACAAAGAAACATTTGAAAAATTCTTAGTGAAGATTGATGAATTAAAAGAAAAAGTTGGAATTAAGAAAACAATCAAAGAATACGGAGTAGATGAAAAATACTTCTTAGATACATTAGATGAAATGGTAGAACAGGCATTTGACGATCAGTGTACAGGTGCTAACCCAAGATATCCATTGATGAAAGAAATCAAAGAAATGTACTTAAGAGTATATTACGGAAAATAATCAGAATTGTTTAAAACACTCAATCGGGGACGTAGTGAAATTACAAATCACTACGTCCCCGATTGCGTTTTTCTCCGTCCTTTTTTGAAGATTTTTAAAAAAAATAACGTATCTGTGAGATTTTTTCCCCTCTTCAATGGTATTATAGGTGAAAACGTTTTCAAATGATACTTAAAGGAAGGAAAACCGAATGGAAAGAGTACTATTTAACAAGATTGTGCAGGCATATTCGGACACAATTTTTCGAATTGCATTTCAATATTGCAGGAATCGGGCGGATGCGGAGGATATTGTTCAAAATGTCTTTATTAAGTTTTTTCGAGAAGAGAAAGAATGGGAAAGTGAGGAGCATATTCGTAACTGGCTTGTCAGAGTTGCAATAAATGAAAGCAAAAAGGTTCTTGTGACGCCGTGGAGTAAAAAGATGATTCCACTTGAGAGTATAGCGGAGGAAAGTGGTATGATTGCATATGGACAAAGTGAATTATTCCAGACGGTTATGGAACTTCCGAAAAAATATAGAATTGTAGTGTATCTTTACTATTACGAGGGCTATTCGATTAAGGAGATT
Organism: uncultured Lachnospiraceae bacterium; assembly: GCA_900551895.1. Lineage (GTDB taxonomy): Bacteria > Bacillota > Clostridia > Lachnospirales > Lachnospiraceae > Faecalimonas. The sequence goes on along the minus strand of URXX01000003.1, from coordinate 20,849 downwards.
GCTGCATTTTGCAATAGTAAAGTGTCTACGGTTCAGACACAGTTGATGAGAGCGAGAAAACGATTAAAAGACATATTGAAGGAGGATTGGAGTAATGAATAAGAATAAAGAAAAGTTTCAGGATACCTTTAAGCATCTTCAAGTATCTCCTGAATGTGTTGAGGAGGTATTGTATATGACAGAGAAGAGAAAGGTAAAAAGATTCGCAGGGAAAAAAGTTGTTTTATTGGTGGCAGTGTTTGTTATGCTCGTAGGTTCGGTGTTAAGTGTAAACGCAGCGACTGACGGAAAATTGTTCAGAGTTATTTTCAGTGAGAATGGAAAACGGGTAGAGAAGAACGTGGAATTAATAGAACAGAACGAGGACGGCTATATTTTTAGATTTACAGAATAAGATACAATATTGTTAAAAAAAAGACAATAAAAACATGCAAAAAAAGATTGTTAAAAATTATTTAAAAAACTATTGCATTTATGAGCGGGAGGTGTATAATGTAATTATCAAATAAAGAACGAAGCAAACTATAGGAGGTATGACTTATGAAACTGGACAAAAGTAATTTAATCGTAAAACGTGCATATAAAGAAGTGTACAAATGTGATGAAGGTATCGTTAAAGTATTCGAGAAAAATCATTTGAAATCAGACGTATTTAATGAAGCGTTGAATACAGCCAGAGTAGAAGAAACAGGTCTTGACATTCCTAAAGTAAAGAGTGTAAGTGAACTGGACGGAAAATGGGCAGTAGTTATCGAATATAAAGAGGGAAAGACACTTGCCGAGATGATGCAGGTAGATGCTAAGAACCTTGAGAAATACATGGAGGATTTCGTGGATTTACAGTTACAGGTTCACAGTAAGAAAGCACCTTTATTAAACAAACTGAAAGACAAACTTGCACGTCAGATTAATAGTTTAACAGAATTGGATGCGACAGCAAGATATGAACTTTTAACCAGATTGGAAAGTATGCCGAAACATGATAAAGTTTGTCACGGCGACTTCAATCCAAGCAACGTAATTGTCGGAAAGAACGGAAAGATGACAGTAGTTGACTGGGCTCATGCAACACAAGGAAATGCAAGTGCTGACGCAGCAATGACATATTTGTTATTTGCTTTAAAGGATCAGGAAACAGCAGATTTGTATTTGAAGTTATTCTGTAAGAAGAGTGATACAGCGAAACAATATGTACAGCAGTGGTTACCAATCGTGGCAGCGGCACAGTTGACAAAGAATAATGAAATGGAAAAAGATTTCTTAATGAAATGGATTGACGTATTCGATTATCAATAAAAGTGAATAAAATAAAAGGAGAGGATTGATGAGTGTCCTCTCCTTTTTATGTATATCATTAGAAAAATACATTTCCGCCAACAATAATTCCGTCGTGACCGGTATAGGAAGCGCGGAAAGAGTAACAGTTTCGCACAGAGTCAAGTCTTTTTCCCGAAAGAGCATCCTGAGCGACCTGATAACAAAGTTGTTTTGGTCCGCGTTCCAAAACCTTATCTAATTTCCCTGTCCATGTTGGGGAAAACTGTCCACTTTGGTAGATGACACCTGATAATGTATTTGGATATTTCGGACTTTCCACACGGTTCATAATAACGGTTGCAACGGCAAGCAAGGCATCATAGTCGCTTGAACCCGCTTCACACTCTAAAATTCCGGCAAACAGCGCTAAATCTTCTGCGGCAGAAGGAGGAGCGGGTTTGTTCTCCGGTTTGGAAGACGGTTTGTCATTCGGCTTAGTCTGTTCCGCAGGCTTGTTGTTCAATAGTTTTTGATTTTCTTTTGCGAGAGCCTCCGCCTTTGCCAACTGTTCTTTATAGGCGGCAAGTTCATTGGAGGCATCGGTTATTTTGGTCGAAAGTTGTTTGTATTTTTCCTCCAAATCTTTTTTTTGTTTCTCAAAAGTTTTCTGTTGCTGACGCAATTTCTTTTCTTTTTTTGCAATCTCGGAATGAAGTTTTTGCAAATTGTCCAGCATTTTTCGGTCATATTCGCTGACAGTAGCGATAAAATCGGCTTTATTTAATAAATCTGCCATAGATTCAGAGTCTATTAACATGGCGAGAAAACTTGTAGAGCCGGATTCGTAAATATATTTAATTCGCTTTTTCATCAGTTCATACTGCCCGTTCTCACGCACTTTTGCCAAAGCAAGTTTTTGCTGGGTAGTTGAAATTTCTTTCATGGTTGCTTCCAAAGAAGAGGTGGCGGAAGATAAATCTTTTCCCGTAGTATCCTTATCTTTGTTTAACTCGTTTAAGTTATTTTCCAAATCGGTCTGTTTCTGCGAGGCGTTTTCAGCGTGCAGTATATAAGTAAATGGACTTGAAAAACAAAGAGTGGCAGCAGTTATCAGGGCAAAAACTTTTGTCTTACGCTTTTGTATTCTATTCATTATGTATTCCTTTCTCAATGAAATCAAAGTATCCATATGTATCTTATTGAAATAAGCGTCTTTTTTATTCTACTATAATTTGATATTTTTTGCAAATTTTGATATGATAAGAGAAAATTGAATTTTACAAAGAGGATAATACATGAGAAAATATGAAGAAGAGCATTATCGCTTAGATAAGATAAAGGACAACATTTATCCGTGGGTAAAAGGAGAACTTATCGACTATAAGGTGATAAATGGTAAAGAGATTTCCGAGAAGGATACGCCTCTCATTGCATTTGCGGGAGATTTGCATATTGTTTTGGTTATCAACAGAGGAAATGATACATATGAGATAATAAGGGATAAAATGCTTCCTGCGGATTGTGATATAGAAGAACTTTATCGTATTGCCTGTGCTAACCTTGTCAGAGATGTGAAATTTGTTGTTTCGCAGACGCTGTACGGTGGTTTTGGCATTGTGGCGGACGGTTATCACGAGGCGAGTTCACTCTGTTTTCAGCACATATGGACAATGAGCGCGGATAAATTAAAGGATGATTTGCTCATTATCGCACCGGCGAGGGATACGGTTTTATTTCTTCCGCTGAAGGAGAAAGAAAAGTTACCGTATATGAAGGAATACGCAAAGCAGGCGTATGAGAGAAATTTGGATAAGATTAGCCTTCAGATGTTTAGATTTTCACGGAAGGGAAAGGAACTGACAACATATGAAGAAGATTAAGATGATCGGGCTTGACTGTGACGGCACGCTGTTGAATGACAATAAGGAACTGACAGATTATAGCAGAGAGGTTCTGCTCCGTGCAATCGCTCAGGGAATTGTCATTGTTATTGCTACGGGAAGACCTTTAACAGGTATACCGAAACAGGTGATTGCCGTTGAAGGAGTAAGATATGCGCTGACCTCCAATGGGGCAAGAATTGTGGATATGCAGGAAGACAAAGTCATCAGCGAATGCACAATGTCGGTGAAAACAGCGAGAGAGTTGCTTCGTATTTTTTCCGCATACGATACGTATAAAGAAGTGTTTATTGACGGTCAGGGATATGCCGGACGCAAAGATTTAGAACGGGTGGACAAATATGTTGACACGGAGAGTATGGCACGCTATGTAAGAGAATGCCGTAAGCCTGTAGATAATATTGATGATTTGCTGCAAGATGAGAAAATACGGGTGGATAAAGTTCACGTCATGTTCCGTGACCGGACAGAGAGAATGCAGGCGTTTGATGAGGCAAATCGGGTAGAAGGAGTTACGACTACTTGTGCAATTTCCAACAATATAGAAGTAAATGCACTTGGTGTAAATAAAGGCGAAGGATTGGTGCGTTTAGGAAAACTGCTTGGAATAGAGCGTGACGAGATTATGGCATGCGGTGACGGCATGAATGATTTTGAAATGTTAAAAGCAGTTGGATTTGGAGTTGCTATGGAAAACGCCATGGAAGAAGTGAAGCAGGCAGCAGACTATATAACAGATACAAATGAGAATAATGGTGTTGCAAAAGCGATTGAAAAATTCGCATTAGCATAAAATGAGGAGGAAAGATATGGAGATTTTTTTAGAAATGTTGAAAACGGTTTTTCTCGGAATTGTAGAGGGAATTACCGAATGGTTACCGATTAGCAGTACAGGGCATTTGATTTTAGTAAATCAGATTGTCCAGTTGGATGCGAGCAAGCAGTTTATGGAAATGTTTAACGTTGTCATTCAGTTGGGAGCGATTATGGCAGTAGTGATTTTGTACTTCCATAAATTAAATCCATTTTCTAAACGAAAAAGTCCAAAACAGAAAACGCAGACGCTTCAGTTGTGGATAAAAGTTGTTATTGCATGTGTACCTGCAATGATTATCGGAATTCCGCTAGATGACTGGATGGATGAACATTTACATAATTCGGTTGTTGTTGCGGCTATGTTGATTCTTTACGGTATTTTATTTATTATTGTGGAAAACCGAAACAAAAATAAAACGCCGTCCGTTACAAAATTTTCACAGGTGACATATCAAATGGCGCTTATTATCGGTGTATGGCAGGTATTGGCGTTAGTTCCGGGAACATCACGTTCGGGAGCAACAATCGTAGGTGCTTTGCTTTTGGGAACATCGAGATATATTGCGGCAGAATTTACATTTTTCCTTGCCATTCCGGTTATGTTCGGTGCAAGCGGATTGAAGATTTTGAAATTTATTAAAGCGGGTGTCGGAATTACAGGACTGGAGGTTGCTATTTTAATTGTTGGCTGTCTGACAGCGTTTATCGTATCTGTTTTGGCAATTAAATTCCTTATGGGATACATTAAGAAAAATGATTTCAAAGTATTTGGCGTATACCGAATTGTACTTGGTATTATTATATTAGGAACATTCTTTATGATGAAATAGAAAAGAGCAAGTGGTTATTTATACAAAAAATATAAATACCACTTGTTTTTTTGCGGAAGTATGTTATAATATGCAAAGTTATTGAATTTTTATACATACAAAAAAGGAGAGATAAATGATGAAGATGAAAAAAATAATGAGTTTAATGTTGGCGGCAGTTGTGGCATTTTCTATATCGGCATGTGGAGAAAAGAAAAGTGAGTCGGATACATTGATTGTGGGAACGGAGGCAGGATTTGCTCCGTATGAGTATATGAAAGGGAATGAAGTAGTCGGAATTGATATGGATATTGCACAGGCGATTGCGGACGAAATGGGAAAAGAATTGAAAATCAAAAACATGGAGTTTGACGGCGCTTTGGCAAGTGTGGCAAGCGGAAAAGTTGATTTTGTTGCGGCAGGTGTTTCTATCAATAAAGAGCGTAAGAAAACAATGGATTTTTCGCATGAATATGTAAACTCTACGGAGGTAATTGTTGTAAACGGCGAAAATCCTGCGATTTCAGGTGAAGTAAGCGGAGAAAGTTTGGACGGAAAAATCGTTGCGGTGCAGCAGGGGAATATCGCAGACAGTTGGGTATCGAACGAGGAAAACTGTAAACCAAAGGAAGTGAAGAGATATACAAAATTTGCACAGGCAAGCGAAGATTTGAAGAACAATAAAGTGGACTGCATTGTTATGGATAAATATCCGGCAGAAAAACTTGTTTCGGAAAACAGTGAATTAAAGATTTTGGACGGTGTTCTTTTTGAAGATAAGTATGCCATTGCGGTAAAGAAAGGAAATAAAGAACTTTTAGATGAAATCAACAAAGTGATTGATAAACTGATTGCAGACGGAAAAATTGAAGAGTTTACTGCAAATCATACAGGAAAGTAGTTTTGAAAGGAAAAAGGCAGTATGGATTTTATTCACAATTTTATCGACGGGTTTTATAACGCCGTAATTTACGACCAGAGATACCTTGTATATTTGGACGGATTGAAAGTAACGATTTTAATTTCTCTGTTTGCCATTGCAATCGGCGTGGCTATCGGGCTTTTGATTGCCATTATTAAAGTGAGCGCTTCGGAGAAGAAAATATTGATTGGGTTAAAATGGCTCTGTAACGTATACATAACCGTTATACGAGGAACACCGGTTATGGTGCAGTTACTTATTATTTATAATTTAGTGTTCACTGCGAGAGATACAAATGAAATTGTAGTCGGGGCAATCTGTTTTGGAATTAACTCCGGCGCATACGTTGCGGAAATTATCCGTGCGGGGATTGAGTCTATTGATAAAGGACAAATGGAAGCGGGGCGTTCGCTTGGATTTAATTACATACAGACAATGCGTTATATTATTGTACCGCAGGCAGTGAAAAATATTTTGCCGGCACTCAGCAATGAGTTTATCGTACTGATTAAGGAAACGTCCGTTGCGGGAATTATTGCGGTGACGGATTTGACGAAAGCAGCCCAGTATATCGGTTCAACGGATTACAATATTCTTCCTCCGCTTTATGTTGCGGCGGCGTGCTACCTCGTTATTGTACTTGGTCTGACAAAGTTACAGGGATTGCTTGAAAGGAGACTGGCAAGATGATTATAACAAAAAATTTACAGAAAGCATTTCATGGAAATCAAATATTAAAAGGGATTGATATCCACATTGAGCAGGGGGAGAAAGTTGTTATTGTCGGTCCGTCCGGTTCGGGAAAATCTACATTTTTGCGTTGCCTAAATCTTTTGGAAACGACAACAGGCGGGGAAGTATGGTTTGAGGGAAATAATATTACGGGCAAAGAATGTAATATTAATAAATTGCGTCAGAAAATGGGAATGGTTTTCCAGCAGTTTAATTTATTTCCGCATCTGACCGTAAAAGAAAATATTACCCTCGCACCGATTAAATTAGGATTAATGAATAAAGCGGAGGCGGATAAAAAGGCGGAAGAATTGTTAGTGCGTGTGGGACTGCCGGATAAGGCGGATCAATATCCGAAACAGTTGTCGGGTGGACAGAAACAGCGTATCGCCATTGCAAGGGCATTGGCGATGAATCCGGAAGTAATGCTTTTTGATGAACCTACTTCGGCGCTTGATCCGGAAATGGTGGGAGAAGTGCTTACACTGATGAAAGAACTTGCGGACGAGGGAATGACAATGGTTGTCGTAACACACGAAATGGGATTTGCAAGGGAAGTGGCAACAAGAGTTATTTTTATGGACGAAGGACAGATTAAGGAAGAAAATACGCCGGAGGAATTTTTCGCCAACCCGAAAGATGAAAGATTGAAAGAATTTCTGTCAAAAGTATTATAGAAGTGAAAAGAATGTGACGTTCATTAACATTTAATAAACTGTATTGACTTTTAAATGAATAAAGCATATAGTGGGTACAAATTATTGAAAAGTGAGGAATGAACATGAAAGAAAAAATACAGCGGTTTATGACAGGACGTTACGGAGGTGCGGATGCACTCAATAAATTTATGTTCGGCGTAACGCTGGCTCTGCTTGTTGCAAGTATTCTTTTTGACAGTAATTTTTTAAATTTGCTTGCCCTGTTGTTACTTGTAGTCTGTTATGTTAGAATGTTATCGAGAAACGTGCAGAAGAGATATAATGAGAATGTGAAGTTCCTGAATATGAAGAAAGACTTTTTTGCGTTTTTCCGAAAAGAGAAATCTTATTTAGAGCAGAGAAAGACACATCACATTTATAAATGTCCTACCTGCAAACAGAAAATAAGAGTTCCGAAAGGGAAAGGGAAGATTTGTATCACCTGCCCTGCGTGTAAGACAGAGTTTATTAAGAACAGTTAGGAGGATGACAGATGTTATTTATAGAATATCCAAGATGTACAACATGTAAGAAAGCGAAGAAATGGCTTGAGGAAACCGGTGTGGAGTTTACGGACAGACACATTGTGGAAGACAATCCGTCCAAAGAGGAATTAAAGGAGTGGTATGAAAAGAGTGGGCTTCCGTTAAAACGTTTCTTTAATACAAGCGGAGTGAAGTATAAAGAAATGAAGTTAAAAGACAAGTTGCCGGAGATGTCCGAAGAGGAACAGTTGGAACTTTTGGCTACAGACGGAATGCTTGTAAAGCGTCCGCTTCTTGTCGGAGATACTTTTGCCATTCCGGGATTTAAGGAACAGGCATGGGAAGAGGTCTGCAAATAAATGAAATATGAGAGAATTCAGGTTGGGACGTTCATTGAACGCCCCAATCGTTTTATTGCGTATGTAAATATAAAGGGGCAAAAGGAAACTGTTCATGTGAAAAATACGGGGAGATGCAGGGAATTGCTTATTCCCGATGCCACCGTTTATGTGCAGGAGAGTGACAATCCGAATCGCAAAACAAAGTGGGATTTAATCGGAGTAAAAAAAGGAAACCGTATGATTAATATGGACTCCCAAATTACGAATGGGGCAGTCAAAGAATGGATTGAGGCGGGAAACTTATTTTCCAAGCCGTCACTGATTAAGCCGGAAACAACTTACGGACAATCCCGATTTGATTTATATGTGGAAGAGGGAGAACGAAAGGCATTTATCGAGGTGAAGGGCGTCACCCTTGAGGAGAATGGAGTAGTGCGTTTTCCCGATGCTCCCACAGAGCGAGGCGTAAAACATGTAGAAGAGTTATGCCGTGTAGTCGAGGAAGGATATGAGGCGTATATTATTTTTGTTATCCAAATGGAGAATGTATTGTATTTTACGCCGAATGAAAAGACACACAAAGCATTTGGAGATGCTCTTCGTAAAGCGAAAAAAGCGGGAGTGCATATTTTGGCTTATGACTGTAAGGTGAAAAAAGACAGCATTACCCTCCGTAAAGAAGTTCCCGTTATTTTAGAGCAGGAGCAGTTGAAAGAGACAGTAGATCCGATAGTTTCATGGTATCGGGAAAATAAACGGCAGTTGTCATGGCGGGAGGACGTCAGCGCTTACAGAGTGTGGGTTTCGGAAATTATGTTGCAGCAGACGAGAGTGGAGGCGGTAAAACCATTTTATGACCGATTTTTAAAAGAACTTCCCACTGTGAAAGACTTGGCGGAGGCAAAAGAGGATAAGTTACTGAAACTTTGGGAAGGATTGGGATATTACAACCGTGTACGAAATATGCAGAAGGCTGCCATACAGGTTATGGAAAACTTTGGCGGAGAGTTCCCGAGAACTTACGAGGAAATTTTATCCCTTATGGGAATAGGAAATTATACGGCGGGGGCAATCTGCTCTTTTGCTTACGGTATACCGAAGCCTGCAGTGGACGGCAATGTGCTTCGCGTGATTTCCCGTATCATTGTAAGTGAAGAAGATATTATGAAACCTGCGGTTCGGATGAAAATCGAATATATGCTGGACGGCGTTATTCCTAAGGACAGCGCCAGCGATTTTAATCAGGGATTGATAGAATTGGGGGCGTTAATCTGTACGCCGAAAGGAATGGCAAAATGTGAAGATTGTCCGGTACAGAAGTTTTGTCAGGCGAGGAAAGAAAATAAAGTGGAAGAACTTCCGATAAAAACAAAGGCGAAAGAAAGACGGATAGAAAAAAGAACGGTATTTGTTTTTCAAGACGGGGAAAATATTGCTATAAGAAAAAGAAAGTCAAAAGGACTTTTGGCGGGATTATATGAATTTCCAAATGAAGAAGGGCAGTTTACAGAGGAGGAAGCGATTGCCTGCAGCAAAGAAAAAGGACTTTATCCGATACAGATAAAGAAACTGGGTGAGGCGAAACATATTTTCAGCCATGTGGAGTGGCATATGACAGGATATGCAGTCCGTGTGGACGAACTGGAAAAGAGTTGCGAAAAGGATATGTTGTTTATTCATCCCGAAGAAATTCAGAAAGAGTATCCGATGCCAAGCGCTTTTGAATATTATACAAATCAGGTAAATATAAAATTGGGTATGGAAAAAGGCGATGTTACAAACTAAATTGTGACATCGCCTTTTAATCGCTCTGACTCAAACTGCTATACCTCCTTATGCTGTAAATCCGTCAATCTGCAAAGTTTGCTGATTGTGAGAGTTCCAAAGTCTTTAATGTGTTTTACCGTAGCAGAAAAGATAGAAGAAATAAATGCTGTCTTGGTAAAAAAGTTCACAATAGACACCTTCCTGTGGAGGAAAGGAACTTTGATTGAAGATTCTTCGTCAATAAAAATGAGGAGAATCAAGGTTAAAATGATACCAACTAAAAGTGCGAATGATAAGGTTAACATACAACCGCCTCCTTAAAGAATCTTTTTATTTAACCTTATCATACGCTGTAGTTATCAGAAAGTCAATACAATTATGCTAAATTTTCTAACGAATTTTTGTCCCGCACTTTTATTGGTCTGTAAACGATAACATACATAATTCCTGCCATAAAGAACGCTGCCACAACATCGATGACAGAGTGTTGTTTTAAGAACATGGTAGACAGGATAATGGAAATCGTCAAAAGTAAAGTGAAAATCTGCACCCATTTATATTGTTTTAATTTACTGCAATGAGAGATTGCAATGTACGCTCCGAGCGAATTATATACATGAATGCTTGGCAATACATTTGTGGATGTATCCACTGCATACAACTGTCTTACCATATCGACAAATATATTATCCCGTGTAAATGTTTCCGGTCTTAACTGTAGTCCGTTCGGATAGATTGTCGATACAATAAGGAAGATAGTCATTCCCGAAAACAGTAAAATAATCAGTCGGTAAAATTCAGATTTTTCCCCGAAAAAGAAGAAATACCCGACTGTCACTGCGATAAATAAAAACCAAAGTGTGTATGGCACGATAAAATATTCAATAAAAGGTATTTTATCATCAATCGCCGTGTGAATAAGATGATAATCAGTTGTAATATGTTTTTCTAAATAAAAGAACCACGGCAGGTAGATAAATATATATAAAAAGACCCAGCCGTGTCTGTATTTTTCCCAAAATTTTTTCCACATAAGAAATCAAAACCCCTTTTGCTATGATGTTTCCAAAGCATTATATCATGGGAGTAATACAACCACAAGGAAGGAGTAGGTTTCTTAATAAAAACTTTAAGATTTTTCAAAAATCGCAATGGAATATTTCGCTTTTGCGTAGGAAATCTCTTCCTTTGTGTGCAATGTCCACACAGCAATAGGGGTGGCGAACAGGTATTTGTGCAAAAACAGGCTTATCTTTTTCTCGTCTTTTAATTTATAGGAAATGAAATCCGGTCGCGTCAGCAGGTTGGAAAGCAGGTGTTCCACAACAAAACAGGCGATAAAGGGGATATTCGGTTCTGTTTTTGTTAAGTTTGAGGATAACTGTCCCCGAAGTACGTGCGGGGCATGTCTGCGAAACCAAAAAAGTCCGAGACAATTAAAAGATTGAATCAGATATGCCCCGTTATACGTTTCCAGTTCTTTTTGCACAAGAGAGCATAGCGCCGTGCTTGCGGAAGGAAGTTTCAGTTCAATGAGGAGGGGAACTTTTCCGTTCACAATGGACAATACTTCCGAGAAAAGGGGGATTCTTTCGGAAGTGCCGGATAAGGTGAAGCGGGACAATTCCTCATATGTTGCATTTTCTACGGACAAATCCGAACCGCACATTCTTTTTAGGTCATCATCATGGAAAACGACGAGTTGTCCGTCTTTTGTTAAATGTAAATCCAGTTCAATGCCATAACCGTGTTCAACGGCACGGCGGAAGGACGGAATGGAATTTTCGGGAATATGCTCGCTCATATCCCAATATCCCCTGTGAGCAAAATCGTATTGCAGAAAAGGGAGCATATTTTTTCGATAACGAAAACGGGGAGCGATACTATATAAAAACAGTAAAAAAATCATAAGAAAAATGATACATATGGTCATGGCAACTCCTCCTTAATCGGCGGTGATAATACGCAAACGTTCAGAAAGACAGGAAACAGAAATATCTTTCTGTAAAAATACAGGTTCTCCGTCCGTATGTACCGGCATAGCGCCTCCGTATTGCACAGAGATTTTCCTGCAGTTATAAAGGTAACTGCCCTTAAAATAGGTATGTTTTCCGAACAGGGCAGCGGCAAGGAGAAATAAAAGTTTCCATTTTGGAACATCGGCGATTGCACAAATGCCGAGAAGTCCGTCTTCGGGATTGGCGTGCGGACCGAACTGCACGCCTCCGCCCTCACATCGGTGATTCATGGCGCTGACAAAATAGCAGCGGGAAAAATGATGTTTTTCCTTATCGTCAAGGGTGATTGTACATTCATACGGTGTAAGAAACAGCCATTGCCGTATGGCGATAAGGGCATAGGTCAATTTGCCCATGTGGAAACGGTTTAGGACAGGTTTTATTTTGGAAACAACTGCCTCGTGGCATATTCCTGCATCATAACCGATACCGCAACTGACGGCAAAACGCCGTTTTTTATTTTTATAAGAAAGTTCTCCCACGTCCATAAGACGAATATGGGAAGCATTTAAAATACAGTCCAACGCTTCGCGCGGGGTTGTGGGGAGGGAATATCCCCGTGCGAAATCATTTCCCGAGCCGGTAGGAATATAGCCAAGCGTCAGATGAGTGAAATCCTCAATTCCGTTAATGACTTCATTGATCGTTCCGTCTCCGCCGAGAACGACAACCGTGCGGTCAGTACAGTCGGAGGTAAGGGTTCGCATAATGGAGGTGGCGTGTTTCCGATAGCGGGTAAAATGTACTTCAAAAGGAATTCCTTTTTCTTTTAAGACAGAATGTATTTCTTTCCACGTTTTCGCACCTTCGCCGGAGCGGGAATGTGGGTTTACAATAAATGTATACATAGTAAATCTCCTTGTCATTTGTATTCACATTATAGCAGAAATTGTAAATGCCAACAAGAAAAATGACGATTTGCGAAGAAATAAATCATTAGATGTCTAAATATATTTTCTGTAAAAATTTATAAAAAAGTATAAAGAAAATATAAAATGCTTGACTAAGTTATGGAATACTACTAGTATATCAGTTAGACATCTAACTAATTTAAAATAGGAGGGAAGATATGGAACAATGTACGCAGTTGTTGATGAATCAGGTGATGCATCTGTATATTCAGAGAAGTATGAAGTTGTTTCGTGATTTGAAAGTACATCCCGGAGCGGGCGGTATGTTGTGGGTTTTGCGAAAAAACAATGGCATGATCCAAAAAGACATGGCAAAGAAACTTGGGATTACCCCGCCGTCCATGACCGTAATGATAAAAAAATTAGAGGGAGAAGGTTATATCGTAAAAAAACAGGACGAGAAAGACCAAAGAATTACCCGTATTTTTATTACGGAAAAGGGAGTGGAAATCGCACACCATATGGAGTCGGTTCTAAAGGAACTTGAAAAAGAGGCGTTTGCGAATATGAGCGATGAAGAGATTATGCTTCTTCGCAGACTTTTACTTCAAATGAAAGAAAATTTATCCGATAAAAATCAGAAAGGAGATTAGCATGAGAAAAATATTAAAATTTCTAAAGCCCCATGCAGCGTCCGTAGTGGCAATTATTGCTGTACTTGTATTGCAGGCATATTGTGATTTGTCTTTGCCGGCATATACTTCGGATATTGTCAATGTGGGAATTCAGCAGGGCGGAATTGATGAACATATTCCGGACAAAATTGCGAAGGAGGATATGGAAAATCTGTTTCTTTTTATGCCGAAGAAAGATGTAGAAACAGTAAAGAAGGCGTATAAGACAGATAAGGACACCTATGACAAAGAAGCCTATGTGTTGAGAGAAACAGATGATACAGAAAAACTGGAAAAGATTTTGAATAAGCCGATGTTAATGTCTGCCGATATGGAGGCGGATACATCGGGAAAAGGCATGAGCCTTGAACAGATGAAAATGCTTCCAGAGGAGCAGCGTATGGCTATGCTTCAACAGATGAACGAGCAGATGAAAGAAATGCCGGACGCAATGCTTGAACAGGCATCTACTATATATATTAAAGCCGCCTATGAAAACTTAGGGGTGGATACGGACAAAATTCAGAGTAATTATATTTTGACGACAGGCGGGAAAATGCTTGCACTTGCATTTTTAGGAATGCTTGTCAGCGTTATGGTCGGACTTTTGGCATCAAGAGTTGCGGCTACAACGGGTAGAGATTTGCGAAGCGGTATTTTCAAAAAAGTTGTTGGATTTTCCAGCGCGGAATTTGACAAGTTTTCTACTGCTTCACTGATTACGAGAAGTACAAACGATATTCAGCAAATTCAGTTAGTCATCGTCATGCTTTTGCGAATGGTTTTATATGCGCCAATCATTGGAATCGGAGGAGTTGTGAAAGTATTAAATACGAACGTGTCCATGTCATGGATTATCGCTTTGGCGGTTATTATGATTTCGCTGTTAGTATTTACCCTCTTCATTGTTGCGATGCCTAAATTTAAAATGCTGCAGAATTTGGTGGATAAATTAAACCTTGTTACAAGAGAAATTCTTACAGGACTTCCGGTTATCCGTGCATTCAGCACAGAGAAACATGAGGAAGAGCGTTTTGATAAGGCAAACAGAGATTTGACACGCACAAACCTCTTTGTTAACAGAGCGATGACACTTATGATGCCGACAATGATGCTCATTATGAACGGTGTTTCTGTTCTTATCGTATGGGTAGGTGCAAACGGAATTAATGACGGACAGATGCAGGTTGGAGATATGATGGCATTTATCCAGTACACAATGCAGATTATTATGGCATTCTTAATGATTTGTATGATTTCCATTATGCTGCCGAGAGCGTCTGTATCGGCGTCCCGTGTAGATGAAATCTTGACAAGCGAAGCATTGATCCGCGATGTGAAAAATCCGAAAAAGATTGAAGAGAAAGAGAATGGCAGCGTTGAGTTTGACCATGTATCCTTCCATTATCCGAATGCAGAGGAGGATGTGCTTCATGATATTTCCTTTGTAGCGGAAGCGGGAAAAACAACTGCATTTATCGGAAGTACGGGAAGCGGAAAGTCAACATTAGTAAACTTGATTCCGAGATTTTACGATGTGACGGACGGTGCAATCCGTATAAACGGCGTGGATATTCGGGAAGTGTCACAGCATGATTTAAGAGAAAAACTCGGATACGTTTCACAGAAAGGCATTCTGTTCTCGGGAACAATCGCTTCCAATATTATGTATGGAAATACAGAGGGAACGGAAGAAGAGATGAGAGAGGCTGCACGTATTGCACAGGCGGAAGAATTTATTTCGGCAAAACCGAAAGAATTTGAAAGTTCTATTGCACAGGGCGGTTCAAATGTTTCCGGAGGACAGAAACAGCGTCTGTCTATTGCGAGAGCGGTTGCGAAAAATCCGGATATTTATATTTTCGATGACAGTTTTTCCGCATTGGATTATAAGACGGACGTAACGCTTCGTAAAGCGCTTCAGGAGCATACGTCAAACAGTGTTGTTCTTATCGTTGCACAGCGTATAAGTACAATTCTTCATGCGGAACAGATTATTGTTTTGGATGAAGGCAAAGTTGCCGGAAAGGGAACACACAAAGAATTATTACAGAACTGTGAAGTATACAGACAGATTGCAATGTCACAGTTGTCAGAGGAAGAGTTAAGAAGAGATATGGAAGGAAAGGAGGAGAACGCACATGAGTAATCATCAGCCAAAACGGAGAGGTCCTATGGGGCATATGCACGGCGGAATGGGAACAGGAGAAAAGGCAAAAGATTTTAAGGGAACGATTAAAAAGTTAATGGCGTATCTTGGAAATTATAAATTTGCTATTTTGTTTGTTATTATTTTCGCTATCGGAAGTACGGTATTTACGATTGTAGGACCGAAAATTTTAGGGGATGCGACAACGGAGATTTTCAAAGGACTTGTGGGAAAAGTATCCGGCGGAAAAGGAATTGATTTTGATAAGATTGCCCGCATTCTCCTGACAGTAATGACACTGTATGCGGTCAGCGCATTGTTTGCCTATATTCAGGGATTTATTATGACAGGTGTTTCGCAGAAGTTGACTTATCGTCTGCGAAAAGAAATTTCAGAAAAAATCAACCGTATGCCAATGAACTATTTTGACACAAAAACACACGGTGAAGTTTTATCAAGAGTAACAAATGACGTAGATACATTAAGTCAAAGTTTGAATCAGAGTGCAACACAGGTAATTACTTCGTTCACAACGATTGTCGGCGTTCTCATTATGATGCTTCGCATCAGTCCGCTTATGACTTTAGTGGCTCTCCTGATTTTGCCTGTGTCCATGACACTGATTTCCTTTATTGTAAAACGTTCACAGAAACACTTTAAAAACCAGCAGGAATATTTAGGTCATGTAAACGGACAGGTGGAAGAAGTATACAGCGGACAAAATATTGTAAAAGCATTTAATAAGGAAGAAGATGTTATCCGCGAGTTTGATGAAACAAATGAAATTTTATATCAGTCTGCGTGGAAATCGCAGTTCTTCTCCGGAATGATGATGCCGATTATGCAGTTTGTCGGAAATCTCGGTTATGTAGCGGTAGCCATTTTAGGCGGGTATCTTACTATTAAAGATAAAATTGCAGTCGGTGATATTCAATCATTCATTCAGTATGTAAGAAACTTTACGCAGCCGATTACACAGGTAGCACAGGTTGCAAACTTATTACAGTCTACGGCTGCCGCTTCCGAGAGAGTTTTTGAATTTTTAGAGGAAGAGGAAGAAGACCAGTTTGCCGAAAATCCGGTTTCCGTAGAAGGATTGGAAGGAAATGTAGAATTTAAAAACGTTCATTTCGGATATAACAAAGACAGAATTATTATCAACGACTTCTCCGCAAAGGTAAAACAGGGACAGAAGATTGCCATTGTAGGACCTACCGGAGCAGGTAAAACGACAATGATTAAACTGTTAATGAGATTTTATGATGTGAATTCGGGGGAAATTTTAATTGACGGACATAATCTGAAAGATTTTAACCGAGGGGAACTTCGTCAGATGTTCGGTATGGTATTGCAGGACACATGGCTGTTTCACGGAAGTATTAAGGACAATATCCGATACGGCAAATTGGACGCTACGGACGAGGAGATTGTAGAGGCGGCAAAAGCGGCGCACGCACACCGATTTATTCAAACACTTCCAAACGGATATGATATGGAATTAAATGAGGAGGCAAGCAACGTTTCGCAGGGACAGAAACAGTTGCTCACAATCGCAAGAGCGATTTTAGCTGACCCGAAAATCCTTATTTTGGATGAAGCGACAAGTTCTGTAGATACAAGAACAGAAGTCCGCATTCAGAAAGCGATGGATAACTTAATGAGAGGACGTACAAGTTTCATTATTGCCCACCGTTTGTCTACAATCCGCGATGCCGATTTGATTTTGGTAATGAAAGACGGAGATATTGTGGAGCAGGGAAATCATGAGGAACTGTTATTGAAAAACGGTTTCTATGCAGAACTTTACAATTCGCAGTTTGAACGTACAAGCGCGTAGAAAAATGGTCGGGAGTGTTCCCGACTTTTTTCTATATTGAAGAAAGTGTGATGACTTTCTAAAGAATTTATGAAGTTCTTGACAAACAGGGGCTTTGGGAGATATGATAATCAACAGTAATGACATTTAAAGGCGATGAGAAAGAAGAGTATATATTGTTCCTTGAAAGAGAAAACTGCTCATAGGCTGAGAGGCAGTTGCAAGAAGAAGATATAGAAGGTAGCTTTGGAGCTGGGTATCTGAACAGGGCAGTAGGGTATCACGGGTAGTTCACGTTAAGAAACTTAGAGATATATGTATCGTTTTAAGTATACATATAACAAAGGTGGTACCGCGATTATTCGCCCTTTACATTTTTATGTAGAGGGTTTTTTATTTCTCACGAAAGAAACAAGAAAATACAATAATGAGGGAAAACAGGAGGAAAAAATGAGTAAAAAATTAGAGAAAACGTACAATCCGAAAGAGATTGAATCAAAGTTATATGAAAAATGGTGTGAAAATAAATATTTTCATGCAGAAGTAGACAGAAGCAGAAAACCGTTTACGATTGTTATGCCGCCGCCGAATATTACAGGAAAACTTCACATGGGACACGCGCTGGACAATACATTACAGGATATTCTTATCCGTTATAAAAGAATGCAGGGGTATAACGCCCTTTGGATTCCGGGAACAGACCATGCGGCCATTTCCACAGAAGTAAAAGTGACGAACCAATTAAAAGAAGAAGGAATTGACAAGAAAGAACTCGGTCGTGAAGGCTTCTTAAAAAGAACATGGGAATGGAAAGAAGAGTACGGCGGAACAATTACATCTCAGTTAAAGAAACTGGGAACATCTTGTGACTGGGACAGAGAGCGTTTCACAATGGATGAAGGATGTTCCAAAGCGGTAGAAGAAGTATTTATCAAATTATATGAAGAAGGATATATTTACAAAGGTTCAAGAATTATTAACTGGTGTCCGGTATGTAAAACTTCTCTTTCCGATGCGGAAGTAGAACATGAAGAGCAGGCGGGACATTTTTGGCACATTAAATATCCAATCGTAGGTACAGACCGTTTCCTTGAAATCGCCACAACACGTCCGGAAACAATGCTCGGAGATACGGCGATTGCGGTACACCCTGACGATGAGAGATACAAAGATATTGTAGGAAAGAAAGTGCTTCTTCCGTTAGTCAATAAAGAAATTCCGATCGTGGCAGATTACTATGTAGACAAAGAGTTCGGAACAGGTGCGGTAAAAATCACACCGGCACACGATCCTAATGACTTTGAAGTAGGAAAGCGTCACAATCTTCCGGAAATTAACATTATGAATGACGATGCTACAATCAACGAAAACGGCGGAAAATATGCGGGTATGGAACGCTATGAGGCGAGAAAAGCGATTGTGGCAGATTTAGAGGCAGAGGGTTACCTTGTAAAAATCGAGGACCATACACATAATGTAGGTACACATGACAGATGTCATACAACAGTAGAACCGTTGATTAAACAGCAGTGGTTTGTAAAAATGGAAGAATTGGCAAAGCCGGCAATTAACGCATTGAAAACAGGCGAGTTAAAATTCGTTCCGGAAAGATTTAATAAAATTTATTTACACTGGTTAGAAAATATCCGTGACTGGTGTATTTCAAGACAGATTTGGTGGGGACACAGAATTCCTGCATATTACTGTGATGAATGCGGCGAGTTTGTAGTGGCAAGAGAAATGCCGGAAAAATGTGAACACTGCGGATGCACACATTTCACACAGGACGAGGATACATTGGATACATGGTTCAGTTCGGCATTATGGCCATTCTCAACACTTGGCTGGCCGGACAGTACGGAAGAGTTGGATTACTTCTACCCGACAGACGTTCTTGTAACAGGATATGATATTATTTTCTTCTGGGTAATTCGTATGGTATTCTCAGGATTTGCCCACACAGGAAAATCACCGTTCCATACAGTATTTATTCACGGTCTTGTTCGTGATTCGCAGGGACGCAAGATGAGCAAATCATTAGGAAACGGTATTGATCCGTTGGAGATTATTGAGCAGTACGGTGCGGACGCGCTTCGTATGACGCTTGTAACAGGAAACGCTCCGGGAAATGATATGCGTTTCTATGACGAAAGAGTTGAGGCAAACAGAAACTTTGCCAATAAAGTATGGAATGCTTCCCGTTTCATTATGATGAATATGGAAGAGAAAGAAATTACGACTCCGTCAGAAAATGATTTGACAGCGACAGATAAATGGATTTTATCGAAAGTAAATACACTTGCAAAAGATGTGACGGAAAATATGGATAAATTTGAACTCGGTATCGCTTTACAGAAAGTATACGACTTTATTTGGGATGAATTTTGTGATTGGTACATTGAGTTGGCAAAATACCGTATTTACCACGCTGATGAAGATGCAGTATCGGCAAATGCTGCATTGTGGACGTTGAAAACAGTTTTGGCAAACGGACTGAAAATGTTACACCCATATATGCCGTTCGTTTCAGAAGAAATTTACAGTGCATTAGTTCCTGAGGAAGAGTCGCTTATGATGTCTTCATGGCCTGAATATAAGGAAGAATGGAACTACGCAAAAGAAGAAAATGTTTTAGAGCATATGAAAGAAGTTATCCGCGGTGTTCGTAACGTGCGTGCGGAAATGAATGTTGCTCCAAGCAGAAAAGCGAAAGCATTTGTTGTCTGCGAAAACGAAGAATTGTGCGGAGGATTTGAGGAAATTAAAGTTTCCTGTGCTTCCTTAATGAATGCGAGCGAAATCGTTATTCAGAGTACAAAAGAGGGTATCGCAGAAGACGCGGTTTCCGTTGTTGTAACAGATGCGGTTGTATACTTACCGCTTGCGGAACTTGTAGATTTTGAGCAGGAAATTGAGCGTTTAACAAAAGAGGAAAAACGTTTGGAAAAAGAACTTGCCCGCGTAAACGGTATGCTGAGCAATGAAAAATTTATCAGCAAAGCGCCGGAGGCAAAAATCAACGAAGAAAAAGCGAAGTTGGAAAAATATACACAGATGATGGAACAGGTAAAAGAAAGATTGGCAGGACTGAAAAAATAAAACTGTCCGTGCAAGTTTAGAGAGAGGTTTATAAATGAAGCATATACAGTTAAAAAAAGTAAAGAAAGAAGACATAAAAGCATATTGGAAAGCCCGGAAAGAACGGCGTCAGGCTATTCTTGAGAAGAGAAGAAACAGTGCGTTCGCGCAGAAAATGAAACCGGTGTACAAGGTAATGAATCAGTTTTCTCTTGTATTTCATGTACTGTATGCGTGCGTTTTAAACCTTACGATAGAGGCGATTTCAAGACATTCACTGTTTAAAGCGTGGGATTATATGATAAGTTCTCCGTGGACGTTTTTGTTCAACGCTTATATTATATTCATTACGTTTTTACTCGTTTATCTTGTAAAACGCCGTGTATTTGCGAGAATTCTGTTGTCGGTATTTTGGCTGGGGCTTGGAATTACAAACGGCTATATGCTGTTAATTCGAGTGACGCCGTTTAACGCGCAGGATTTAAAAGTAGCGGGTGACGGGCTTACCCTTTTTAACAAATATTTTACAGGTTTT
>URXX01000002.1 GCA_900551895.1 uncultured Lachnospiraceae bacterium | reverse complement strand
ACCGCCGTGTACCGAACGGTACGCACGGTGGTGTGAGAGGTCGGCTAATCAAATAATGATTAGCCTCCTACTCGATTTAATCTTCTTTGAATGTAAGTCCTGTATCTGTCATGGATTCTACAATAGCAAGAGATTCCAAATGAATTCCTTTTTCGCGGATTTTCTTTCCTCCGTCCTGCATTCCTTTTTCGATGACAATTCCGGCGCCTTCGATTGTAGCTCCTGCTTCCTGTACAATGTCGATTAAACCGAGTAACGCACAGCCGTTTGCAAGGAAGTCGTCAAGGATAAGTACATGATCATCTTTCGATAAAAATTTCTTAGAAAGAATAACGTCATATGTACGTTTATGTGTGAAGGATTCAATTTTAGTTGAATAAACATCGCCGTCAATATTGATACTCTGTGCTTTTTTGGCAAAAACAACAGGTACATTAAAATATTGGGCAACGATGCAGGCAATTCCGATACCGGATGCTTCTATAGTAAGAATCTTTGTGATTTTATCAGAAGGAAAGCGTCTTCTGAATTCCTTTCCGATTTCATTGATTAAGTCAATGTCCATTTGATGATTTAAAAAACTGTCTACTTTCAGTACATTTCCGGGTTTCACAACACCGTCTTTTAAAATTCGTTCTTTTAAAAGTTGCATAATTCTGTTCCTCTCCTAATCAAATTCACTCTGATTATAGTAATTTTGTATTGTTATCCATGATAACGCATAATAAGAGTTTTTTCAATGTTAAATTTTAGAAAATCAAAAGGAGAGTAGTATTTCTTTTTCTTTCGTGGTAAAATGATACATAATTATTTCGGAGAAGGAGAAAGTGAAGATGACAAGATTGGAGAAGCAAATACAGTTTATTGTTGAAGTGGATAAAGTGAAAAATATTTTCAGACAAACGTATCTGTCTGACGGGGAACGGAAAGAAAATGATGCGGAACATTCGTGGCATCTTGCATTGTCAGCCATTTTGCTAAAGGAATATGTCAGCGAAGAGGTAGATCTTCTAAAAGTGATTACTATGGTTCTCATTCACGACCTTGTGGAAATTGATGCGGGGGATACATATGCCTATGACAGTGAAGGGGCAAAAGATAAAAGAGAGCGAGAAGAAAAAGCGGCAGACCGTATTTTCGGTATACTTCCGATAGAGCAGGGACAGTATTTCAGAGAATTATGGGAAGAATTTGAGGCATATGAAACAGAAGATGCAAAATATGCACATCTTCTCGATAATTTCCAGCCGATGCTGTTAAACGATGCGGCAAAGGGAAAAAGTTGGAGTGAACATCAGGTAAAGAAAGAGCAGATTTATAAAAGAAATGAAAGAATAGAAGAAACTTCGGAAACAATTTGGGAAGAAATGCAGAGAATAGTAGAAAAGAATATTCAACTGGGTAACATTCACGAATAACAGAGGAAAACGGAATGCAGATAGAATTTATAGTGGTTTCCATATTTGCTCTTTTTGTTTTCGGGATTGTGCATATGTATGTCAGCGAAAAGAAAGCGAGAAGAGTTTGGAGAGAAAAGTTTTTAAAAGAATGGGGGAAAATTCCCGAAAGAGAGTATGATGAGGAAGAGTTAGATAAGATTTCCGGATATTTTGTCTATCAGTTAAAGAAAGGGAAAATCAACAGACCATATATTGATGATATTACATGGAATGACTTGGATATGGACAATATTTTTGCCTATATCAATCATACGAAGTCATCTGTTGGAGAAGAATATTTATATTATATGCTCCGCACGCCTGTGACAGAGCAGAAAATCTTAGATGAAAGAGAACGGCTGATACATTTTTTTGCTACGCATGAACAGAAAAGGGCAGATTTGGAAGTCTGCTTTCGGCAAATAGGAAAAACGAGAAGATTTTCCATAAGTGATTATATTGATTTGCTTATCACATTGAAAAAAGAGAGCAATGCGGAACATTATATAGCGTTGTTTACAATTCCGTTTGGACTTATCTTGATGACTGTTTTGGAAGTCGGTGTAGGGTTTACGGTTATGCTGATGATGTTAGTGTGGGACGTTTTTCGGTATTATAAAAGAAAAGGGGCAATACAACCCTATTTAACAACTTTTTCGTATATATTGAAAATGCTAGATGCAAGTAAAGAGATTTCCAAACTGGAGATTGCGGAAGTGCAGGAATATGTAGACCATATTGCGGATATTCGGAAAAAGTTTAAAAAGTTTCGGTTCGGCTCATCTCTTTTAATGTCTGCACAGCGGGAAACGGGAAGTTTGGCGGAGGCATTTTTAGACTATATCCGTGTGGCAACACATATTGATTTGCTGAAATTTAATTCCATGTTGGAGGAAGTAAAGAAAAATGCAGATACGATAGATGAACTTGCGGAAAATATAGGGGTATTGGACGCACTCATTTCTGTGGCGTCTTTTCGGGAAAGTCTTCCGTTTTATAGTATTCCGGAATTGCGGGAAACGAAAGAAGCGTTTATAAATGTGAGAGATGTATATCATCCGCTTATTGTAGAACCTGTGGCAAATTCCATTGAGGAAAACAGAAATGTGCTGATTACCAGTTCAAACGCCTCCGGAAAATCTACGTTTTTGAAAACGGTGGCGATTAATACAGTTTTATCTCAGACGATAGATACAAGCATTTCCACATTTTATCGGGCAAGTTTCTTCCAGGTTTATTCTTCTATGGCATTAAAAGACAACTTGCAGGGAAATGAGAGTTATTATATAGTAGAGATTAAATCGCTCAAGAGAATTTTAAGCCATGCAGACGAAGAGATACCGATGCTCTGCTTTGTAGATGAGGTGCTTCGGGGAACGAATACGGTTGAGCGTATATCGGCGTCGGCACAGATTTTAAAAAGTCTTTCGAAAAAACAGGTACTCTGTTTTGCGGCAACCCACGATATAGAATTGACACATATGCTGGAAAATGAGTACAGTAATTATCATTTTCAGGAAGAAATTCAAGAAAACGATATTTTGTTTAATTATGAGTTGTATCGCGGAAGAGCGGTTTCGAGAAATGCGATAAAATTATTGAGCATTATCGGTTATGATAAAAAGATTATTGAAAATGCGGAGCAGACGGCAACGCATTTTCTAAAAACCGGAGAATGGAGAGTATAGATATGATGAAAGTGAAAATATATACGGACGGAGCGGCGAGAGGAAACCCTGACGGACCGGGAGGATACGGTACTGTATTGGAGTATGTGGATACGAAAGGAGAACTGCATACAAAAGAATTGTCGCAAGGATATAAAAAGACGACAAATAACCGCATGGAATTAATGGCGGTCATTGCCGGATTTGAAGCGTTAAATCGTCCGTGTGAAATTGAATTATATTCGGATTCCAAATATGTTGTAGACGCTTTTAACCAAAAATGGATTGACGGCTGGATAAAAAAAGGTTGGAAACGTGGGAAAAATGAACCTGTAAAAAATGTTGATTTGTGGAAACGCTTATTAAAAGCGAAAGAACCGCATCAGGTAACGTTTATTTGGGTAAAAGGACATGACGGGCATATGCAGAATGAACGGTGCGATTTTTTGGCGACATCGTCTGCTGACGGCGAAAACTTAATTGACGATGTGGTAGAAGTGTGCTAAAATAACAAATTGTATGTAAGTAAGACAGACGGTCGCAGATGCAAGTGCCGAAAGGCCGCAGATGAGGAAAGTCCGGGCTTCATAGGGCAGGGTGCCGGATAACGTCCGGTGGAGGCGACTCTAAGGATAGTGCAACAGAAATGTACCGCGTTAGCAATGAGGTGTGCACCCTCTTGCAAGTCCATATACTTGCAAGAGGGTATACGGCGAATGCCGTGTAGGATAAGTTGTTTTACAACTTATCCTACCGCACATCTTTTATAGCGTAAGGTTGGAAGGGCAGTGTAAGAGACTACCGCCCTGTTGGTAACAACAGGGGCATATGTAAACCCCACCCGAAGCAAAACCGAATGAAAACATTGTGGTTGCCCGCCACGTTTTAGGTAGGTTGCTTGAACCTATTGGCAACAATAGGTCTAGATAGATGACCGTCCAACGACATAACCCGGCTTATCGTCTTGCTTACATATGATTTAAGATGAAAAATTTAAGAGAAGAGATAGAAAAAAGGTTCATAAACAGTTAGGTGATAAAACTGTTTATGAACCTTTTTGGTATTATGAAATGACTCCTGTCTTAGAACAGGTTAATGTTAGCGTTTTGGTTTTTGTTTGTACTACAACACTATTGTTATAAAGTTTAGCAGTTACTTTTGCTGTTGCAGTATTTTTTGAGTGGGAACTGGTTTTATTTGTGATTTTCCAAGCAGAGTGATAAACCTTGGTTTCCACTTTGTGTATATTCGATGTACTTTTTAGAAACTGTTTTGGTAGTGTCCGAAGTATGTGCAAAACTAGAAAAAGTTAAGGAACAAGATAAAATGACAGATGTTAGTAAACATAAAAATTTTTTCATTAATGTAAATCTCCTTTTTATTCGTCTTCTGATATGGGAACTTCAATATACTCTGTTGTTTCTATGATTTCCCGATGGATATAGGCTTCTTCAGCACCCTTATAGTTTAGATATAGGGTTGTAATTTTAAAAGCCCCTGTAAAAATAGCGATAGAAATTATAAATATTGTAGCGACACGAATGTATCTTGTTCTCGATAAAACTTTGCGAAGTGAGTCCGCATTCATATCAGTAAGGTATCGTGCAACAATGTCTTTGGGTTCTCCTATATTTTCTATAAGTGAGTCTTTGGAAAAACTTTCGTCTGAAGTAGCATAATCTTCGATAGAAACAGATATATCATTGAGAAAATGTCGTTCATTTTTTGTGAAAATAGGTAAAAGTTTGCGGATTTCCCGTTTGTAGTTTTTGATGATTTTTTTCTGTGTTTTAGTCATAGACTAATCCCCTCCTTCCTTTTGTTCGTAATTTAAAATACTTTGTATCCCCGTGTTTGTAGCGTAATAATCGTCTAAAAGTAAATCAAGTCTTTCTTTTCCCTTAGGTTCTAGATGATAGTATACGCGTACAAGCCTTTTTCCTGCCTGTTGTTTGTAGTCTGTAATATATCCGTTATCAATTAATTTATAGAGAGCAGGATATAGAGAACCGACAGGAATATCGATAATTCCGTTTGAGCGTGATTTAATGTTTTGCGATAACTCGTAGCCATAGTAATCTTTTTCCTGTAATAAATGTAGGACGAGCAACTCTACAGAACCACGCCTAAAATTACTTTTAGTGTCCATAAATATCTTCCTTTCTATGTATTACATTGTAACATTAAAAATATTGATAAATCAATATTTAGAAAAACTAAATAGTTGTTGACGAATATAATAGAGTATAGTAATATAAGCATATAAAGAAGATCTTCTGAAAACGAAACATAATAATTAAGAGTTACACATTAATGTAAGGGTAAAAAGGAGGAGAACGGTATGAGAAAAAGAAATGTTTTGTTGGCACTAGGTGTGGCTGTTTTAATTGTAGGTCTGCACCAAATAAATTGTATATTAATAGGAGTACAAATAGGATTATCGGGACGGGAAGAGCGACTACTTTTACTGATACAAAAGGACAGGGAAACCATACAATGAAAAAAGGAGAAGTTGCTACTAAATTATCATATGATAATTGCCAACTAGGAATGGCTGTAAAAGTATCAGCACCGAAGAAAAGTGGTGGAAGATTAGAAGTGACTATGAAAAAATGGGACGCCGGTGGAATGCCAAATGCTATTGTTGATATATGGAAAACAGGTGTAGAATACTGGGGATATAAATATACAAGTAGTTTAAGTATTAATGGAGTATCAATTGAACATGGCAATATAGATGTGAATGGAAAGAAGTTGTATTAATGAAAAAAAGAAAGTATATTTTATTAATTGCATTATCGGCAATTATGCTTATGGGGTGTAAAGCATCTGAAACAAAATCGGAATTATCAGATTATTACTTATCACTGACAAGTTCCAGTAGAATTAATGAAAATGAGATTTCTGTAGAAAATCATATATATGATTTTGAAACAAATAAAATGAATACAGAAAACTATAAGATGAATTTAACAGCAAAGTATTCTTTGGCTGTATATGATGACAAAGGAAAAGCGGTTCTCTATTCAGCAAAAGATGTTAACGGAAATGATGAAGTGTATAGGTATGATTTAAAGACAAAAAAGAGCGAACAGTTGACCGATAATCTTTGGGGCATCAATTATATTGTGCCTAGAGAAAAGGACTATATTGTTGTAGGTGTTCCGCAGATACCGCATGATTCAAAAGTACTTATGCTTTGGTCGATTGATAGAAATACGAAAGAAGTACGGAACATAGAAATTCCGCATGATAAATATAAAGATATATCTGTTTGGCAAGTTGCATATGTACCAGAGACAGATGGTCTTATTTTACAGACGTATAGCGATTCGGAAGCATATGAATTGCAGGATAAGTGGAATAGTATGGAAGAACACCCTAAAGATAAAGAACTTACAAATCCATTTTATTATTATCAATATGTAAATGGGGAAATGAAGTATTTATTTGAAAAAGATATGCCTCAGTCTATGGGGATTGTAGCAAATAGAAACGATATTTTGTTTGCGGTGCAATCAGAGATAGAGGGAAACAATGTATTCCGATACAATATTAAAGATAATAAAGTTGACAAGATGAAAAGCCTTGAAACATTAGAAAAAGTATTCTATTTGGATGAGAAAAGCGAAAATGTTTATCGATTTAATGGAAAAATTGGTAAAATAAACTTAAAAACTGGCAAAGAAGAATGGCTGGATTCTAATTTTAAAGAATCTTACTTTAATAATTATATGCTATTGAAGAAATAATTAAATAGACTCACATTAAAATACAGATTGGTTTTCTCAATGTTAGATTTTGGAAGGTATAAGAGAACCGAAAATAAGAGGTTGTTAATGTGGGTCTATTTTTAAATAAAAATATTTGGTAAATGGTATTGACTAAATATTTTAGGTATACTAATATTAGAATATAAAAACTGAAAATAAATAATAGATACAAAATAAAAACTGAAAATTATTAAAAATGTATTATAAGTTGTTACGCATATATTACATAAAAGAAACAAAAGAAGGAGAGGGAGTAGAAAATGAAAAAAAGTAAAAAAATCATTTTGTCAATAAGTATTTTAATTATTTTAATACTGGCTGTTTTGGTAATCAGAAAACAGGGGTATGCAGAGGAGGATGCATGGGATGAACTAATGTCTTTAAAATCCGATGTTTCTATGGAAGATTTAAAACAAAAAGGCTATATTGATGTATCGAAAGATATGGATGCAGAAAATAAAGAGATACAGTCTTTTTTGCAGGATGCGAAAAATAAGAAAAAAGTTACGTTAAGAATTGCTACCGTTGTAGATGACAGATTGTGTGCTAAAATTCTTGTATATAACAAGAAAATGAATGCGATTGTTATGGAAACGATGTACCCTGAGAAACAGCAAGGGGAAAGTCCTGATAAATATTTTGATACAGAAACATATTTTGAAGAAGAAAACGGGGTTAAAACAGTTTATTTGAAAAATATTCCAAATCGCTCAATTCCTAATATGGATAAAGTGGAATTGGAAGATGAGATATTATATTCATATAAAGTGAAGTAGAAATATAGGGAGTTAAATAATTAATGACAAGTCTGAGTTTAAAAATTACAGCACTGATTTTAATGACAATAGACCATATAGGTGCATTTATATCCGGAACACCGATTTTATTCAGGTGGCTTGGAAGACTTTCCGCACCGATATTCGTTTTCTGCTGTGCGTGGTCTATGGATTTTACAAAAAATCGAAAAAAATATATGACACGGTTATATTTGGCGAATGTTGCTATGGGAACGATGAACTACTTGTTTTCTGTTTTTAGCAATATAAACGTAGACAATAATATATTCCGAACACTGTTTTTGATGACCGTTCTGATTTATATATATGACACAACAAGGAACAATACACGGAAAAGAGTTCTGTTATTTTCAGCATTCTTTTTGATAGAAATAGTTCTAAGCGGACTGATGTTTTGGCTGGCTTGTGTGGAAGTGCTTGATAGTGAATTGATTGTACAGTGTATTTCTTCGTTATTGGGACTATTCTTAGGAATGGAAAGTCTGACATTTAGTTTTTTAGGATTGGGAATATATATATGGAAAGAGGATAAGAGAAAATTTCAAATATGGTATATTGTTTTTTGTGTGTTGTTTTCACTTTTCGGATTTTTGCAGATTATTCCGAGAATAAATTTAAGGACAGATTACGTATATTTCCCTATTTTAGAAACTATAGCAAGGGATATGGGGTTGACTTCTATGTATAGGCAGATTGATATTTCCTATTTCTTTCTTGAAAATTTTCAATGGATGATGATATTTGCATTACCACTGATGAGTTTGTTTTATAGAAAAAAAGATAAGTATCAGAAACCGAAAAAACAATGGAAATATTTTTTCTATCTGTATTATCCGATACATTTATATGTACTTAGTTTTATCGGAACGGTTCTTGTACAATAAGAAGAATAAGGGGGAGAAGGGAAAAAGAAGAGAAAGCGTATATCAACATGGCACATAGTAAACAGGTAAATACGAAAGGGGAGAACTCAGATGATAAAGAGAGGAAAACAAATTTTATTATTGACAATGACAGCGTTAATGCTTACAGGCTGTCAGACTTCTGAAAAGAAAGCGGAATTGGAAGATTATCGTTTAGTTACATCGAATGCTGACAGATTAAATGAAAATCAGATTGTTGTAGAAAATAATACATATGACTTTGGAAAAGACAAGATGAATTCCACGAAGTATAAGATTGATTTGACAACACAATTTAATTTTGCCGTAGTGGACGATAAGGGAAATGCGGTACTATATTCGGCAAAGGACGAACAGGGGAACGATGAAGTGTACCGTTACGATTTGGAAACAAAGAAAACAGAGCAGTTGACAAATAATCTTTGGGGAATTAACAGTATTATCCCGCGGGAAAATGATTATATTGTGGTAGGTGTTCCGCAGACACCGAACAATTCGAAAGAATTTATGCTTTGGTCGATTGACCGCGGAACAAATAAGATAAAACAGATTGAAATTCCGCATGAGAAACATAAAGATATGTCTGTGTGGCAGGTTGCATACATGCCGGAAACAGACGGGCTTGTTTTACAGACATACAGTGAATCGGAAGAATATACATTGCGTGACAAATGGAACAGTACGGAGAATCACGCAAAAGATGAGGAATTGGAAATACCGTTCTATTATTATCAGTATGAAAACGGTAAAATGAAATACTTGTTTGAAGAAAAGATGCCACAGTCTAACGGACTTGTTGCAAATCAAAAGGACGTGCTTTTTGGAGTGCAGTCCGAAGTGAACGGGGACAGCGTATACCGTTATAATCTGAAAGAAGATAAGACAGAGAAAGTAAAAGGCTTGGAACGATTGGATAAAGTTTTTTATTTAGATGAGGCGAGCGAGTATTTATATAAATTCAACGGCAAAATCGGTAAAGTCGATTTGAAAACGGGAGAAGAGGAATGGCTGGATAATCAGTTTAAAGAATATTATTTTACAAATTATAGATTGGTAAAAGAACGATAAAATAAAAATAGAAGTGATAAAGCGGAAAAACTTTATCACTTCTATTTTTATTTTCTATGGTATTTTTCTTCGCAGTATTTACAGCGGTATTCCTGTGTTTCCTCATCTGTCAGAACAAAAACATGGTCGAGTTCCTGTTCGATAGAAGTAATACAGCGAGGGTTTTTACATTTAATTACGTTTGTGATTTCTTTTGGAAGTTCCAAACGTTTTTTCTCAACAACTTTATCGTTCTGAATAATGTTGATTGTAATATTGTGGTCGATAAAACTTAAAATATCCAAGTCAATAATATCAATCGGGCATTCGATTTTCATAATATCTTTTTTACCCATTTTACTGCTTTTTGCATTTTTGATAATGGCAACACAGCAGTCTAATTTATCTAATTTTAAGTAGCGGTAAATATCCATGCTTTTTCCCGCTTGAATATGGTCGAGTACGAAACCTTCTTCAATGGAACTTACGTTAAGTGTATTCTTTGTCATAATGGTTCTCCTTATCGTCTTAAGAAACTTTGATTTCCAGTAATGTTAAAATTAATGCCATACGAACATATACGCCATATTGTGCCTGTTTGAAATAAATGGCACGAGGGTCTTTGTCCACTTCAACAGCAATTTCATTTACTCTCGGAAGCGGGTGAAGAACGAGCATATCGTCTTTTGCCAGTGCCATTTTTGCAGCGTCCAAAATATAGAAATCTTTCATGCGGACATAATCTTCTTCGTTAAAGAAACGTTCTTTCTGTACACGAGTCATATAGAGTAAATCAAGTTCGCCCATAGCGTCTTCCAAGCGTACAACTTCTTTATAAGGAATGTTGTTTTTATCTAAAACGTCTTTTCGGATATAACTTGGAAGTCTGAGTTCTTCAGGAGAAATCAGTACAAATTTTACGTTTTCGTAGCGTACAAGCGCATGAATGAGAGAGTGTACTGTACGTCCGAATTTCAAGTCACCGCAAAGTCCGATAGTAATATCATGCAGACGACCTTTCTCGGAGCGGATAGTAAGTAAGTCTGTCAATGTCTGTGTAGGGTGCTGGTGTCCTCCGTCTCCGGCGTTGATAATCGGAATAGTGGAGTGCTGGCTTGCAACCATAGGAGCGCCCTCTTTCGGGTGACGCATGGCACAGATGTCGGCATAGCAGGCAATCATACGGATTGTGTCCGATACGCTTTCGCCTTTTGTGGCGGAACTGGAGTCGGCAGAAGAAAATCCGAGTACATTCCCGCCTAAGTTCATCATGGCTGCCTCGTGACTTAATCTTGTTCTTGTACTTGGCTCATAGAATAAAGTGGCAAGTTTCTTTCCCTCACAGGCATGTGCGTATTTATCGGGATGTGCTTCAATATCATTTGCCAAATCTAAAATTTCATCAATTTCCTCTACGGATAAATCCAATGGGTTTAATAAATGTTTCATAAATTCCTCCTACTTGTATGTTAATAAATCTTCGACACTTTTTCTCTTTGGAACGATAGGTTCGATGTCAGGATAGCCGAGAGCGATAAGAGCGACAAGTTCCTGCCCTTCGGGAATATCTAATAATTCCGTTACGCCGTCCTCGTCAAAAATCCCCATAATAACCGTACCGAGTCCTGCATCATGTGCAGCAAGGCAGAAAGACTGACAGGAAACGCCTACATCAAACATTTGCCAGCGGTCGCCTTTCTTCGTTGTAAATGAACCGTCACGCTCAAAACCGCAACGTCCCGTTACCATTGTCACTGCAATTAACATTGGTACTTGACGAATAATATTTGCATTATATTCTGGGGTGAAATCGGTAACGATTTTGTTGATGATAGATGTGTCTTCAATCGCTATGTAGCGTGTAATCTGTGTATTCTTCCAAGAGGGAGAATAAGAAGCAGTGGAAATAATTGATTCCAGTAAAGAATGTTCTACTTTATCGGATTTATATTTGCGAATGCTTCTTCGAGATTTGATACATTCCACAGTGTTCATGGTATTGTTCCTCCTATGTGAAAAGTTTTATATATCATATAATAAAATAAGAAGATTTTCAACAGGTCGGGACAGGAATTATGAAAAAATTCCCGTCCTATTTCTGTCTGCTTAAAAGTTTTTCATATAGAAGTCCTACCCCGAACCAGAGAGGAGCGTAATCTAAACGGATTAATCCTTTCACATTTAATTTGGCATCGCTATAATCCCACGGACAAGCATTATATTTCTTTAAAAGCGAGCCTGTCAGAAATTCGCAGAAGAAAATGCAGAAAGTATAGATACCTCCTCGGATAATTACACTTTTATTTTTGAGAAATCTGCAAATCGGAGTAAGAAGTCCTGCCAAACCGTAAATAGGAAACATCCAAATGGACGTCCGCCCGATCAGTTTAGGGTCTTTGCGAAATAAAGAATGTATGGAAGTGAAAATAATTTCCATACACCAGCCAACTGTTCCACATAAGATAAATTTATTTTTCATAAGAAAAGTATTCCCGTAAAAGATAGATTTTAAACCAAATGTATATTATAATAGTCAGAAATAATAAATGAGGAAGAGGTGGGACGTATGTCATTACAGGAAATCCGTGAGCAGTTGGACGTTATTGATGAACAGATTTTATCCCTTTATGAGAGAAGAATGAAACTGTGTGAGCAGGTAGGAAAAGATAAATTAAAGACGGGAAAGAAAGTATACGACAGAAAAAGAGAGGAAGAAAAACTGGCGGTTTTAAGCGAAAAAGCGTCAAATGAGAGAAATAAAAAGGGTATCCGTGAACTGTTTGAGCAGATTATGTCCATGAGCAGAAAGTTGCAGTATCAGATTTTAGGGGAAAACGGCGTGTACGGTAAAACGGCTTTTATTGGATTGAAGGAGTTGGACAGTGAAAAGGCAAGACTTGTTTTTCAGGGAACGGACGGTGCGTACAGCCAGCAGGCACTCCGACAATATTTTGGAGAGAGTGAAAATGTTTTTCACGTAGATACATTTCGTGATGCCATGGAGGCAATCGAGGAGGGTTCGGCGGATTTTGCCGTACTTCCTATTGAGAATTCTTCTGCGGGGGCGGTCAGTCAGGTATATGATTTACTCGTAGAATTTGAAAATTATATTGTTGGTGAAGTGGTTATTCCTATTCGCCATGCACTTGTCGGAATTTCGGGAACAACGTTTTCAGATGTAGAACGGGTGTATTCACATCCGCAGGGTTTGATGCAGAGTGAGAAATTTTTGGCGGAGCATAGAAACTGGCAGCAGATTAGCGTGGAAAATACGGCAGTAGCGGCAAAGAAAGTATTGGAGGCGGGAAAACATAGCGAGGCGGCAATTTGCAGTGAATATGCGGCGGAATTGTATGGGCTGGAAGTTTTGGAACATTCCATTAATCATAGCGAGAGTAATTCCACAAGATTTATTATTGTGACAAATCAGAAAGTATTTTTGGAGGGGGCGAAGAAAATAAGTATCTGTTTTGAAATTCCGCACGAGAGCGGATCATTGTATCATCTTCTTTCACATTTTATTTATAACGACTTAAACATGACAAAGATAGAATCAAGACCGATAGAAGACAGAAACTGGGAATACCGTTTTTTTGTGGATTTTGAGGGGAATATGGCAGATTCGTCAGTGAAAAATGCAATTCGAGGTTTGCGTGACGAAACAAGAAACTTACGTATTTTAGGAAACTACTAGGCAAAAACAAACAAAAAATAAAATGAATTTGCATTAATATTGTGCAAAATGCAAATAGATGATATAATAGCAATACTATCAAAAGAAACAAATGAGGAGGCTTCTATGGTTGGACAGGCAAATTTATGTGCGGAACGGGTGTTGGAAGAGTATGCAGATATGGTATATAGACTTGCCATTATTCATATGAAAAATAAGGCAGATGCGGAAGATGTGTTTCAGGAAGTTTTTTTGAGATTTGTTAAAAATGAAGATAAGATTTCTACAGAAGAGCATTTGAAAGCATGGCTGATCAGGGTGACGATTAATTGTTGTAAAAAGCAGTTTGACAGTGCATGGAACAGACATCGGGCGTCATTGGAGTATGATACGGAAGAGTTTTACGAAATGGAGGAGAAGGACGAGAGTGTAACAGAGGCGGTGCAAAAACTGCCGGAAAATTATCGTACGGTTATCCACTTGTTTTATTATGAGGAATATTCCATAAAAGAAATCGGCGCTCTTCTCGAACAATCGGAAACAGCGGTAAAGACACGTTTGTCAAGGGCAAGAGATATGCTTAGAAATTACCTGAAAGGAGAAGTTGAATATGCAGGAACAGTATAGACGTGAGATAGATAACATTCATGCTCCCAAAGATTTGATAGAGAAAACAAGAAAACAGATGCGGGCAGAGATGAAACAAGAGAAGAAAAAGTCAAGAAAGACGATATGGATTGGTACGGTGGCGGCAGCCTGTGTCTGCATAACTGTTTTAGGCGGATATATTTATATAGGAAAAGTGCGGAATAATATAGAGGTACAGACGGTGGCTTTTCAGGAAGTATCAGACTGGGAGACAGGACTTTCGCTTGGAGGAAAACAAGATAGCCTCGAAGAGAGTGAGAAAATAAAATGTGAAGAACTGCATGGAAAAGAAGAGATACCGGAAGAGGTTTTTAAAGTGAAACCGAGCAAAATACATGGTAAGAGTATTTATATTTGTAAAGAAAAAGGAACGGATAACTATTATGCAGCCTATGAAAAAGGGGAAAACTATTTTTACATTTATGGCAGGAATGTAACAGAAAAAGAATTTTTAACATTTTTAAAGAAAAAACTGTAACCTTTTTTGTGGCAGCAGGGTATTATTGTTATAAGGCAAGGAGGAATGGCTTATGAAGAGAAGAAAAGTAACCGGTGTCTGTTGCGCTATATTAGCATTTTCATTGATGCTGACAGGTTGTCAGAGCGAGAAAAAGAATAGTAGCGATAAAGGACAGAAAGCAGAGATGACAACATCGAAGCAGTTGTCATCAAAGATAAAAGAGAAATATGCGGGTTCTGAGAAATACATCTATAAAGATACGATAGAAGATGTAAAAAGAAATGAAAGAATTCCGGTACAGTTTGGGTTTGATATTAAAAACGGACAGTTCAAAAATTATACGGAACTGGTAGCGGTTTATCAGGATCCTGAATTGACGCAGAGAGTCGGTACACATTTTGAATGGGATGCGGAAAAGCAAGTGCTGAAAGTAAAACCGCCGCGCTGGTCAACGGCACAGGTTAGTGTATCACAAGAGTTGAGAGAGAAACAGAAAGATTTGATTTTCGGATATGATAAGGTTTCTAATATTCTTTTTAATAAAGATGAATTTGAAGACTGGGGGAACCTTCCGCAATATTATATGGCGCTCTATGTAAATCCGGAAACGGGTGAAAAACTGGAGAAACCGATTATTACTCCGTTTACAATTAAAAATGAGGTAAAGACAGCGCCGGAAGTAAAATTCAGGGTGAATGAAGAGGGTAAACCTGAATTTTACTGGGATAAGGTAAAAGGTGCAAAAGCCTACTATGTTGTACAGTATGATTACGATAATGAGCACGGTTATGGCATGGTGGGAATGACAAGAGGAATAACGGATAAGACAACGTGGTCACCGGACAGCAACATTATGTTTAATACGTTTACTGTTTCAGAAATGGACAGAAACGAAAAATGGGTTGTAGATAAATATGGACAGGGAACAGGCCCTGTTGTTACGGACAATGATTTAAAAGAGGAAAAATATTGTGTTGTTGCCGTAAATGAGGACGGAACTTCCGCAATCAGCAATTCTTTTGATAAGCACCAGTTATCTAAAATGATAGCAAGCACTGTGGAAGGAAAGAAATCTCGAGAAGAGGAAGGATCACGATACGCAAAAAGTTTTAATGAACTTCCGGCTTATGCGTGGGTGACAATGTGTGACGGGCGTCTTGCTCAGAAATTGATTACATATGATATTGAAGGCGCAAAGGAAAAAACGGAAACATGGGGACAATATGAAAAAGAAGATATGTCCGATTTGAAAAATGTGCAGGTAGATATTGTAAAAATCCCGTATCAGATTGAAGGAACACCTTTTAAAGACGTAGCGGTTGTCGAGAAGTATGATAAGGCAACAGTGAAAGCGGATTTAAAAGCGTTGAAAGAAAGACAGGATACACTTCGTGCAAGAGGCGGACGTACAGATGCCCAGTTTGAAGTGGAAGAAGAAAAGGAAGAAAAAGCAGAAGAAGATATTTATGCAACTGATTATGAAATTACGGCAACTTCCGCACTCAGCGAATATATTGGAAGAAATATGGTTGCAGGAAATACAATGATTGACCTTTCTGATTTCAAAGAGGCGAAAGACCAGTCACAGTTATTGGACGCATGGCAGGAAGCCACTTATCAAAATCCGTTGGCTTTAGGAGTGAGAAGCGCCTCTATCGCAGGAGATTATCTCATTGTAAAATACGACGATTCTCCGGAAGTTATGCGCAAGAAACAGGAAGAAATCGTAAAAGAAGTAAAAAGGGTAGTGAAAGAAGTCATTAAAGATGATATGACAGAATTGGAAAAGGAGATTGCCCTAAATAATTATCTCTGTGAAATTGCAAAATATGATGATAATGCGTTAAAAAATGCAGAGAAAAACAACTTCAAGAAAGTAGATAAGGAATTTAACGATTCATTCACTCCGTACGGTGTTTTGATTAACAAAAACGGTGTATGTGCAAGTTATGCGGGAGCATATAAACTTCTTGCAGAAGAAGCAGGCTTGGAGTGTATCGTTGTAACCGGATATTTGGAAGGAAATCTTCCTCACGCATGGAATAAGGTTAAGGTTGACGGACAGTGGCAGATAGTTGACCCTACTAACAATGACAATGAAATTTTAACAAATGCGTTGTTAAATCTTCCAAATGCGGAAGCGGATCGAGTTCTTGTAGAAGATGACAGATATTTAGTCAATTCAGCCATAGCAGATTATACGGCAAAAGAAGATACAAAAGAATACTACCATATCAATAATAAATATTTTGAAAAAAATGCGATTGCAGAGTCTCTTGTAAAAGAAGTCGGAACAAATGGAAAGGCAACGCTTAGAACCGAATACGGACTTACAGAAGAAGAATTTAATCAGATTGCAGGTCAGGTTGTAAGTGGGCTTGGAAATACCGAATTACAGGGAACATATTGGTTGGGAGTTATTTATATTACGAAATAGTCTAAGGAGGACGAAGGTATGAAGAAAAGAATGAAAAAATTGGCAACTATGGGAATCGTGGCGGTAATGGCAATGTCATTGGCAGCAGGATGCGGTAAGAAAGCAACGCCGGAATCTTTGCTTACGGATATGAATAAAAAGTTGGAAGAGGTAAAATCAACGGAAGCAAGTCTTGCCTTAAATATGGAAATCTCTCAAGAGGGACAGACAGCAGAGATAAATATGGAGATGGACGCGGAAACGATTCTAAAAACAGGTGAGAGCCATACCGAAGGCGAAGTGGGTATGAAAATTTTAGGTCAGAGTGCATCCACAGAAGTAGAAAGTTATGTTGTTAAAGATGATGATGAGTATGTCAACTATATGAATCAGCAGGGTAAATGGAAAAAAGAAAAAGTAGATGAAGATGATATAACAAAACCGTCAACAGATTTATTTGATGAATTTGAGGACTCTTTTGAAAAATTCAAATTAAGTGAAGATACAGTGAAAGTAAATGACAAAGAATGTTTTGAATTAAAAGGTGAAGTCAGTTCGGAAATCATGGAATATATGATGAGCAGTGATATGTCAAAAGAAGCAAATTTAGACCAATATCTCTCAGATGAAGACGAAGATGTGAAAGTACCTTGCACGTTGTCTATTTACAAAGATGAACTGCTTCCGGCAAAAGTTACGCTTGATATGAAAGAAATTTTTGGAAAAGTAAGCGAAGCCGCAGATATGGATATTGAAGAATTTAAAATGGAAATCAGTTACAGTGATTTTAATAAGTTGAAAAAAATCGAAGTGCCAAAAGATGTTTTGAAAGAAACAGAAGGATTTGGCGGTGGCTTGGATTTTGATGATGAAGACTTTGAGTCCAATGACAAGAAAGATGATGGACAGAGCGGAAGTCAAAGTGCAAGCGCTGATGTGAAAGATGCAGTTGATATGACAAAGACAGCAATTACATCCCCTGCACCGTTAAATCAATGGGTAAAAACAACACGTTATGCTACAGAAGACAAAGTGTATCATACAGTTTATGTAAGAATAAACAAAGTAACAACAATGAGCGAGGATGCCAACTATGTGAATCAGGCAATTCAGCAGCACAATCAGTTTGGCACAAGAAAAATTGATGTAAATCAGATGAAACTGCCGTCAGATGTGGAGTTATGCGTATTTGATTATGAAGTAATGGTTCCAAAGGAATTTCCAGCTCCGGATTACGGAATGGTAGAGCCGGACATCAGTTTTAGCGCTAAGAACGTAAAAGGCGGCGGAGTGCCAAGTGCAGACGGATCACAGACATATATCGGTCTTGGAAGTGTTACGGAAATGAAAGTGAGAAGTGATGAAGAAAAGTTCTATCCGGGAAATACTTATAAAATGCGCGGATGCTTCTCAATGGTAAAAGGATTTAAAGATTATGCTTTTGAAGCAACAGCATATCCGGAAGGACAGGGAACGTCAAACGGAACATTGTTAAAAGGATATTGGGCATCACACTAATGCAAAAAAGAATGGAGCGGGTTTTAAACCTGCTCCAATTTTGATATATCCGAGTCGATTATAAGAGAATAGTTTGTATGGTAAATGACAAATCCCGGTTTTGCTTTTGCCGGTTTTTTTACGTGCTTTTTCTCGATATAGTCAATTTCTACTTTTTCGTTTCCGCGATTTTTTGAATAGTATGCGGCGAGACGCCCCGCCTCTTCAAAAGTGCGGTCAGGAAGTTCTTCACCGTTTGTTTTTACGATAACGTGAGAGCCGGGAACGCCTTTTGCATGAAACCACCAGTCATTTCCGACAGCAAAATGAAAGGTAAGTTCTTCGTTCTGCATATTGTTTTTTCCGACATACATATGGAAACCGTCACTGGAAATGTAATGCAGAGGTTTGTTTGTAATTTTTACTTTCTTTTTTGTGAATTTTCGTTTTACATATCCTGCCTCAATAAGTTCTTCTTTAATTTGCAGGAGATCGTCTTCGCTTAAAGCAATATCCAAAGCATTGCTTACTGACTCCAAATAAATAATATCATCTCTTGTTTCCTCGATAAGTTCGGTCAATGCCTCAAAAGTACGTTTCTGCTTATTGTATTTATCAAAATATTTCTGAGCGTTTTCCATTGGAGTTTTTGTTGTGTCAAGCGGAATGGTAATCATTTCGTTTGTATAATAGTTGAGTGCCTCCAACTTCTTTGCACCTTTTTCTACATTATATCCGTAAGTATGCAGAAGTTCTCCATATACTTTATACTTTTCGCGGTTTTCTGTGTCGCGAAGCTGCTTTGTCTGTAAAGTGTATTTTTTACGGTTCCGCTCAAGGGCAGTCTGTACAACACGGCGTAAATCAGAGGATTTCTGACGAATACGGGTAATTGTATTTTTCGTAGAATAATATGTTTCCAATAATTCCGAAACGGATTCAAAGTTTTTCGGTTCATATTGACTATAATGAGAAATCGGAAGGCAGGAAAATTCAATAGGCTCCTGTCCGCGATAATAAATGACCGGCTGAAAATCTCCTTCTTTTACTGCCTCAAAATAGAGGGAAAACTGATTGAAAAAATGGAGAAGCATATCATCTGACAAGTCACGGGGAGTTATCTCTGAAGGAATTCCCGATAAATGACAGATTTCTTCTGCGACAATCGGACTGATTCCGGTAAAAGAAGTATAAACTGCCTTACTAAGGGGCATCGGTTTATCTCTCAACAAGGTGCGGAATTCCTCTTCGGCTACGGTAAGAGGGTTGTGCCTTTCCATTGTGTCCGGAATAAAATAGGTGCGTCCCGGAAGAACTTCACGCACAGAACTCATCTGTGCGGAAACGTGTTTGATACTGTCAATAATCATTCCCTTATCATTGCAGAAAATAATGTTGCTGTGTTTTCCCATAATTTCTACAATTAATTGCTTTTTGCATAAATCTCCCAGTTCATCTAAATGTTCGATGTCAAAACAAATAATTCGTTCCAGTTTTGGCTGATAAATATTTGTAATTCGCCCGTTATTTATATGTTTTCGCAAAAGCATACAAAAGTTAGGTGCGGTCATGGGACTTGGTTTGTTTGTATCGGTCAGATAAATAAGCGGGAGTGATGCACTGGCTGAAATATAGAGCCGTCTTTGTCCTTTTGGTGTCTTTATCGTCAAAAGCAGTTCATCGGCTTCAGGCTGTGCGATTTTATTAATTCTCCCGTCTTTTAAAGTTGTATTTAATTCCTGTACGATAGTTGAAACAGTAATTCCATCGAAAGCCATAAGTTCAATCCTTTCTGCTATTATTTAAACATTTACCGATTTAGTATAGCATGACTTTATTCATGAGTAAATGAATTGACGATACTTTCCAAATAGATTATAATAAAAGACAGTATTGCAATAGAATAAACGATAAGAGGGTAATAGAATGATAAAAAGCATGACGGGTTTCGGAAGATGTGAAATTTCTGAAGCAGAGCGTAAGTTTACGGTAGAATTAAAAGGAGTAAATCACAGATATTTAGATGTGAATATCCGTATGCCGAAAAAGTTGAATTTTTTTGAAGCGTCCATTCGTAATCTGTTAAAAAAATACGCACAGAGAGGAAAAGTAGATATTTTCATTACATACGAAGATTTTTCGGAAAATCAGGTTTCATTAAAATATAACGAAACATTGGCGGGAGAATATTTAAAATACTTTAAGCAGATGGAAGAAAAATTTTCTCTTGAAAATGATATTCGTATATCTACACTTTCACGTTATCCTGAAGTATTTACAATGGAAGAGCAGATGCAGGACGAAGAGGAAATATGGAACGTACTCGAGAAAGCGCTGGAGGGTGCATTTTCACAATTTGTTTCCACAAGAATAACGGAGGGTGAAGCGTTAAAGAAAGATCTGCTTGCCAAATTAGACGATATGCTTGTTCTTGTAGACAAAGTGGAAAAGCGTTCCCCTGAAATTATCGCTGAATATCGGGAAAAACTTGAAATGAAAGTCAAAGAATTACTGGCAGATACGCAGATAGAGGAATCGCGTATTGCGTCAGAAGTAGTTATTTTTGCGGATAAGATTTGTACGGACGAGGAAACGGTCAGACTGAGAAGTCATATAGCACATATGAAAGATACTTTGGAAGAAGCAGAAGGAATCGGAAGAAAACTTGACTTTATTGCACAGGAGATGAACCGTGAGGCGAATACGATTTTATCTAAGGCAAATGATTTGGAAGTAGCGAACTATGCGATTGATTTAAAAACAGGTATAGAAAAAGTAAGAGAGCAAATTCAAAATATTGAGTAAAGGAAGAAGAAAATGAAAAGAAGAGGAATTTTAATTGTTGTATCCGGTTTTTCGGG
Source organism: uncultured Lachnospiraceae bacterium (assembly GCA_900551895.1). Taxonomy (GTDB): domain Bacteria; phylum Bacillota; class Clostridia; order Lachnospirales; family Lachnospiraceae; genus Faecalimonas. Next base: position 222,249 of record URXX01000002.1, on the reverse strand, counting down.
AGCGGGCAAAGGAACGGTGATGAAAGCGCTTTTAGAACGCTATGATAATTATGCGTTATCCATTTCTGCCACAACGAGAAAAGCCCGTGAGGGAGAGCAGGACGGAAGAGAATATTTTTTCAAAACTGTAGAAGAGTTTGAAAAAATGATTGCGAAAGATGAATTAATAGAGTATGCTAGATACGTAGGTAATTATTATGGCACTCCACGGTCTTATGTGGAAGAACAGTTAGAGGCAGGAAAAGACGTTATTTTGGAAATTGAAATTCAAGGTGCGTTGAAAGTGAAAGAAAAGTATCCGGAAACATTACTTCTCTTTATCACACCGCCGAATGCAAAAGAACTGGAAAGACGTTTAATCGGACGCGGAACAGAAACAATGGAAGTGATTCAGTCCCGTATGAAACGTGCGGCAGAAGAAGCAGAAGGAATGGGCGCTTACGACTATATTGTTGTAAATGACAGTTTGGATATTTGCGTGGAAGAGATACATAATATTATAAAGAGCGAACATAGCAGAGGGTTTCGCAATGAAGATTTGATAACTCAAATAAAAGAAGAATTAAGAGGAGAAGCGAAAGGAGAATAAGATTATGTTACACCCATCATATACAGATTTGATGAAAGTAGTAAACCAAGATGTAGAGGAAGGTGCAACAAAGATTGTAAACAGCCGTTATTCTATCGTACTTGCAACATCTAAGAGAGCAAGACAGATTATTGACGGAGATACACCTTTAGTTCCTACAAAGGACGGAGAGAAACCGTTATCCATTGCCATTGATGAATTAAACAATGCGAAGATTAAAATTATTGCAGAAGATTCAGAACAATAAAAATGCAAAGGGCAGATGCCATAAGGTATCTGCCCTGTTAGGTATAGAGGAGAAAACGAATGAACATATTATTTATTTCACTTGGATGCGATAAAAATCTGGTAGACACGGAGGTAATGCTCGGACTTTTGGCGTCTAAAGGACATCAAATGGTTGATGATGAGAAAGATGCGGATGTGATTGTAATTAATACATGCTGTTTTATTCACGATGCGAAAGAAGAAAGCATTCAAAATATTTTAGAAATGGCAGAACTGAAAAAGGAAGGACGTCTGAAAGCACTCATTGTAACAGGCTGTCTTGCACAGAGATATAAAGAAGAGATTATCGAGGAAATTCCTGAAGTTGACGCAGTTCTCGGAACAACGTCTTATGACAAAATATTAGATGCCATTGACGAGGCGCTGGAAGGACATCATCGTGTGGAAATGACAGATATTGATGCACTTCCGCTTGTGGATACGAAACGTCTTGTGACAACGGGAGGACATTTTGCTTATTTGAAGATTGCAGAGGGGTGCGACAAACATTGCACATACTGTATTATTCCGAAGATACGCGGGAATTTTAGAAGTGTTCCAATGGAAAGATTGCTAAAAGAGGCAGAGGAACTGGCGGAACAGGGCGTAAAGGAATTGATTTTAGTTGCGCAGGAAACAACTCTCTATGGAAAAGATATTTACGGAGAAAAATCTCTGCATAAGTTATTAAAAGAATTGTGCAAAATCTCAGGAATACGGTGGATTCGTATTTTGTACTGTTATCCGGAAGAAATCACAGATGAACTTATTCAAGTAATGAAAGAGGAAAAGAAAATCTGTCACTATTTGGATTTGCCAATTCAACACGCAAGCGATGCTATATTGAAACGTATGGGAAGACGTACATCAAAGGCACAATTAGAAGAGATTATCGCTAAACTTCGCAAAGAAATTCCTGATATTACTCTCCGTACAACATTAATTACCGGATTTCCGGGAGAAACGGAAGAACAGCACGAGGAATTAATGGAGTTTGTGGATGAAATGGAATTTGACCGTTTGGGGGTATTCACATACTCACCTGAAGAAGATACGCCTGCCGCACTTATGGACGATCAGATTGAAGAAGAAGTGAAAGAGGACAGACAGGCTGAGTTAATGGAATTGCAACAGGATATTGCCTTTGATTTAGCGGAAGATATGATTGGAAAAGAAGTACTTGTCCTTATCGAAGGAAAAGTGGCTGATGAAAATGCTTACGTGGGAAGAACATACAAGGATGCGCCAAATGTAGACGGACTGATTTTTGTCAACACAGAAGAAGAACTGATGTCGGGAGACTTTGCAAGAGTAAAAGTGACGGGTGCTTTAGAATATGATTTGATAGGAGAGATTATATAATGAATTTACCAAACAAATTGACAGTAGTGAGAATGATAATGATTATTCCGTTTGTCGTATTTATGTTAAATACGGGGATTGCCGGAGATGCCAGCAAATGGATTGCGGTAAGTATCTTTATTGTGGCAAGCCTGACTGACTTGCTTGACGGAAAGATTGCAAGAAAATACAATCTTGTTACAAATTTTGGAAAATTTATGGATCCTTTGGCAGACAAACTGCTTGTCTGCTCGGCAATGATTTGTCTTGTGGAAATGGGCAGACTTCCGGCATGGATTGTTATTATCATTATCAGCCGTGAATTTATTATCAGCGGATTCCGTTTAGTTGCATCAGACAATGGAATTGTTATTGCGGCAAGTTACTGGGGAAAATTTAAAACAACGTTTCAGATGCTTATGGTTATTTTCTTAATTATGGATTTAGGCGGAGTATTTGCTACAGTAGAAACGATTTTGATTTACGTTTCACTTGCGTTGACAGTTATTTCTCTTGTAGATTACATCGCAAAAAATAAACAGGTTTTGACACAGGGTGGTATGTAAAATGGAGTTAGAAGAACAGGTTGTTCAGAAACTGATTGAAAAAAAATGGAAAATTACGACGGCGGAGTCCTGTACAGGAGGACTTTTGGCAGGAAGAATTTTGAATGTGTCGGGGGCGTCCTCTGTATATGAGGAAGGTCATATTACTTACTCGAATGCGGCGAAAGAAAAGATTTTAGGTGTTTCCCACAATACACTTGAAAAACATGGTGCAGTCAGTGCGGAAACGGCAAAGGAAATGGCAGTCGGCGCAGCAAAAACAGCAAATGCCGATGTCGCTCTCAGCACAACGGGAATTGCAGGTCCTACCGGCGGAACAAAGGACAAGCCGGTCGGACTGATTTATATTGCCTGCTCTGTTTTAGGAAAAGTGTATGGCAAAGAATTGCGTCTAAAAGGTACGAGAGAAGAAAATCGTGCAAAGACTGTGGAGGAGGCGCTAAAACTCTTCTTAGAAAATTTCTAAGCGGATAAAAAACAGTATATGCATATTCAACAATGATTTATAAAAATAAGACAAACTATAGCGTAGATTGTCGAATTATAAAAAAATATGAAAAAGATATAGACGAAAAGTTAAGTTTGTGAGAAAATAAAGTCATATATGGTGTTAAAGATATAACAAACACCGTTAAAGAAAAAATCATACATAGTTGAAAGGAGTTTTATCATGATTTATTCACATGAAGTACAAACAATGTGTCCAGTGGCTCAAGGCGTTAATCACGGACCAGCTCCAATCCCAGAAGAAGCAAAATGGGTAAAAGCAAAAGAAGTAAAAGATATTTCAGGTTTAACACACGGTGTGGGCTGGTGTGCACCTCAGCAGGGAGCCTGTAAATTAACATTAAACGTAAAAGACGGTATTATTCAGGAAGCGTTAGTAGAAACTATCGGATGTTCAGGAATGACTCATTCAGCAGCAATGGCTTCTGAAATTCTTCCGGGAAAAACAATCTTAGAAGCATTAAACACAGACTTAGTTTGTGATGCTATCAACACAGCAATGAGAGAATTATTCTTACAGATCGTTTACGGACGTACGCAGAGTGCATTCTCTGAAGACGGACTTCCGGTAGGAGCAGGTCTTGAAGATTTAGGAAAAGGACTTCGTTCTCAGGTTGGTACAATGTACGGAACATTAGCAAAAGGACCTCGTTATCTTGAAATGGCTGAAGGTTATGTAACAGGTATCGCTTTAGATGAAAACGATGAAATCATCGGATACCAGTTCGTAAGTCTTGGAAAATTAACAGACTTTATCAAAAAAGGTGATGATCCTAACACAGCATGGGAAAAAGCAAAAGGACAGTATGGTCGTGTTGCAGATGCTGTTAAGATTATCGATCCAAGAGCAGAGTAAGAGAAGGAGGACGTAAAAATGGCATTATTTGAATCATATGAAAGACGTATTGACAAAATCAATAGCGTATTAAACAGTTATGGTATTGCTTCTATCGAAGAAGCGGAAAAAATTACAAAAGACGCTGGACTTAACGTTTATGACCAGATTAAAGGAATCCAGCCAATTTGTTTTGAAAATGCTTGCTGGGCTTATATTGTAGGTGCTGCAATCGCAATCAAAAAAGACTGTAGAAAAGCGGCTGACGCTGCAGCTGCAATCGGAGAAGGTCTTCAGGCTTTCTGTATTCCGGGTTCAGTTGCCGACCAGCGTAAAGTTGGTTTAGGACACGGTAACTTAGGAAAAATGTTACTTGAAGAAGAAACAGACTGTTTCGCATTCTTAGCAGGACACGAATCATTCGCTGCTGCTGAAGGTGCAATCGGTATTGCTGAAAAAGCAAATAAAGTTCGTAAAAAACCATTACGAGTTATCTTGAACGGTCTTGGAAAAGATGCTGCACAGATTATCTCAAGAATCAACGGATTTACATTTGTTGAAACAGAAATGGATTACTACACAGGAGAAGTGAAAGAAGTATTCAGAAAATCATACTCTGACGGACTTCGTTCTAAAGTAAACTGCTACGGTGCTAACGACGTAACAGAAGGTGTTGCAATCATGCACAAAGAAGGTGTTGACGTATCTATCACAGGTAACTCAACAAACCCAACACGTTTCCAGCATCCGGTTGCAGGTACATACAAAAAAGAATGTATCGAACAGGGTAAAAAATACTTCTCAGTAGCATCAGGCGGTGGTACAGGACGTACACTTCATCCAGATAACATGGCTGCAGGTCCTGCTTCATACGGTATGACAGATACTATGGGACGTATGCACTCTGACGCTCAGTTTGCAGGTTCTTCATCAGTACCTGCTCACGTAGAAATGATGGGACTTATCGGCGCTGGTAACAACCCAATGGTTGGTATGACAGTTGCTGTTGCAGTTTCTATTCAGGAAGCAGCAGAAGAGGGAAGATTTTAATTCTGATTATAATTAATATAGGAAGGCACATCAGTTTTTGATGTGTCTTTTTTGTATATAAAGGAGTTGAGAAAAATGAATGGAGTACACGAAAATAATATAAATAAAAATATTTTTAATAAAAATTAGGTAAAATTTAACAATCCACTTTCTTTTTTATATGTGAAATGTTATAATCGTTCTAATGGTATCTAAATTATATATAGATATATTTAATAAAAAGATAAGGAGAATGGCTATGAAAAGAAAACAAGTAGTTAGTTTATTACTAACAGTAGCACTTGTAGGTTCAAGTATTTTTTCAGGAACGGCAACCCTTAGCGTTTCCGCGAAAGAAACAGAAGGCGTGACTGCTGAAGATTTGACAGATAAGAATACGGCAGCGCCTAAAAAAGACAAAGTCATACCAAGTGCTAATCAGTACAAGTATCAAAAAGATGAATTGGCTGCATTTTGTCATTTTGGTATGAACACTTATACAGGAAGCGAGTGGGGAAACGGTAAGGAGAAACCGGAGCAGTTTGCGTTAAAGAACGATTTTGATGCAGAAACATTGGTGAAAACATTACATGATGCGGGATTTAAGAAATTGATTGTGACTGCAAAACACCATGACGGATTTTGTATTTGGCCAAGTGAATACACAGAACATGATTCACAGACAGCAGGATATAAAGGCGATGTTTTAGCGGAAATTTCGGCAGCCTGTACAAAATATAATATGGATATGGGGCTTTACCTCTCGCCATGGGATGTAAATGCAAAGAGTTATGGATATTATGATGATAAAGGGAATCCTCTCTGTGATGATAAGGGAAAACCATTGAATAATAAGACATGGGAAGAAGTAGAAAAACTGGATGTTGATGACTACAATGAATATTATAATAATCAATTAAAAGAAATTTTAGGAAACGACAAATATGGAAACAAAGGACATTTTGTAGAAGTATGGATGGACGGAGCGAAAGGCTCAGGCTCGGCAGTACAAAATTATACTTTTGAAGAGTGGTTTGATACAATTCAGCAATATGAAGGAAAGAAAAGCGGAAAGTATGACGATGACTGTATGTTGTTTGGTGCAGAAGCCTATACAACTGTCCGCTGGATTGGAAATGAAAATGGTTTTGCCGATTCTGAAACATGGTCAAAATCTAAAGTAGATAAAAATAAAAACACCATTGACAGTAATACAAGTAACGGCTATACAAAAGGTTTTGTAGACGGTAATCAGTGGACAGTTCCGGAAGCAGATGCCCGTATTACGTCAGGCTGGTTCTGGGGAGAAGGAAAGAAAGCACCAAAAGATATGAAAGCATTATCCGAGATGTATTTCCGTTCCGTAGGACACAATGCACCATTGTTATTAAATGTTCCGCCAAACAAAGAGGGTAAAGTAGACACAGCGATTTTAAATCGTGTTACTGAGTTTGGAAATGGAATTAAGAATACATTTAAAGATAATTTAGCAAAAGGTGCAAAAGTTACGGCAAGTACAGTTCGTGGAAACGATACAAAATTCTCTCCACAAAATGTATTGGACGGAAAAGATGATACATATTGGACAGTAGATGACAATGCTAAAACAGGTACGCTTACCATTGACTTGGGCGGAGTGAAAACATTTGATGTTGTTTCCGTTGAGGAATCGATTGAATTTGGACAGAGAATTGGTTCATACAAAATCGAATATGAAACAGAAAACGGAGAATGGAAGAAATTTGACGAAGGCAAGACAATCGGAGCAAAACGCTTGGCTAGAAAAAATGCTGTAAAGGGTAAAAAAGTTCGTATTACGGTTACAGCAGATGAAAAAGCAGAGAACAAAGTGCCAATGTTAAGTGAAATCGGTGTGTACAAAGCGACAGATGATATGGCTTTAGGAAACGGTATTCCGGAAGGCTTAGAGATAACAGATGACAGAAAATTTACAGCAACAGGCTGGAATCAGGAATCAGGAGACCAGTTTATCGAAGGTACAGGTATATGGTGTGAACCTAAAAAAGAAGCAACAGTTAAGTTCAAAGGAACAAAGGCATGGCTTGTAGGAACGGTTGATCCAAACCATGGTCCGGCAGATATTTATATTGATGATAAAAAGGTAGCCTCTATCAATACAAAGGGAACGTCAAGACAATTAGGACAGCGTATATTTGAATCGGAAACTTTGGAAGATAAAGAACATACATTAAAGATTGTCAACACAGGGACAGATAAACAGGCAATCGGTATTGACGCATTACTTTCCTTAAATAACGGCGGAAAAGGAATGCTCGATATTGAATATCCGTCTTATCGTGTAAACGAAGACAGTAAAGTACCGATTAAAGTAAAACGTGTCGGCGGAGCAAAAGGAGAAACGAAAGTAACATTTCAGGTTAATCCGGGTAGCGCATGGCAGGATCACTTTAATGCGGACGGAAATATGGAATTGACATTGAAAGACGGACAGACAGAGGCGGAAGCCTATGTGGAAACAAAACGTGTACCTGCAAAAACAGGAGATTTGTCTTTCACGGCAGAGTTGGTAAATCCAAGCAACGGTGTTATTACCGGATTTAATACACCTTCACGTATTACGATTGCGGATTCAGAAGAATTTGACAAAACAGCAGTGGAGAAGAAGTTAGATGAAGTAAAGAAAGCAAATTATAAGGCGGAAGATTATACGGCATCAAGTTATAAAGCATTGCAGGACGCAATCCAGTTTGCAGAAAAAGTAGTGAAGAAAGCAAAACCGTCTGCACAGGAGTGTGCCGAAGCAGTAGGAAAATTAGATGCGGCAGTGAGAAGCCTTGCTAAGAGAACAACTTATACAACAGAAGATCCATATCAACTTCCAAAGAGAAAAGGAAGTAAGAAAAACTTAGAGGCAGAACATTTCATCTTGGATAAGGGAACATCTGCAACAGATAAATATGTTCGTATTGAAAAAGATACAAATGCAAGTAACGGTCAAAAAGTAGGCTGGTTTGAAAACGGAAATCAAATTAAACTTCCGTTCTACGCAGAAAAAGAAGGAACATATACATTTAAAGCAAAATTACAGAGTGGAAGAAGAGAAGATAATCCAAATGCATTAAACTGGTCAGGTACAAATGTACAATCAGGAACAATCAATGTTCATAACAACGGAGATGCAAATGGATATAAAGAAGTTGAGTTCGACGTAAAAGTAAGTAAAGCAGGAGCAGGAGAACTTATTTTCACTGCTGATGAAAAAGCATCTCCAAACTTAGACAAGTTTGAAGTCACTGCAAAAGAAGTTGCTATGGGCAAATTTGACATTACTGCAGAAGCAAGTGAAAACGGAAAGATTTCACCTTCGGGAAAAGTGGAAGTAGACGAAGGTACAAGCAAAGAATTTACGATGCAGCCGAATGAAGGATACATGGTAAAAGATGTAGTGGTTGACGGCGAGTCGGTAGGAAACGTTTTAAAATACAAATTTGAAGATGTAGATGCTAACCATACAATTCAGGTTTCATTTGAAAAAGAAAAAATCACAGCGGATAATCGCTTTGAATTCCCTGTAGAGGGTGAAAAAAGATTAGAAGCAGAAAGATTGGAACTTCATAATACAGGCGATGCAAATGAACAGTGGAAATTGGAAGTTGCAAACGGAGATTGGGCTAGCAACGGAAAATTTGTTAATTCATTAAATAAAGATGATGAAATCAAATTGTATTACAACGCAGAAAAAGCAGGAGATTACGCAGTTATCGTTACTTACAGAAGCGGTTCGGCAGAAAACGGATTTTCATGGAGTGAAAAAGACGGAAAAATCGAAAACGGAACGGTAACAATGGGCGCTACTGACAGTACAAAAACACATCAACAGGAAATTACTTTCAAAGTAAAAACAGCAGGAGAGGGTGTGTTGACAATCAAAGGCGGCGAAAAAGGTGCGCCACAGATTGATAAATTTGATATTGTAAGTCCTGTAAAAGAATTACAGGTTTCCGCATTAGAAAAAGCAATTGCGGACGGAGATAAAGTAGTTCTTGATGATTATAAAGACGGTGCAGCAAAAGATGCATTTGTAAAAGCGTTAAAAGATGCAAAAGATGTTTTTGAAAAAGCAAAAGCAGGAAATTGCACACAGGAAGAAATCGACAATGCAGCAAAAGCACTGACATCTGCAATGGAAAAATTGGAAGAAAAAGATCAGATTCCTGCACCGGATAAGAGTGCGTTGAAAACTGCCATTGATAAAGCAGAAGGATTAGATTTGACAAAATATCAGAATGGTGCTGAAAAAGATGCATTTGTAAAAGCGTTAGAAAAAGCAAAAGAAGTTTATAAAAACGATAAAGCAACGGAAGAAGAAATTTCTAAAGCAACATTAGAATTAAACAGTGCTATGGATAAATTAAAACCGATTGAGTCATCTAATAATGGTGGAAATGAAAATAATAATGGAAACCAAAATGGAAGTCAGCAGACACCACAAGGAAACGGAAACCATTCTTCTGCGCAGAAACCGTCCTCTCCAGTAAAAACGGGAGATACAGCAGAACCGTTTGGATATATGGCGGGAATGGCAGCAGGGCTTGTAGCCGTTGTAGCGCTTCTTAGAAGAAGAAAATAATGAATGAAGAAAAAAGGCGGAAGAAATTCTGTCTTTTTTCTATTTTAGTTGAACGTTTGTTTGTTCTTATGGTATACTTATGTGGAGGTGAAAATATGCTGAATAAGAGAGAGTTCCTGAAAGAGTACAATATCACGGAAGAAGAGTTTCGTGAGGCGGAAATGGAATGGGATGAATTGGAAGCCATTTACGATAACTATAAAAAGATTGAAGATAAGTTGAGAAAACTCGGGAAAGAATTTGTCAATGATTATCTGTATGATATAGAGCGGGCAGGTATTCATTCTTACCGCTATAGAACGAAAGCGGCAGGTCACTTGATAGAAAAGATTATTCGCAAGAGAAGAGAAGCAAGGGACAAGTATGCCGAAATCAATAGAGATAATTATTACAAGTACAATACTGACTTAATCGGAATCCGTGTGCTTTTCTTATATCGTGAGGACTGGATACATTTTCATAAATATATTACAACTGTTTTTGAAAATAACCCTGATTGTTATGTTGTGGACAGACTCCATGATTTTGATGAGGATATTACCCACAACTATATTGCGGAGCGTCCGAAGGTGTATAAACGCTCAGGGGACAGCCGTATTTATGACGAAAATCTAATTGAGATTAAGGCGGGTGGAATTTACCGTTCCCTGCATTACATTATTAAATATAAGGGTTATTATGTGGAGATTCAGGGAAGAACACTTTTCGAGGAAGGGTGGAGTGAGGTAGATCATGATATTGTTTACCCGTATTTTCAGGACGATGCAATGTTGAAAGATTTTTCTACATTGCTCAATCGTTTGTCGGGAATGGCGGATGAAATGAGTTCTTATTTCCGAAGAATGAAAATGGAAAGAGAAGCCGAACGGTTTCTAAAAGAAGATTAATCATTAACAAGAACAATGCTTATATAGATCCATAATAGGTTGGACGTTTCTACAAACTACCGTAATAGTTTACTATAAGCCTTGCAAAAGGCAGAAGACTATCTAGCGGTAGTTTTTTGCCGCCAATCAAAGAAGAACGGAGGAAGTATATGAGTACATTTGTGTTAAAAGGAAACGTTTGCTTTAGCAAAAATCAGACGGAACTTGTGACGGAGGAAAACAGTTATCTTATCTGTGAGGACGGGATTTGCAAGGGAGTATTCGCATCATTGCCGAAAAAATATCAAAATTTACCGTTAGTTGATTATGGAAATAAAATTATTATGCCGGGATTAATTGATTTACACGTTCATGCTCCGCAGTATACGTTTCGCGGCTTAGGTATGGATTTAGAATTGATTGACTGGCTAAATACACATACGTTTAAGGAAGAGGCGAAATATGGACACTTGGAATATGCAGAAAAGGCATATGAAATTTTTGTAGATGATTTGATGAAAAGTGCCACAACCCGTGCCTGCATTTTCGGAACAATTCATAATGAAGCAACATTGAAATTAATGGAAATGTTGGAAAATCGAGGATTTAAGGGCTATGTCGGAAAAGTGAACATGGACAGAAACAGTCCAGAGGAATTGTGTGAAGAAAATGCTGATATTTCTGCACGAAAAACAGTGGAATGGATAGAAGAAACACAAAAACGTTTTCAGAGAATAAAACCGATTTTGACGCCGAGATTTATTCCGACCTGTTCAGATGATCTGATGAAGAAATTGGCGGATATACAGGAAAAATATAAGTTGCCTATGCAGTCGCATTTATCAGAGAATATGGGAGAAATGGATTGGGTACAGGAACTTTGCCCGAACACGAAATTTTATGGGGAAGCATATAACCAATTTGGAATGTTTGGAAATAAATATCCGTCTATTATGGCGCATTGTGTACACAGTACGGAAGAAGAGATGCGGTTAATGGCAGAACAAAATGTATTTATTGCACACTGTCCTCAGTCCAATACGAACCTTTCTTCCGGAGTTGCACCAATACGAAAATATTTGGATATGGGAATGAAAATGGGACTTGGAAGTGATGTGGCAGGTGGATTTGATTTATCTATTTTAAGAGCAATGGCAGATGCAATTCAAGTTTCAAAATTAAGGTGGCGACTGTTGGATACAAGTCTTACGCCATTAAAAGTAGAAGAAGCGTTTTACTTGGCAACAAAAGGCGGCGGAGAATTTTTTGGAAAAGTGGGAAGTTTTGAAGAGGGATATGAGTTCGATGCAGTTGTGCTGGATGATTCGCATTTACGGACAATGCGGGAATTGGATGTAAAAGATCGGGTGGAACGTATTATTTATTTGGCAGATGAAAGATGTGTGGTTAGTAAGTATATAGCCGGTGAACAGGTGAAATAACTATAAACGGGGACGTAGTATATTTTTTGAATATTTACTGCGTCCCCATTCATTTATATTTTTATTCTGTTACAAAGATGAATTTGACCTCACCGTCCATATCCTCAGAGATGCCGGAGAAGTTTTTATAGTTTTTAGAACTGTCTAAAATAGTATTGACTTTATCTAAAAGTCCGTCGATATCACCGTCAAATACACTGACAAGTTTTTCGATTCCTTCTTTATTGAATTTAATCATACCGTCATTTAAAGCAACAGCGCCTGCATCAAGTTTTTTCACTCCGTCAATAAGAGCGGAAGAACCTTTGTTTAATGTGTTTAATCCGGAAACAAGTGTGCCTGCACCGGAGTCTAATTGAGAAGCGCCGGCTGAAAGTTGAGAAGCACCTTTGTGTAATTCTTTTGCACCGGAATTTGCAACTGCCATTTTCTCGTTTAAAGTAGAAGCACCGCTGTTTACCTGTGAAGCGCCGGAAGCGAGTTGATTTAATCCGTTTGCTAAACCGTTTTTACCGCCGATACCTTCACGGAGTTGTGAAGTTCCGTTTTTGAGAGCGGAAACACCGCCGTTTACCTGTGCAATTAAACCGGATTTAGAGTCAGTAACTTTTGTATCCAACTCTTTCGCTCCTTGTGCTAACTGAGTTGTTCCGGCATTGATTTTTGTCATGTTGCCGGCTACTTTATCTACAACGGCGCTTGTTGTCTTTGTGCCGATAACAACCTGTTTTAAAAGTTCCTGTGTTCCGGCGAGTGACTGTATCTGCTTATCTAATTTAGCGGCAGAAGTCTGTCGAGCCTGTTTGTCTTTTTCAAGAGAAGAAATACTTGCCTGAATAGACGCTTTTGCATCTTCAGGAAGGTCTTCACGTTTTAGTAATTCATTTAATGAAGCGATTGCTTTGTCTGTTTCTCCGTTACCTTTGGCAACTGTTTCCGCAGATGTTGTATTTGTCGGTGATTGCATACTTTTGGCAAGTGCGTCTGCGGCAGTTGCGGTATCTTTTGCGATTTTGCTTAAACTTTTTCCGCCTGTTTCGGCAGTACCTTTGTTCATTACATCATTTACGGCTGAAACACTTGCTTTTAATCCCGGCTGAGCGGCAGTAAGAGGACTGTTCAATCCGGCATCTAATTGCTGAACGCCCTGTGCAAGTGACTGCATTCCCGGAGTGAGTTTGTTCTGCATATCCGTAACTCCGTTATCCAGTTGAACTGCACCCGGAAGAAGTACAGAAGAAGTTTTTGAAGATGCAGATGAAAGTCCTGCGTTTACCTGTGAAGCACCTTTTTGTAAGGAGTTTGTTCCTGCCTGTAATTGAGCGGTACCATTCGCAAGGCTCTGACTTCCGCTTACGAGAGATTTACTTCCGGAAGCGAGAGATGAAGTTCCTTTTTTCAATGTGCTTCCGCCATTTACCAACTGGTGGATACCGTCTGTTAAAGTTCCTGAGGAGGAGAGAAGAGTATCTAATCCTTTTCTTAATTCTCCCGAACCGTCAACTAATTTGTTTGCTGAATCCTGAAGCGTTTTCATGGAATTTTTCAATTCAGAAAGACTATCGAATTTATCTGTTTCCAAATCGTTGAAAATGTCATTTGTTGCGATTGTCATTCCTTCTGAAAGTTCATAATCCTTTACGTCTGCTTCCACTTCAAAATAGTCGGGAATATCTAATTCTTTCACGTCGAATTGTTCTTTTAATGCAGGAATGCCCATTCCTAAAATAACATCACGGTCACCGTCAGAAATCATTTTCGCATTTGTCAGCGTTACGTTAGAAATTTTATCTGTGTCAAAAATTAATCCGGTTACCATTGCAAAAGGAACATATTCGCTTTCAGAAGCAGTTTCATTTGTGTATTGGTAACGCATAACTAAGTGACCGCTTTTCCCTTTTAATTCTTTGGCGGTTATTTCTTTTCCGTCTAAAGTATATGTTACTTTTATTCCGACAGGGAGAGGTTCTTCCGTTGTTCCCTGATAACAGATGTCTTTATTGTCTGTATCCCAAAGGAGAGAACTTTGTTTCTGAGAAAATTTTTCTTCTCCTTTCACATTTTCAATGTTTTTCAAGATAGAGGTATCTTTTAACTGCCCCATATTGTCAATATTTTTTAACTGATCGGAAACAGTGACTGAAGAAACATTTCCGTTTCCGTCAATTTTTGCATATACAGTCTCGGATTTGAATGGTTTTGCATCGGTAATGTTTTTGGTAGAAATTTCTTTCTGATCAGTATTTTCTACCGTTTGTGTCATTGTAGTTTTATCGTCCTGTGCAAGGGAAGGGGATACAACTCCCAAACTTCCTACAAGTAAAGCACTGGCAGTAGCGATTGCTACGAGGGTTTTATATTCTCTGTTTTTCATATCTATTACCTCCTATAAAATTAAGCGTTTGCAGAAGCCTCTTTTTTTGCTTTGGCTTCGATTTTCTTTAAATTCATTTCTTTCGTAGTTGAACAGATGACTTTATCAAATACCATTAAAGCGGATGGTAAGATAAAGATAACAGTCAGCATACTGATGATTGCGCCTCGTGCCATTAATGAGCAGAGTGCGGAGATCATATCAATATCTGAGTAAAATCCAACGCCGAATGTTGCGGCGAAAAATCCAAGTCCGGATACGATAACAGAACTAACAGAAGAGGAGAGAGCAATAAAGATTGCTTCTTTTTTTGCTTTTCCTTTGCAGCGTTCTTTTTTGTATCTTGTTGTCATTAAAATTGCGTAGTCAACGGTTGCTCCTAACTGAATTGTACCGATAACGATAGAAGCGATAAACGGCATTTTCGTTCCGGTAAAGTATGGAATACCGAGATTGATGAAAATAGCAAATTCAATAACGGCAACGAGGATAACCGGAAGAGAAACTGACTTAAATACAAATGCGATAATGATGAAAATGGCAACAATGGAAATCGCACTTACAACTTTAAAGTCTTTATCCGTAATTGTAATCAAATCTTTTGTACACGGCGCTTCTCCGATTAACATTGCGGAGTGATCGTGGTTTTTAATAATTTTATTTAATTCTGTACATTGTTTATTTACTTCATCTGTAGCGGCCTTATATTCCGACTGTACTAAAATTAACTGCCAGTCGCCTTGTTTTAATGTATCTGTCAGTTCAGACGGGATAACATCACGAGGAATGGCTGAACCAAGCAGACTGTCAAGGCCAAGTGCGAATTTGACACCTTTTACGTCTGACATCTCATTCAACATTTCCTTTGCTTCTTTTGGCGATAGATTTGCGTCCGCAAGAACCATATGAGTAGCGTTCATATCAAATGTATCGCTTAATTTTTCATTTGCCTTAATGCTGTCCAAATATTTTGGAAGAGTGGCATCTAAGTTATAGTAAACTTCTGCTTTTGTATATCCCCATATAGCAGGAACTAATAAAATAAGGAAGATTACCGCAAAAGTCTTATAATGATTTGTAACGAAATGCGATACCTTATCCATATTTGGTATGAGTGAGCGGTGTGATGTTTTCTCAATCCATTTATCAAATGTTAAAATAAACGCCGGAAGAATCGTTACGCAACTGATTACACCGAACACAACACCTTTTGCCATAACGATACCTAAATCTTTACCGAGTGTGAAACTCATAAAACAAAGAGCGATAAAACCGGCAACGGTTGTTACGGAACTTCCGAGTACAGATGAAAATGTATTTGAGATAGCGTGTGCCATGGCACGTTCCTTGTCATTTGGGAAACGCTCTTGATTTTCCTGATAACTGTGCCAAAGGAAAATAGAGTAGTCCATTGTAACACCTAACTGCAGGACGGCACTCAGCGCCCTTGTAATATAAGAAATCTCCCCTAAAAAATAATTGCTTCCCATATTATATGCGATAGCCATTCCGATACTTAACATAAAGAAAACCGGAAGTATCCAGCAGTTCGTACACAGTGCAAGAATAATAGAAGTAAGTACGGCTGCAATTAATACATACATCGGCGTTTCTTTTTCCGATAAGTTTTTAATATCGGTAACAACCGATGACATACTGCTTAAATAACAATTTTTATTTGTAATTTTTCTAATCTCCGTGATAGCGTCCATTGTATCATCGGCAGATGTTGTGTCATTAAAGAAAATTGCCATTAAAGTGGCATCGTCTTTTTGAAAAACATCTTTGATTTTATTTGGAAGGGCGTCAATCGGAATAGAAAGGTCTGCAAGTGAGTCATACCAAATAACATCGGCGACTCCGTCCACACCCTCTATTTTCTTTTTCACATCAGAAACTTCTTTTGTACTCATGCCTTCCACAACTTCCATAGCGAAAGCGCCTTTTCCAAAATCGTCCATTAAAATGTCCTGCCCTTTCATTGTATCTATATTATCGGGCAGATAATACAGAATATCGTAGTTGACTCTGGTTTTTAAGTATCCTAAAGCGGAAGGGATTAAAAGTAAAAAACCTAAGATTAAAATGGTAACTCGGAATTTTACTATTTTTTTTCCTACTTTAACCATGAATAATTCCTCCTTTAAATAAACATGACTATTAGTCACTTTTTTGAATAAAAGAAGTATACAGCGAAAGTGACTAAAAGTCAATAATTTTACAATAAAAAGTTGACTATTAGTCATTTTAATTTTATAATGGGGGAAACAACGGATAAAAGAGGGAGATAGAAATGGGAAAAGTTGAAGAAAATAAACAACAGAAAGAGGATGCGCTTTTTGAAAGTGCCTATGATTTATTTATGACAAAAGGCATTTCCAAAACGTCCATTCATGATATTGTGCAGAATGCAGGAGTGGCAAAAGGGACATTCTATTTATATTTTAAAGATAAATACGAGATAAGGGACAGGCTGATTGCAAAAACGGCAAGCAGATTATTCCACTCGGCAAATCGAGAGTTAGAAAAAGCGCAGATTCCTGAGTTTGAAGATAAAATAATTTTTATTGTAGATTATGTATTAGATGAAATGCAGAAAAATAAGGCAGTCTTACAATTTGTATCCAAAAATTTAAGTTGGGGAATTTTTAGACAGGCCATTGAAAGTAAGGAAGAAAAAACAGGGGTCAAAGAATTGTTTTATAAGTTATTGGAAGAAACGCCGGAGGTAAAATTGCAGGCGCCGGAAACAATGTTATTTCTTATTATAGAACTGGCAAGTTCTACATCGTACAGTACAATATTAGAGAATGACCCGATTAGTTACGAAGAATTAAAGCCATACTTAAATGCGAGTATTCGGGCAATTATACGAAATCATATATGCTGATGCAGAAGTAAAATGTAAAAAAACTCTTTTCCTTGTATATATCGCTTGCTTTATGCGGAAATAATTGTAATATTGCAGAAAATATTTATAATTGACACATAAAGCGATCGCATATGTTACTACATGGAAAGGAGTATTTATGAAAAAGAAAAAATTAACTCGGGTTTTATCATCGGTTATGCTGGCGGCAACTCTAACGGTGACAACATCAGTTTCGGCTTTTGCCAAAAACAATGATATTAATTCCTTTATTTACAATCTTACATATGACAATCAATCCATTTTGACCAGAGAAGGCGAACAGATTAAAAATCCGCCTGCTACTGAGAGTATGATACAAAACGGAAGATTTACCGTACTTCACAGGGAATTGAAAAATATCGAAAATCATTCAGCAGATATTTCTGTAATGGATTCCAACGGTGCAAATATTTATGCCGGTGCCATATTAAGGGCGGATCAGAATCTATTGGATAATAATCCGACGATTGTTTCGGCTGCACGGGCTCCGCTGACTTTAAGTATTAATCTGCCGGGTATGAAAGGTGGGGACAGCCATACTGTAGTACAGTCTCCTACAAACAGCAGTGTAAGGGAAGGAGTGAATAAACTTCTTGCCACATGGAATGAAAAATATGCGTCTGACTATCCAAATACACCGGCAGAGTTCCAATACAGTGAAACTATGGCATACAGTATGTCGCAGTTAAAAACAAAATTTGGCTCTTCTTTTGAAAAAATAGCCGTTCCATTAAATTTGAACTTTGATATGATTAATTCCGGTGAGCGTCAAGTACAGATTGTAAATTTCAAACAAATTTATTATACGGTAGGTATTGATATGCCGGAGAATCCGCAGGATTTCTTTGCAGAACAAGTATCGGCAGATGACTTAATGAAGAAGAATATCAGTAATGAGCATCCGCCGGTATATGTTTCTAATGTTGCATATGGTCGTTCCATGTACATTAAATTAGAAACAGACAGTAAGAGCAATAAGGTTCAGAGTGCATTTAATGCAGTGATAAAAGGTGTGGATGTAAGCGGTAATGCTGAATATGAGAATATTTTGAAAAACACTTCATTTACCGCAGTGATTTTGGGCGGAGATGCCGGCGCTGCAAGTAAAGTTGTAAGTGGAAAAGTTGAGGATTTAAAACAATTAATTCAGGAAGGTGCACGTTATGGAAAATTGAGTCCGGGAGTTCCTATCTCTTATACGACAAACTTTTTAAAAGATAATGCACCGGCGACGATTTCCAGTTTTTCACAGTATGTGCAGACTACCGCTACATCATATGAAAACAGTTTTCTGACATTAGATCATTCCGGTGCATATGTAGCCCAGTTTGAAGTGGAGTGGGATGAAGTCAATTATGATGAATCCGGCAAAGAAGTTTTAACCCATAAAGTGTGGGATAAGAGCGGACATAGTCTGACGGCACATTGGAGAGAAACGATTCAAATTCCGGGTAATGCCAGAAATCTGCATGTTCTTGCAAGAGAGTGTACGGGACTTGCATGGGAATGGTGGAGAACGGTCTATAACCAATACAATATTCCGCTTACAGGAAACAGAACAATTACTATTTGGGGAACTACTTTATACCCGCAAGTAAGTAATGATGTAAAATAAGTTTAAAACTTGTACATGTCATCGGTAATGGGGTGGTAACTGTTAAAAGTTGCCACCTTTAATCTTTAAGAAAAATGGAGAAAGGCGGTTCGCTAGTGGGAAAATTGTTGAATTGGTTCAAAAAAATGATATAATGTAATCAAAATTTGCAGAAAACTGAAAGAGGAGGAGCAAAAAAATGATAAAAAAAATTGCTATTATACCATATGTAACTAATGGAAGAAATTCTCAAGTCGGACATGACGGACATTTTAATATTTTAAAAAAGAAGAGAAGTACTGTATTAAAAGAAAATTTGCAGTCCGCACTTACATCAAAAAATCAGGAAGTAGAAGTAGTTATTGATGTTAATCACGGAGATTTACAATTTCTAAAACGTGAAGGAGTAAGTCTGTTTCTGATTCCGGAAGATATTGCAGGTTATATAGACTATAGTTGTGTTCACATGGAGGAATGTTTGAAGTTAACACATGATGAATATGAAAGTGGAAATGTAGATAGAATCGTGAAATATATAGAGAAAAATTGAAAATGGTCGTTTCTGAAATAGTTAATTTGTTTGATAAGAAATATTTCAGAAACGCCTTTTTATTAGGGCAATGCTCTGTTTGTCATTGTGTAATTACTCTCTATATCTGTTAAAGCAGGCATATATTTCCTGTACTCGCGGAAGAGCAAGCCCTAAAGAAACATAAGAAGAGTCGCATATGGAGGCAATCCCTTTTGTTTTTATCTGCTTTGCCAATGCGGTGACAATTTCCTGAACGGTCTGTTTGCTTCCGCCGTAATGTAAAAGGGTATATTTTAATAGGTAGGCAAGGCAGGCAGTCTGCTCTGCGTCTGCCAGTTGTTCCACATAACGCAAATCTACAGTCTGTCGGTCAATTTGAAATGCATCTTTTCCGTGAAATTTCAATTTAATTCGGTCATTTGGGCGGAAATTTGGTCGTTTTGAAAAGAGCATTCGCTGAAAATTAGGTGTTTTATAATTCGGCGCGAACAAGGAAGGTGCAGTTGTCATGTCGCATTTTTCTTTTACTTTATCGGTAATTTCCTTTGTGCGGTAGCAGTCCATCTGCAAAATAGTATCTGCCGCATAAAAATACGAACCGGAACTTCCGGCAACCAAAATGGTGGAAATACCGGACTGTTTATACAAATCAGTTACACGCTCTAAAAATGGTGTGATCGGTTCTTTATCCCGAGTGACAATACTTTGCATAAGTTCGTCACGCACCATAAAGTTTGTGGCAGACGTATCTTCATCGATAAGGAAAAGCTGACTTCCGGCTTCCATAGCCTCGACAACATTTGCGGATTGTGATGTACTTCCGCTGGCATTTTCCGTTGAGAAACAGTGTGTATCTTTCTTATTCGGAAGGTCATTAATAAAAAGGGAAATATCTGCATTTTTAATACAGCGGCCGTCCTCTGCGCGAAGTTTTACGGCAGTATCGTTTGTAATAACATACTCTCTGCCGTCCCCTTTAATGTGATTGTAAACACCTGCTTCAATAGCGTTTAATAATGTGGATTTTCCGTGGTAACCTCCGCCAACGATAAGGGTAATTCCTTTTTTCAGTCCCATACCTTTTATTTTTCTTTCACGGGGAAGTGAAAGTTCTACGAGTAGGGAAGAGGGACTTTCAAAAGGAATGGCGTTTTTCATCGGTTTATCGGAGATGCCGGATTCTCTCGGAAGAATAGAGCCGTTCGCAATGAAACATACTAAATTATTTTCTTCTAACTGTCTGCGTACAGCCGTTTGGTCTTCAGCGAGATGAATAACGGAAATCACTTCCTGAGCATTCAACTTCTTATAGTAGAATACGGACTCAATGCATTTGGGAAGAAAGTCAAAGAAAATTTTTTCTAATTCGGTTGCGTTTATCGTTCTTCCGTTAGCGGGAAATCCGACTTCAAGGCGGACAATAATTTCCTTATCGGTAAATTCACAGGCAGTTCTTTCTAAAATTTTCTGTCCGCACTGGCTTGTAGAAATAAGACCGCTTTTCCCTGAGCCTTTTGCTTTGAAACTAAATGCAGTAATCTTCTTGGAGAAAAGGCGGAGCAGATAGTCCTGAAGAGCAATTTTCTTGTCGTATCGGTCAAAATATTGTGCCGGAAATTCGGCAAGACGATGGGGAATGCGTACGCTTACGGCAGAAGGAGATGCAAAAGGATCTCCCTGCACATGATCTATGGATAACATATAAGTTTTGAAATCGTAAACGCCTTTTAATGATTTGTAGGCGGGATAACTTTTACGGTGAATAGATGCTAACTGTTTTTGTAATTTGTACATCGATATACTCCTTTTTATAAATTTTATTCTCTTACAGTATAATGAAAAAGCGAAAAGAAAACAAGAGCGTGTCCTATTTGACAGACGTTGGGAATATGTTTATTATGAAATGGTAGCGATGTGAAATGAGTTGTTTGGGAGGAGTTAAGAAATGGGAATTATTCCAATTCAGAATCTCTATACCTCTGATAATATGAATAACTGTATATGTAATTTTGAAGTGGAGGTTTATGAAGAAGTTACGGAACCGGTAATTCATCCCATGTCAAGACTTTGGCTGGTAAATGAAGGCGTAGGAAAAATTCTGATAAATAATAAAGAATACATTGTAACGAAAGGGAGTTTAGTATCCATACTTCCGTGGCAGATTACGGAAATCACAGAGGTGAAGAAACCGCTTCAATTTTATGTGGTGCAATATCATTTTGAGAGAATTAATGAACTGGTAAAAACATTTTTTAATCCGGATAAAATACAATTATCTTTTACACAGGCGCTGAGAAAAGCACCGGTCATTACATTTGGAGAAGAAAAATACAGAGAAATACAAAATATGTTTCATCAGATAGCAAACGAATTGCATTATATAAATGAAGAGGAAAAAGAGCAGGGGGAAGAAGTATTCAGTAACGTATATATCATAAATAAACTGATAGAAATTTTGGTTTCATTTCTTCGCAGCAATAGGAGAGTTCCAAAAGAAACTTCAGTGGACGGAAGTGAAATTTTACAGTTCATGTATACGCACTTAAATGAAAAGATTACGATTTCCATGCTGTCTCAGAAATTTTATATGAGTGAATCTGCAATTCGTTCTTATATAAAAAATACGACGGGCTTGTCTTTTTTTGATTTACTGAATGAAATGCGTGTCGGAAAAATGATTAATTATCTGCTCTACACAGATTTAACAGTAGGTGAATTGGCAGAAATTATGGGATTTACGGATGATGCTCATATGTGTAAAGTATTTAAGGCACGAATGGGCATGAAAACTAATGAGTTTCGCAATACATATCAGGTTATCGGGGATAAATGCCGCATTGCGGACAGAAAAGAGTTTTACAAGATTGTGGAATATATTTATCGAAATCATGCGGAAGATTTACAGTTGCATTCGGTAAGCGATACGTTCAGAATGTCGCCAAAAGAATTAAATAAAGTTTTGTCCTATCAGATAGAGATGAGCTTTAATGAATTTTTGAATTTTGTCCGCGTGAATCATGCGGCACAACTGCTGCTTACAACGGATAAAAGTGTGCTGACGATTGCGTTGGAGGTAGGATATAAGACGGAAAAAACATTGTCAAGAAATTTTCTGCAGTTGAAAGGGAAAACCGCAGGAGAATTTCGCAAGACGGTAAAGATGCAATAAAAGAAAACAGAAATATGTTGAAAAATCACAAAAACAGAGTTGAAAAATGCTGGATTTGTGATTTTTTTGCATAAAAGTAAACGTAAAATACAGAAATAAAGAGGTTAATTGTCTAATAAGAAAATGAAATATATGTTAAATTTATATCAGAAATATTTATAAATTCATAAATAATGTATATAACTAAGGAGGTAAGTATTATGTCAAATTTTGAAATGCCTAAGTATCATCATCCGGACTTTACACAGGAGATGTTTGTAAACGCACCGGACGCTAAGTACGAAGAAGCGGAGAAGGACGGAGTAGTGCCTGAATATTATCACAGCACATCTATGTATCCTGAATACTTTAAAATCAACGGAGAATGGAAACTTGCAGAGGAAAGCCGTATGGACTCTTGCGTAATTCTCTGTGATGACGGACATCTTGCAGTTGTTGAAGCAAGAAACATCAAGAAAGGTGACAAAGTACTTCTTGGAAGAACAGAAAGATGCGAGGAAGGCGTATATATGCACTGTCACGGATTTGAGGAGGCCGGAGAAAAATTAGACGACCAGTTCGTATTCCGTCAGGGAAGAAGCCGTGAAACATCATATGCACGCGACTATGACAAATTATTTGAATTATTAAAACATGAAAAAGAAAACGGCGGAAAGATTGTATGGGTAATGGGACCTGCTTTCGCTTTTGATGCAAATGCAAGAGCAGCAATGCAGGCGCTTGTTGAAAATGGATACGCACACGGTCTTTTGGCAGGTAATGCGTTAGCAACACATGATTTGGAAGGCGCATTATTACATACAGCGCTTGGTCAGGACATTTATACACAGAAGTCACAGCCAAACGGACACTACAATCACTTGGATGTATTGAACAAAGTAAGAAGAAGCGGTTCTATTCCACAGTTTATGAAAGATTATGATTTGAATGACGGCATTATCTGCAGTTGCGTAAATAACAATGTACCAATCGTTCTTGCGGGATCTATCCGTGATGACGGACCACTTCCTGAAGTATACGGAAACGTTTATGAAGCGGCAAATGCAATGAGAGGTATTGTTAAGGAAGCAACAACAGTTATCTGTCTTGCAACAATGTTACATACAATTGCTGTCGGTAACATGACTCCTTCATTCCGTGTGTTGAAAGACGGAACAATTCGTCCTGTATATCTTTACACAGTTGACGCAGACGAATTCGTTGTAAACAAACTTTTAGACAGAGGAAGTTTGTCGGCAACAACTATGGTAACTAATGTTCAGGACTTCATTACCCGTGTTGCTAAAGGTGTTGGTGTAATGGAATAGTTCCTCGTTGTATAGGAATGGAGAATAATTTATGAAGAAGAATAGTATGTTTGGTAAGTTAGCCCTATTGTTCGTAGCAGTTGCATGGGGAAGTTCCATGGTTGTTATCAAAGGTTCTACGGACACATTACCGGCAGGAACACTTCTTGCCTGTCGTTTTACAGTTGCGGGGATAATTTTAGCACTGGCGAATTTTAAAAAGTTAAAACAAATTGATAAAGATTACATAAAGAGTGGTATTTTTATTGGTGTATGTCTGTTTATGGCATACTTTACACAGACTATCGGTGTTATGCTTGAGATGCCGGGAAAGAGTCATTTCCTTTCATCTGCATACTGTGTATTTGTACCATTTCTTGGTTGGTTAATTTTAAAAGAGAAACCGAAAATTTATCATGTTATAGCAGCAACAATGTGTGCGGTTGGTATTATTTTAGTATCTGTAGCAGGAAACTTCAGTATCAGTTACGGTGACAGCATTTCTATCATCAGTTCTGTATTTTGGGCAGCACAGATTATTGCTATTGCAAAATGGGGTAAAGATAAAGACCCTGGATTAATTACAATGCTTCAGTTTGTTGTATGTGCCGTTTTAGCGTGGGTATTTACATTAACAATGGAAAATCCGGCAGCAATCGAATGGAATATGGCAGCAGTCGGAGGAGTATTATATCTTGGTATTGTTTGTTCTGGACTCTGTTTCCTATTACAGACAATCGCACAGAAAACAGAAAATCCGACAAGTGTTTCTATTATCTTAAGTTTTGAAAACATTTTCGGACTTGTATTTGGAGCAATTTTCTTCAACGAAAAATTCACACCACGTTCTATCATGGGATTTGTTTTGATTTTTGCGGCTATTATTATAGCAGAAACAGAATTATCATTCTTGAAGAAGAAAAAAGCAAAATAAAAGGATACAGGATATCGGCGGTTTTTATAGCCGCCGATACTTTATGACAGGGTTGCCAGTAACCCGTCTGTTCTGCTATACTGTATAAGATAAAAGAAGAAAGAAACGGAGAACAGAAATGAAAATACTGATTATAGACGCACAGGGCGGCGGTATGGGAAAACAACTTGTGTCAGCGGTTAAAGAAGAATTTCCTTCGGCAGACATAACTGCGGTAGGAACAAATTCACTGGCGACAACAAACATGCTGAAAGCAGGAGCGAATCATGCGGCGACGGGCGAGAACGCAGTTGTAGTAGGATGCAGAAATGCAGAAGTGATTATCGGACCTGTAGGAATTGCAATCGCCGATTCCATGTATGGAGAAATAACTCCGAAAATGGCAGAAGCCGTTGGTCAGAGTGAGGCGAGAAAATTATTAATTCCGATGAATCATTGCAATAATATTATTGTTGGAGTTGGAAACACATCAATGAGTTTTTTGATTGCATCGGTAGTAGAAGAATTAATTGAATATTTTCATTGCTAGAAAGCAATATCATATGAGTAGTATATAACCGGAAAAGACAGCATGAAGCGTATAGGAGATACAGAAGTATTTCACGGGAAAAGACGGTGAAATACAAAAATCATATTGGTAAATTAGAATAAGAAAATGTCAGAAGGCGTAGGAATATCCAGAAGGGTGGTTCGTATGCTTTTTTTCATTTTAGAAGAGAGGAAAAATATGAAGAAAAAAATTGTAAGTATATTATGTGTAGCGGCTATGGTGTCAATGGCTATTTCCGGTTGCGGCGGAGATAAAGAGAAGAAAGACGATTCTGCAAAAAAACAAGACGGAATTAAGGCATATGTGGGAACTACATTATTTGAAGGAAGTTTGGATCCGGTTAAGGGGGCATTGCCTCACGGTTATCCATTTATCAATAATGCATTATTGAAAGTGGACAGCAATTCAAAATATGTAGGAGATTTGGCAAAAAGTTGGGAAGTAAGTCAAGATGCATTGACTTATACTTTCCATTTGAATGAAGATATAAAGTTTAGTGACGGAAGCGACTTTGACGCAGAGGACGTTGTATTTACATATGAAACGGTTCAGAAAAATCAGGCGGATAATGAATATGTAGATTTGACACGTCTTGACACTGTAAAGGCTGTTGACAAAGATACGGTTGAATTTAAGTTAAAAGAAGCGTACTCGCCGTTTTTAGATACAACAGCGCTTCTTCAGATTGTACCGTCAGATGCTTATGATAAGAAAGGATTTGACACAAAGCCGATAGGAACAGGGGCATACAAAGTCGTACAGTATGATGCGGACCAGCAGATTATTTTGGAGGCAAATGAAAACTATTTTGGAAAAGCACCGGAAATTAAAAAGGTAACTCTTGTAAATATGGATATGGATGCTGCATTTGCGGCGGCAAAGGCAGGGGAATTGGACGTTGTCATGGTTGGAACAAACTATGCAGAAGAAAAGATTTCGGGAATGACTTTAGAAAAATTAGAAACAATGGACGTTAGAAATGTCAGTCTTCCGGTACGAAAAGTAACCGAAATGAAAAATTCCGATGGAAAGAAAGTGACGGTTGGAAATAATGTAACTTCTGATTTAGCAGTAAGAAAGGCGCTTGCAATCGGAATTGACCGTCAAAAAATCATTGACAATTCATCGGACGGAATCGGACTTCCGTCAGTGAACTTTACAGATAATCTTGTATGGGCAAGCACAGATACATATGCGGACAAACAGGTAGATGAGGCTAAGAAACTTTTGGAAGATGCAGGCTGGAAAGAGGGCAAAGACGGTATTCGTGAAAAAGACGGACAGAAATGTACATTTGATTTATATGCGTCGGCAGGGGAAACAGACCGCTATAATCTCTGTGTGGCACTGGCAGAAAACGCAAAAGAACTTGGCATTGATATAAAAGTAAAAACAGCAACTTGGGAAGAAATCATAACATTACAAAATACATCAGCAGTTCTGTGGGGCTGGGGACAGTATTCTCCGACAGTGTTAGCATCTTTGTATCAGTCAGATTTATTCTTGACGGGCGGATATGACAATGTAGTCGGATATAATAATCCGAAGGTAGATGCAAAAATTAAGGAAGCATTGTCTGCAAATAATCAAGATGCAGCGATTGCAGCATGGAAAGAAGTACAAAAAATCGCAGACGAAGATTATACCAATTTATTTATTACAAATATTCAACACTGCTATTTTGTCAGTGATAAATTGGATATTTCTGTAGATACACAAGTTCCGCATCCGCACGGACACGGAACACCGATTATCTGTAATATGGCAGATTGGAAAATGAAATAGAATCGGAGAGAGTCTAATGAAAAGCGGAAAGAAGTTATTGGAGGAATGTGTGCGAATGATATTGCTTTTGGCAGCGGTCAGTATTGTGGCATTTTTGCTGATTACAAAAGCGCCTATCGATCCACTTATTTCTTATGTAGGTACAAATTCAACATTGTCTGAGGAGGCAAAGGAGGAAATCGCAGAGGAGTGGGGGCTTAACGACCCTCTTCCGGAGCGGTTTATCACTTGGGTGAAACATGCACTGCACGGTGATTTGGGAATGTCCATTACATATAAAAAACCTGTTATCGAAGTGATTAAGACGAGATTTTCTTATTCGATTGTACTGATGATGCTGGCATGGGTGCTGTCGGGAATTATTGGATTTATATTGGGTGTTGTTTGCGGAATGCGTCAGGGCGGGATTTTAGACAGGATAGTAAAAACATTTTGTCTTGTGATTAAATCCGCACCGGTGTTTTGGATAGGACTTCTTGTTTTAACAATATTTGCGGTACAGTTAGGTTGGTTCCCGATCGGTATGGCAGTTCCGGCAGGCAAACTGGCGGCAGATGTTACACTCGGTGACCGTATTTATCATCTGATTTTACCTGTGCTGACCTTGACAATCGTAAGCATCAGCGAAGTTGTTTTATATACAAGACAGAAAGTAATTGAAATTATGAATAGCGATTTTATTCTGTATGCGAGAGCGAGAGGAGAAAACGGTACGCAACTTGTGAAACGTCACGTTTTGCGTAACGTTGCCCTTCCGGCGGTTACGGTACAGTTTGCCTCTTTTAATGAATTATTTGGAGGAATGGCACTTGCCGAAACAGTATTTGCATATCCGGGCATAGGAAATGCGACAACGGCTGCTGCGGTGAATGCAGATGTACCGCTTCTTTTGGGAATAGCAATTTTTAGTGCATTGTTTGTATTTGCGGGAAATCTGATTGCTAACCTGTTGTATGGCGTTTTTGACCCTAGAATCAGAGAGGGGGAGAAACGTGGATAAGAAGAAATTTTGGAATAGAAGGGTTATGGTTGTTTTATTGGTGTCAGTTGCAGTCATTTACCTGGCGGGAATTTTCTTTTGGGGGATATTTATGGATCCTTCCTGCTATGATTCAAATTATGCAGATAAGTTTATGGCGCCGGGGATTAAGCATTTGTTCGGCACAGACTTTGTAGGAAGAGATATGTTCTACCGATGCGTTAAGGGATTGTCTAACAGTTTGATTATCGGTATTTTGGCATCGCTTGTCAGTTCTGTTATTGCGTTGGTGGCAGGGATTGCCTCAGCGGTGTTTGGCGGCTGGGTAGATAGATTTGTCAACTGGTGTGTAGATTTATGTATGGGTTTACCGCATCTTGTTCTTTTGATGCTTATTTCTTTTATGATGGGAAAGGGCGTAAAAGGAGTAACGGTAGCAGTGGCGCTTACGCACTGGCCTTCGTTGACGAGGATTGTCCGCTCGGAGGTTATGCAGATTCGTTCATCGCAATATGTGCAGGCGGCATATAAAATGGGAAAATCAAAAACACAGGTGGCGGTACAGCATATATTGCCTCATGTTCTTCCGGCATACTTAATCGGATTGGTCTTACTTTTCCCACATGCAATTATGCATGAAGCGTCCATTACATTTCTTGGTTTTGGAATGCCTGCGGAAATGCCTGCAATCGGAGTGATTTTGTCAGAAGCGATGAATCATATTGCAACAGGAAAATGGTGGCTGGCACTGTTTCCGGGCTTAATGCTTTTAATTGCGGTGATTTTATTTGACGTTATCGGAGAAAACTTAAAGAAACTTTGGAATCCGGGAAGCGGGAATGAATAGGAGAAGAGAAATGCAGGAAGAAAGTATTTTAACGGTAGATGACCTTGTTGTGTCATTTAGTATGTATAAAGGATTTTTTCATAAAGAAGATTTGGAAGTTGTACATTCTCTTTCTTTGGATGTGAAAAAGGGAGAGATTGTCGCCGTGGTAGGTTCAAGCGGTTCGGGAAAAAGTCTTTTGGCACACGCTATTATGGGACTTCTTCCAAACAATGCCAACGTCAGCGGAAAAATTTCTTATAAAGGAGAAGAAATGACGGCGAAGAGGAGAAAAGAACTTCTCGGAAGAAAAATGGTGTTTATTCCGCAGTCGGTTGATTATTTAGATCCTGTAATGAAAGTGGGAAAACAAGTTAGAGGTGTCTATTCCACAAAACAAAGACAGGAAGAGATGTTTGAAAAATATAAGTTGGAAAAAGAGGTTGAGGAAATGTACCCTTTCCAACTTTCCGGCGGTATGGCGAGAAGAGTGCTTGTTTCTTCGGCGGTTATGGAGTTTCCGGAGTTGATTATCGCTGATGAGCCTACTCCGGGACTGAGTGTTGATATGGCTATGGATACATTGAAGCATTTCAGAGAGATTGCCGATAATGGGGCAGGGGTACTTTTAATTACCCACGATATTGATTTGGCATTTCATGTGGCGGATAGGATTGCTGTGTTTTATGCGGGAACGATTGTAGAATCTGCACCGACGGAGGATTTTCTTGCAGGAGCAGAAAAACTTCGTCACCCATACAGTAAAGCATTTATTTCAGCGTTGCCGCAAAATGAATTTCAGGCAATCAGCGGTGTACAGCCCTATGCGGCAAATCTGCCGGACGGCTGCCTCTTTGCAGACCGCTGTCCGAATGTGACGGAAGAATGCCGCGGAGAAATTCCGATGAGGAGTTTAAGAGGCGGAAAGGTTAGGTGTGTTCATGCAACTTAGTGCGGAAAATATAAGTTTTCGATATACGGAAAAATCTCCGTGGATATTAAAGGATATAAATTTACAGATAGAAACCGGTGAGAGAGTAGGTATTGTCGGCCCTTCGGGATATGGAAAAAGCACGCTGGCGAAAATTCTTGCGGGATATAACCGTGCAAATTCCGGACAGGTTTTATTGGACGGGAAGCCTTTGCAGACAAAAGGGTTCTGTCCGGTGCAAATGATTTATCAGCATCCCGAACTCGCGGTAAATCCGAGATGGAAAATGGAAAAAATATTAAAGGAATGTTGGAATCCGGACGAAAAAATATTAGAGCGGTTCGGTATTGAAAAAGACTGGCTGACACGGTGGCCGAGGGAACTTTCCGGCGGGGAACTACAGCGTTTTTGTATTGTAAGACTGTTAAGCCCTGAGACAAAATTTCTTATTTGTGATGAGATTACAACGATGCTTGACGTTATTTCGCAGGCGCAGATTTGGAATGTTTTATTGGAAATGGCAGAAGAGAGAAATTACGGAATGTTAATCGTTACGCATAATATGGATTTGGCGAAACGTGTTTGTACGAGAATAGTAGACTTGAGTGAGATAAATCGGAGGTAGCGGATATGGATACAAAAAAAATATTGGAGCAGGTAAAAAATGGCGAGATTTCCGTGGCGGAGGCGGAAGAATTTTTCCGCAGACAGCCGTTTGAAGATTTGGGATATGCAAAATTAGATACTCATAGAAAACTGCGATCCGGTTGTGCGGAAGTTGTTTTTTGCAGTGGAAAGGCAGATGAACATCTTTTAAGCATTTATGAACGGCTTTATGAACAGGAGGGAGAAGTGCTTGGAACGAGAGCGTCCAAAGAACAGGCACAACTTGTACAGGCAAAACTTCCGGCAGTGGAATATGATGCGTTGTCGCGTATTTTAAAAATTGAGAAAAAAGAAAAAGAATATATCGGAAAGATTGCAGTTTGTACGGCGGGAACAGCCGATATTCCTGTTGCTGAGGAAGCGGCACAGACAGCAGAATTTTTCGGAAACCATGTAGAAAGAATATATGACGTAGGCGTGAGCGGACTGCACCGTCTCCTTTCAAAAGTAAACACAATTCAAAGTGCGAACTGTGTTATTGCCGTGGCGGGTATGGAAGGTGCGTTGGCGAGCGTTATCGGCGGACTTGTGGATAAACCGGTAATTGCAGTGCCTACTTCTATAGGATACGGTGCAAGTATGCACGGGATTTCGGCTTTGTTGACAATGATTAATTCCTGTGCAAACGGTATCGCAACCGTAAATATTGACAATGGATATGGAGCGGGCTATATTGCATCGCAGATTAACAGACTGGGGGTACATGAGCATGAATAAACAAAAATTATATTTGGAATGTTATTCGGGAATAAGCGGAGATATGACTGTGGCGGCTCTTTTAGATTTGGGAGCGGATAAAGAGGTGTTAAATGAGGCGTTAAACAGCCTTTCCATTAGTGGACAGTTTCAGACGAAAATCAGCAGAGTGTCTAAGGCGGGATTGGATGCCTGTGATTTTGACGTTATATTAGAACAGGAAAATCACGACCATGATATGCAGTATTTACACGGACATGGACATACACATGAACACGAGCATACGCATGACCATGAACATACACATAGTCACGGTCATGAACATCATCATCACCACGAACACCGTGGTTTAATTGAAATTCAGGGAATTATCCGTTGCAGTAAAATGACGGACAGAGCAAAAGAACTGGCGGAAAAGATTTTCGATATTTTGGCAAACGCTGAGGCAAAGGCACACGGAAAGCCAAAGACAGAAGTGCATTTTCATGAAGTCGGAGCAGTGGATTCCATTGTAGATATTGCGGCGGTTGCTATCTGCCTTGACAATTTAGGAATTGATGAGGTAATTATTCCTACACTTTATGAAGGCTGCGGAACAGTTCGTTGTCAGCATGGCGTGCTTCCGATTCCTGTTCCGGCAGTTGCAAATATTGTAAATGCAGAAAATCTTACATTGCATATCACGGATACAGAGGGTGAATTTGTTACACCTACGGGGGCAGCAATCGCAGCGGCAATCCGTACGGCAGATAAACTACCGGAAAACTTCCGTATTTTGAGAACCGGTATCGGTGCAGGAAAACGAAATTATGAAAGACCGAGTTTGCTTCGTGTTATGTTGATTGAGGAGCAGGACAATCAGGAAGTGGAAAAAGATGAGATTGTAAAAATGGAGAGCAATATTGATGACTGTACAGGGGAGGCTCTCGGATATACAATGGAAAAACTTATGGAAGCAGGCGCAAGGGACGTACATTATTTCCCTGTTTTCATGAAGAAGAATAGACCGGGGTATCAGTTAAATGTAATCTGTAAAGAAAATCAGATTTCGCAGTTACAGAAAATTATTTTCGAGGAAACGACAAGTATCGGCATCCGTATTCAACATATGGAGAGAAGTGTTTTGCCGAGAAGAATAGAAATAAGAGATACATCGATGGGTGAGGTGCAGGTGAAAATCTGTACATTGCCTTCAGGAGAAAGAATTTATCCTGAACATGAAAGTATTGCAAAAATCTGCAAAGAAAGCGGAAGATCATGGCAGGAAGTGTATCGTCAGATTATAGAGGAGTGCCAATAGATGAAAAGTTACGAAGAAAAGAAAAAACAACTTTTTGACAGGATAAGTATTCTTTCAAAAGAAAACATCGTACTTGCTTTTTCGGGCGGGGTGGATAGTAGTCTTTTGTTAAAGATTTGCTGTGATGCTTCAAAGAAAAGCGGAAAAAAAGTATATGCGATAACCGTGCATACGGAACTGCACCCGATGAAAGATATAGAGATTGCCACAAAAGTGGCGAAAGAGGCAGGTGCGGAGCATCTGATTGTCCGTGTAGACGAATTACAGGATGCCGATATTAAAAATAATCCGACAGACAGATGCTACCGCTGTAAAAAATTACTTTTTAGCAAATTGAAAGAAAAAGCGAAAGAATTGGGAGCGGAAAATATTATAGAGGGAACAAATGAAGATGACCTTCATGTATACCGTCCGGGTATCCGTGCCTTAAGGGAACTGAAAATCATCAGTCCTTTGGCAGAATGCAGATTTACGAAACAGGAAGTGAGAAAACTGGCTGAGGAGTATGGCATATCAGTTGCAAACCGTCCGTCTACACCGTGCATGGCTACACGTTTTCCTTATGGGGCAGAACTGGATTATGAGAAAATGCGTCATGTGGAAGAGGGGGAAGAGTGGCTGAAAACACTCGGATTTTATAATGTGAGAATTCGGGTGCATGGAGATATTGCCAGAATTGAAGTGGATGAAAAAGATATGTGTCTGCTTTTAAAGAATAAAACAGAAGTTATCGAAAAATTAAAAACACTTGGTTACTCTTATATTACAATAGATTTAGAGGGATTTCGTTCGGGCAGCATGGATATTCATATAACGGAAAAAAATTAGAGGAAAAGGCTTTGCAGAAATATTTTGTTTGTGCAGAGCCTTTTTCTATGCTATTCTTAAAAAGGAATTATTAGGAGGCAATGACAGATGAAGAAGCAGATTTTAATTGTAGATGACGAGAAAGAGATAGCGGATTTATTAGAAGTTTACTTGAAAAACGACGGCTTTGAAGTACATAAATTTTATAGCGGAAGGGAGGCAATGGACTGTATCCGCACAACAAAACTGGATTTGGCAATTTTGGATGTAATGCTTCCCGATATAGACGGATTTACCATTTGTCAGAAAATAAGGGAGAAATATTTTTATCCGGTTATTATGCTGACGGCAAAGGTGGAGGACGCAGATAAAATACTGGGCTTAACATTAGGTGCGGACGATTATATTTTGAAACCTTTCAATCCGCTGGAGGTGTTGGCACGGGTTAAAACGCAGTTGAGAAGATATACGAAGTATAATCAGGTGGAAACAGTCATTGAAGAAAAAGAAGAGTATGATATTCGTGGTTTGGTTATTAATAAGACAACCCATGAATGTACGTTGTTTGGTGAAAAAATAGAGTTGACGCCGATAGAATTTTCTATTTTGTGGTATTTGTGTGACAATAGGGGAAAGGTTGTTTCTTCCGAAGAATTATTCGAAGAGGTGTGGGGCGAAAAATATTATGACAGTAATAATACGGTAATGGCTCATATCGGAAGATTGCGGGAGAAATTGCACGAACCACCGAGAAAACCGAAATTTGTAAAAACAGTGTGGGGAGTGGGGTATAAAGTTGAATAAAGAAGTTAAGAAAATTTATAGAAAATATATATTGAAGTTGGCAGGTATTATTTTGCTTTGTCCGTGTATTGTTTTTCTCGGATACGGCTTAGGAAGATGGTGGTTTGGGCAATTCATATGGCAGGAGGAAGATTTATTATACTTAATAGGTAAATCATTGGAATATAAGATTGAATTGATTGTAAATCTATCCATACTTTTAGGGGCGATTTTAGGAGGCATTTTCTTTGTAAGAAAACCTTTTGTATATTTGTCGCAGGTGTTGGAAGCAACTAAAGGGATATATAAAAAGAACGGTGAACTTATTGAATTTCCGCCTGTGCTAAAAGATGCAGAAAAGCAGTTAAATCATATCCGCATTACAATGGAGAGAAATGAAAGACTGGCAAAAGAGGCGGAGCAACGGAAAAATGATTTAATCGTTTATCTTGCACATGATTTAAAGACACCGCTTACTTCTGTTATCGGATATTTAACTTTGTTGGAGGACGAACCTCAGATTTCAGAGGAATTGAGGGAGAAATATTTGCAGATAGCATTGACGAAGTCGGAACATTTGGAAGATTTGATTAATGAATTTTTTGAGATTACCCGATTTAATCTTTCTAATTTGACGCTGGAATTAAGTACGGTCAATCTGACAAGAATGTTGGAGCAGATTACATATGAATTTAAACCGTTGCTCACAGAAAAAGAATTGTCTTTCCGTTTGGATATACCAAAAGACTATATGATGAAATGCGATGTGGGAAAAATGCAGAGAGTATTTGATAACCTGTTTAGAAATGCGGTAAATTACAGTTTTTCGGGTGGAGAAATTGCAGTAACTGTAGCGGAAC
Source organism: uncultured Lachnospiraceae bacterium (assembly GCA_900551895.1). Classification (GTDB taxonomy): domain Bacteria; phylum Bacillota; class Clostridia; order Lachnospirales; family Lachnospiraceae; genus Faecalimonas. Next base: position 187,212 of record URXX01000002.1, on the reverse strand, counting down.
GGAACGGTCAGATACATATTATTTGTGAAAATCAAGGGAACACAATACCGAAAGAAAAACTGGCACGGATATTTGAGCAGTTTTACAGACTGGACACGGCGAGAGGAACGGGAACAGGAGGCGCAGGACTTGGTCTTGCCATTGCAAAAGAAATTGTAGAGTTACATCACGGTACAATTCAGGCATATAGCGAAGATGAAAAAATCAGATTTGAGATTACCCTCCCAATTTTGTAAGAAAAACGTAAGAAATTGAAGAGAAAATTGTATAAAAACAGTATAGGAAAAGAAATAAAAGGCATTTTTGCTTTTGGTAGAATAACACTATCAGAGGCGGAAATGCCTTTTTGCATGAAAGGAGAGGAAAGAATGAGAAAGATAGCAGTTATATTTGGAGGATGTTCAACAGAGTATGAGGTGTCATTGCAATCGGCGTATGCGGTGCTGACTCATTTGGATAGAAAAAAATATGAAATCATTTCTATAGGAATTACGAGAGAGGGAAAGTGGTTTCGATATTATGGAGAGGAAAAATACATTTTAGACGATACGTGGCAGGAAAAAGAATGCAATCCTGCATGGATATTGCCGGACAGAGTAAAAAGAGGAATTTTGGAATGTACAAAGGAGGGCGTTCAACTGCTGGAGATTGACGGTGTATTTCCGGTTTTACACGGGAAAAACGGGGAGGACGGAACGATACAGGGACTAATTGAAATGGCGGGACTTCGGGTGATCGGTTGCGGAATGCTGTCCTCTGCACTTTGCATGGATAAGGATAAGGCACATCAGTTGGTGGAAAAGGCAGGTATCTCCGTTCCGAGAGCAGTTGTTTTGAAAAGCGGGGAAAAAGCAGAGAATCTGACTTATCCCGTATTTGTAAAACCTGTTCGTGCAGGCTCTTCTTTTGGTATTACGAAAGTAGAAAGAGAAGAAGACTTAGAGAAAGCGGTGGAAATGGCGTTTGCACATGATGATGAAGTTATTATTGAAGAAAATATAGAAGGGTTTGAAGTAGGGTGTGCCGTACTTGGAAATGATGAACTGCTTGTGGGCAGAGTAGATGAAATTGAACTTTCAAAAGGCTTCTTTGATTTTACGGAAAAATATACTTTGCAGAGTTCAAAAATTCATATGCCGGCGAGAATTGATGAAAAGACAGAAGAAGAAATCCGTCAAACCGCAAAAAAAATTTATCGTACATTGTCCTGTAAGGGATTTGCCAGAGTGGATATGTTTTTAACGCCGGATAAGGAGATTGTATTCAACGAAGTGAATACAATTCCGGGATTTACTTCTCACAGCAGGTATCCGAATATGATGAAAGGGATAGGGCTGTCTTTTGAAGAAGTTTTAGAGAAATTGATTTCCTTAGAGGTGAGATAATGGAAAAAATCGTAAAAAGAAAAGAAGAAATACATAGAGGATCACTGATACTTGTCAATCGAGATTATCCTTTAATAGAGGAAGAGGACAGACAGTTACGACAGGTAAGTGAAACATTTTCTGATGTGATTTTAGAGCAGGAGGCAACTGCCATGTTGAAAAAACTTTTGGAAGAAATGCGTGCGGAAAATGAGATTGTTCTTGTAAGCGGTTATCGTTCAAGAAAAGAACAGGAAAGAATTTATCGTACTTCTTTACGGGAAAATGGCGGAGAATTTACAAGAAAATATGTGGCGTTGCCAAACCACAGCGAACATCAGACAGGACTTGCCGTTGATGTGGGGGAGAAAAGAGAAAAGATAGATTTTATCTGCCCAGCGTTTGCTGATGAAGGAGTAGGAAAGACATTTCGCAGACTTGCTTATAAATATGGCTTTATCGAGAGATATTTGAAAGAAAAAGAAGCGATGACAAAAATTTCTGCGGAAGAATGGCATTTTCGCTATGTGGGGTATCCACATTCTATGCTTATAAAAGAAAAAGGGTTGTGCTTAGAAGAGTATATTGAGTTGCTAAAGAAGTATCCTTACGGAAAAGAGGGGCTTATCTATGAAGAAGAGGGAAGAAAAGCGGAAATTTTTTATGTAAAGGCGGAGGAAGAAACGGTTATTTCTCTGCCGCAAAACAGTTTATATAAAATTTCCGGAAATAATGTAGACGGATTTATTTTGACATTGTGGAGGTAAAAGATGAGGGAGGAATATAGAGGAATAGATTATTTTCGATTTATATCTGCTTTGCTCGTTATCGCTATTCATACTTCTCCGTTGACTTCCTATAGTGCGTATGCCGATTTTATCCTGACTAGAATTATCGCGAGAGTTGCCGTTCCGTTCTTTTTGATGACTACAGGTTTCTTTTTGTTTCAAAATCAAGAAACTGTGTTTGGAAAAGTAAAAAATTTTACGAAGAGAATAGTTGTTCTTTATTGCATTTCGGTTTTGCTTTATCTTCCGATTAATTTATATATGGGGGATTTACAGAGGAAGAACGCAGTAAAAAAACTGTTGACAGATTTCCTTTTTCAGGGAACAATGTATCATTTGTGGTATTTTCCGGCGGTGATTTTGGGTGTATGGATAGTGTATGTTTTGTTTCGGAAAGTGGGAAAAAGGGGAACGTTTATTGTGGTTGGGATACTCTATTTTATCGGACTTTTCGGTGACAGTTATTACGGCGTAATTGAAGGAAATGTTTTATGGGAGAATTTGTATGGGGTAATTTTTCAAAATTTTGGTTATACGAGAAATGGTTTATTTTATGTGCCTGTTTTTCTTGTGCTTGGGGCATGGCTGTCACAGGAAAAATGTAGAGAAAAATGGAAGACGGCAGCAGGGCTTGGCATCTCTTTTGCTTGTATGATCACAGAGGGAATATTACTGCATACATATCATTTGCAAAGACATGACAGTATGTATATTTTTCTTATTCCGTGTATGGTATATCTGTTTCGTTTATTGCTTCTTTGGAAAGGAAAAAGAAATAAAGATTTAGGAAAGATTTCCCTTTGCATTTATATCATACATCCTTTAGTCATTGTCGGAGTGAGAGGAGTGGCTAAGATATTGCACTGGGAGAAAATACTCATTCAAAACAGTATAGTTAATTTTATTGCCGTAGCAGTCATTTCTGTTGTGACGGCGGTATGTATAACGTACAGAAAGAGGGCGGACAGATGAGAGCGTGGCTGGAAATTGATTTAGAAAAAATAAAATGGAATGTGAATAGCTTGAGAAGTATACTGCCTTCCGGTTGTGAAATCATGGCGGTGCTTAAGGCTGATGCTTACGGACATGGTGCAGTTCCTATTGGAAAAATGTTAAATACAATCGGCGTATATTCTTTTGCGGTTGCCACTGTGAATGAAGGGATAGCATTAAGAGAACATGGAATAAAAGGAGAAATTTTAATTCTCGGTTATACGGATTTAGCGAGAATGAAAGAAGTAGTCCGTTACAATTTAAAACAGACCGTTGTAGATGAAAAATATGGGGAGGCGATGAATAATTGCGGTTTTCCGATACAGGCGGAAATAAAGATTGATTCGGGAATGCACCGTCTTGGTATTTTGGCGGAAAATGTACCGCAGGTAGAACATGTGCTTCGCTTAAAAAATTTACAGATAAAAGGAATGTTTACCCATTTATATGAGGCGGATTCTTTGGAAAAGGAGGCGGTAGAGAATACGAAAAGGCAGATAGAAAAATTTAATGAACTTGTGGATAAACTAAAAGAAAGAAAAATAGTTATCCCCAAATTACATATACAGAGCAGTTACGGTCTGTTGAATTACCCTGCATTAAGATATGACTATGTGCGGATTGGTATTGCCTTATTTGGAACATTGTCGGCAAAGCAGGATAAAACGAAAGTACATTTGGATTTAAAACCGGCATTATCGTTAAAATCAATTGTGACCTCCGTAAGAAAACTGAGTGCAGGAGATACGGCGGGATATTCGGGAATGTATTGTGCCGATAAGGAGAGAACGATTGCGGCGGTTTCAATCGGATATGCGGACGGTATTCCGAGAAATCTTTCGGGGACAGGGTGTAAGGCGATTGTACATGGAAAAAAAGTTGAAATTATCGGAAAAATCTGTATGGATCAACTTCTTCTTGACGTGACGGATGTAGAAAATGTGCAGGCACAAGATACGGTTACTTTTATCGGAGGCGAGGGAGAAGAAGAACTGACGGTTCTTGATATGGCGGAGAAATCCGGCACGATAGCAAATGAAATCTTTAGCAGATTAGGGGAAAGATTGGAAAGAAAAATCCTGTTATGGTAAACATAGCGGGATTTTTTATGTTATAATAAATATTCTATGATAAAGAAAACAGGAGTTAAGTATAGATGAATATATTAAATATAGAACATATTAGCAAAATATTTGGAGAAAAAGTTATTTTTGACGATGTTTCTTACGGTATACAGGAGGGGGAAAAAATCGGTGTAATCGGAATTAACGGAACCGGAAAAACGACTCTTCTTAAACTGATTGCGGGAGAGGAGGAAGCGGATGAAGGACAGATAATAAAGCAGAATGGCATCCGAATTGCATATTTGCCCCAATCTCCTACGTTTCCGAAAGATGCGACAGTGCTTTCCTATGCAAATGAAGGAATTGGTGAGAATGACTGGACAGCAAAAAGTGAAGTGAAAAGTGCGTTGACGAAACTTGGAATTACCGATTTTGAGCAGAAGATAGAGCATCTTTCCGGCGGGCAAAAGAAAAAAGTTGCTTTGGCAAAGACGCTTACATCATCTTTTGAAGTCCTTTTACTTGATGAGCCGACAAACCATTTAGACAGTGAAATGATTGAATGGCTGGAAGATTATTTGAAAAAATATAAAGGGGGTGTCATTATGGTAACTCACGACAGATATTTTCTCGATAAGGTGACGAATAAAATTTTGGAAATCAGCAGAGGAAAATTATACGGTTACGAGGCGAACTACACACAGTTTTTAGAGTTAAAGGCACAGAGAGAAGAAATGGAACTTGCTTCGGAGAGAAAAAGACAGAGTGTTCTTCGCATGGAATTGGAGTGGGCGAAGAGAGGGTGTCGGGCGAGGACGACAAAGCAGAGAGCAAGATTAGAACGTTTGGAGGTGCTGAAAGGGAAAAAAGCGCCTGTGCAGGAACAAGTTGCCCAAATTGATTCGGTGGAAACACGAATGGGTAAAAAAACAATAGAACTGCGTCACATAAGTAAAAGTTACGGTGATAAAAAACTGATTGATGATTTCAGTTATATTGCATTAAAAAATCAGAATATCGGTATTGTAGGTCCAAATGGCTGCGGAAAATCAACTCTTCTTAAAATTATTGCGGGAATAGTACAGGCAGATGAGGGAGAAGTAGAAATCGGGGAAACAATTCAAATAGGTTATTTTGCACAGGAAGTACCGAATATGGATACAAAGCAAAAAGTGATTGACTATGTAAAGGATATTGCAGAATATATTCCGACAAGAGAGGGAAGAATTACGGCATCACAGATGCTGGAGCGTTTTTTATTTACGCCGGATATGCAGTATGCACCGATAGAAAAATTATCGGGTGGGGAAAAGAAAAGACTTTATCTGCTCGGAATTTTGCAGGCAGCGCCAAATGTACTTATTTTTGATGAGGCAAACAATGATATAGATATTCCGACCATGACTATTTTGGAAGATTATCTCAATTCGTTTCAGGGAATTGTGATTACGGTTTCCCATGACAGATATTTCCTCGATAATGTAGTTGACCGTATTTTTGAGTTTGACGGAAACGGTCATTTACAGCAGTATGAGGGCGGTTACACCGATTATATTGAAGCAAAACAGAAGAGGGGAACAGAAGAAACGGAGGAAAAAGAGAAAAAGGTATCCGTAAAAAATGATTGGAAACAAAATCGGGAGAAAAAATTAAAATTTTCGTATAAAGAACAGCGGGAATATGAAACGATAGATGATGACATTGCAAAATTAGAAGAGGAACTTGATCGGATAGACGGCGACATGATGAAGAACGCGACAAATTCAGTAAAACTTTCGGAATTGACTAAGGAGAAAGAAGAAAAAGAAATGTTGCTGGAAGAGAAAATGGAACGCTGGGTTTATCTGAATGATTTGGCAGAGAAAATAAAGGAGCAGAAAAATTAGTTGGAAAAGTTAGACGGAGCAATTTTTTTAAAGGAAATTACAGAAAAATTAGATATGCGTATCAAACAGTTGGAGGAGGGCATTGAAAAAGGGCAGAAAGAAATCGAAAATATGCACACATACTACTGGGAAAATTATACCGAGATGGACGAGTATGGTTATGAGAACTATGATAACCAGCAGGCTCTTTTTCGTCAGGCAGACGTCAATCAGGAAAAACTTCAATTAAAATACAGATTTGAGAAGATGAAAGACTCTCCCTTTTTTGCGAGGGTGGATTTTCGATATGAGGATGAGGAAGAGGCAGAAATCTTCTATATCGGTATCGGGAACTTCGCGGAAAGTGCGGGAAAGATGCCTCTCATTTACGACTGGAGAGCGCCGGTAAGCAGTCTTTTTTATGATTATGATAAGGGAAAGGCTTTCTACGAAGCGCCGGCAGGTGTGCTGGAAGGAGAAATTCTTGCAAAATGGCAATACAAAATTAAAAACGGAAAAATGGTATACGGTTTTGAAAGCGACATGAAAATCGACGATGATATTTTAAAACAAGAGTTAGGGAGCAATGGTGACGTACAGTTAAAAAATATTGTGCGGACTATTCAAAAAGAGCAGAATGAAATTATCCGAAACACAAAAGATAAAATACTCGTTATACAAGGCGTTGCGGGCAGTGGCAAGACTTCTGTGGCATTACACCGAATTGCCTATCTTCTTTACCATGACAGAAAAAATCTTCGTTCGGCAAACGTGCTGATTTTATCGCCGAACGGTGTTTTTGCCGACTACATTTCTCATATTTTGCCGGAACTTAATGAGGAAAATATACAGGAGATGAGTTTTGATTTATTTGCTTATCGGGAATTGCGTGATATTGTTTCGGACTGCGAGGACAGGTATCATCAGATTGAGCGGCAGTTACGCAAGGATGACAAAGAGCAGGAAGAAAGATATAAGATGAAGCAATCCGCACAATTTGTAGGTATGGCAGAAGGCTTTTTGGCACAATTAGAAGATGAGTTAATGGATTTTTCGGAAGTAGAGTTTAAAGGAATGACATTTACGGAACAGGAAATCATCAATTTGTTCTACAATAAATTTCAGGAAATACCACTTTTATCCCGTATGGGTGAAGTAATGGAATATTTTGCGGATGCGTGGGAAACTTTGCGGGGAAGAGATTTGTCGGAAGACGAAAAAGAATATCTTTCCGGCAAATTTATGAAAATGTATGTTACAAGGGATGTTTATAAAATTTATAATTGTTTTTTAGAGGAAATGGGTTATCCGATGCTTCCGAATGTACCTTATGAGAAAAGAAAATTACAATATGAAGACGTATTCCCGATGCTATATTTAAAATACCGTTTGGAGGGCGGAAAAAAGCATAAACAGATAAAACATTTGGTTATTGATGAAATGCAGGATTATTCTTACTTACAATATGTTATTTTATCCTACCTCTTTTCATGTAAAATGACAATTTTGGGTGACAAGGCACAGACAATTGATACGGTAGAAAGAGATGTGCTGACTTTTTTGCCGAAAATTTTAGGTAAAGATATACGAAAAATAGTCATGAATAAAAGTTATCGAAACACAGTGGAGATTGCCCGATATGCCAATTCTATTTCAACGCATACGGATATGGAACTGTTTGAACGACATGGCAGGGGAGTAGAGGAACGGAAACTGGGCAAGAAAGAAGCGGTAGATTTTGTTGTTGGCAAAATAGAAGAGTTGGGAGAAAAGTACGAAACAATGGCTGTTATTACGATGACGGAAAAAGAAGCGTCAGAATTTTATGAGTCATTACGGGAAAAGGGGGTACAGGCTTCCTATTTGGACAGAGACAGTATGCACTTTCAAAAGGGAGTTACTGTCACAACCTTTTATATGGCAAAAGGATTGGAATTTGACTGTGTGTTTGGGGTGTCTTTTAAGTGGAATGAGGAAAAGGGGCAGCAGGGAAAATATATATGTGCGACAAGAGCCTTGCACGAACTTTATGTGGTGGAAATGTAAAAACACAGTTGAAAATCACTATATATTGTGATAACATAATCAAGAAAACACAATAAATAGTGATGGAGTGGAAAATGAAACGAGATAAAAAAGAAAATTTAATCCGTATTTTTTCTGATATACCGGAGATGAGGCAGACTTTTGACAGTATAGAAACAGAATTTTCAGAAGAAGAATATGCGGTTAGTTTATTAGAAGAAAAGTTTTTAGCATTTTATAAAGCAGGTCTTTCGGAAGAAGAAAAAGTAACTCTTCTTGTTCGGGCGGCGATTGAATTGACAACACAGGAAGCGCCAAAGTGGGAAATGATCGCGGCAAGAATTTTATTTGTGTCTTTTATACGCAAATTAAATCAAACTATGCAGGAATATAACATAAACTCTTTCTATGAAAAAATTGTTTTTTTGACTGAAAAGGGGCTTTATGGAAAATATATTTTGGAAAGTTATACGAAAGAAGAAATCGATGAAGTTGAAGGATTTTTAAATGACAGCAGAAATAATCTGTTTAATTATTCGGGATTGGAACTTTTGTTGAGCCGTTATATCATAAGAGGCGGAAAAGGGGTAGCGTTTGAGACACCGCAGGAGATGTTTCTTGGCATAGCTCTGCATCTTGCGATGAAAGAGAAAAAGGATAGAATACTTTGGGTGAGAAGATTTTATGATATGCTGAGTACACTGAAGGTAACAATGGCGACTCCGACGCTTGCCAATGCGAGAAAACCATATCACCAACTGTCTTCCTGCTTTATTGATACAGTTCCGGATAGTTTGAACGGTATTTATCGAAGTATTGAGAATTTTGCGAAAGTAAGCAAATTTGGCGGCGGAATGGGAATGTATTTTGGGAAAGTGCGTGCAAGCGGAAGCGCTATTCGAGGATTTGAGGGCGCGGCAGGCGGTGTGATACGTTGGATTCGTCTGGCAAATGATACGGCGGTGGCAGTAGATCAATTGGGAGTTCGTCAGGGAGCAGTGGCAGTGTATTTAGATGTATGGCACAGAGATTTACCGGAGTTTTTGAATTTGCGAACGAATAATGGCGATGACAGAATGAAAGCACACGACGTGTTTCCGGCAGTTTGTTATCCGGATTATTTTTGGGAACAGGCTAGAGATAATATAGAAGGAAATTGGTATTTGATGTGTCCCCATGAAATTTTGACGGTAAAAGGGTATGCACTGGAGGATTCCTTTGGTGAAGAGTGGAAAGAAAAATATTTGGACTGCGTGGAAGATGAACGAATTAAAAAACGTGTTGTTCCAATTAAAGACATTATCAGGCTGATTATTAAAAGTGCGGTAGAAACGGGAACACCTTTCACATTTAACAGAGATCATGTAAACAGAGCCAACCCGAACGGACATAAGGGAATGATTTATTGCAGCAATCTTTGCACGGAAATTGCACAAAATATGAGTGGAATCGAGGAAGTGGAAGAGAGAATCGAGACGGCGGACGGAGATACCGTTGTCGTAACAGTGACAAAGCCCGGAGAGTTTGTTGTATGTAATCTCGCAAGTCTTTCTCTCGGACATTTAAACGTAGAAGATGAGGAAGAAATTTCAAAGATAACAGGATATGTAGTGAGGGCGCTTGACAATGTAATTGATTTGAACTTTTTCCCCGTACCGTATGCAAAAATCAATAATGGAAAATATCGTCCGATTGGGCTTGGCGTAAGCGGTTATCACCATATGCTTGCAAAACATGGGATTTCATGGGAGAGTGAAAAACATTTGGAATTTGCGGAAAAGGTATTTTCACGTATCCATTATGCGGCGATTGAAGCGAGCAGTGATTTGGCAAAAGAAAAAGGGAGTTATTCATATTTTGAAGGAAGCGATTGGCAGACGGGGACTTATTTTGACAAAAGAAAATTGACAGATGAGAAATGGAATTGCCTCCGTCAAAAGGTAAAGGTACAAGGGCTTAGAAATGCTTACCTGCTCGCGGCGGCGCCGACAAGCAGTACAAGTATTATTTCGGGAACGACAGCAGGATTAGATCCGATTATGAATCGATATTTTTTGGAGGAAAAGAAAAACGGTCTGATGCCTCGCGTGGCTCCGGAACTTTCGTTTGAAACATACTGGTTTTATAAAAATGCACATTATATAAATCAGGAGTGGTCGATAAAAGCGTGCGGAGTAAGACAACGACATATCGATCAGGCGCAGAGTATGAACCTTTATATTACAAACGAATATACATTTCGTAAAGTGTTGGACCTGTATCTTCTTGCGTGGGAAGAGGGCGTAAAAACAATTTACTATATCAGGTCTAAAAGTTTGGAAGTGGAAGAATGTGAGTCTTGTTCTTCCTAGAGAGAGGGATAGAGAATGGAAAAATTAGAAAAAAGACCGCTGTTTAATCCTCAAGGAGATGTAGATGTACGGCAAAGAAGGATAGTTGGCGGAAATACAACGAATTTAAACGATTTTAATAATATGAAATATAATTGGGTAAGCGGCTGGTATCGGCAGGCGATGAATAATTTTTGGATTCCCGAAGAAATTAATTTGGGAGTAGATGTAAAAGATTATAAGAAACTGCCTCAGCCGGAAAAAAGAGCATATGATAAAATTTTATCGTTCCTGATTTTTTTGGACAGCATTCAGACTGCAAATCTTCCGAATATAAGCGAATATATTACGGCGAATGAGGTGAATCTCTGTCTTTCCATTCAGGCATTTCAGGAAGCGGTGCATAGTCAGAGTTATAGTTATATGCTGGATACAATTTGTGAACCGCAGGAAAGAAACGAGGTGCTTTATCAGTGGAAAGCAGATGAACATCTCTTAAAGCGAAATGAGTTTATCGGTAATCTCTACAATGCATTTCAAGAAGAAAAGAGTAAAAAAATGCTTGTGAATACGATTGTAGCAAACTATATTTTGGAAGGCATTTATTTTTACAGTGGATTTATGTTTTTCTATAATTTGGGGAGAAATAATCTGATGCCGGGATCTGTACAGGAAATAAGATATATCAATCGGGATGAGAATACACATTTATGGCTGTTTAGAAATATTCTTTTGGAATTGAAAAAGGAAGAGCCGGATTTATTTCGGGAGGAAGATGTTGAGCGTTACCGCATGATGATAAAAGAAGGTTGCGAACAGGAAATAAAATGGGGACATTATGTGATAGGTAATGAGGTGCAGGGACTGAGTAAGAAAATGATTACAGATTATATACAGTATCTCGGAAACTTAAGATGCAGTAATTTAGGATTTTCCCCGATTTATGAAGGGCATGAAGAAGAACCGGACAGTATGAGGTGGGTTGGTCAATATTCCAATGCAAATGCAATTAAGACTGACTTTTTTGAGGCGCGAAGCACGGCGTATGCAAAGAGCAGTGCGCTGATAGATGATTTGTAAAAACAAATAAAGAGAATAAAAAAAGAGGTTGCCTGAAAAGACGACCTCTTAAATTTATTCAATTAACTGATTAAGCAATCCCGTTAACTGCTTTTGTTAAACGAGAAACTTTTCTTGCTGCAGTGTTTTTGTGATAAACACCTTTGCTTGCTGCTTTATTAATTTCAACGATAGCAACTCTTAATGCTTCAGCAGCAACCGCTTTATCGTTAGCAGCAACAGCAGCCTCAACTTTTTTCACGCAAGTTTTAACTTTAGATTTAATTGCTTTATTTCTAGCCGCTCTAGTTTCGCTTACTAAGATTCTTTTTTTAGCAGATTTAATGTTAGCCAATCTGAACACCTCCAAATTATGTGAATTTTCAATTATCTTTTCATTAGAGCCGGACACGGAACGTTCTAATGAAACATACTCGTTTATTGTAGGCTAATTAACTGTGCTTGTCAATACATATTTCTGAAAAAAATGTAAAACATATGAACAAAAGGGAAAAATATAAAGAAAGAGGTATGGAATGATTGAGAAGTATAGCGTAAGGACGGATTTGGCTCTGGAGGAAAAAGAGCGGTTTGAGTCGAATGATGTGGAGGTGCAGGGAGTTGTACTGGAGGAGGAATATGACGAGGAGAGGGAGATTAAAATAACAAAAGTGCTTATTGAAACGGAAAACGGAGCAAAAGCAATGGGGAAACCGGTTGGAACATATATTACGCTGGAAGCCCCGAATTTAATTGTTCCCGATGAAGACTATCACAGGGAGATTTCTGAGGAGTTGGCAAAGATTGTTCGGGATTTGATAAAAGAGAAAAAGAAAGAATATAATGTGCTTGTTATCGGTCTTGGAAATAGGGAGGTGACGCCCGATGCCTTAGGACCGCATGTTGCGGATAATCTTATCGTCACACGTCATATTATTAAGGAATACGGCAAATATGCGATGGGAGAAAAGAATGTGAATATGGTGAGCGCTATTGTTCCGGGAGTAATGGGACAGACAGGCATGGAAACGGTGGAGATTGTAAATGGTATTGTAAAAGAAACGAAACCGGATTTTCTTATTGCAATAGATGCACTGGCGGCTCGAAGTACAAAGAGACTTAACCGAACAATACAGATAGCGGATACGGGGATACATCCCGGTTCGGGAGTGGGTAATCACAGAGGCGGAATTACGGAAGAAACACTTGGCATTCCGGTAATTGCCATAGGTGTGCCTACGGTTGTAGATGCGGCAACGATTGTAAATGATACAATGGAAAATTTTTTGGCGGCGCTTGAAAGTTCCGAAATGTTAAAAGGAGTGGGACTTGTTTTGCAGGGGTATAATGCGGCGGAGAAATATGAATTAATAAGGGAGTTGATTTCCCCGCATTTGAACGGTATGTTTGTGACGCCAAAAGATATTGATGATACGATAAAACGAATTAGTTATACGATTTCCGAGTCACTCAACATTTTGTTTTCCGGTGGACAGGCGTAATAAAATATATCTGCCTTTCATATAATGGTAAATATTTGGATAGAGTTTGAAAGGTGGGAGGGAAAATTGCGGGTGAGAAGGAAAACGGCAAAAATAGTGACGCAAGGGGTGATATTGTGTCTTGGAAGTTATATTTTGTATCAGGGAAGTATTCGAATTGTTGATGATTATAAAGGGGAAATAAACGAAAGATTACAGAAAAGAGCGGAAAGTACATTTATGACGAATCTGACTTATGTAAATCGAGAAGAAAAGAATTTGCAGGAGTGGATTGCCAATCAGGCGCTGGAAATGCTGCCTCTTGGCAGTTACATAAACGGGAAAGTCGTCTGCGAGACGGCGGTGGAAGACGAGATGACGTATGAAATGATTTTGGCAAAGCAGGCGGCGGATGAAAACGAGGTGGATGCCAACGGCAATTTAATTGGAAAAGAGGATGCATCCGTTCAGCAGGAGGCAAAACAGGAAGCGCAGCCGACAAATAAAAGCAGGGTAGATTTGTCGGTAGAAAAATTAAAAGATTTTGAATATTTGCGAAGTCATTTTTATACGGTAGACAGTTCCACATTTGTAAATCCGGAAGATTTGCAGGCGGAAAAATTATTAAGTAAAAATATGAAGTTGGATAAGAGCAAAAAAGGACCTAAAATTTTACTTTATCATACGCATTCACAGGAGGCGTTTGCGGACTCTGTTTCGGGGGATGTCAATACAACGATTGTGGGTGTCGGGAGATATTTGGCGAAACTGTTAAATGAAAAATACGGCATTGAAACACTGCATCACGAAGGCATTTACGATATGAAAAACGGAAGAGTGGACAGGACGCAGGCATATGAGCGTGCAAAAGGAAATATTCAAAAAATTTTAAATGAAAATCCGAGCATAGAAATGGTTATTGATTTACATCGGGATGGTGTGGGAAAAGATACCCGTCTTGTGACGAACATTAACGGGAAACCTACGGCAAAATTAATGTTTTTTAACGGAATGAGCAGAACAAGGTCGAATGGGAAACTGACGGTTTTACAAAATCCGTATATTCAGGATAATCTTGCTTTATCATTGCAGATGAAACTGGAGGCGGAAAAAAGGTATCCGGGGCTGACAAGAAACATCTATTTAAAGGGATATCGCTATAATATGCACATGAAACCGAAAACGCTTTTAGTGGAAGGCGGAGCGCAGACGAACACGGTGGCGGAGATGATGAATGCAATGGATTATTTTGCGGAAATTTTAAATGCGGTTGTAGGGTAAAGATTTTTGTGATACACTAATGATAATTTGGCGAATTTTGCTCTGATAGGCAAAAAGTAATTAGGAAAGGAATGCGGATAAATGGCAAAGAAAAATACATATGATGCAGACAGCATCTCGATATTGGAAGGATTGGAAGCCGTTCGTGTAAGACCGGGAATGTATATCGGAAGTGTGTCCACAAAAGGATTGAATCATTTGGTGTATGAAATTGTGGACAATGCGGTGGACGAACATTTGGCAGGATTTTGCAATCGTATAGAAGTAACTTTGGAAAAGGACGGCTCGGCTACTGTTAGCGATAACGGACGAGGAGTTCCGGTAGGCATGCATCAAAAAGGCGTGTCTGCGGCGCGTATTGTCTATACAACGCTCCATGCCGGCGGAAAATTTGACGATTCCGCTTACAAGACAAGCGGTGGTCTGCACGGTGTAGGTTCTTCTGTCGTAAATGCGCTTTCCACCTATATGGATGTAAAAATCAGTAGAGACGGAGGAGTTCATCACGACCATTATGAGAGAGGAATTCCGACGATTGAATTGGAAAACGGACTTCTTCCTGTGATTGCAAAGACGAAGAAAACCGGAACAACCGTAAATTTTCTTCCCGATGATACTATTTTTGAAAAGACAAGATTTAAGGAGGAGGAGATTAAGAGCAGGCTGCATGAAACGGCATATTTGAACCCGACACTTACGATTGTTTTTGAAGATAGACGAGGGGACAAGCCGGAGCATATCGAATATCATGAGCCGGACGGCATACTTGGATTTATAGGAGATTTAAACAAGAAAAAGGAAACTGTACATGAGCCGGTATACTTTAAAGGGGAGGCAGACGGAATAGAAGTGGAAGTTGCCTTTCAGTATGTAAATGAATTTCACGAAAACGTACTCGGATTTTGTAACAATATTTACAATGCGGAGGGCGGTACACATCTGACCGGATTTAAGTCTACATTTACAATGGTAATGAACCAGTATGCGAGAGAAATAGGTGTGCTGAAAGAAAAGGATGCCAATTTTACGGGAGCGGATATACGAAACGGCATGACTGCAATCGTATCTATAAAACATCCCGATCCAAGATTTGAAGGTCAGACAAAGACAAAATTGGACAATCAGGATGCGGGGAAAGCGACAAGTAAGGTAACAAATGATGAGATTACCCGCTTCTTTGACAAAAATCTGGATACATTGAAAAAGGTGCTTTCCTGTGCGGAAAAAGCCGCGAAAATAAGAAAGACGGAAGAAAAAGCGAAAACAAACTTATTGACAAAACAAAAATATTCTTTTGACAGTAATGGGAAATTGGCAAACTGTGAGAGCAGAGATGCAAGCAAATGCGAAATTTTTATCGTGGAGGGAGATTCTGCGGGTGGTTCGGCAAAAACGGCGAGAAATCGCCAGTTTCAGGCAATCCTGCCAATTCGCGGTAAAATTTTGAATGTGGAAAAGGCGAGCATAGATAAAGTGTTGGCGAATGCGGAAATCAAAACAATGATTAACGCTTTCGGCTGCGGATTTTCTGAGGGATACGGAAACGATTTTGATATTTCTAAGTTGAGATATGACAAAATTATTATTATGGCAGATGCCGATGTGGACGGAGCGCATATTTCTACATTATTATTAACACTGTTTTACCGTTTTATGCCGGAATTGATTTTCGAGGGGCATGTATATATTGCCATGCCGCCTCTTTATAAAGCGGTAACAAAAAAAGGGGAAGAAGAATATCTCTATGATGATAAGGCGCTGGAGAAATATCGAAAACGTCAAAAAGGGGCGTATACGCTGCAAAGATATAAAGGTCTTGGGGAAATGGACGCGGAGCAGTTGTGGGATACAACGTTAAATCCTGAAACAAGAATGTTGAAATTAATTGAAATCGAAGATGCCAGAATGGCGTCCGGCGTAACGGAAATGCTTATGGGAACAGAAGTGCCGCCAAGACGGGCATTTATTTATGAGAATGCAAAAGAAGCGGAATTAGATATATAAGGAGAGTGCAGATATGCAGGAATCACAACTGATAAGAACTGAATATTCGGAAGTAATGAAAAAATCATATATAGATTATGCGATGAGTGTTATCGTTGCAAGAGCCTTACCGGATGTGAGGGACGGACTAAAACCGGTGCAGAGAAGAACGCTCTATGATATGTATGAATTAGGTATAAAATATGACAAGCCTTATCGTAAATCAGCGCGTATTGTAGGAGATACAATGGGTAAGTATCATCCCCACGGCGACAGTTCTATTTATGAATCGTTAGTTGTTATGGCGCAGGAATTCAAAAAGGGAATGCCGCTTGTTGACGGTCACGGAAACTTTGGCTCAATCGAGGGGGACGGCGCTGCCGCAATGCGTTATACGGAGGCAAGACTTGCACGTTTGACACAGGAGGCGTATCTTTCGGACTTGGATAAAGATATTGTGGATTTTGTTCCAAACTTTGACGAGACGGAAAAAGAGCCGGAAGTATTGCCTGTTCGTGTTCCGAATCTTTTGCTGAACGGCGCTGAGGGAATAGCGGTCGGTATGGCGACAAGTATTCCGACACATAATTTGGGCGAAATTGTAGATGCGGTAAAAGCATATATGAAAAACAACGAAATCACAACAAAGCAGTTAATGAAGTATATAAAAGGACCGGATTTTCCGACGGGTGCGATTGTTGTCAATAAAGACGATTTGCTTTCAATTTATGAAACAGGCACAGGAAAAATAAAACTGCGCGGTAAGGTGGAAGTGGAAGAAGGACGAGGAGGGAAAAAGAAACTCGTTATTTCGGAAATTCCGTATACAATGATCGGTGCGGGAATCGGAAAATTTTTAAATGACGTGGCATCTCTCGTGGAAACAAAAAAGACGAGCGATATCACGGATATTTCCAATCAGTCTTCCAAAGAAGGGATCCGTATTGTTTTAGAGTTAAAGAAAGATACGGATGTAGAAAATCTGAAAAATATGCTCTATAAAAAGACACGACTGGAGGATACGTTCGGTGTAAATATGCTTGCGGTTGCGGACGGTAAACCGGAAACAATGGGGCTGAAGAAAATCATTGAACATCATGTTGATTTCCAGTTTGAACTTACCACAAGAAAATATAAAAATCTTTTGGGAAAAGAACTGGATAAGAAAGAAATTCAGGAAGGTTTAATTAAGGCCTGTGATGTTATTGATTTGATTATTGAGATCTTGCGAGGAAGTAAATCGATTAAAGATGTAAAGGAGTGTTTAACAAACGGCGTTACGGATAATATTTCGTTTAAGTCTAATATTTCTAAAAAAATGGCATCCATGTTAAGATTTACGGAGCGTCAGGCGACAGCGATTTTGGAGATGCGTTTATATAAATTGATTGGACTTGAGATTGAAGCGCTGCAAAAAGAACATGAAGAAACATTAAAAAATATTTCCCGCTATGAAGATATTTTGAATAATTATGATTCCATGGCGGAAGTGATAATGGAAGAATTAGATTATTATAAGAAGACATACGGAAGAAAACGCCGTACGGTAATCGAAAATGCCGAGGAAGCGGTTTACGAAGAAAAGAAAGTAGAAGAGCAGGACGTTGTTGTTCTCATGGATCGTTTTGGGTATACAAGAACGGTAGACACGGCAACTTATGAGAGAAATAAAGAGTCGGCAGACAATGAGAACAAACATATTCTTTTCTGTAAAAATACAGGAAAAATTTGTCTGTTTACAAATAAGGGTAAAATGCATCAGGTGAAGGTGCTTGATATTCCGTTCGGGAAATTCAGGGATAAAGGAACGCCGGTAGACAATCTGAGTAATTATGACAGTGGGGAAGAAAATATTGTTTACATTTGTGACGAGGAGCAGTTTAACATGGGAAAACTGTTATTTGCCACAAAGTACGGAATGATTAAACAGGTGGACGGTTCCGAGTTCATTGTGGCAAAAAGAACGATTACCGCGACAAAATTGCAGGAAGAAGATGAACTTATATCCGTACAGCCTGTGAATGAAAATCAAAATGTTGTCTTGCAGACAGAGGGAGGATATTTCCTCCGTTTCTTAGCGGAAGAAGTTGCGGAGAAGAAAAAAGGGGCAATCGGAGTTCGCGGAATGAAATTGCAGAAAAAAGATGTTTTAGAGAAAGTACATCTTTTTGAGGAGGGAACGGAAGTAAAAGTTCCTTATAAAGAAAAAGAAGTTACATTAAACCGATTAAAACTTGCAAAAAGAGACGGAAAGGGAACAAAGACTAGAGGATAGTTCAAAATCCCCCTTGCTTTTATAGGAAACCGGTGTTATACTATAAATTAGTTACATAGGAAATCGACAGAAGAGTGGACGCAATGTTCACTCTTCTTTGTTGCAGCGTATACAATATTGGGATTGTTTAAGCAGAAAGGAAGGTTGAACGTGTCAAAGAGAGAAGTATATGAACAAAAAACAGAAGAACTTTTACTGCCAATCGTAGAAGAACACGGATTTGAACTGGTGGATGTAGAGTATGTGAAAGAGGGAGGAACATGGTATCTCCGTGCATACATTGACAAACCGGGCGGAATTGCCGTGGATGACTGTGAAGTAGTAAGCAGAGCATTTTCAGACATTTTGGACGAGAAAGATTATATTGAAGATACTTATATTTTTGAAGTGAGTTCTCCGGGGTTGGGAAGACCTTTGAAAAAAGAAAAGGACTTTGCAAGAAGTATGGGAGAAGAAGTTGAAGTGAGAACGTATCGTGCCATTGACAGACAGAAAGAATTTGTCGGAATTTTAAAAGAGTACGATAAAGATACGGTGACACTCGAAATGGAAGACGGTTCAGAAAGAACATTTGAGAGAAATGACATTGCCTTAATTCGTTTGGCATTTGATTTTTAAAACAGGGAGGAAATAAAGAAATGAATACAGAATTATTAGAAGCATTGACTATTCTTGAACAGGAGAAAGACATTAGCAAAGAAACATTATTAGATGCGATTGAGAACTCATTAATTAATGCCTGCAAAAACCACTTTGGGAAAGCGGATAACATTAAAGTAATCATGGACCGTGAAACTTGCGACTACTCTGTATTTGCAGAAAAGACAGTTGTGGAAGAAGTGGAAGATGACGTAATGGAAATCAGCCTTGCCAATGCAAAAATGATTGACAGCAAATTTGAGTTGGGAGATATTGTACAGATTCCTGTAGAGTCAAAGGAATTTGGACGTATTGCAACACAGAATGCGAAAAACCTTATTTTACAGAAAATCCGCGAGGAAGAAAGAAAAGTAGTTTACGACCAGTATTTTGAGAAAGAAAAAGATATTGTTACAGGTATTGTACAGCGCTACGTAGGCAAAAATGTAAGTATTAATTTAGGTAAGGCAGATGCGATGCTTACAGAAAACGAACAGGTAAAAGGGGAAGTGTTTAAACCGACAGAGAGAATCAAATTGTATGTTGTTGAAGTGAAGAACACAACAAAAGGACCTAAAATTTTAGTTTCACGTACACATCCTGAGTTAGTGAAACGTTTATTTGAATCAGAAGTAGCAGAAGTGAAAGACGGAACAGTTGAAATTAAGAGTATCGCAAGAGAAGCAGGTTCACGTTCTAAAATTGCCGTATGGTCAAACGATCCCGATGTAGATCCGGTAGGTGCATGCGTTGGTATGAACGGGGCAAGAGTAAATGCTATCGTAAACGAATTGCGTGGAGAAAAAATCGATATTATCAACTGGAGTGAAAATCCGGCAATCTTAATTGAAAATGCGCTTAGTCCTGCAAAAGTTATTTCGGTTATGGCAGATCCGGATGAGAAAACAGCAAGCGTAATCGTTCCTGATTATCAGTTATCACTGGCAATCGGTAAAGAGGGACAGAATGCACGTCTTGCAGCACGTTTGACAGGATATAAGATTGATATTAAGAACGAAACACAGGCGATTGAATCGGGAGAACTTCCGGAAGACTATATGAATACACAGACAGTTGAAGAGACAGAAGAGATTGTAGAAGAATAGAAATAGGAAGTGAGTATTTGAGTAGTGTAAAGAAAATACCTATGCGAAAATGTGTAGGTTGCGGAGAGATGAAAAGCAAAAAAGAAATGATGCGTGTTTTAAAGACTTCGGAAAATGAATTTTTATTAGATGCGACGGGAAAGAAGAATGGCAGAGGGGCATATTTATGTCAGTCAAAAGAATGTTTGGAAAAAGCAATTAAAAATAAAGGACTGGAGCGTTCTTTCAAACAGGCTATTCCAAAGGAAGTTTACGCAATACTGGAAAAGGAGATGGAAACGCTTGAAACAGAGTAAAGTATTATCTCTTATCGGTCTGGCGACAAGGGCGGGAAGAACGGTAAGCGGCGAGTTTGCAACGGAGAAGGAAACAAAGTCAGGAAAGGCACATCTCGTTGTCGTTGCAAATGATGCGTCCGACAATACAAAAAAGAAGTTTAGAAATATGTGTGATTTTTATGAAGTCCCAATCTGTTTTTACGGGAATAAAGATACCTTAGGGTATGCAATGGGGAAAGAATTTCGTGCATCGCTGGCAGTGACAGACGGTGGTTTTGCAAAGGAAATCATGAAGCATTTGGAAGCAGAAAATAACATAATTGCATAGAGGAGGTAGTAAAAAGTATGTCGAAATCAAGAGTATATGAATTAGCAAAAGAATTAAATAAATCAAACAAAGAATTACTTGACTTTTTAAAAGCAAAAGAAATAGAGGTTAAAAACCATATGAGTTCTCTTTCGGATGAGCAGGTTCAAATGGTAAAGGGAGCGTTTGGGGGAAACAAGGCGAAATCTGAGGGGGAAGATGCACAGAAGAAAAAGAATATTGTGCAGGTATTCAGACCTCAGAACAGCAAACAGAGTAACAGACCAAAACAGAATAATCATAAGCAAAATCAAAATAATAATCAGGGTAACACAAAACAGATGAATAACGGTCAGAACAATTCAAAACAGAATAACAATCAGGGAAAAAGACAGAATAATAACCAAAACGGAAGATACCAAAATAACAATCAAAACGGTGAGAGAAAAAATAACAATCAGGGAAAAAGACAGAACAATAATCAGAACGGAAGACAGAACTTCAACAACTCACAGAGAAGAGATGACAGACGTGATGATAACAGAAGAAACGATAAACGTACACCGTCCATTCCCGCACCTGTTCTTCCGGAACAAAAACCACAGCGTCAGAAAGCAAAAGATAAGGATGCTTACAAGAAAAAAGATTATCGTCAGGACGATAGGGAAGACAGAAAAGTAAAACAGACGAAAAAAGGAAAGCCGGCTCCACAGCCACAGAAACCGCAGCCAAAGGCAGAACAGAAAGTGGAAGAAAAAATCACAATGATTACAATTCCGGAAGTGCTTACAATTAAAGAATTGGCTGACAAAATGAAAATCCAGCCTTCCGTAATCGTGAAGAAATTATTTATGCAGGGACAGATTGTAACGGTAAATCAGGAGGTTGATTTTGAAACAGCGGAAGAAATCGCAATGGAATTTGAAGTTCTCTGCGAAAAAGAAGAAGTTGTAGACGTTATTGAAGAATTATTAAAAGAAGATGAAGAAGACGAAGCAACTATGGAAAAACGTCCTCCGGTTGTATGTGTTATGGGACACGTTGACCACGGTAAAACTTCTCTTCTTGATGCAATCCGTAACACAAACGTAATCGACCGTGAAGCAGGCGGAATTACACAGCATATCGGTGCGTACGTTGCAACTGTAAACGGAGAGAGAATTACATTCTTAGATACTCCGGGACATGAGGCGTTCACAGCAATGCGTCTTCGCGGTGCGCAGTCAACAGATATTGCAATTTTAGTTGTAGCGGCAGATGACGGCGTAATGCCACAGACAGTTGAGGCAATCAGCCATGCGAAAGCGGCAGGAATTGAAATTATCGTAGCGGTAAATAAAATTGATAAACCGAGTGCGAATATAGAGAGAGTAAAACAGGAACTAACAGAGTATGAATTGATTCCGGAAGATTGGGGCGGAAGCACAATTTTCGTTCCGGTATCTGCAAAGACAGGAGAAGGTCTTGAAGATTTAATGGAAATGATTCTTCTGACAGCGGAAGTGTTGGAATTAAAAGCAAATCCGAACAGACAGGCAAGAGGTCTTGTTATCGAAGCGGAATTGGATAAAGGAAAAGGTTCGGTTGCAACTGTTCTTGTACAGAAAGGTACACTGCGTGTAGGAGATGCCATTGCGGCAGGTTCGGCACACGGACGAGTAAGAGCAATGATTGATGATAAGGGAAGACGTGTAAAAGAAGCAGGTCCTTCTACTCCGGTAGAAATTCTCGGATTAAATGACGTACCAAACGCAGGGGAAGTATTTGTAGGTTGTGCAAATGATAAGGAAGCGCGTAACTTTGCGGAAACATTTATTTCACAGGGAAGAGTGAAGATGCTTGAAGAAACAAAATCAAAAATGTCATTGGATGATTTATTTACACAAATTCAGGCAGGTAACTTAAAAGAACTTGGAATTATCGTTAAGGCGGACGTGCAAGGTTCTGTGGAAGCGGTAAAACAAAGTCTTGTAAAACTTTCTAACGATGAAGTCGTTATCAAAATCATTCACGGCGGCGTCGGTGCAATCAATGAATCGGACGTTACTTTGGCATCTGCTTCAAATGCAATTATTATCGGATTTAACGTTCGCCCTGATGCGACAGCAAAAGAAATTGCAGAGCGTGAAGGTGTAGACTTAAGATTATACCGTGTAATCTATAATGCTATCGAAGATGTGGAAGCGGCAATGAAAGGTATGCTTGATCCTGTATTTGAAGAAAAAGTACTTGGTCATGCGGAAGTCCGCCAGACATTTAAAGCGTCAGGAGTCGGTACAATCGCAGGTTCATATGTGCTTGACGGTGTGTTTGAAAGAAACTGTTCGGCTAGAGTTGTACGTGACGGCGTAGTTATCTTTGACGGTGCTTTGGCATCTCTGAAGAGATTTAAAGATGACGTAAAAGAAGTAAAAGCCGGATATGAATGTGGATTTGTATTTGAAAAATTCAATGATGTAAAAGAGGGCGATCAGGTAGAAGCATATAAAATGGTTGAAATTCCAAGATAATGATGAAAGATTGGAGGAGTAAAATTGAGAAAAAACAGTATTAAAAATACAAGAGTCAATATGGAAGTACAGAGAGAATTGAGCAACATTGTGCGAGGCGGAATTAAAGACCCTCGCGTTGCTCCGATGACTTCAGTTGTTGCAGTAGAAGTTGCTCCCGATTTAAAAACGTGTAAAGCGTATATCAGTGTGTTCGGTGATGAAGAGGCACAGAATGACACATTAAAAGGATTACAGAGTGCCGAAGGATACATCAGAAGAGAATTGGCGCACAGTCTGAATATGAGAAATACGCCGGAAATTAAATTTGTGTTAGATCAGTCTATCGCTTACGGTGTGGCAATGTCGAAAAAGATTGACGATGTGACAAAAGACATCAAAGAAGAGGGTGAATAGAGTGTTACAGCGAATGTTAAAAGAAGCAAAGTCTGTGGCGATAGGAGGACATATAAGACCTGACGGCGATTGTGTAGGGGCTTGTATGGCAACATATCAGTATATCCGAACATGGCATCCGGAAAAGGACGTTGACGTTTATTTGGAAGAAATTCCAAACAGTTTTCGGTTTATTGAGGCGACAAGAGAGATTTCCCATGAAATAAAGGAAAAAGCATATGATTTATTTATTTCTCTTGATTGCGGAGATGCGGGGCGTCTTGGATTTTCAGCACCTTTGTTTGAATATGCAAAGGAAACTTTATGTGTAGATCATCATATAAGCAATCGTTCTTTTGGAAAGAATAACTATATTAAACCTGATGCCAGTTCTACCTGTGAGTTGGTATTTGAACTTATGGAAGAAGAAAAAATCACAAAAGAAATTGCGGAATGCCTTTACTTAGGACTTGTGCATGATACGGGAGTGTTTCAATACTCCTGTACATCGCCGTCAACAATGGTGGCAGCGTCAAAATTAATGGCAAAAGGAATAGATTATTCCAAAATCATTCACGATACTTATTATGAAAAAACATATGTGCAAAATCAGATTTTAGGAAGAGCGCTGCTTGAAAGTGTTTTATTTATGGGTGGAAAATGTATTGTATCTGTGATAGATAAAAAGATTATGGATTTTTATGGCGCTTCTCCGAAAGATTTAGAAGGTATAGTAAGCCAGTTAAGGCTGACAAGCGGAGTCAGTGTTGCCATATTTTTATATGAGTTACAGACACATGAATTTAAAATCAGCCTCCGTTCAGATGATGCGGTTGATGTGAGTAAAGTGGCGGGATATTTTGGAGGCGGAGGTCATAAAAAGGCTGCCGGACTTACAATGAAGGGAACTGCCCATGATGTAATCAACAATATTGCACAGCAGATTGAATTGCAGTTACAGAAGAATTAGGAGCATAAATATGATACATGGCGTTTTAAATGTATATAAAGAAAAAGGATATACTTCCCATGATGTTGTTGCAAAGTTAAGAGGAATTGTGGGACAGAAAAAAATAGGTCATACGGGTACGCTTGATCCCGATGCGACAGGCGTTCTTCCAGTATGCTTGGGAAAAGCGACGAAACTTTGCGACATGCTGACAGACAAAGATAAAACATATGAAACCGTATTGCTGTTAGGTCAGGCGACAGATACACAGGATATAAGCGGGAATGTACTTGAAACAAACGAGACGGAAAAACTGACAAAAGAGCAGGTGACAGAAGTAATAGAAGAATTTGTGGGAGCGTATGAACAAATTCCGCCTATGTATTCGGCGCTAAAAGTAAACGGAAAAAAACTGTATGAACTTGCACGGCAAGGAATAGAAGTGGAGCGAAAAGTACGAACGGTGCAGATACATAAGATTCATATAAAAGAAATTGATTTACCGAGAGTCCGAATGGAAGTGACCTGCTCTAAAGGAACATATATAAGAACATTGTGCCATGATATAGGACAAAAACTACATTGCGGAGGATGTATGGAAGAACTTGTCCGTACAAGAGTCAGCCGTTTTCGTATAGAAGAAAGTTTCACTCTGGAACAGATTACACAGTTAAAAGATGCGGGAAAGTTGAAAGACATTCTTGTGCCGATAGACGAAATGTTTTCGCAGTATAAAAAGATAGTCGTCAAAGAAAAAAATGTATCTCTTGTGTATAATGGAAATCCGTTTTTCAGAGAGCAGGCAGAGAAAGTAACGGATTTATCTGATGAAGAATCGGTGAGAGTGTATGACAATCAGGACAGGTTTATTGGAATTTATAATTATAACGAAGAGAGAAAAATGTTTAAACTTATTAAAATGTTTTTTGATAAAGGTGAATAGATATGCAGTATATTAGAGGAATCGAAAGTTATAACTGTCCGAACTATACTGCAATTACATTAGGAAAATTTGACGGCTTACACAGAGGACATCAAAAACTGATTGAACAGGTGAAAAAATACGCGGACGGACAAATAAAAAGTGTTGTTTTTTCATTTGATATGATACCTTTTTTCAGAGAGCAGGGAAAACAAAAGTATATACTGATGACAGGAGAAGAGAAATCTTCACGATTGGAAAATCAGGTCGATTATCTAATTGAGTGTCCGTTTGTGGAACAAATTCATACAATGGAAGCGGAAACGTTTATCGAGGAAATACTGGTAAAAAGATTTCATGCAAAGTATGTTGTTGTAGGGACGGATTTTCGCTTTGGGTATCAAAAAAAGGGTGATATTTATCTGCTGGAAAAATATCAGCAAAAATATGGGTATAAACTTATCGTAATAGAAAAAGAAATGTATGAGGGACGGGAAATAAGCAGTACCTTTATTAAGGAAGCGGTTCGTAAAGGGAATATGGAGAAAGTGAGACAACTTCTCGGCTATCCCTATACAATAACAGGTGTGGTTACACACGGTGAGCAGCTTGGAAGAAAACTTGGTTTTCCTACAATGAATGTGATTCCTGCCAAAGAAAAACTTCTCGTTCCAAAAGGTGTATATGTAAGCAGTGTAGTGTTGGAAGATAAAGAGTACAGCGGAATAAGCAATGTAGGGTGTAAACCGACTGTTTCTGATAAAAAGGTGGAATTGGTAGAAACGTTTTTATTCGATTATGCGGGAGATGCTTACGGAAAAGAAATTCAAGTCAGACTGCATAAATTTATACGGGAGGAAAGAAAATTTTCTTCGGTTGAAGCGCTCAAAGAACAAATGTGTTTGGATATTGAAGAGGGAGAAGTATTCTTTAAAAAGTAGTTTACATATAGGTAAAGTTGTGATATACTACCTAAGTGTGAAATGAGCCGATGTTCAGTAAATGGAAACTCCAACCTTTACTTAATGTCAGGCGGTAAATTAGAAAAACAGGAGGAATTAAGTCAATGATAGCAAAGGACAAAAAACAGGCAATCATCGCTGAATATGGCAGAACAGAAGGAGATACAGGTTCACCGGAAGTTCAGGTAGCTATTTTAACAGCAAGAATTAACGAATTAACAGAACACTTCAAAGCAAATCCAAAAGATCACCACTCAAGAAGAGGTCTTCTTAAAATGGTAGGTCAGAGAAGAGGATTACTTGCTTACTTAAAGAAAACAGATATTGAAAGATATCGTTCTTTAATTGAAAGATTAGGATTAAGAAAATAATCTAAACCAAATTATTGGAAAACATATAGACACACAACACAACATTTAAAGAAGCGGAAAAACCGCTTCTTTTTTTGTGCAACAAGTGACTTTTTTGATTTACTGTGGTAAAATAGGAGGGCAGTTGTTTTAGGAGGATAAATATATGGAATATAGAAGAATGAAAAATACGATTATTGCAAGAATAGATAAGGGAGAGGAAATACTGGAAAAGGTAAAAGAACTGGCATTGACAGAAAATATAAAACTGGCAAGTGTGCAGGCACTTGGAGCAATCGGAGATTTTACGGTAGGTGTTTTAAAGACGGAAGAAAAGCAGTATAAATCCAATCATTTTCAGGGAGACTTTGAAATTGTATCTCTGACAGGGACGATTAATACAATGGATGATGAGTTTTATACACATTTGCATTTGAGTGCAGGAAACGAACAGGGAGAAGTTTTTGGCGGTCACTTAAACAGGGCGATAGTCAGCGCTACCTGTGAGATGATTGTACAGGTCATTGACGGAAGAGTGGACAGAAAATTTGATGAGGATACAGGATTAAACCTGTTCGATTTTTAAATGTATAGACAGGTGGTGTGTCGGTGAAAAAATATATTAATATAATTTTGCAAAAAGCGAAGGCGAGAAAAGCAATATGCCTTATGTTTCTTATTTACCTTGCGGTTGTGCTTTTTGTATCTTCTGATGCGTGGCTGTATAAGATGCCTATAGTGAAAATTACGGAAGTCAGAAACGAGGAGGAAGCAAAGGAAGACGGAACGCGGGGAGGTAAGGAAATACATTATAGACAGTTTTTAAAAGGTGTCATATTAAATGGAGAACATAAAAGGAAAACTATACAGTTAAAAAATGAATATGCAGTTTCCGAAGTAACTACGCAAAAGTATGAGAAATATGATAAAGTGTTTGTGGAGATAAGAGAAAAGGCAAATGCTCTGTCGGGAAATATAAAAGGTCTGAAGAGAGATACAGGAGTAGCGACTTTACTTGGTTTAATGGTTTTATTGTTGCTGATTGTAACGAAAAAGCAGGGGCTTCGTACGATTTTTACAGTGGGTGTGAATATTGCCATTTACATGGTGGGATTTGCTTTTTTCTTAAACGGAAAAGATGTATTGAAAATTTGTAATATTATGGTGTTGGCATTTACGATAGGAACACTTCTTCTGCTAAATGGAGTTAATAGAAAAACATTGGCATCTATACTTTCAACACTCTGTGTACTTGCGGTGATTATGGGCTTATTTCATCTTGTTATGAGCAGAGCGGGGGAAACGGATTATGCGGCTATGGAATATTTAGGAAGTTTGGACAATCCTTCAGAACTGTTTGAGGCGGAAGTGATGCTCGCCGGACTGGGAGCGATTATGGACGTAACCGTAACTATTTCAGCCACACTGGGTGAGTTGGTAAGAAAAAGACCTTCAATCCGCTGGAAAGAACTGTTTCGCTCCGGCAGGGAAGTCGGTTACGACATTATGGGAACGATGATTAGCGTATTGCTATTTACCTTTGGCTGCGGGCTTATTCCGACTTTTCTTATCCGAATGAATAACGATATTTCCTTTCTGACGATAGCGAAATTAAATATTCCGTTTGAAATTTGCAGATTTCTTATTGAGAGTATAGGAATTGTGATTGCTATTCCGATTTCCATTTTTGTGGCATCTTCTTTGCTTAAGATAAGACGAAGAGAGGAGGCAGCAGTATGATAGCAATTTTAGCGATTATATTATTTGTGCTGATGCTTGTTGTCGGCGGAGAGAGGGGAGCAACTTCCATAATGGCACTTGCGGGAAA
Source organism: uncultured Lachnospiraceae bacterium (assembly GCA_900551895.1). Taxonomy (GTDB): domain Bacteria; phylum Bacillota; class Clostridia; order Lachnospirales; family Lachnospiraceae; genus Faecalimonas. The sequence continues at coordinate 158,478 of URXX01000002.1, read as the reverse complement.
TATTATCGTGTTGGCGTTTACCATTATTTTGTTGGCGTCAGGATATTCTCCGTTTCTTATTCTGTTTTTGGCTACGGTTGCCATTAGTTGCATTTCCCTTTTTGGACAAAATGGAAAGAATGTGAAAACAAAATCGGCTTTTATGGCAGTTATTGCCGTAATGTTTTTTGTTACGGTATGTATTTATTTTGTTGTCTGGAAATACCGAGCCGGAGGGTTAAATGAAATTCAGTCTATACAGGAAGATGTGATGTATTTCTATAATGTAAATATAGAAATCAGTATGATGCAGATAGCAGTTTCTGTCACAATATTGAGTGCTTTGGGCGCTGCGATTGACACGGCTCTTTCTGTAACATCTGCCGTACATGAAGTGGCATTTCACAAAAAGAATTTAACGGAAACCGAACTTTTTCATTCCGGTATACAGGTGGGAAAAGAAATTATCGGGACAACCGTAAATACATTGTTGTTCGCGTATTTGGGAGAATCGCTTTTGCTATTCGCTTATTTAAAACGTGAGAAATTTCCGTTAGAGTTAATTGTGAATTCAAAATTTCTCTTTCAGGAACTTTCCGTTATGCTGTTTGGGGCGATTACCTGTTTGCTGATCGTTCCGGTTTCGGCATATTTTGCATCCCGATATCTTGTTAAGAAAGATTAAAGGTTTCTTAAGATTGGTGTATTTGCTTTATCCTGAGAAGAAAGTTTGCTATAATGAATAGATATTAGGCGAATGTGAGGAAACATATGAGAAAGAAAATACAAAATTGTATTGAAAAAATAATGCCGGTAGATAGATTTTTTATTCTGATTTTTGCTTTTGTTTTTAACAGCATAGTATATGGCGGAGCGAGAATGATTGCCGGAGACTGGCATCATTATATATTGACGAGCCGTTTGGACGATCAGATACCTCTTATTCCCGAAAGTCTATTTATTTATTTCGGGTGTTACATTTTTTGGGCGGTCAATTATATTATAATTGCAAAACGGGACGAAAAAAAAGCGTATCAGTTCTTTTTGGCAGATATGATTTCAAGGATGATATGTTTTGCCGTTTTCCTTTTGTTTCCAACGACGAATACCCGTCCGGATATTGTCGGGAACGGCATATGGAATGAAGGAATGCGTTTTTTGTATCAGATAGACGCTGCGGACAATCTTTTTCCATCCATTCACTGTCTGGTCAGTTGGTTTTGTTACATCGGAATAAGAGGGGAGAAAAACGTTCCGAAATGGTATCAATGGACTTCATGCCTAATAGCGGTTGCAGTGTTTATTTCCACTTTGACGACAAAACAACATGTTATTATAGATGTGATTGCGGGAGTTGTCATTGCTGAAGTAACATTTTGGTTCACAAAGCATACACGGTTTTATCGTGGCTATATACATTTTTGGAAAGGACTGACAGATAAAATCTTTAAAACAGGGGGAAATGGGAATGAAAAATGTAAAGAAGAATATATTTAATCTTGTATTTCTGTTTCTTGTGTTTGGTTTAACTATTTATGGTGTATTTAAAGGGGAAGATATTACAGAGGTTGTGAGGGTCATTCAGAACGCACGATTTGAGTTTATCTTTTTTGGAATAGTATGTGTTGTATTTTTTATTTGGGGTGAGTCCATTATTATTTATTATTTAATGGGTTCTTTGTCGATTAAATTAAAGAAATGGAAATGTTTTCTTTTTTCCTCAGTTGGGTTTTTCTTTAGTTGTATCACCCCGTCTGCCAGCGGTGGACAGCCGATGCAGATTTATTACATGAGAAAAGAGAAAATACCGATACCGGTATCCACGCTTGTATTGATGATTGTAACTATTACTTATAAAATGGTTCTTGTACTTATCGGAGTATTTCTTCTGCTTTTGGGACAGGGATTTGTAAAAAAATATTTGACGGGAATACTTCCGGTATTTTATTTGGGAGTAGGCTTAAATGTAATGTGCGTAACCTTTATGCTTATTCTCGTGTTTCATCCGGTTCTTGCAAAGGCAATGATGAAAAAAGGACTGCGTTTGCTTGAAAAATTACATATTTTAAAGCAGAAAGAAGAACGTATGGAAAAACTGGAAGAATCCATGAATTTATATAATGAAACTGCAAAATATTTGAAAAGTCATGCAATGGTTATGGTAAATGTACTGGCAATCACATTTTTACAGCGAATAGCACTGTTTTTGACAACATATTTTGTGTACTGTGCTTTTGGACTTTCAGGAAAATCCATTGTTGACATCGTTTTATTACAGGCGGTTATTTCGATAGCGGTAGATATGCTGCCGCTTCCGGGAGGAATGGGAATTAGCGAACAATTATTTTTAATTATTTTTGTTCCGATATTCAGTCCTGCACTTTTACTGCCGGGAATGATTTTGAGCAGAGGGTTAGGATATTACGCACAATTATTTATCAGTGCAATTATGACGGTAGTCGCACAGTTTACACTGGGAAAAAGAAAAGAAATGATAGAGTAAAGAGGGAAGAATGATGATAGGATTTTATAACTATTCAGTAATTTTAACATATATCGGGCTAATATCATCTTTGATAGGAATGATGTTTACGGTAAATGGGGCTTATAAATTAGCAATTTTTTGTCTCGCATTTTCGGGGTTATGCGATATGTTTGACGGAAAGATTGCCAGAGCAATGAAAAACAGAACAGATGACGAGAAAAAATTTGGCATACAGATTGACTCTCTTTGCGATGTGGTATGTTTTGGAGCATTTCCGGTTATATTATGTTACTGTCTTGGGTTAAAAGATGTCTTTGGAATTATCATCTTAGCATTTTATGGAACGGCATCTGTGATTCGTTTGGGTTACTTTAATGTTATGGAAGAAAAAAGACAGCAGGAAACATCCGAAGCGAGAAAATATTATGAAGGGCTGCCGATTACGACAATGGCAATTATTTTGCCTATTCTTTATCTGCTGAAACCTTGCATGGCGGGATATTTTGTGCTTATATTACATATAGCCATGCTTGTAGTAGGCTTTTTGCTTATTTTACGTTTCCAATTGAAAAAACCGGGAAATAAAGTTTTGGCTGTTATCGTTGCAGTTGTGGCATTGGCGGTATTGAAACTTACACATATCATTTAGTGGAGAAACAGATGAGATATAAAGACAGAGAAGGAAATTTAAAAGGAGAGAACGGTTTTCAGGATAAACTGCTGAAAAGTTTATACGGAAGCACAGTCGGAAGAGCAGTTGTAAAATGCCTGACAGTTCCTTTTGTATCGGAACTTGGCGGGAAAATTTTGGACAGTTCTTTGTCGAGGTTGTTCATTACTCCTTTTGTAAAGATGAATCATATTGATTTGTCTTTGTGCGAGAAAAAAGAGTTTGACTCGTATAATGCGTTTTTTAAAAGGAAGTTTAAGGAAGATGCAAGAGAAATAAACATGGCTGAAGATGTGTTTATCAGTCCGTGTGATGCAAAACTTACTGTTTATCCGATAAAAACCGGAAGCCGTTTTTCCATTAAGCATACGGCATATACAGTGGAAGAACTTTTGAAAAATAAAAAACTGGCAGATCGGTATGAGGGCGGATATGCGTGGATTTTCCGCCTGTCCGTAGAAGATTATCACCGTTATTGTTATGTGGCTGATGGCAGAAAATCAAAAAATATACGGATAAAGGGTGTGTTTCATACAGTAAATCCGGTGGCAAATGATGTGTATCCGATTTATAAGGAAAATGCAAGAGAATATTCTTTGTTAAAGACAGAAAAATTCGGTACAGTTTTAATGATGGAAGTCGGAGCATTGCTGGTGGGTAAAATTGAAAACCGCCATGAGGAAAGAAAAGTAAAACGAGGAGAGGAAAAAGGGAATTTTGCCTTTGGAGGCTCTACAATTATATTATTGACACAGAAAGATAAAGTGTGCGTGGACAAAGATATTTTGAAAAATACGGAGTGCGCATATGAAACTTTAGTGAAAATGGGAGAGAAGATAGGAGAACGAAAAAATGTATAAAAAGACAGCGAAAGAGTTATTGACATTTATTGAGAAAAGTTACAGTTGTTTTCATTTAATTCAAAATATGAAAGAAGAATTAAAAGAAAATGGTTTTCAGGAATTATACGAATCACAGGAGTGGCAGTTGGAACGGGGCGGAAAATATTATGTATCCCGCAATGAGTCTTCATTAATTGCTTTTCAAATTCCAAAAGAAAACTTTACAGGTTTTCAGATAATGGCAAGTCACAGTGACTTTCCTACTTTTAAGGTAAAAGAAAATCCGGAAATCTGCGTAGAAAATCAGTATACAAAACTGAATGTGGAAAAATACGGCGGAATGCTCTGTGCTCCGTGGTTCGACCGCCCGCTGTCTGTGGCAGGAAGACTTCTTGTAAAGGTGGGAGATGCAATCGAAACAAAACTTGTAAATGTAGACAGAGATTTGGTGATGATTCCAAATCTTGCCATTCATATGAACAGGGAAGTAAATGACGGATATAAATATAATGCACAGACAGATATGCTTCCGCTTTACAGCAATACGGCAGAAAAGGGAAACTTTATGTCCGTTGTAGCAGAAAGTGCGGGAGTGGAAAAAGAAAACATTTTAGGAAGCGATTTATATTTATATAACCGTATGGCAGGAAGTATTTGGGGAGGGAACGAAGAGTTTGTTTCTTCGCCAAAATTAGATGATACGCAGTGTGCTTTCGCATCTTTAAAAGGGTTTTTACAGGCAGAAAATAAAAAGGCAGTGAGTGTTCATTGCGTTTTGGATAATGAAGAAGTCGGAAGCGGCACAAAGCAGGGGGCAGCATCTACATTCTTGAAAGATACGTTGGGACGTATCAATCGAGGATTAAACAGAACAGAAGATGAGTATTTAAGAGCGCTTGCAAACAGTTTTATGATTTCGGCAGATAACGCACACGGTGTACATCCGAACTACAGTGATAAAACAGATTTGACAAATCGCCCATATCTAAACGGCGGAATTGTGATTAAATACAGTGCAAATCAAAAGTATACAACAGATGCGGTTTCCGCTGCCATGTTCAAAACAATTTGTGACAGAGCAAAAGTGCCATATCAGAATTTTGTAAATCGCTCGGATATGCTGGGAGGTTCTACGCTCGGAAATATCTCCAATACACAGGTGGCGGTAAATACGGTGGATATCGGTGTTGCCCAACTGGCAATGCACTCTCCATACGAAACTTGCGGAGTAAAAGACACATACTATTTAATTGAAGTGGCAAAAGAATTTTATAAATCGGCAGTGATTTCTGACGGAAATGGAAAATATCATATTGAAAAAGTGTAAAGAGCAGGTGTCATTCAGAAATGAGTGGCACCTTTGTTTCATTTTTGGACTTGTGAAAAGGAAAAGCCTTATGTTATAATGAGCATATTGAAAGAAAAATAAAGACGAGGAGAAACAGATGAAAAGAGTGTTGTTAAAGCTAAGCGGTGAGGCGCTGGCAGGAGATAAAAAAACAGGATTTGATGAAGCAACTTGTATCGGCGTTGCCAATCAGGTAAAACAGTTAGTTGACTCAGGAGTGCAGGTAGCAATCGTTACAGGCGGAGGAAACTTTTGGAGAGGAAGAACAAGCGAGACAATCGACAGAACAAAAGCGGATCAGATTGGTATGCTTGCAACTGTGATGAACTGTATTTATGTGTCAGATATTTTCAGACATGTTGGAATGCAGACAGAAGTATTTACACCTTTCGTATGCGGAGCGTTCACAAGTTTATTTTCTAAAGATGCCGCAGTGGAAGCGTTAAACAGCGGAAAAGTTGTATTTTTTGCAGGAGGAACAGGACATCCGTATTTCTCGACAGATACAGGTGCGGTTCTTCGTGCTATTGAGATTGAAGCGGATGCAATGCTTCTTGCAAAGGCGATTGACGGTATCTATGACAGTGACCCGAAATTAAATCCGGACGCTAAGAAGTATGATGAAATTTCCATTCAGGAAACAATTGACAAACGTTTGGCGGCAGTAGATTTAACTGCGTCTATACTTTGTATGGAAAATAAAATGCCAATGCTTGTATTTGGCTTGAACGAAGAAAACAGTATTGTTGAAACGATGACAGGCACATTTAAAGGAACAAAAGTGACTGTATAATAAAGAATTAAGAAGAAAGCAGAGGACAGATTATATGAATGAGAGAGTAAAAGTATTTGACGAGAAGATGACAAAATCTTACAACAGTTTAGTAAATGAATTGGCTACAATCCGTGCAGGACGTGCTAATCCGCATGTTCTTGACAAATTAACAGTTGACTATTACGGAGTGCCTACACCAATCCAGCAGGCAGCCAATATTTCTGTGCCGGAAGCACGTATGATTCAAATTCAGCCATGGGAAAAATCTATGGTAAAGGAGATTGAAAAAGCAATTCTTACATCTGATATTGGAATTAATCCGACAAATGACGGCAGCACAATCCGTCTTGTTTTCCCTGAACTTACAGAGGAACGAAGAAAAGAACTTGCAAAAGATGTAAAGAAAAAAGGAGAGCAGGCTAAAGTTGCTATCCGTAACATTCGTCGTGACGGCAATGACGCATTTAAGAAATTAAAAGGAACGGAAGTTTCAGAAGATGAAATTAAAGATTTAGAAGATGAATTGCAGAAATTGACAGATAAGCATATCAAAGATATTGATAAAGCGGTTGATGAAAAATCAAAAGAAGTAATGACCGTATAAAAGTAACAATTTGCTTTTCAGAGAAAAGAAGAGGGGTGCATATTGTGCCCCTCTTTGTATGAAAGAAACTAATGGAGGAAAGAGTATGAATGTACCGCAACACATTGCAATCATTTTAGATGGAAATGGACGTTGGGCGAAAGCGAAAGGAATGCCGAGAAATTACGGTCATGCACAGGGAAGTAAAAATGTAGAGAGAATATGCGAGGAAGCATATAAAATGGGCGTTAAATATTTGACGGTATACGCATTTTCTACGGAAAACTGGAACAGACCGAAAGGGGAAGTAGATGCGTTGATGAAATTATTGCGCAACTACATGAAAACTTGTTTGAAAACGGCGGCGAAAAACCGTATGAAAGTTCGTGTCTTAGGAGATAAAACAAAATTAGACGAAGATATCCGCACACGCATCGATGAGTTGGAAAAAGCGACGGTTGATAATGACGGTTTAAACTTCCAAATTGCTTTAAATTATGGGAGCAGAGATGAAATGGTTCGTGCTATGAAAAAAATGGCGGAAGACTGCAAAGACGGGAAATTAGAAGTGGCAGATATTTCGGAGAAAGTGTTTGAAAAATATTTAGATACGCATGATATCCCTGATCCGGATTTGCTTATCCGCACAAGCGGGGAATTACGTTTGTCTAATTATTTGTTATGGCAGCTGGCATATACGGAGTTTTATTTTACGGATGTTTTATGGCCTGATTTTACAAAACAGGAATTAGAAAAGGCAATTTTGCATTATAATAGTAGAGATAGACGTTTCGGTGGAACAAAGGAGGAAGAATAATGTTTAAAACAAGACTGTTAAGTGGGAGCGTTCTTGTAATTATTGCTTTGATTACAGTGATAACCGGACAGGACGTACTGTTTGGTGTTCTGCTTGTTATCAGTTTAATTGGTATGAGTGAGTTATATAAAGTGGTGGATGTACATAAAAAGCTGCTTGGATTCACAGGATATTTGGCGGGAATACTTTACTATGCCTGCATAAGATTTGGAAGCGGAGAGCAGCTTATTCCGCTTATTATCGGTTTTCTTGTTCTGTTAATGGCAGTTTATGTATTTTCTTTTCCGAAATATGTGGCGCAACAGGTTATGTTTGTATTTTTCGGACTGTTTTATGTTGCTATGATGCTTTCGTATGTATATCAGACAAGAATGCTTCCGCAGGGGGCTTTTCTCGTATGGTTAATTTTCCTCTGTTCATGGGGAAGTGACACTTGTGCATACTGCGTCGGAATGTTGATTGGTAAACATAAAATGGCGCCGAAGTTAAGTCCGAAGAAATCGGTGGAAGGCGGTATAGGCGGTATTTTAGGTGCAGCATTGCTCGGAGCGATATATGCGTTGGCGATTAATAGATTTGCAGCAGGGGCAGATGCAAATGTTCTTTACTATGCTATTATTTGTGGAGTAGGTTCTATGATTTCGCAAGTAGGAGATTTGGCGGCTTCCGCAATCAAAAGAAACCATGATATTAAGGACTACGGAAAACTTATTCCAGGGCATGGCGGCATTTTGGATAGATTTGACAGTGTGATTTTCACTGCGCCAATTATTTATTACTTATCGGTTATGTTCATGAAATAAATGAGGAAACAAGATGAAAAAAATAGCAATTTTAGGTTCTACAGGTTCGATAGGAACACAGACATTAGAGGTTGTCAGAGAAAATAAAGATATTGAAGTAGTGGGAATGGCAGCAGGAAATAATATTCATCTGCTGGAAAAACAAATTCGTGAATTTTCTCCAAAGGTTGTAGCAGTATGGACGGAAGAAAAAGCAAAAGAACTCCGTGCAAATATATCTGATTTAGATGTAAAGATCGTATCGGGGATGGACGGATTGATTGAAATTGCGGTTCTTCCGCAAACAGAGATTTTAGTGACGGCAATCGTGGGAATGATTGGAATACGTCCGACAATAGCGGGAATTGAAGCAGGAAAAAATATCGCTCTTGCCAATAAGGAAACACTTGTGACGGCAGGGCATATTATTATGCCATTAGCAAAAAAACACGGCGTATCCATTCTTCCCGTAGACAGCGAACATAGTGCTATTTTCCAGTCTCTTCAGGGGAATGAGCATAAAGCCATTCACAAAATTCTCTTGACTGCATCGGGCGGACCGTTTAGAAACAGAAAAAGAGAAGAGTTAGAAAATATTCAGGTGGAAGATGCCCTCAAACATCCAAACTGGGAAATGGGCAGAAAAATCACAATTGATTCGTCCACTCTTGTCAATAAGGGACTAGAGGTTATCGAAGCAAAATGGCTTTTTGATGTAAAAATGGAACAGATAGAAGTTGTCGTGCAGCCGCAGAGTATTATTCATTCTATGGTGGAATATGTGGACGGAGCAATTATTGCGGAACTTGGAACGCCGGATATGAAACTTCCAATTCAGTATGCGTTATATTATCCGGAAAGAAGATACCTTCCGGGAGAAAGATTGGATTTCAAAAAACTGTCGCAAATTACATTTGAAGAGCCGGATATGAAAACATTTTACGGACTTCGCCTTGCCTATGAAGCGGGTAAAGCGGGAGGTTCGCTTCCGACAGTCTTTAATGCGGCAAACGAATTGGCAGTCAGTAAATTTTTAAATAGAGAAATACGCTATTTAGAAATACCGGAAATTATAGAAGAGTGTATGCAAAATCATAAAAATATTATAAATCCATCTGTTGAGGAAATATTAGCGACAGAACAGGAAGTATATAAACAGATAGAAAGCAGGTGGTAAATGTGATGGGAATTATTCTCGCACTGTTATTATTTAGTTTTATTGTATTTTTCCATGAACTGGGGCATTTTCTTCTCGCCAGAAAAAACGGCGTTTATGTGGAAGAGTTTTGTATAGGAATGGGTCCTACGATTGTCAGCAAGCAGGGAAAAGAAACAAAATATTCCATTAAATTACTTCCAATAGGCGGAGCATGTATGATGGGAGAGGACGATGTTGAAAATACAGACGAGAAAAGTTTCAATAATAAATCAGTTTGGGCAAGAATTTCGGTAATTGCAGCCGGTCCTATTTTCAACTTTATTTTAGCCTTTATTCTTTCCGTAATTATTGTCGGCTGGGTAGGATATGACAGAGCAGAAATAGGCAGCGTTGTTCCGAATTCGGCGGCGCAGGAAGCGGGACTGCAAAAAGGTGATGTGATAACAGAAATGAATGGGGAAAATATTCATTTGTTCAGGGAAATTTCTGTTTATAATCAATTTCATCAAGGAGAAAAAGTCACTCTTGAATACAAGCGTGACGGGAAAACTTATGAGTCTACACTGACTCCAAAGAAAAATGAAAACGGACAGTATTTAATCGGCGTTACACAGGCAAAGTATAAAAAGGCAAATGCTTTTACGGCGTTGCAGTATGGATTATACGAAGTAGAATATTGGATAGAAACGACATTGGAGAGTTTAAAAATGTTGTTCACGGGAAAAATCGGAATGGATCAGTTATCAGGTCCTGTCGGAATCGTTGACGTAGTCGGTGATACTTATGAAGCGAACAAAGCCTACGGTGTTTCCTCCGTGATTTTCTCATTAATCAACTTATCTATTTTACTTTCGGCAAACTTAGGGGTAATGAATTTACTTCCTTTGCCGGCTTTAGACGGAGGAAGGCTTGTGTTCCTGTTTGTTGAGGCAATACGGGGGAAAAGAGTTCCGCCGGAAAAAGAAGGAATGGTACATTTTGCGGGGCTGATGCTTCTTTTCGGACTGATGATTTTTGTCTTATTTAACGATATACAGAGATTATTTTAGAGAAAAAAATGCAGAGATATGATATAAAAAGTTCATACCTCTGCGTTTTTTTATGTCAGTTCAGCGATACGGGAAACACCAACATAGATTTGAGAAATTTTGTACCATGTAGGATAATCCGTAATTCCGGTATCTCCCAAACCGAAAATAGATTGGAATTTCTTTACGGCAGCGGCTGTAGCCGAACCGTAAATACCGTCTGCATTTATTTTCGGAATGGCGGGATATGCCCCTGCAATCACGTTTAATTGTTCCTGAAGTTGACGGACTTTATCGCCTGAGGAACCGTTTTCCAAATCGTAGCCGGGCCATGAGGACGGAACACCGGAGATTTCCTGAGCGGTATTGATGTATATATTATCCCCGTAATAATAGCGGAGAATTTCAATAGGGGAATAACCTTGCTCACCGAGAGAGAGCGATCCCCACTGAGTCAACCTTTTTGTAATAACATACAACTCCATGAAACCTTTGTATTTACTGGGTTTTCGCAAGGTAGTAGTAGGCGTCAAGCCTGTCATTTTTCTTGTCAAATATAAACTTATCCACAATTGTTCTAAGCATTTCATTTTTCTGTTGGTTAGAATAGTTTGGGGAAGAGATTACCTCATATACATTTTTTATCTTCCGCATCATAATTTCATTATCGCGTGCATCGTCTTGTTTGTTATCCGGAAGACCAGCAATTTCTTCAAGAATTTCTTTTCGTTCATTTTCAATAATATTCTTGTTGTGTTTGTATTCTTCAATAGTATCAATTCCTTCACGATATGCTAATTTAATACGTTCTTCTTTTATGGTTAAAGCATCCAATCTTTCATCCAAAGCCTTCCGTTCATCTATAACTTCGATAGGTTGTAAAAACTTATATTCAAATTGTAGTTCTTGTGTGTCTAATACTTCTTTCAATGCTGCTATAATAACAGGTTCTATCTTTAGGGAACTTATGCTGTTAGATACTAGGCATTTCCCTTTACAGTATCCGTAACAACTAAAGTAAACATAATAGCTTCCGTCAGATTTTTTTCTTGCTGTTTTTGCAATCATTGTTCTTCCGCAATGTGAACACTTCAAAAGACCGCTCAGCCAATGTTTATAAGTAGAAGACGGACGCGCTCCTTTTGGTGTGTATGTAGATTTAAAACGTTCCTGTGCCATATCAAACAGTTCTTTGGTTATAATTGCCTCATGTTGTCCGTCTGTCATTATCCATTCGCTTTCGTCTTTTATTCGGTTTGTTTCGTTTTCCGTACGGTTCCAGCGTATCATACCGCAGTACGTAGGGTTTTGAATAATGTAGTCAATAGACCTCGTTTCAAATGATTTACCGTGAGATGTTTTATATCCAAGTCTGTTCAGATAACGGGCAATATCAAAGAAACTACGTTTTTCATTTACATATTTATCAAAAATAATTCGAATAATTTTTGCTTCTTCAGGAACTATTACGGGTGGTTTTCCTTTTTCGACAATTTTATATCCCAAAGGTGGACGTGCTTGGTATCCACCCCGAAGAGCCTTTTCGGTCATTCCCCTTGAAACTTCGCCTGCTAGACGGGTGGAGTAGTATTCGTCCATCCATTCTATTATACGTTCAATGAGAGAGCCAAAAGGACCGTCTATAATCGGTTCTGAAACGCTTATCACATCAATTCCGCACTGTTTTCGCAGAAGAGATTTGTATACGATACTTTCTTCTTGATTTCTCGCAAAACGGCTGTATTTCCATACAAGGATTGTATCAAAAGGACGCGGTTTGGTTTTGGCCAAGGAAATCATTTTTTGAAATTCAGGACGTTTATCAGCCTTTCGACCAGAAACTCCATTTTCAATAAATATGTGATCGCGAGACACTAAAATGTCATTCTGTTTGGCGTAATCTAAAAGTAATCTTTTTTGTGCATCGGGCGAAAGTTCGTCCTGCATATGAGTGCTTACTCGTATATAAAGAGCACCATCTTTCATTTCTTATCACTCCTCGGTAAAATATATTAAAAAATAGGTATAAAAATAACAGCCACCGAAAATATGTTCCGATTGCATGGCTGTGCCGAAGATGATACAATATATTTGCTAAGTATATGTGCATATCTTCGGATATGTAGTGACCGTTCAGTGCTGGTAACACTGGGCGGTTTTCTTATTTTCCATAAGAATTGAAAGCATTTATTAATTCTTGAGATAAATCCTCGGAAGATATTAATACATACTGTTCATTTATTGCTTTTGCAGAAACAGAATATCCTGACATACCTTCAATTTCAACTGAACCACCTGAAACCAATGTTTTATATGCATCTGAGTTTGTGTCGTATTCGTAAAATTCAGCATTAGAATCTGGATATTTAAAACCAGTTTTGGCACCAATCATTTCAGCAGCAGTTTGTGTTTTAGAGCCTGTTAAAAGTCCTTTTTCTAAGAGATATTTTTCTAAACCTTCTAAAGAAGTTTCGGCTTCAACATTTGTGTTTTCTTCTGTAGATGGAGTTTCTGCATCTTTTTGATATTCTTCTTGTTTTGGAGTTTTTTTAGGAGTATCATCTTGTTTTTCTCCTCCACAAGCACATATACCAAATGCTAAAGTGCTTGCCATTAGTAATGTTATAATTTTCTTTTTCATACCTTTTCCTCCTCTTTCTCATTTGTTTTAATTTTATATAAATGCCGAAGCAGTTATATACCATATATTACCAGTAGTATTTGTATACAATATTTACTAAAATAAAAATACTATGAAGATACTATTGGATAAAATAATGCTTGAAAAAAATTTAACTGTACAACAAGTATCCATAAAGACCAAAATACCAAAAACAACCTTAATAGATATTAAGAATGGTCGTTCTAGTCCTAGAATGGACACAATGGAGAAGTTAGCAACAGGTCTAAATGTTAAAATAACTGACCTGTTTGACTCTCCTTATAAATAGTGGTCGAGATTTCGACCAAATCCCTCACTCCGCGTCAGATTTCCTATTTTAAACTGTATATATAGTATAAGGAAAAATAAAAGAACAAATGTTCTAAAAACCGTTGAAATAATATACAGAATGTAGTATTATTCAATTAAGGAATTTCAGAACGTGCGTTCGATAAAAAGAACACGGGAGGGATACGTACATGAAAAGTGAAGAGTACAAAAGTCTAATTTGTAAAATGATTAAACAAATTAATGATGAAACGCTACTGAGAAGAATTTATTTATTTCTAATAGTAGCAGTTAGAGGGTAGCCGGAAGGCTACTCTTTTTCTTTGTTGTCCAATCCCAAACAGGCTTTCATAAAATCTTCTATGTATTTTAGTTTTTCAGGGGAAGTTTCAGCAATGGCATTAACCATGTTTTTTACGGTTTCATTTTGCGTTGTGCTTAATTTTCCCAAATTGAGAGAATATCTATCATCATCTGATATTTTTGTAAACATATTCTCATTTCCGCCTTCGCCAGTTCTTAGCCATTCTTCATTTACGTGAAACTCTTTACATATTAAAGAAATAACGGCATCAATAGGCTCATTTCTACCTATTTCGTAATTTGCAATGGTATTTCTTTTCATGCTTAGGCGTTCTGCAAACTTCTCTTGGGTAAGACCAAGTTCTTTGCGAAGGGCTTTTATCCTATCTTTCAAACGCTCACCTCCTCGATAATTTGATAATACTACTAAAATGTGCGATTGTCAACAAAAAAGTTATTGACAATAGTGCGAATAGGACTTATAATAGTCACAACAACACAAGAAGAAAGGAGAGAAATATTATGAATAAGCAGGTTGAAGTAAAACTCACAAACAACCCACTAGAAAACATCAAGATTATGGCTCCGTTATTAAATAAGAAAGAGCAGGAGAACGCATATGTTTATATTCTTGGTTTGTATAATGGAACTATTTCTCAAAAAAACAGTAGTAAGAAAGCAGGGTAGGAGGTGAGGGGAAATGAAATTAGAGGAAGTAGAAAAAGAAATAGAAAGCCTTAAAAGAAAGACTTTCTACTTAGAAATAATAATTATATTGATATCAGTTTCTTTATTGAATTTAACAATTAATCAGAAAAAGCAATATTCAGATATTCATGATTATTATGTAACTTTATCCGATGCTAATCAGAAGTTTCAACAGAGGATTGTCGAGAATAATCGTCTTCTTGAAGAACTTCTTTTACAGATTCAATAAGTTCATGTTGAGAAGAATGAGAACTATCAATGGAATAGATTAAATCTTGCAATAAACGATTTTGTTTTTGTAAAAGTTCCTGTGTTTCTTGTACTTCGATGCTTGTATTGGATTCAGTATGTGTCGGACAACCACCAAAGACCAAAGGTAAAATAATGGAGAGCAGTGTTAGAAAGTATGAAGTATTTATACGGACACGATTGCATCCTATTGTAAAAACAACACTTTCTGGAAATTGCCATTCTTTCGCAGTGGTTTTATCTGTAATGACATAATCATTTGAATTTTCAATTTTTATTTCATCGGAAGAGTTAACGTTAGTGTTTAAATCAAAAGCGAGAGAAGATAAATATTTTAACACAGTTGAAGTAGAAAATTTGGAAATAACTTCAGATAACTCATCAAGTATTGCCGAACTATAAATTTCAGAAAATTTGGAAGCGACTTCAGATAACTCATCGAATACTGCTGAATTATAAATTTCAGACATTTTAGACGAGATGTTTATTGAAGACGTGAACTCATGCATAGTTATGCCTCCTTTCATAATACTCGGCATGGTAGTGCCTGTGTATACATTATAGGAAGGAAAAAGAGAAAAGACAATAAAAGGAGAAGAAAAATGACTTTGACATTTGCAGGGTTAGAACTTGCACGATTAAGTGCAATTATGACAGTAGCGGTATTATCGGATGAAATGACATCGAGCCGTGAATCAGAAGAAGTTGACACGAAAATAATGTATGCGATTATGAGCGGTTGCGAAAGTGTTTCGTTTTACTTTTCGGATAAAGAACTGATTTGCTTAAACAAAATGATAGAAATAGCGTTGAGAAGTGAAAAAAATGAAGAATTTGGACTGTGCGATGCCATACATGAAAAAGTAGCATATGAAATTAAAAGAAGAAAGGAGGAGGGGAAATTTTAACTAAGCAATGAAACAAGTACAAGTTGTGGTACATAGAATTTAGAGAGGTGATGCAAGTGACAGTTAGAAATTTTATTATCCTGAACGGAAAACCAGTAGAGTTTTCTAAACTTACCGATGAAGAAAAGAAAAAAATTTCTGAACAACTTAATACAGTTTCAGCGAAACAGATAGGATACGAAAGAACCGCTTAGGCGGATAAGGAGGTGGACAAGCCACGACCTATAAAGAATATCAGCGTTATAAACGCAACAAAAACAGAAGTAAGAAAAGGAGAATGAAAAATGGAAAACAGAGAGTTTACAAAGGAACAGGCAGAGGAAATTCAGAAAGGGATTGAAAAGTATCAGGAGTTGATACGACAGAATGAAGTTCTGAAAGAAAGAAATAAGCATCTTCTAAAAATGATGCACAGAAAAAACAGGGATACGCTTAAAAATGTGAAGATAATGCTTGTATTATCAGTTATCACTGCATCAGCATCTTTGTTCCTTTTGGGAATGGTTGCAGGCAAATGCCTTCCGTTCTAAAAAGAAAGAGTGCTTAAACAGGTCTGCAAACCTTAAGCACTCAGATAAAAGTTCAATTTAATTGTAGAAGAAAGAAGAGGAAATGTCAAATGATTAAAGCAGAATTAACGGATGGGGCAACCATTCATGTAGAGGTAAATGGAAGTGAAAAAGATATTTATTTGGAATTAGGACACCTTATGCGGAAAGTTCATCAGGCAGTTGCTGGTTTTGAGGACAGAGATAGTGCAGACACCTTCATCGATTCTTTAGCATTTTTAGCAAAGAAAAGTGAAGAAGATACAGATGTGTGAATTGTATGAGGGAATGGGCATAAGTGCTAAAAGCAAATAAAATAACGCTACATTGAAGGGAGGTGGAAGATATGGCAGTAGTATACGCAACGCTTATCTTAAAAGGGAAAAAGAGATTAGAAGATGTACCTGAGCGAATCAGGGAAGAAGTAAAAGCAGTACTAAAAGACTTGGAAGTACAGATGTAGGAAAGGAAAATAAAAATGAAAGAAGTGTTATTACAGACGTATATGGTTGCATTGCCTATTTTTCTTACTTACATTGTATGGTTGCTTAAACATCAAAAAACGGATAGAGATGCAAACAGTAAAGGGACAATGTTATTATTGCGTGTTCAACTCATAGAATATCATGAGAAGTGGACGGAAAGAGGATTTGCTACCAAACATGGATTAGAAAATTTTATTGAAATGTATAATGCCTACCACGCATTAGGTGGAAACGGCATGGTAACAAGATTGTTAGAAGAGGTTAAGAAATTGCCAATTAAAGATTAGGAGGAATTTTTATGGAACAGATTACAAACTATGTAAAACCGGAACTGTTAATTGTAGCCGTAGTTCTATATTTTATCGGAATGGGATTAAAACACGCCCAAGCGGTAAAGGATAAATATATCCCACTTATTTTAGGTGGAATTGGAATTATCCTTTGCGCAGTGTGGGTGTTGGCTACTTGTCCTTTGGGTACGATGCAAGAAATCGCTATGGCGGTATTTACCGCAATCGTGCAGGGGATTCTTGTGGCAGGATTAAGTACATATGTAAATCAGGTTATCAAACAGGTAAATAAAACAGAATAAAAAAGGAACCGGATTCCTTTTTGAAACAAGTGGAGGGCGAGAAATCGTCCTCTTTTTTAGAAAGAGAGGAGAAAGAAAATGAATTTTAAAGAAGCATTTAAGTTAATGACACAGGGGAAGAAAATGAAACTTCCTTCATGGGGTGGTTACTGGTGTTGGAGTGAAGAAAAACAGACAATTATGATGCATTGTAGAGCAAAAGATTCCGATACAGGTAAAGAGGTTTTGGACATTAGAGAAACACAGAGAGTTAAATATACTCTTGCAAATATTCTTTCGAATGAATGGATTGAAGCAACAGAAGAAAATTGCACAATTTTAGGTGGAGTGCCAACTTTTGATTTTGGAACTGCCATTTCGTACATGAAGCGAGGGCTTAAAGTTTGTCGAAAAGGTTGGAATGGTAGAAAACAGTACATCGAATTAGCAACAAATATTTCGTACAAAAATTCAGGTGATGAAATTGTAAATTGTGAACATGCTTGTATTGGCAATAAAGCGATTTCATTTGTTGGAACGTCAGGGGTTCAAATGGGCTGGCTGGCTTCGCAGGCTGATATGCTTGCAGAAGATTGGACATTTGTAGAATAGAGAGGAGAATGTATTATGATTCAAATTACAATGGTAGGCGGCAATTATATTTGCTGGGAAAAAGAACAATATACAGATTATATGTATGACGGAAAGGTGTTTGTTGTAATTAAGGGGTCCAAATGGGTTGGAATTTACAACATTGACCAAGTAAAAGAAATTAGAATTGATGCATAGAGAGGAGAATATATTATGGCAAAAGTATTTTTATCAGCAGGTCATGGAGGAAGTGATCCGGGAGCAAGTGCTTACGGATTAGTAGAAAAAACAATCAACTTAAACATTATGTTGGCGTGCCGTAATGTATTAATGGCACATAACATCACTGTAGTATGCAGTCGAACGACAGATGAAAACGATCCAGTGCAACAGGAAGTTAGAGAAGCAAACGCAAGCGGAGCAGATTTGGCAGTAAGTTTCCATACAAATGCAGGTGGTGGAGATGGATCAGAAAGTTATTACCACCCTACATCTGAAAAAGGAAAAAAACTTGCTCAGTTATGCGAGAAACATACGCAGGCATTAGGACAGAACAGCCGAGGTGTAAAAACGAAAGACCTTGCGTTTCCGCGCGACACAAGAATGACAGCTGTGCTGTGCGAATGTGCATTCGTAGACAACGACAAGGACAATGACATAATTGATACGTTGGAAGAACAGCAGGCGTTTGGTATTGCGTATGCGGAGGCAATCTTGGAATATTTGGATATTAAGTATACAGGAACAAATAATCCGGTAGCACCGCCACAAAAACCAACACAAGCACCGCAAAAAACTAAGAAAATAAAAGAGGATGGCATTCTTGGTAAGAATTCTAACGAAGAAACGCAAAGACACTATGGAACATTTGTAGATGGAGTGATTTCACGCCAGCCGTTGTGTAATAAGAAATATTTTATTTATATCGATGCACGTTATTGGGAGTTTGTAAAAAATTACGGAGAAGGTTCTCCAGTAGTAAAGGCATGGCAGCGTGATTTAAAGAACAGAGGTTTTTATCATGGGGAAATTGACGGTCTTATGGGTCCGAAAATGATTATCGCATTGCAGCAGTTCTTATCTATGCTCGGTTTGTATGTTGGAAAGATTGATGCTTATTTAGGCGAGAAGTGTGGACGTGGCTGGCAGAAATACCTTAATGCACACTAATAGAATAGCCCCTTCTCTGAAGAGTTGGGGCTTATATTGTATCATCTCTAAAGGGAAAATAAAATTTGTATGTTGTTGTGAAAAGGTCATCCAATTCGGACAAGTAACCTGCCTGCCGTCACAGTACTGTGTAAGAATTGGCTGACGGACATTTGGGCGAGAAAGGTAGTTGGCAAATATATCATCAACAACGCCTGAAATTGTATCGTAAATGTTACGGTTTGGTATCCACTTGTGGTCGAAAGCAGTGGAAGAGGTGATTGTGAAATCATAACCTTTATTCCGGTACCACTCCGTATAAACACGATTCAACGTAAATGACATAATGGCAAGTACATTTGCCTGAATCGTGGAGATAGGCCATGTTGCATATATTTCGCTGGAAGCAACATTTTTAATATAATCACGGTAACGAACATAATAATTTTTGGCAGTGCTATCTCTTGGAGAACCGTCATGTACAATGATAAATTCAGGTATAACGACACGGCTAAGCACAATTTCTCCTGTTTCGTCCATAGGTTTGATTTCGTCTTCGGCAATTTTAGGAGGATACTCTTCATAAAGTGTATGGCCGGGGATGACATAAATATCCTGTTGCTGTGTATTTGTATCTAATGGTTTTAAGGCAACATTTTGAATTGCTTTTACAGTAGGGAGAAGTTCTGCCCCTGCAATATTCATTGTTTCATATCCGGGAGCGCTAATCTGAAAAGTGTATTCGGAATAAGGTTGAGATTCAATGGAAGGGTTTAAACTATATTTCAATGGAGGAGTATCTAATTCGATAGTTTCCGTCTGACCGGAAGAATCGGTAGTTAATTGCTCTAATTGACTGTCCGGCACACCGGTATAATAAATATTGACGGTTGCATCTGAAATCGGGTAAGAAGTGATTTCGGAGGTAATGTTCAGTTGAAGAGTTCCTTTATCGGCAGTATTATTTTGCATTGCGTGAATAGAACGCATAAATACCTCACAATGTTTTGTTACAATATATATATGTTTGCACTAAGCGAATGTGAATTAGGATAGATAACAGAATTAAAATAAAAAAATGAAAAATATTTTTAAAAAGTATTGACAATTATAAAGGGAATGATATAATAGCAGTATAAACAAAATAAATAAAATAAATAGCAGATACCACTAAACTGATAATCTAATATTTATTTTATTTATGAGGAAAATATAATCTTCGGAGAGATTATATTCTTATTAAAACCCTTAACAGTGCGAACATAAAACGAAATGTCAACTTCAGAAAATGTGAACATTAAGTTAGGAAGTTAATAAGGAAAATTTATGAAAGGAAGGTACGGACCACCAGAAAGGTAAAACAGAATGATTGAAGTGTTTAAGTAAAATGGCTGTTGATTATGAAGGATAATTAATAGCCATTTTACGTTGTGCAAAAATAGATTTTATCCTATACTATAGTCTATACAGAAATTACTGAGCAGAAAAGGGGAAGAAAATGTATAAATTACTCATTGTAGAAGATGACATGATGATTGCAAAAATTTTAGAGAGCCATTTGGAAAAATGGGGATATGAGGTGAAGTGTATTACTGATTTTGAAAAAGTATATCAGACATTTTTGGATTTCGCGCCTCATTTAGTGTTGCTTGATATTTCCCTGCCCTTTTTCAATGGGTTTCATTGGTGCGGAGAAATCAGAAAGGTGTCAAAAGTTCCGATAGTTTTTATTTCTTCTGCTTCGGACAATATGAATATTGTTATGGCAATTAATATGGGAGCAGATGATTTTGTTGAGAAACCTTTTGACTTAAATGTAATTACGGCTAAAATACAGGCACTTTTAAGGAGAGCGTATTCTTTTCAGGGAAGTGTAAATGTGATAGAACATAAAGGGGTTGTCTTAAACTTGAATGATGCAAGTGTATCTTATGAGGAGAAACATTTGGAGTTGACTAAGAATGATTATAAGATTTTACAGTTTCTTTTAGAAAATGTAGGGAAAATCGTTTCCAGAGAAGAAATTATGGTGCGGTTATGGGAAAATGAGGAATTTATTGATGATAATACACTGACGGTTAATGTGACAAGACTTCGGAAAAAGTTAGAAACAATCGGTGTTAAAGAATTTATTATCACGAAGAAAGGTATAGGATATATGATTCCATGATGAAGTTAGTGTTGCCTTATATAAAGGAAAAAAGAAAGACGATAGTTGTTTTAATATTTTGCGCAATAGTGATAAAATTGATTGCTTTCTTGTACGGGGCAAAGACGGTTGACACGAATTATGCTTTATTTATTTGTTTTGTAGGTGTTGGTCTAATCGCCTGTGCTGATTTTGTAAAGTATGTTGGAAAATATAGAAAATTGGAATATTTGAAAAGGAAGTTGGCGTATGAAATGGGAGAATTTCCTGAGCCGGAGGGACTTTTAGAGCAGATGTATCAGGAGATGATTTCAAAATTGCATAGAAGCCAGAAAGAACTGGTTTCTTCCATGGATATTTCGGCAAAAGAAGCGGAAGAGTATTATATGTTGTGGGCGCATCAGATAAAAACGCCGATTTCTGCCATGAATTTGTTGCTACAGGCGGGTGAGGCTGATCCGAAAATATTATCTGCGGAGTTATTTAAGATAGAGCAGTATGTGGAAATGGTATTACATTATTTGCGGGAAAAACAGATGTCGCAGGATATGGTACTAAATCGTTATTCTCTTTCGGAGATAATAAAAACTGCAATCAAAAAATATTCCAGATTATTTATTTTACAAAAGATTAAGTTAAATTTTGAGCCAATGGAAGTGACTGTTTTAACGGATGAAAAATGGTTGTTATTTGCATTGGAGCAGATTATTTCAAACGCACTGAAATATACAAATGAGGGAAGTGTTTCTATTTATATGGATAAAGAGAATGAAAATCTACTTATAATAGAAGATACAGGTATAGGTATCAGTGCTGAGGATTTGCCGAGAGTGGTTGAGAGAGGCTTTACGGGATATAATGGCAGAAGTAATCAAAAATCTACGGGACTGGGCTTATATTTGACAAAAGAGGTGCTGAAAAAACTGGGGCATAGATTACAGTTAGAGTCTCAGGTAGGAAAAGGAACGAAAGTAATGATTGATTTTAGCAGGGACTTTTTTAATGAGAATAGTATAGAATAAACGAAAATACAACGATTTTTTACCTGTTTATGAACGATGTGTTATGTATACTGTAAAAAGTAAAATAAAAGTAAGAAAGGACATAGCAGGTAAAGCGATGAAAACATATCAGGGATTAAAAAGAACATCCATATGTATAATAATTATATCACTCTTGTGTAGTATTATACCATGGGGCGTGTTTGCAGCGGAAAATCGAAATAGAAGTATCGGAAGTGTATCGGCAACAATTAAGGCGAGAAAAGTTTTACAGGGACAGACTCTTTATGCCGGACAGTTTCAATTTGAATTGTTAGAGAATGGGAAAGTTATTCAAACTACTCGGAATGATGCGAATGGAGATATTGTGTTTCAACCTATTACTTATACATCTGTCGGAACACATCAGTATACCGTACGCGAAACAAACGGTGGTCAGACAATTGATGAAATTATATATGATGCAAGTGAATACAATGTGAATGTAACGGTTCGGGAAGAAGATTTAAAATCTCCGGATATTCATAAGACTTATTACGGACATTCTCCTGAAGGTGAAATTTTCGTTGGAGAAAATCCGGGAGGACATGATTATGAAGTTTATTGTATTGATCAGAATAAAGCACTTCCTCCAAATACTCCGGATTCCAAAACAAAATATACGGTTTTAAAAGATCCAAGCGTAAAAGAATTGGAAAAGCATGTAACGATGAACAGATATGGGGAGAAACTTTCAGAAAATCTGAAGAAATGTTTTTTCTATTTTCAATTGTTTCCGGATAAGTATAATTCACATGACAGAAGAGAAATTGTGTGGGTTGCCACAGGAGGATACGGTGACACTGATGCCCAATGGGAAGAAGCAATGAAAGAAATTTTTGCGGTGAGTTTGCCGGAAGAGTATCATCTTGTATTGTTTGTACCGGAAGATACGGATTATCATCAAACTTTAGGTATGGGATATGGTGCAGCAATTAGAAACGATTCAGATATGGACGTTTCTTTAGGAACAGTGCCTCCTATTTTTGTCAACAGGCATGAAAATGCAAAACCAAAAGAAGTGTCTGCAGTAATACGAGCAAAAAAGGTTTTAGAGGGCGATACATTAAAAGATAAACAGTTTCAATTTGAATTATTGGATGAAGACGGGCGAATTCTTCAGGAAACGACAAATGATGCGAAAGGAATTGTTCAATTTGCTCCGATTGTTTATAAAACTCCCGGAGAGTATCGATATACAATTAGAGAAAAGCATCATGGCAACATAATTGATGGTATCATCTATGATACAAAAGAGAGCGAAGTGCTGGTTAATGTTACGGAAAAAGATTTAACCGGTTTTCGTGACACAGTAAAATACTATGGAATTACCCCTGAGGATAACTACATTTTTATGGGTGAAAAGCCGGGAGAACAGAAATATCCGGTATTTTGCATTGACGGAAATAAAACATTACCTCCGAATACAGCAAATAACAGAACGTATAAAGTTATTACAGATCCATCAAATTCAGATATAGAAAAATATGTTACAATGAATTTTTGGGGAGATAAACTTGCTGAAAATTTGAAAAAGATATTTTATTACTTTCAGGCAAATCCAAATAAATATAAAATAAAGGAACAAAAAGATATTGTATGGGCTGCAACCGGGTATTGGGGATCTTTAGGACAGTATGAGCGGCAATTAAAAGAAATCCTACAGGTAGAATTACCGTCAGAGTATCATCTTGTTGTTTTTGAACCACAGGGAGATTATGCCGATATGTATCAGCCGCTCGCAATGGGATATGGTGTGGAGATTTACAATCGGTCTGATGAAACAGGGAAAATGGAGTTGAATATACCGGTATTTACTAATAGGCTAAGTGATGCGACAGCAGAATTCATACCTATGATTGCAAAAAAAGTAGATGGGAGAAATCCTTCTTCCGGTGAAACATTTGAGTTTGTGCTACACGACGAAGATGGGGATGTTTTAGATACTGCACAAAATAATAAGCAGTATGCTAATTTTAAGCCTATCGTATATACCGCAAAAGATATCGGTAAAACTTTCCATTATTATATTGAAGAAACTGCGAAGGAGGGTTATCAATGTGATACGGAAAGAGTAGAAATTACGGTAAAAGTCAGTTTTTCAGAAATGACAGGTCTTATAGCGGAGGGAAGTTACAAAAAGGGAAATGTTACAAGCGGTATGGGAAGCATAACCTTTTTCAACAAAACAGCGAGAGATGAAATAAACTTTGTTCCTGAAGCAATGAAACTTGTAGACGGTCGAACACCTCAAACCCATGAAAAATTTCATTTTAAAATGTATGTTATGACGGCAGAAGGGGAAAAAGGTGCTTTAATAGATGAGGCGACAAACACCGGAAAGAATGTGCGATTTAAACCGGTTTCTTATAAGAAATCAGATGTAGGGCGAACCTTTTTCTATAGAATTGAAGAAGCAAAAACAGAAGGGTTTTTATGTGATGCAGAACCTGTGGATATTAAAGTGACGGTTATGCAAAATCAGGCGGGGCTTTTAAAAACAGAAGTTCTCTATACGAAAGGTGGAGTAGAAGGAGAAAAAACATTTTATAATAGCAGTCTGGGCCAAAATGGAGTAATCAGTATTTCTAAGACGGTGGGAGGAACCGGTGGAGATCAACAGAAATATTTTCGATTTACTATGGAAGCATTTCGGACAGACGGAGAACTTTCTTCCGGAGAATATGAAGTTACGATTCAAAATCAGGGGGATTTAAAACAAGGGCAGCAAAGTGACAGTACGCTAAATGTTACGGAGAAAAAACTTGTATTTGATGACGAGGGGAAGGCGGTATTTTACTTAAAACACGGACAAGTACTTCAGATTCGTATGCCTTATGACCACTATGTATCCGTACAGGAAACGCAGGATAAAGAATATGATGTTACATTGCAGGTGGAAGGAGTTCCGACTATTCCGGGAAATATGCAGAATGGAATGGTGCAATTTGAGTATACACGAAAATATCCAGAGGTTGCTATTCATTTCCTGAATACGAAAGATGAACCGATTGTACCAACGGGAATAGCATTTTCTTTCGGAAATGTATGTATGGCAGTTATCATTGCTTTTTTGAGTATGAGTTGTGTATTGTTGCTTTGGAAAAAGGCAGAAAGAAAATAACACATTCCTTACAATTTTGTAAGTTTACAGGGAGAAATGTAAGCCAAATCTATGGCAATACATTTCTCCTTTTTCTATAATAAAGAGGAAAGATAGAAAGGGGGACACGAAGATGTCAATTTTAGAAGTGAAAAATGTTAAGAAGATATATACAACACGATTTGGAGGAAATCAGGTAAAGGCGCTTTCGGATGTGAGTTTTTCCGTCGAGCCGAGAGAGTATGTCGCGATTATGGGAGAGTCCGGTTCGGGTAAAACAACGCTGTTGAATATTTTGGCTGCTTTAGACAAGGCGACAAGTGGAAAAGTATTATTAAAAGGAAGGGACTTATCCACAATTAAAGAGAAAGAAATGGCGGCGTTCAGAAGACAGAACTTAGGGTTTGTTTTTCAGGATTTTAATCTGCTTGATACATTTTCTCTGAAAGATAATATTTTTCTTCCGCTTGTATTAGCGGGAAAGAAGTATGACGAAATGGAAAAGCGACTTACGCCGATTGCCAAGAAATTAGGAATTGAAAGTCTTTTAAACAAATATCCGTATGAAGTTTCGGGAGGACAGAAACAGAGAGCGGCGGTTGCGAGAGCGTTAATTACAAAGCCACAGTTGATTCTTGCCGATGAACCGACAGGGGCGTTGGATTCTAAGGCATCAGATGAATTGCTTAAACTTTTTTCGGAGATTAATCAGGACGGGCAGACTATTCTTATGGTAACGCATAGTGTGAAGGCTGCCAGCAACGCAAGTCGTGTGTTATTTATTAAAGACGGGGAAGTTTTTTATCAATTGTATCGCGGAAATTTATCCAACGAAGAAATGTATCAGAAAATTTCAGATACATTGACGGCTCTGACTACAGGGGGTGAAAAAGTTGAGTAGTTCTATTTATAGAAAACTTGCGGTAACGAATATCAAAAATAACAGAAGGACGTATGTACCGTATATGATTACTTGTGTCATTACCGTAATGATGTTTTATATTATTTACGGACTGACACTAAATAAAGGGATTGAAACAGCTCCGGGAGATGAAACATTTCGGCAGATGCTCAGTATGGGCGTAACGATAGTCGGTATTTTTTCGGTCATTTTCCTTTTCTACACAAATAGTTTTCTGATGAAACAGAGAAAAAAAGAAATAGGAATTTATAATGTGTTGGGGCTTGGGAAAAGACACATTGCAAAAATGCTTACGGTAGAAATGTTAATCATTGCACTTGTCAGCCTTGTAGGCGGTATTTTAGGCGGTATGTGTTTCGGAAAATTAGTATTTTTGATTATGTTGAAAATTTTGCGTTTCGATACGCATATGGAATTCGCCGTTGAACCGAGAGCCATTGTTGTCACAATTATTTTGTTTTCAGCCATTTTCCTTGTTGGATTATTGTTTAATCTTTTTCAGATAAGACTTTCCAATCCTATAGAATTGTTGCATGGAAGTAATCAAGGGGAAAGAGAACCGAAAACGAAAATTTTTATGACAGTTGTCGGTGTTATTTCATTAGGAATAGGATATTATATTGCACTGACTACGGAAAGTGTGATGAATGCACTGGGATTTTTCTTCGTTGCCGTTATTCTTGTTATTATCGGAACATACGCTTTGTTCACAGCGGGAAGCATTGCGTTATTGAAAATGTTGCGAAAAAATAAAAATTATTATTATAAAACAAAACATTTTACATCCGTTTCAGGAATGATGTATCGTATGAAACAAAATGCGGTGGGACTTGGAAATATATGTATTTTAAGTACAATGGTATTAATTATGCTGTCAACTACATTGGCATTGTATACCGGATTGGAAGATATTTTAAAAACAAGATTTCCTAAACAGTGTATTGTGATGGGGGATGTGGTTGAAGGAGAAGATAAGGAGCAGATTATTCATACAATCGATAGCGAAGTAAATAGAGTATTGGAAAAATATAATCTGAAAGCAAAAGATGAGGTTTCCTATTATTATACGGAAACGGATGCGTCTAAAGGGAAAAATACGCTTGTGACAAATATAGATAATATCGGTCCGACAACTATGGATGTCTCTTCTTATTGCGGAGTTCGCTTTATGACATTGGAAGAGTTCAATCAGGTTGAGAAGAGAAATGAAATACTCGGAGAGAACGAAATTCTTTATTACGGAGCAAAGGGCGACAATGTTTCGGGAGATGAACTGACAATTAACGGAAAAAAATTCCATGTGAAAAAAATGGAAATGAAAAATCTGGATAAAGAAATGCAGATGATGATAGATATGTATTATATCGTGCTTCCGGATCAAAAAGCCATTGATACTCTTCTTGGAGATGATAAAACACAGAAAAATACAACAGAATGCTATTACAAAAGTTTGGATTTTAAAGGTGACAAAGAAACGATTATGAAAGCATCTGAGGAACTGAAAAAAACATTTCCAATGAATGCGGATAATATCCGTGGTGAATTTAGAGAAACAGAAAGAGAAGAGTTTTTCTCATTGTACGGTGTATTTCTTTTCTTAGGACTTTTCTTCGGCGGATTGTTCCTTATGGCAACCGTATTGATTATTTACTATAAACAAATATCAGAAGGATACAGCGATAAAGAGCGATTTGCGATTATGCAGAAAGTCGGCATGAGCAGACAGGAAGTGAAACATTCAATCAGAAGTCAGGTGATGAGCGTATTTTATCTTCCCCTTGCCTGTGCGGTTATCCATGTGATTGTAGCATTTAAAATTATTACAAAACTGCTTTCCGCATTTGCATTGGAAAATGTGAAATTGATTGCCGGAACAACAGCAGTTACCGTGATTGTATTTGCAATCTTCTACACAATCGTATTTATGATTACAACAAAAGAATATTACCGCATTGTAAAATAGTGAAAAGAAAGTACATGAAACAGCGTGTTTTATGTACTTTTTCTTGTAAAACAACAGTGAGAGTGCTATTATGTTTTTTAGGCAACTTTTGAGAAAGAGAAGGAGAAGGAAAAATGAATATGTTTATTGCGGTTATCTGCTTGGTAATTGGATTTATCTTATTAGTAAAAGGAGCAGACTTTTTTGTTGACGGAGCATCATCTATTGCAAAACAGTTACATATACCGGCAGTTGTCATCGGGCTTACCATTGTTGCTTTCGGAACAAGCGCACCTGAACTTGCGGTAAGTGTATCGGCTGCGATGAAGGGAAGCAATGATATTGCCATTGGAAATGTTGTAGGATCAAATATTTTCAACCTGTTAATTGTAGTAGGGGTGAGTGCTTTTATTTATCCTCTTCATGTTAAGAAAAGCATGATTAAAAAGGATTACCCGATTTCCATTATTGCGGCAGTATTGTTGGGAATTCTCGCTATGGATACGTTATTCGGAAAGACAAGTATGGAATTAAGCAGAGTGGACGGTATCGTTTTACTTGTCGGTTTTGCGATTTTTATGTATCTTGCCATAAGAGAAGGATTAAAGGGAAGAGCGGAGCATAAGGATAGCGGAGAAGAAATCGAGGTAAAATACAGTCTTGGCAAAAGTATTATCGTATGTATCATCGGTTTGGCAGGAATTATTATCGGTGGAAATATGGTTGTAGACGGAGCGAAAGAAATTGCGAGGGCGTTCGGATTAAGCGAAGCGTTTATTGGTCTTACGATCGTTGCTTTCGGAACATCGCTTCCGGAACTTGTCACATCGATTGTGGCAGCGAAAAAAGGAGAGAGCGATATTTCTCTTGGAAATGTTGTAGGATCAAATATTTTCAATATCTTCTTTATTTTAGGTGTTTCGGGAACGATTCTTCCTATGGCAGTTGCAAATACATACTTATATGACATTGCGATTTTAATCGTAGTTTCTATCGTATTTTTCATTCCAATCTGTAAAAAGCAGAGGGTATCGAAAGTTATGGGTGGAACAATGGTTGCAACTTATGCAGCATATATGGCATATCTGTTTATCAGATAAGAAAAACCAGTCACTTCAAATATGAGGCGGCTGGTTTTGTGTTATCTCAATATCTCTTCCAAACAGTCTAAAAGCCTGTCATTGTCTTTTGGTTTCATCATACAGAAACGGATAAATTCACCGTTTAACCCGCTGAATGTAGAGCAATCACGAATCATCAGTCCTTTTTGTATGGCGTGGGCAAAAACATCATAGGAGGTAAGATTATCTTTGCATATTTTCAGTAAAATAAAGTTTGCCAAAGGTTCGTACACTTGTATAAATGGAAGAGTACGAAGTCTTTCGCACATGCGTTTTCTTTCCGACGAGATGAGAGAACGTGTTTCCTGTATATAGTTTTCATCGGAAAGAAGAAGTTCTCCGGCATAAGCCCCTACGCTGTTTAAACTCCACGGGTTTTTAATGTTGTCTAATTTGGTAAGAAGACTGGTGTTTCCCGTGACTCCATACCCGAATCGCAATCCCGGTGCAGCAAAAAATTTAGATACACCGCGAAGAACAATTAAGTTATCAAATAAATCAGTCAGTGGCATGGCGGTGATTGAAGTGATATCTTCTACAAATTCCACATATGTTTCGTCAATCATCACAAAAATATTCCGCTCTCGGCAAAAAGATAAAATTTGCTTTAGTTCATTTGTTTGGAGGGCAGTGGAAGTAGGATTATTCGGGTTACACAAAATAAGTAAATCGATGTTGTCTTCCAATACTTTATATAAGGAAGTCAAAGAGAAAACAAAATTATTTTCCTGTGGGAGAGGAAAGTATTCCACAGCGCCTCCGGCGAGAGAAATTTCTCTCTCATATTCGGAATAACTCGGGATAGGAAGTAAAGCCTTCTTTGGTTTTAACAATTGAATGAAAAGGGAAATTAACTCTGTACAGCCGTTTCCGACAACGATATTTTGCGGAGAAACATGGCAGTAGGAGGAAATTTGCCTTTTCAATGAAGTATAATTTCTGTCAGGGTACGAGGAAATGACATCGAGATGCTCTGCCAGTGTATGTTTTACGGAGGAAGATAAACCAAGAGGATTTACATTTGCTCCGAAACAGATGATTTCCTCCTGCGGAAGATGAAAATATTCGGCAACTGCCTCTAAGTCACTGCCGTGAAATTGTGGTATTTTATTCATATGTAGACCGCCTTTCCGATTAATATAAAAACTTGCCATAAAGGAAATAATAATGCTATAATATGCTATTATAGCGTGAAATTGATAAAATGCAATGTAAGAAACAAATGAGTAGCAGGTGGATAGCATGAAAAATAAAATTAAAAGAATTTCAAAAGGAGATTTTGAAGTAATACAGCCGGACGTACAATTTTCGGAAACGCACATTATGATGCAAATCAGCGAAGGAGAACTTTATGAGGGAAGTTTTACGTTGCAGAACAGAAAAGAGGGGGATATTCGGGGACTGATTTATCCTTCTTCTTTTCGGGTACAGGTGAAGGAGCAGGGGTTTCAGGGAAATCCGGTGACAGTTCATTATACATTTGACGGAGCGGGAATGACGCCGGGAGATATAGAAAATGGAAAATTTACGGTAGTCTGTGACGGTGGAGAGTATGATATTGCCTATACCGCAGTCGTAGAAAAACCTTTTGTCATAACCGAGTATGGAAAGGTACAGACGCTGAAAGATTTTAAAAATCTTGCCAAGACAGATTTTGTTGAGGCGTGGAAATTGTTCCGTTCAAAGAAATTTTCCGAGTTATTGAAATATGAAGATGAGAGAATTACTGCTCTTTACAGTAATATGAGAAAATGGTCTTTGGACGAGCAGGCTTTAGAGGAGTTTTTAGTCGGAATTAAGCAGAAAGAAAAGATTTATTTGCTCTTTCAGGATGAAGAGGCAGAACTTTCTTATTATACAGAAACGACAAAAGAAACGGTAACTGTCACAAAAAATACATGGGGGTATCTTCCTGCCAAGATTAGTGCGATTGGAGAATTTTTGAGTGTTGAGGAAGAACAGATTACGACTGAGGACTTTATTGGAAATGACTATTATTTAGAATATGTAGTCGATGTGAAGAAATTACATGCAGGATACAACTATGGAAAAATTGTTGTGGAAACGCCTTATGAAACGATAGAGTATCCGGTAACCGTGCATCAACAGTCAACCCATAAGGAAAAACACGGCGAAGAGAAATTAATGTTTGGATGCCTGTTAAAAAGTTACATGGCGTGTGTTTCGGGAGGGTTGGAACTGAAACAGTGGACGAAGCAGGCGGTGGATATTGTAAAACAGTTGCAGGAAATAGCGCCTGACAATGAGTTTTATGAACTGCTTATGGCGCATGTATATTTGAGAGGCGGCTGTAAAGAAGAGGGGAAGTGGTTTTTAGAAAATTATAATTATAACCGCTTTGCTGTTGGGAAAAAGACAGAATTAGGTTCTTATTATATGTTTTTGACCGGACTTTTGGCAAAAGATGAAAGTCATATAAAGAAAGTGACAGAGGAATTAAACAAGGCGTATGCAAAACATCCTGAATCATGGCAGTTGTTATGTATGTTGTTGAATATAGATGTGAAATATCGCGATTACAGTGAGAAAATCCGTGTGTTACAACAGCGTTTTTCGGAGGGGGCAAATCAGATTCTTTTATATATAGAAGCGTATCTCTGCTTTCAGGAGAGAAGCAGTCTGCTGAAAAAACTCGGACACTTTGAGTTGCAGGTGTTGGATTTTGCCACAAAATACCGCATGATTACAAAAGAACTGGCGCTTTATACGGCAAATCTTGCAAGTCAGGAGAAAGTTTATCAAGAAAGACTGTATCAGATATTAGCGCGTTCCTATCAGTTATATCCGGAGGAAATGATTTTGAATGCTATCTGTACATTACTTATTAAAGGGGATAAGAAAGAAAATTCTTATTTTATATGGTATGAGAGAGCGGTGGAAGCGGGGCTTAAAATCGCAAAACTGTATGAATACTATATTATGTCTGCGGACAAAGAGAGAATGAAAAGGGCATTTCCGAGAACGGTGTGGCTCTATTTTGTACATGGAAGTTCTCTTGATTACAAAAATACGGCATTTTTATATGCAAATGTGCTGACTTATGAAGACGAAGAAAGTAAATTGTTTGCAAGTTATCGTGAACAGATGGAGGCGTTTGCGTGGACGCAACTGGAAAAGAGGAGAATTAATGAACATCTCAGACTCCTTTACAAACGTTTCTGCAATGAGCCGGATTTGGATATGGAAAGAATGAAAGCCATTTATGATATTTCTCACATATATGTGGTGAAAACAAAAGCACCCCATATGAAGTATGTTGTTGTCATTGAGAAAAACGGTACAATCAGCCAGCGGGTTGCGTACAGAGAAGAAGGGGCAAAAATTCTTTTATATCATAAGACGTCTCGGATTGTGTGGGAGGCAGATGACGGAAACCATTATACAGACTCTGTCCCATACGAACTGACAAGACTTTGCTTTGAGTCACAGTTTGTGGAGATGTATAAGGATAAAGAAAGCCTGCTTGAAAGGGAAGAAGAAAGCAGGGCAAAACTGTCTTTTGAAAATGTAAAGAAATACGGCATCGACTATTTTGGAGAAGATAAAGTATTTCGTTTTTGCAGTAAATACATTCGGGAGGAGGAAAGTGAGGACGATTATCTTACCTATCTTTGCTTTTCTCTTTTGGAAAGGGATCAGTACGATAAGGTGACACTCACTTATTTGGCAGATTATTACTGCGGTGCGACAAAAGATATGAAAAAAGTGTGGACTGTTGCAAAAGACTATGAAATCAAGACGGATGCACTCGCAGAGCGTATTATTACGCAAATGCTGTATACGGAAACGATGTTTAACGAAGAACAGATTTTCATGGACTATTATAGAGGAAGTGTATATTTTCGCCTAAAACAGGCGTATTTATCTTATGTTTCACGGGAGTATGTTGTAAGAGCAAGAGAGACGAAAGAAGAGATTATAAAAGTTATTGTAAATGAATATGAGAAAGGTACGGAACTTCCGGAAATATGTAAAATTGCAGTCTTGAAATTTTATGCAGGGCATTCGTATGAGAGTGAAATAGAAGATTGTTTAGAATTGTTTTTACAGCAACTTTGTGAAAGACAACTTATTTTCCCGTTCTATTTGAAATATAAAGAAGAATGGCTGCGGGAAGTTTTGCTTCATGACAAAATATTAATTCAGTATAAGGCAAAAGAAGACGGAAAAGTAAAACTCACTTATAAAGTGGGAAGAGATACGATTGTAGAACCACTTCAGCCTGTGTATGGCAATATTTATGTGAAAGAGTTTGTTCTTCTTGAGGGAGAAAGTCTGTCATACACATTCAGAGAACAGAAAGAAGAAAATGTTATCTGTGAAGAAAGCGGTGTGTGCAGACAGGAAAGAAAAGTTGAGCCTGTTGGGAAATACGGACGCCTAAATACCATGAATAAGATGAATGAAGAAGAATTGAAAGAGGCTCTTTTCCAATATCATTTGGAAGAGAAAATGGCGGAAGAATTATTTGAAATATACTAGAAGAAAGAGGGAAGAAAAATGCAAAGGGGATACGTGGTCGGTGTAGAATTAAATCAGCGTACCTGCCAAATAAGCTATTGCGAAGACGGTCAGCATGAGCCGAGAACGGCAGAACGCATTCCGCTTGTGATCGGAAAAGAAGGACAGGAATGGGTTTATGGCGAAAAAGCAGGGGAGGAGGGCATTTATGACCTGCTAACTCTTGCGGCAAAACATGAACTGATACAGGTGGGAGAAAATACATATGAAGGAATTTGGCTGTTATCTATGTATATTCAACTTGTGTTAAAACAGTTTCAAAATATAGAAGCGATCGCATTTACTCTTCCGGACATAGATGTGGATATTGTACACCTTTTAAAAAGTGTCGGACAGAAACTTGGCGTACCTAAGGAAAAGGTGTATGTGCAGGACAGCAGGGAAAGTTTTTGTTATTATATGTTTTATCAGCCGAAAGAACTTTGGCAGTATGAGTCGGCACTTTTTTACTGTGATGAAGACGGTGTACGTTCTTATATGTTAAAGAAACTTCATACAGAGTATGGAAAAACGAGAGATACTTTTGTTACCGTAGATGAGGTGGCAAATGTGGATTGGGAAGAACTGTCTATCGTATATCCGCCGGAGGACGAAGCAGGGCAGAAAAAGGCAGATGAACAGTTTAACCGTTTTATTAGAAGCGTATTTACGAGAAGATTGATTTCTTCTGTATTTCTAATCGGAGAGGGGTTTGAGAAAAACTGGTATCCGAATTCTTTGCGAACATTGTGTAACGGCAGAAGGGCATTTCAGGGCGACAACTTGTACAGTAAAGGGGCGTGTTATACGGCGAGATACAAATCTGATGAGAAAAGTGGGGGACTTATCTATTTGGATGAAACAAAAATGACGGAGCAGATTTGTCTGAAACTTAGAATAAATGGCAGGGATACATGGTATCCCATTGTACAGTGGGGAACGAAATGGTATGAAAATGATAAACAGTTTGAGATACTCTTGGAGAATACGAACGATATAGAAGTTCACGTGGAGTCTTTGACAGAGCGTACTGCAAGAGCGGTGGAAGTTCCGCTTGAAAGTCTGCCAAACAGAGAAAAATATACGATTCGTTTACAGGTGAATGTTATTTTTCAGGATGAGCATACGTGTATCATTACATGGAAGGATGTCGGGTTCGGTAACTTTTTTGAGTCATCGGGATTTCAGACACAGACAGTGATTGAGTTAGGAGGACGAGATGGGCAGTTTAATTCTTTGTCATAGCAAAAAGGCAAGACAGCCGTATGAGATTACACGGGTGCATAAAAAAATATATACATTGGAAGAACTTTGCTATTATATATGTAACTTTCCCTATTTAGTGGATTATACTTTAGTTAATAAAAAAATGTGTGACTGGATTGAGGAAGAACTGGGAAAAGATAAACTTGCAAAACAACTCAACGACTGTCTGAAATCACACGGTTCGGTGGAACAGTTCGTTCTCTATATTTTAAAGGACAGCGGTATCTATATGGCGAATGAACTCAGTCATATTGAGGGAATATTAAAGCAGTTAAAAAATCAAAAAGATGTTGAAAAGAAAAAATATAAGGCGGACAGTCTTTTGAAGAATGGGGAAACGGAGGCGGCAATCCGAGGTTATCTTTCCATTTTACATGAGGAGCAGGACGATTCGGTTGAACCGAAGTTTTACGGAAAAGTGTATGGATGTCTCGGAACGGCATACGGCAGGTTGTTCTTGTACAGAGAGGCGGCAGACAGATTTTTATCCGCATTTCAGATTTGTGAAGAAAAGTCCATGCTGTACGCCTATATTTACTGTTGCCGTCAGTATATGACGGATGAGGAGTACGAAGAATTTTTGACCGACCATGAAATATTTCGGGAGGCCAACGATTATCTTAATGCTCGGGAAGAAGAGTGGAAAGCACAGATTTCCGTAGAAAATCCAAAGGAAATGTTCCGTACATATAAGCAGGTATATAAGTTGAACTAATGAATTGGATTTATAATAAATAATGACAGGATAGGCATATAAGGCAGGTGGAAAGGTTGCATTTCTATCTGCCTTGTATTATACTCTTCGTGTAAACAAGTTAAAAATCAAGAAAAGGATTGGTGTAAACGTATGAAGAAATTAGAGCAGTTATATGAAGGAAAAGCGAAGAAAGTATTTATGACAGATGATCCGGACGTTGTTATTGTAGATTACAAAGATGATGCAACTGCTTTTAACGGAGAGAAAAAAGGAACTATCGTAGGTAAAGGTGTTGTAAATAACCGTATGACAAACCACGTATTTAAGTTAATGGAAAAAGAAGGTGTTCCTACTCACTTAGTTGAGGAATTAAGCGACCGTGAAACAGCAGTTAAGAAAGTAGATATTGTTCCACTTGAAGTTATCGTTCGTAATGTGGCAGCGGGAAGTTTTTCCAAGAGAATGGGTGTGGAAGAAGGAAAAGAACTTCTTTGTCCAATCCTTGAATTTAGTTATAAAAATGATGATTTAGGCGATCCGTTTATCAATGATGATTATGCTTTGGCACTTGGACTTGCAACACAGGAAGAGATTGATACAATCAAAGCATACACAAGAAAAGTAAATGAAGTATTAAAAGCATATTTCCTTCAGGCAGATATGAAATTAATCGACTTCAAAATTGAATTCGGACGTTTAAAAGACGGAACAATTATTCTTGCTGACGAAGTATCACCGGATACTTGCAGATTATGGGATGTACACACAAATGAAAAATTAGATAAAGACCGTTTCCGCCGTGATATGGGAAATGTAGAAGAAGCATACAACGAAGTGTTCAAACGTTTAGGAATCTAATTTAAAGGAGATTATTGATGAGTACAGACAGATACCAAAGCCCGTTATCAGAACGTTATGCGAGCAAAGAGATGCAGTACATTTTTTCTCCTGATATGAAATTCAGAACATGGAGAAAATTATGGATTGCCCTTGCAGAGACAGAACGTGAACTTGGATTGAATATCACAGAAGAACAGATTGAAGAATTAAAAGCAAACGCAGACAACATTAATTATGATGTGGCAAAAGAAAGAGAAAAACTTGTCCGCCATGACGTAATGTCTCATGTATATGCTTACGGACAGCAGTGTCCTAAGGCAAAAGGGATTATTCACCTCGGTGCAACTTCATGTTACGTAGGCGATAATACAGATATTATCGTTATGGCAGAAGCATTGAAATTGGTAAAGAAAAAATTAGTGAATGTGATCGCGGAACTTGCAAAATTTGCGGAGGAATATAAAGCGCTTCCGACACTTGCCTTTACGCATTTTCAGCCTGCACAGCCTACGACAGTAGGAAAGAGAGCGACACTTTGGCTGCAGGAATTTATGCACGATTTAGAAGATTTGGACTATGTATTAAACAGTCTTAAACTGTTAGGCTCAAAAGGAACTACAGGAACGCAGGCAAGTTTCCTTGAATTATTTGACGGAAATCAGGAAATTATTGATAAAATCGACCCGATGATTGCAAAGAAAATGGGATTTGAACATTGCTATGCAGTATCGGGACAGACATATTCAAGAAAAATAGATACAAGAGTTGTGAACGTTCTTGCGGGAATTGCGGCAAGCGCTCACAAGTTCTCAAATGATATTCGTCTTCTTCAGCATTTAAAGGAAGTGGAAGAACCGTTTGAAAAGACACAGATTGGTTCATCTGCAATGGCGTACAAGAGAAATCCGATGAGAAGTGAGCGTATCGCTTCTTTGGCACGTTACGTTATGGTAGATGCAATGAATCCGGCAATTACATCCGCAACGCAGTGGTTTGAGAGAACTTTGGATGATTCTGCAAATAAACGTTTAAGCGTTCCGGAAGGATTTTTGGCGATTGACGGTATTTTAGACCTTTGCTTGAATGTTGTGGACGGTCTTGTTGTTTATCCGAAAGTAATTGAGAAACGTCTTATGTCGGAACTTCCGTTTATGGCAACAGAGAACATTATGATGGATGCCGTAAAAGCAGGCGGAGACAGACAGGAACTTCATGAAAGAATCCGTGAACTTTCAATGGAGGCAGGAAGAAATGTAAAAGAAAAGGGATTGGACAATAATCTTTTGGAATTAATTGCAGCAGATTCCGCTTTCAATCTGACTTTAGAAGATTTACAGAAAACAATGGATCCTTCAAAATATGTTGGCCGTTCAAAAGAGCAGGTAGAGTCTTTCCTGAAAAATGTAGTAAATCCGATGTTGGAAGAAAATAAAAATATACTTGGCATGAAGGCTGAGATTAATGTATAATAGGTAATAAGAAATAGAATGTGCTATGCACATTCTATTTTTCATGTACGAATTTAAGAAGTACAGACAGTTTTCATGAATAAGGAGCAGACAGAAGATGAATAATGAACAACTAATGGAAACGGCGATGCTTGCCGGCGAAATTATGCTGTGCAGCGGGGCGGAAACTTACCGTGTGGAAGATACGATGAGCCATATTTTAAAAAATGCCGATGCAGAACAGAAAGAGGTATTGGTAATGATGAC
The DNA here is from genome assembly GCA_900551895.1 of uncultured Lachnospiraceae bacterium. Classification (GTDB taxonomy): domain Bacteria; phylum Bacillota; class Clostridia; order Lachnospirales; family Lachnospiraceae; genus Faecalimonas. The sequence continues at coordinate 120,232 of URXX01000002.1, read as the reverse complement.
GGGAATTATGGCATCTCTAAAAAAAGAGGGGGAGAAACCGTCCACAATTATAAAGAGAGTGACGGACCGAGGAACGAATCTAAACAGAGTTGTGCGTGTAAATGAAGTTTCCAGAAGGCTGTGCAGCGGGGAACTTACAGTAGACGAGGCATATCAGGAGTTAAAGAAAATCGCATCAGGCAGATATAAAGAATTTACATCGCCGTTGTATCATTTTTCCGCCACCATTATAGCGGTAATCGGATTTACGATGATGTTTGGCGGAAAGATGAATGAAATTTGTGCGTCTGCGATAGTTGGCGCTTTGCTGGGGCTTTCTATGGAAGTCGGACGCAGATTGGAAGTTCACGATTTTGTAATGGACGCCATATCCTCTATGGCAATTACGGTTTTGACCGTGCTGTTAAAAGCATACCTTCCGGTGTCGCTTGATATGGATACGATTATTATAAGTGCGATTATGCCTCTTGTTCCCGGAGTGGCGATTACAAATGCGGTAAGAGATACGCTGCAGGGCGATTATATTACCGGAGGTTCAAGAATGCTGGAGGCATTTATCAAAGCGGCGTCCATAGCGCTCGGAGTAGGTATCGGAATGATGCTGTTTGGAAGTAAATTTATCGGGAGGGCAGTTTTATGATATTACAGATTATAGGAGCGTTTATTGCGATTTTTGGGTTTGCCATTTTACTTGAAATTCCAAAGAAATATTTAGTATTGGCAGGAACTGTCGCTGCGATCGGTTGGTCCATATATCTTTTCAGTGAAAAAATGGGGACGGGAGCGGTATTTGCCTCTTTCTTTTCGGCGTTGACGGTTACGCTTGTATCTCATCTGTTTGCAAGAATGATGAAAACACCGGTTACAATTTTTCTGATTGCGGGAATTATTCCCACTGTGCCGGGGGCGGGAATGTACCGTATTGCTTATTATATGATTATGGGGGATAGTGAAATGTACTCTCATTATTTTACGGAAACACTAAAAATTGCGGGGGTTATTGCACTGGCAATTTTTATTATGGATACGATTTTTAAATTCTTTATGAAAAATGGCATCAAACAGAATTCGCTATCCTACACGAAAAGAAAAATGAATAAAAGAAAATAAAAAATTGCAAAAAAACTATAAGGAACAAGAAAAAAATAGGAAAAATGAAAGAAACAATTGACTAAATGTCAAAAAATGTATAAAATATCCATTAACGAGAAAATAGGAGGTCTGTGATGGTAGCGTATAATGAGTTAAGCAAAGAAGAACTTTTAAATTTAAAAGGTGAATTAGAAAATCAGTTTTCTGAAGTGAAAGCGAAGGGGTTAAATTTAGATATGTCCCGCGGGAAACCGTCGGCCGCGCAACTTGATTTGGCAATGGGAATGATGGATGTTTTAAACAGCGAATCAGACTTGAAATGTCAGGAGGGTGTGGATTGCAGGAATTACGGTGTTTTGGACGGTATTCAGGAAGCAAAACAGTTACTCGCAGACATGATGGAGGTGCCGAAAGACAATATTGTTATTTTCGGTAATTCAAGTTTGAACGTAATGTATGACACGATTGCACGCTCTATGACACACGGTGTAATGGGAAGTACACCGTGGTGTAAGTTGGATAAAGTGAAATTTTTGTGTCCTGTTCCGGGATATGACAGACATTTTGCAATTACAGAACATTTCGGAATTGAGATGATTAACATTCCAATGACGGAGAACGGTCCGGATATGGATATGGTTGAGAAACTTGTAAGCGAAGATGATGCAATCAAAGGTATTTGGTGTGTTCCGAAATATTCAAACCCACAGGGAATTACTTATTCGGATGAAACAGTACACCGCTTTGCTAAATTAAAACCGGCGGCAAAAGACTTCCGAATTTATTGGGACAATGCTTATGGGATTCATCACTTATACGAAGATAAACAGGATTATTTGGTTGAAATTTTGATGGAATGTAAAAAAGAAGGAAATCCGGATATGGTATATAAATTCTGTTCCACATCAAAAGTAAGTTTTCCGGGATCGGGGGTATCGGCTATTGCGGCATCTGACGCAAACCTTGTTGATATTCGAAAACAAATGATGATTCAGACAATCGGGCATGATAAATTAAATCAGCTGCGTCACGCAAGATTTTATAAAGATATTCATGGTATGGTAGAACATATGAAACTTCATGCAGATATTTTAAGACCGAAATTCGAAACGGTATTAAGTGTTCTTGAAGAAGAATTGGGAGGTCTTGAAATCGGTTCATGGCTAGCGCCGAGAGGAGGATATTTTATTTCCTTTGATGCAATGGAAGGCTGTGCGAAGGCGATCGTTGCAAAGGCGAAAGAGGCAGGATTAATTATGACTCCGGCGGGCGCGACATTCCCGTATGGAAAAGATCCGAAAGACAGCAATATTCGTATTGCACCGTCTTATCCGACACCGGAAGAATTAAAGATTGCGGCAGAAGTCTTTGTATTAAGCGTTAAACTTGTAAGTATTGATAAATTATTGGAAGAAAAGAAATAGATTTTAATAGAGAAAGGGTAGCGGATAAGAGTAATCTTATTGCTATCTTTTTTCTACATTAGGAAAAGGAGCAGAGATGGAGGAAAAGAAAATTCCTGAATATGAAGAGATGCACAAAGTATTGGACTTCGCATTGGATGCGGGAAGAATTCTTCTAAAAAACGGTGCGGAAATTTTTCGTGTGGAGGAAACAATCGACTATATCTGTAAAAGGTATCATATAAAAGAAGTTGATACATTTGTACTAAGTAACGGTATTTTTATTACGGCAGAAAAAGAGGGAAAGGAAATGTTTGCAAAAGTAAAACATATTCCTTTGTCCGGCACTCATCTTGGCATTGTTACGGCGGTAAATGATTTGTCGAGGGAGGTTGCGGCGCGGCGTATCAGTCTTGACGAGGCGATTGAGAAGTTAAAGGAGATTGAGCAGATGCCGCCGAAAAAGAGATATTTCCGCATTCTTGCAGCGGGAATGGGCAGCGGTGGATTTTGTTATCTGCTTCAGGCGAGCCTTTTTGAAAGTGTAGTTGCATTTGTTATCGGAATGCTTTTATATACTTTTGTCACATTTACGGAAAAGCATCCTATGTCAAAAGTTATCGTCAATATTGTGGGGGCAGGACTTGTAACCGTGTTGGCACTTTTTGTCTGTAATGTCTGTTTTCCGTTTTTGCGAAGAGATAAAATTATTATCGGATCAATCCTTCCGCTTGTTCCGGGGGTTGCCTTTACAAATGCCATAAGAGATATAGCGAGAAGCGATTTTATTTCCGGTACGGTTCGTATGATTGATGCAATTTTAGTCTTTGTTTATGTGGCAATCGGAGTCGGGGTAGTGTTGACGCTTTATCAAAATATGTTGGGAGGGTTTGCGCTGTGATTTCAGATATAATCAGTTCATTTATCGGAACGCTGGCGTTTTCGATTTTATATAATGTAGATAAAAAGTTTTATTTTTATTGCGGGCTGACAGGAACTGCGGGCTGGCTTTGTTATCGCATGACCGTTGATTTTTCTTCTCCGGCGGTAGCTTCTTTTATTGGAACGTTAATGGTTGTTTTACTTTCACGAATTTTTTCCGTATGGAAGAAATGTCCGATTACCGTTTTCCTGATTTCGGGAATTTTTCCGCTTGTGCCGGGGGCAAGCGTATACTATACGGCATATTATTTTGTTACGGGAGATATGGCGCTTGCCTCACAGATGGGAATTTCATCAATTAAGATAGCTTTTTCCATTGTGCTTGGCATTATATTTATTGTATCCATGCCAAGACAGTGGTTTTCTTTCCGCTGTTGGAAAGAGAAGATTGTTAAATAACCTTGTCAATTCGCTGCTTCCTATATATAATAGACGGTAGAGAGTACATAGAATAGGAGAGTTGAAAATGAGTAAAGTAAGAACAAGATTTGCACCAAGCCCTACGGGAAGAATGCACGTAGGAAATTTAAGAACAGCATTGTACGCATATTTGATTGCAAAACATGAAGACGGAGATTTTCTTCTTCGTATAGAAGATACGGATCAAGAACGCTACGTGGAAGGTGCTATTGATATTATATATAGAACATTAGAAAAGACAGGACTTATCCATGATGAAGGACCGGACAAAGACGGAGGATACGGACCATATGTGCAGAGTGAACGTAATGCGTCGGGACTTTATTTAAAATATGCGAAACAGTTGGTAGAACAGGGAGATGCTTATTACTGTTTCTGTGATAAAGAAAGATTAGAGTCATTGAAAAGCACAGTTGCAGAAGGCGGAACAGAGATTGTTGTTTATGACAAACACTGTTTACACTTAAGCAAAGAAGAGGTGGAGAAAAATTTAGCAGAAGGGAAACCTTACGTTATTCGTATCAATATGCCGACGGAGGGAACAACAACATTCCACGATGATATTTACGGGGATATCACTGTTCCGAATGCGGAATTAGACGATATGATTTTAATTAAATCGGATGGATTTCCGACATATAATTTTGCGAATGTAGTGGACGACCATTTACAGGGAATTACACACGTTGTACGTGGAAATGAATATTTATCATCAGCGCCGAAGTATAACAGATTATACGAAGCGTTCGGCTGGGAAGTTCCGACATATGTACATTGTCCGTTAATTACAGATGAAAATCATAAAAAGTTAAGTAAACGCTGCGGACATTCTTCTTATGAAGATTTGGTAGAACAGGGATATTTGACGGAAGCAATTGTAAATTACGTTGCTTTATTAGGCTGGAGTCCTACCGATAACAGAGAAATTTTCTCGCTGGAAGAACTTGTAGAAGCCTTTGATTATCACCATATGAGCAAATCTCCGGCAGTGTTTGACACAATGAAATTAAAGTGGATGAACGGCGAATATTTAAAAGCAATGGATTTTGATAAATTTTTTGCTTTGGCTAAACCATATATCGAGGAAGTTGTGACAAAAGATTACGATTTGAAGAAGATTGCCGCTCTTGTTAAAACAAGAATTGAGATATTCCCTGATATTAAAGACCATATTGATTTCTTTGAAGAATTGCCGGAATATGACACAGCAATGTACACACATAAGAAGATGAAAACAAATGAGGAAACTTCTTTGGAAGTGTTAAAAGAAATTCTCCCGTTGTTTGAAGCACAGGAAGACTACAGCAACGATGCTTTATATGCTGTTTTAAAAGGATATGTGGAAGAAAAAGGATGCAAAAACGGATATGCAATGTGGCCTGTAAGAACAGCGGTTTCAGGAAAACAGAATACACCGGGCGGCGCTACAGAGATTATGGAGATTTTAGGAAAAGAAGAATCTTTAAGACGTATCCGCAAAGGAATTGAATTATTAAGCAAATAAGGAGAATATATGGGATTTAATAAAGCACAAACGGAAGCGATTACACATCAGAACGGTCCCATGTTAGTTTTGGCAGGTCCCGGTTCGGGCAAGACACTTGTCATCACAAAGAGAATAGAATATTTAATTCAGAAGCGAAAAGTACGACCAGAAGAAATTCTGGTCATTACTTTTACTAAGGCCGCTACAAATGAGATGCGGGAGCGATTTAGAAAAGTGATGCAGGGCAGATATTTACCTGTTACATTTGGGACTTTTCACGGCGTCTATTACGGAATATTAAAGTGGGCGTACAAACTGTCGGCGGAAAATATTTTTTCAGAGGAAGAGAAAATCCGGCTTTTGAAAGAAATATTAGAGCATATTGACGCAGAGTTTGAAGTGGACGATGAGAAAGATTTCTTAGAAGGAATTACGGGAGAAATCAGTTGCATTAAAAATAATCAGTTAGATATAAAAGAATTTCAGTCCGTATATTGCCCGCCAAATGTATTCAGAGAGATTTACTACACATATGAGCGGGAGCGAAACAGAAGAAAAAAACTGGATTTTGACGATATGCTCGTTCTTTGTTATGAGTTGTTTACAAAAAGACCGGATATATTAAAAAAATGGCAGGAAAGATACAGTTATATTCTTATAGATGAGTTTCAGGATATTAATAAAGTACAGTATGACGTCATTCGTATGTTGGCTTTGCCACAAAATAATTTATTTATTGTCGGTGATGATGACCAGTCGATTTATAAATTCAGAGGAGCAAAACCGGAGATTATGCTCGGCTTCGAGAAAGATTATCCGAATGCAAAAAAAGTATTGCTGGATATAAACTACCGTTCTACAAAAGCGATTGTAAACGGTGCGAAGAAAATTATTCAGAAAAACAGAAACAGATATGATAAAAATATTATTACGTCAAATGAACAGGGAACGGATATTCATATACAGGAAGTCAGAAATCTTTCCGAGGAGAGTGAGTATGTGCTGAATGAAATTCGCGAAGAGATGAAACGGGGTGTGCCTGCATCGGAGATAGCGGTGTTGTTCCGTACAAATATGGAGCCGAGAATGCTGGCGGAAACATTTATGGAGTATAATCTGCCGTTTCAGATGAAAGAACATCTGCCGAATTTATATGAACATTTCATCGGAAGAAATTTTTGTGCATATTTGAGAATGGCAGTGGGTAAGAAAGACAGGAAAGATTTTTTGGAAGTAATGAATCGTCCTATCCGTTATATTAGCAGGAGCAGTGTGGAGAAAGCGGAAGTTTCTTTTGAGAGTTTGAGAAAATTTTATTGCGATAAAGAATGGATGCTGGACAGAATAGACCAACTGGATGTAGACTTACGCATAATGAAAACGATGACACCATACGCAGCAATTCAATATATCCGCAAAAAAATAGGGTATGATGATTTTCTGAAAGATTACGCTTATACGAGAAAGATTAAAGTGGAAGATTTATATGAAATTGCCAATGATATTCAGACAAGGGCGAAAGAATATAAGACAATAGAAGAGTGGTTTGCCCATATCGAAAAATATACGGAAGAGTTGAAAAATCGGTCAAAACAGACAGAATCAAACCCAAATGCGGTTACATTTTTAACAATGCACAGTGCTAAGGGGTTGGAATTTCATACGGTTTTTATTATTGAGGCGAATGAGGATATTTGCCCGTATAAAAAAGCGGAAATTGTGGAGGATATGGAAGAAGAAAGAAGAATGTTCTATGTGGCAATGACGCGGGCAAAGAAAAGATTATATATTTCCTATGTAAGAGAGCGAAACGGCAAACCGATGCTGCCGTCAAGGTTTGTCAATGATTTACTTTTTCAATAGAATAGGGATAGAAAAAAAGACGCTCACTTCAAAATGAAAGGGGCGTCTTTTTACTGGAATTAATTTTCGTCAGATAATTCTTCAAATTCCTGAGCGTCTAACCATTCATCAAACGCATCAGCGGCAATTTCGTATTCATCGTCATCTTCAATGTTGTCAAGAGTAGGTTCTCCGTCAACTTCTGCGTAACGGTAAAGATATACGTCACCTTCTTCATTTTCTCCATCTTCATCGATAGGAAGAAGAGCAATATATTCCTTTCCGCCCGCTTCGTAGATTGTCAATACAACGCATTCTACTTCTTCATCATTGTCTAATGTCAATGTTACGGTTACTTCTTCATCGTGGCAGTTACAGTTATCGTGGCCACAGTTACAATTATGTTCGCTCATGCTTTTATCTCCTTTATAATTTGATATAATCACTCTAACAGAATGAGGACAGAATTGCAAGGGCAAAAACTATTGACAACATATAAAAAAGAGATAAAATAAAGTAATGGGTATGTAATAAAACTGTAAAAGAAAGGGTTAACAGTTATGAATAGAAAGAGAATGAAATTGATTTTATTGGCAGTTATGTGTGCATTTGCATTTGGAGGCTGCAAGAAAAATGTAGGAGCGGAGGAGGATAATCCGGTCAAAGCAGAGGAAGAAGAGGAAGACAAGGTTACATATAAGTTTGGTTTTTCGTGTATTGCGAAAGAAAATCCGTATTATATTACGCTGGCGGATTCTATTCGGGAAAGTCTTCGAGAGGCAGGGCATACGGTGATCGGAATGGAGAAAGACACCCATTTAAGTTCTGCAGAACAAATTGAACAGATTAATGAAATGATTGAGCAGGATATAGATGCCATATTCCTTTCTCCTGTAGACTGGAAAGAGATTACACCGGCGTTACAGGCATTGAGGAAAGCAGATGTAAAGATTATTAATATCGATACGAAAGTAGCTGATTTTGATTATGTTGACGCTTATATAGGCTCAGACAATAAGAATGCGGGAACTGTATGCGGTAAAGATTTGGTGGAGAAATGTGAGAAGGGCGGAAAGGTTGTTATTTTGGAATGTCCTACAATGAACTCCATTAACGAACGAATTACGGGATTTGAAGAGGCAATAGCGGGAAGTCCTTTTGAGGTTGTGGCTAGAAAAGATGTGAAAGGGGATTTAGCCATTGCCAGAGATGAAACGAAGAAGATTTTAGAAAAGAATAAGGATATTACTGCAATTATGTGCGGAAACGATCCGTCAGCGATAGGGGCATATATTGCAGCCAATGAATTAGGAATAAAGGGAATTAAAATTTACGGTGTGGACGGTTCGCCGGAACTGAAAAAAGAATTAGAAAAACCGAATACACTTATTGGCGGAACGGCAGGACAGTCACCGATTAATATGGGAAAGACGGCGGTAAAAGTTGCTTTAAATATGTTGAACGGCGAAGACTATGAAGAAGAAACATATTTAGATACATATCTGATTACAAAAGAAAATGTAGAGATGTACGGAACAGACGGCTGGCAGTAAAAGAGGTGAAAGGAAAAATATATGGAACATTGTAAAGGAATGCCTTTCCCTATGGGCGTTACCGTAGAGGGGGACAGAGCCAACTTTTCTACGGAAGTGAAAAGCGGAAACAAATGTTTCCTTTTATTGTACAAAAAAGGAGAGATGACTCCGACATTTGAATTAGAGATGAAGGAAGACCGTGCTTTTGGTGAAATAAGAAGCCTTATGCTAAAAGGTATGGATTGGGCAGATTGGGAATATAACTATAAAATCAATGATGAAATTGTAACGGATATATATGCGAAATCGGTTGTGGGAAAGGAAGAATGGTTGGGAGAAGAACCGATTTTGACGAAAGGGAAAGTCTACATAGATGAATATGATTGGGAAAAAGATATGCCCCTTTTTCTTCCTGAAAATGAAGTCATTGCCTACAGTATTCATGTGCGGGGATTTACAAAACATGCATCGGCAAAGGTGAAACATGGCGGAACTTTTTTGGGGGTAAAAGAAAAACTTCCTTATTTAAAAAAACTGGGTATTAATCAAATTCATTGCATGCCGATATACGAGTTTGAAGAAAATGGAAGATATACAAATTACTGGGGGTATGGTCCGGCGTTTTGTTTTGCACCGAAATCATCTTATTCTGCTATGGGGGATTCCGTGCGTGAGTTGAAAGATTTGGTAAAGGCGTGTCATAAGGACGGTATAGAAATTGTTCTTGATTTGCCGTTTACTGCGGAAATGTCAAAGCGAATGATAACAGACTGTATTCGTTATTATAAAATGGAATACCATGTAGACGGATTTATTGTAAATCCATTTAACGCACCTTTTGAGGAATTAAAAGAAGATCCGTTATTAAAGCATACAAAGATATTGAAAAAGCAGGATGATTTTCAAAATAATATGCGTCGCTTTTTAAAAGGTGACGAGGGAATGGTTGAGAGTGTGATGTGGTGGACAAGACATCTTTCTAAGGAAGAAGGAATTTTCAACTATATTACTACTCATACAGGCTTTACCCTTTCTGATTTGGTTTCTTATGACGGAAAACATAACGAGAAAAATGGAGAGAAAAATCAGGACGGACCGGATTACAACTATAGTTGGAACTGCGGTGCAGAAGGACCGAGCAGAAAGAGGGCGGTTATGGCATTAAGAAAGAAACAGATGAGAAATGCTTTTCTTTTATTGCTCACCTCTCAGGGGATACCGTGTATTTTGGCAGGAGATGAATGCCATAACTCCCAGCAGGGAAATAACAATGTTTATTGTCAGGATAATGAGATTGGCTGGGTGAATTGGGGGAATACAGAGAAAGACAGAGAACTATTCCGCTTCGTACAGTCCTTAATCCGATTTAGAAAAGAGCATAAAGTGCTGCATTCCCCAAAAGAATTAAGAGGATTGGACAGCATTGCCTGTGGTATTCCGGATGTATCTTACCACGGAGAATGTGCGTGGCAAATTCCTTCTGAAATTTCCAGCAGACAGTTGGGAGTTTATTACTGTGGAGAAGAAATAGGGGAGGACAGTTGTTTTGTCGCTTATAATATGCACTGGCTAAAACATTCTTTTGCCTTGCCTGCATTGAAAAAAGGAAAGAAGTGGTATCGTGCCGTTTCTACGGATGCGGGGGTGTTGGAGGAACCGGAAGAATTGGATAGCCAAAGAGAAGTTATGGTGGGGGACAGAACGATAGAAATATTTGTAGGAAAGGAATAGCATATGAAACTCGGCATAAATTCATTTCAACTAAAAATAATTGCAATCATTGCAATGATTATCGACCATATAGGATTATTTTTCTTTCCGGAACATATACTTTTTAGAATTATAGGACGTATTTCTTTTCCAATTTTTGCTTTCTTAATTGTGGAAGGCTTTTATCATACGAGAGATATTTGGAAATATATGTTTCGTCTTGGAGTCTTTGCGGTTCTCTCGGAAATTCCCTTTGATTTGCTGACAACGGGAAAGGTTTTTGACCTGCGTCATCAGAATGTGTTTTTTACTCTGCTTATCGGAGTGATTTTAATGTATGTTTATGAGAAACAGTATTCTACATTTTCAAAAGTAAGTACGGTTTTTCTTATTATGCTTGCGGGAGATGTTTTCAGAACGGATTACGGCTCATGGGGTGTTTTGATGATTTTCTGTTTCTTTATTTTTAGAGAACGTATGGCGGCGAAACTTATCAGTGTGGCGGTAATTAATATAGTTGTATTCGGATATATTCAGGCGTTTGCGGTAATGGCGTTGTTGCCTATCTATTTCTATAACGGCGAAAAAGGGAGAAGTTACAAATATTTCTTTTATCTCGTATATCCGGTACACTTGTGGATTATATGGATAATAAAAACAATAATATAGGAGTATAGAATAGATGAAAGCGTGGAAACATTTTTGTACAATTACACATCATAAAATACTTGTTATGCGGTACTGCTTTCAGGTTGGGTTATATCGGCAGGGGCTTATGCACGATTTATCCAAATATAGTTTTTCGGAGTTTCGGGTAGGCTGTAAATACTATCAGGGTACGAGAAGTCCAAATAATGCAGAACGGGAAGCGATAGGGTATTCAAGCGCATGGCTTCATCATAAAGGCAGAAATAAACATCATTATGAATACTGGATTGATTACGGTGTCGGAAAAGAAAAAGGATTAATTGGTATGCCGATGCCGAAAAATTATGTAGTAGAGATGTTTATGGACAGAATAGCCGCATCAAAAACGTATATGCGGGAAAAATATACGGACAGAAAACCGCTTGAATATTACGAACAGGGCGCAAAGTATGTTCGAAAAATGCTTCATAAAGATACGCAGGAATTGTTGGAAACTCTTCTGCATATGCTTGCAGAAAAGGGAGAGAAAGTTACTTTTGACTATATACGCAAAGAAGTGTTAAATAAAAGATGAGTAAACAGTTAATTTTGTTTACTCATTTTTTGGATTCTTATTAATTTGGATAAATAAGTTGTTCGGCTGTAATATTTTCCAATACATCGTGCAAATATTTCTTGGCGAGATAATTTGCCATTGGCAGATTCATATCTAAATAGTTGCCACAGTCTTTTGCACTTGCCCCCGGAACTTCCCCTGAAAAGTCAGCGATAAACTGAAACATTTCCGTCAGAAGCGGAACAATATCAGAAGAGGTGTAATCTCCGGCGAGAAGGAGATAAAATCCCGTACGGCATCCCATAGGTCCGAAATAAATTGTTTTTTCTCCGAATGTTTTGTGGTTTCTTAAAAATGTTGCGGCAAGATGTTCGATTGTATGTATCTCAGCCGTATTCATGACAGGCTCATCGTTCGGACTTGTCAGTCTTAAATCAAATGTAGTAATCGTTTCCGCACCTACAGAGTCTTTGCGGGAAACGTAAACGCCCGGTTTTAATTTCAAATGGTCAATTGTAAAACTTGTGATTTTTTCCATGCTATTCCCTCCAATCATTTTTTAATTATAACGATTTTAAAAATAAAATGCAATCTTTCCCGAAAATATGATATAATAGATACTGTAGGATTACAATACATGTGTTACAACTGAATAATTAAAAGAGCGGGAATACCATTTCTGTGTTATGCTTTAAGCGACTAAACTAAACATTCAAGAAAGGAAGTATTCCCGCATGACAAGTATAACACAAGATATGAGGTATCGTCTATCCCTGATCCGTTTTGCTGAAAAACATGGTGTCTCTAAAGCTGCAATAAAATATAAGACAAATCGTCAGTATATCTATCGGTGGAAACGTCGCTATGATGGCACTCTTGAGTCCCTTCGTGACCGTTCCCGTCGACCGCATCATCACCCTAATCAGCATACACCGGATGAAATCAAACTGATTCATGATATGCGTAGACGCAATCCGAATGCTGGTTTGTTTGTCTTTTGGGTAAAACTCATGCAACGTGGCTATACGCGTTCCATTCCCGGTTTGTATCGTTTTCTGAAAAAACAAGGAATCCTAACCCAAAAACTTCCGAACCCTAAATACATTCCAAAACCTTATGAGCAGATGCAATATCCCGGTCAGCGTATCCAAATTGATGTGAAATTCGTTCCTGCATCCTGCCTTGTGAATGAAGCAAAAGGAAAGAAATTCTATCAATATACAGCGATTGATGAGTACTCCCGTTGGCGCTATGTGGAAGCCTTTGAGGAGCACAGTACTTATTCTTCTGCACAGTTCCTTAAGCATCTAATCCAACGGTTTCCTCTGCCTATTGAATGCGTCCAAACGGACAACGGCTTGGAATTCACGAAGCGCTTTTCTACTTCTGGGCAGGAAACCTTAACTTTATTCCAACGTGTTTTAGAGGAGCAAGGCATCCGCCATAAACTGATACGCCCATTTACGCCACGCCATAATGGAAAGGTAGAACGCAGTCATCGAAAGGACAATGAACGCTTTTATGCTTCCCATACCTTTTATTCTTTTGAAGATTTTTCCAAACAGCTTCAAATCTATAATCGCAGAGACTACAATCAGTTTCCAATGAGACCTTTGGGATGGAAATCACCGCAGACTATCCTAAAGGAATTTATCGCTTGGGGTGTAACATATGTTTGACAAACCCACATCCCGAAAATATGATATAATAGATACATTCAATGTAATTTTCACATGGACAGTTTGGAGGGACAAAGATGAAATTGTACATTATGCGGCATGGGGAAACAGACTGGAATAAAGAAAAACGTTTACAGGGGCAGTCAGACATTGAACTGAATGAATTTGGGAGAAGTCTGGCATATAAAACAAAAGAGGGACTTAGGGACGTTCCTTTTGATTTGGTTATGACAAGCCCGTTGAAACGTGCGAGAGAAACTGCCCTGATTGTGAAAGGGGACAGAGAAATTCCCGTAATCGAAGATGCGAGAATAGAAGAAATGTGTTTTGGGGAATATGAAGGGCTTTACTGTAAAGGAGAAAAGTTTAATATTCCCGACGAGGAATTTAAGCGGTTTTTTGATGCACCAGAGAGTTACAGAGCGTCGAGAGGCGGGGAGGACTTCAGTGAATTTAATGAAAGAATCGAACATTTTCTTGACGATATATTCCGCAATAAAGACTATCAGGACAGCACGATTTTAGTATCTGTACATGGAGCGGTGTTGTGTGCGATTTTGAGAATTGTGAAGAACAATCCGATGAGCCAATTTTGGCAGGGCGGTGTCCATAAGAATTGTGCGGTGACAATTATTCGTGTGGAGAATGGAGTTCCAACAATTGAAGAGGAAAATATAGTCTACTATGAAGATGAAGTAGAAGACTGGTAATAAAAAAGGAGGAGAATGGAAATGATTAACGATAAGAAAGTATTATTCAGTGGAATGCAGGCAACAGGAAATCTTACATTAGGCAACTATCTTGGAGCGTTGAAAAACTGGATTACATTGAGTGATGAATATGAATGCTTTTACAGTGTTGTGGATATGCACTCCATTACGGTAAGACAGGATCCGGCGACACTTCGCAAAAGAGCGAGAGCATTATTAACTTTATATATTGCGGCAGGTCTTGATCCGGAGAAAAACTGTATTTATTATCAGTCACATGTATCGGGACACGCAGAGTTGGCATGGATTTTAAATTGTTTTACTTATATGGGTGAATTAAACCGTATGACGCAATTTAAAGATAAGGCGGCAAAACATGCAGATAATATTAATGCCGGACTTTTCACTTATCCGGTGCTTATGGCGTCTGATATATTACTTTTTCAGGCAGATGTCGTTCCGGTAGGAATTGACCAGATGCAGCATTTGGAGTTGACAAGAGATGTTGCACAAAGATTTAATTCGATTTACGGGGATGTTTTCACTGTTCCTGAAGCATATATAGGTAAAGTCGGAGCGAAGATTATGAGTTTGCAGGAGCCGACAAAGAAGATGTCGAAATCTGATGAGAATCCGAATGCGAGTATTTATCTCATGGATGACCCTGACACAATCATGCGTAAATGTAAACGTGCAGTGACAGATTCGGAGGCACAGATTGTATACCGTGACGAGCAGCCGGGTGTGAAGAACTTAATCGATATTTACCGTGCATGTACAAATAAGACGGTGGATGAAGTTGTGAGAGAATTTGACGGAAAAGGGTACGGCGATTTTAAAATGGCAGTGGGAGAGGCTGTTATTTCTGTTTTGAAACCTCTTCAGGATGAAGTGGCAAGACTTGAAAAAGATAAAGCCTATATTGACGGCATTATCAAAAACAATGCAGATAAAGCCAACTACTATGCGACAAAAACATTGCGTAAAGTACAGCGTAAAGTAGGTTTTCCTGACCGAATAAGATAATAGACAAAAAATGACATTTCGGGTGTGAAATGTCATTTTTTATATGTGTCATTGTAAGAAGTCCATTCTTCGTATGGAAATATATGTTTTAGGTTGTTGCATACTTTTTCCTGCGAGAGATAAACTTCTGCCAGTTTTGTTTTTGCTTCCAAATCTTCATTTGGCATTGGAGTAAGCATATGCTTGTTTAATTCGGTTTTCTTATAATATGGGGCAAAATAATACAGGTTATCTGTCTGTTTTTCCTTTTCGCATACTTTTGTAACAAGTTGATGTGTCATTTTATGATGAATATGTCCATATTCTCCGTCAGCGTTATGAGTTGTAATGCTTTCCCAATCTTTTGCCTGCACATAGTGTTCAATCAGTTTTTCTACTTTTTCTTTGTGATGTTCCCAGTTATCTCGCTTTCCGAATGTTTTGTCGGGAAAATCTAAAATAACCCCTTCATTTTTTGTTAAATCCAGCATAGCGGTAAATTCAGCCCTTCGCACAGAATTATCGCGATTTGTCAGACAAACGATAAAATATCCGCCTTTGGAAATATGTGCTCCGCCGAAAATGGTTTCATCATCGGGGTGAGCAACAATCATTAGTTTTTTTGCATGCTCAGTCGGTTCGGGTATTTTTTCCTTTTGACAGCCCGACAGGAGAAGAAGAGAAAAGAACAACCCGCAGGAAACGGCTTTTTTTAAGATACGCATGGCTTATTACTCTCCTTTATAATGTAAATCGGACGATTTTTATTTTCCATATAGTCTTTCGATACATATTGCCCCAATATAGAAACAAAAATCATTTGAATGCTGCTCAATACGAGGATGAGCAAGGTGATTGCAAGAAGTCCGTTAAATTTATGGTGCAAAAATAATGTGTCCACACCTATGTATCCTGCTAAGATAACGGAAATCACCAATAAAAATGAACCGAACATTCCCGAAAGCATCAGTGGTTTTGTGGAGAAGGAGAAAATACCTTCACAAGCATATGAAAACAAACTTTTTAATGTCCATTTTGTTTCTCCGGCAATTCGTTCCACGTTATGAAATTCTACCCATTTTGTTTCAAAGCCTACGAAAGAAAACAGTCCTTTCATATAACGATTGTATTCTTTCATTGCTAAAATTGCGTTGACCATTTGGCGAGACATCATGCGGAAATCTCCTGCACCGTCATTCATATCCATGTGGGTAAGACGCTGAATAACACGATAGAAAGAGTGGGAGAGGAAATTCCTTATTTTGCCCTCTCCGGTGCGGTCTAAACGCTTTCCGGCACAACAATCATAGCCCTCCTTGTCAACAGCATAAAACATTTCTTTTAACAGTGCAGGCGGGTGCTGTAGATCAGCATCCATAATTACGCAGTAATCACCGTCCGCGTGTGATAAACCGGCATACATTGCCGCTTCTTTTCCGAAGTTCCGTGAAAAGGAAAAGTAAGAGATATGAGGATCTTTTATAGCGAGAAGTTTTATGACATCTATCGTATGGTCTTTACTTCCGTCGTTGACAAACAATAACTCGTAGTCTGCATCTGCAATTTCCTGTAAAACTTTTGTTACTTCTTTATGAAAAAGAGGAAGAGATTCCTCTTCATTATAGCAAGGGACAATTACACTAATTTTCTTCATAAACAATACCACCTTTCTCTTCGGTAAAAATCGCATATTTGCACAAAACATAGTTTGCTAAAACAGTAATTACACTTACTACTAATTTAGAAATCAGTGAGTGAAGAAGTAATTGCTGTATACAAATATATAAAAGAACGTTTTCAATCAGTAAAGTGACAAGACGCATAGAGAAGAAGGACAGCGCCTCTTTATCTGACTTTTCTGTTTTTTGAAAGACAAAATGTTTGTTTGCATAAAAAGCAAAGAGAACGGCAAATACCCATGCTGCCGTGTTGGCAAATAGGTAATGCTTTTGAAAAAAGAATAATACTCCAATATAAACAAGATAGTTAATTGCCGTTGTACAGCCACCGATGAAACAGTAGCGAATAAATTCTGTTAATGTTTTCTTTTCCATAATAATCTCCCCTCGTAAATAAAAAGTATAATAAACAATATGAAAGAAATTCCGCTTATCGCAAGTCCTAGACGCTTCATCGGAGCGTGAAATACGATAGAAATATTGTGTTCTCCCTTATTTATGGGAAATCCGACAAAACATGTATTTACTTTTTCGACAGGAACTTTTTTTCCGTCGATGTAAGCAGTAAATCCCTTTTCATACGGTATGGATGTAATAAGGTAACCGTTTTTTGATGAAGTCACATTTCCCTGCAATACTTCCTTTTTGACAGGATTTTTTAAAGTGACGGCATCGACAGTTGTCTTTCTCTTCTGTATGTCGTTATAAGGAAGAGAATATAACTGCACATTTTTGATGCGGTAGTTTCCTTTTGAAGCATTTATATGCAGTTCTTTCAACGTTTGATTAGATGAAAGGATGTAGGTAAATGTTGTATTATTGTTCGGGTAGTTAGCATTGCTGCCCGATAGTTTGTTTCGTATACCATTAATATCGATAACCACTTCTTTTCTATCGTTTCTGTCTATGTCGAAAGAAAGGAGAAGAATAGTGTTATCATATGGTTTTGGTAAAGAAACGGTCTGCTTTCTTTTTCCTTTACCGTCTATCGTAAAGGAAAAGTTTTCCTTTTGCATTTGTTTTTGAAAAGTTGTCTTATCGGTATCTACAACTGCAGACTGTGTTAAAATATCTATATTTTCGGGATAAGAGCGTTTATCAAATTCTTTTTTACTGTATAAACTGTTTGTTACATATGCAGAAGGCATGGAATCATCTGTTTTTGCAAGGACAGTTCCTTTGCGCTCTGCAATGATTTCGTATCCGATAGGAAGTGTTCCCTTTTTTGTTTCCATTGTTCTTACGTTCATCAGATGCTGAAATAAAATATTCGGCGTGGATGCAAGAACAACCCGATTGCGAATACTCATTGGATTTTTCATGTAATCATAATAAAAAGTATTATATTCTCCGTTGGAAAGAGAAGAATACATGGTTGTCTTATATGCATCTTTGCTGAAGATATTGTTCACATTTAACAGTCCTGTGGTTGTGTCCAAAAATCTCCCCGAATAAGTGGAACAAAGTTTTGCCAATTCTGTATCGGAGAAAACACTTTCTTCTTTTGTCGGGTAAACTTCTGTATTGTTTATCTGTATACAAATGATAAATGGAAGGATGCAGGCAAAGAATAAATATGTTGTATTCTTTTTCCGATAGAAAAGGATAAGTGCAATAAGAGCAACTGCAATATCCAAAAGTATCGGAAATTCTGCTTTTTCGCGGTCGAACAGGTAAATAGTTAAAACAGGTATACCGGCGAAGAGAAGAGGATAAAAATGTAGTTTCTTTTCTGAACAGTACATTTCCTGCAATGTTTTGGCAAAGGCGTATAAAATGAACGGTAAAAAAACGAGGTAAATCTTGTAACGCACATATAATGTTCCGTTTAATAAATAGGAAACAAGATTACTGCACAGGCAGAGTAAAAGGATAATGCCCATTTTCTTTGTGCGCTTATATTGCAGTGAAAGAATTAACACAAAGAGAATGATAATTGTAAGCCCCGCGCCGTAGGAATAGTATAAAAGTCCTTTTAAGGAGGGGGTAATGCCAAATATTTCTATGAGAGAAAGAGGATTTCCGCTGTCTTTTTTTATCTGCATCATGTAGTAGGCGGTAGGAAGAAGGAGAACGGCACACATTCCTATGCCGAGAGAAAACGCCCCTGCGTATTTCACCATGAGAGTCTTTGACTCTGCTTTCTTTTCTAAACGAAGAAGAAAATAACCTGTACAAAGAATAATCGCAGTTACACTGAAAAAGTAACTGTGCAGAATAATAAGCGCTATGGATAAGGAAATCCATCTGATTTTTTTTGTCTGTAAAAAGTTGTCTATGGCAAGTAAGGCACAAAACAGATACGGCATATAATTAATGAACATAATCTGTCGGTGACTTTGAAATAAAAGTGAAGAAGTCGCCAGCAAAAATGCAGAAACAAAACAAATTTCTTTGCGGATATTTTGTTTTTTTAACCAGAAAAAACAAAGGTTAATGCTTGCAATATATTCTAAGAGAATATAGGTGACAACAATGTATTCCATGCTTATGGAAGGAATGAGGTAACCGATAAGCACATCTAACCGAAAAAGTCCGTAGTAGGAAAGTGCGTAAATATTAACTCCTCCGCCCAAGTGGGCTGCGTAGTCAGGAAAAAGTTGTCCGTTTTCTAAAAAGAGTGTACGAAAATAATCTGCAATTTTAATGTGCTGTTGTACCCAGTCTGTCATAGATCCAAAAGATGTCCCTTTTGGCCAAATGATAAAGATAAGACAGCAGGTGAAAGCAGTCAGCAATATATATGGATAAAATTTCTGTAATTTTTTCATTTGTAAATTCCCCTCCCAGTTTCTTATCTTATTATGACAGATGAATCTTAAGAACGGATTGAATAGAATGATGAATATTCTTAAAATTGAGGGGATATTTCTTAATACTTCTTAAGAAATGAAAGTTTATACCCGAAAAGGTGAAAAATATGTATAATAGGGGAGGAGGATAAAGCATGAAAGAAAAAAATATATTAACTCAACTGGACAGGCTCTTTGCAGAGAAGAGAATTTCGGAAGTAGAGCCTTTTTTACAAAAATGTATACAGCAGGCAAAAGAGGAAGAGGATAAAGAAACTCTTTTAATGCTCTATAATGAAATGACGGGATATTACAGAAGTTTAGGCAGGACGGATGAGGCGATTGCCGTAGGGAGGAAAGCGGAGCAACTTATTGAAGAATTAGATTTTTCTTATACGGAATTTCACGCAACAACCCTTGTCAATCTTGCGACGGCGTACCGAGCAGGAGGGGAATATGAAGAGGCTTTAAATATCTATCAAAAGGCAGATCACATTTATGATGATGTACTTATACAGCCTGATATAAAGAGGGCAGGACTATATAATAATATGAGCATGGCGTATCAAGGAATGGGGCAGTATGAAAAAGCAATTGATTGTCTGTATACTGCGCTGAAAATTGTGAAGTTATTTCCTGAACATAGGATAGAGATTGCATCTACTTATACAAATCTTTCAACGGTATATTTTGAGTTGAAGAATTATAAGGAGGGAATTTCTGCTCTGCAGGAAGCGTTGAAACTATATAAGGGCGAAGAAACAAAAGACTCCCATTACTCTGCCCTCCTTGCATCGTTGGCACACGGATATTATTTACAGAAAGATTACGGAAAATCCGTAGAGTATTACACGATGGCATTGAAAGAAATATTGGAACATTATGGTGAATGTGAAAATTATGCGGTTACCTGTGAGAATTGTGCGATTGTGTTGGAGGAAAGCGGATTTTCACAGCAGGCGGAGTATCTTCGCAAAAAGGCGGAAGATGCGAGAAGAAAACAAAACAGTAAAAAGGGAATGGAGATTTCCCGCTTATATTATGAACGATATGGAAAGGAAATGTTGAAAGAAAAGTTTTCGGACTGCTTTGACAGGTTGACAGTCGGACTTATGGGACACGGTTCAGAATGTTTCGGATTTGATGATATACTTTCCGCAGACCATGACTTCGGACCGGCATTTTGTATTTGGCTGGAGGATGGAGATATGAAAAAATACGGAAAAGAAATGGATGAAGCGTATAATAAACTTCCGAAAACGTTTGGAAATATTCCGCCAAGACAAGTAACCAATCGAGGAGAAAACAGAGTAGGCGTTTTAAACGTGCGAACATTTTATGAAGAATTTCTCGGAAAACGATTATATGAAATTTTGTTATATCCGGAAAAATATACAGAGGAACAGAGGACAGAAGCGTGGCTTTCTGTGTCCGAAACAGCACTGGCACAGGTGACGGCGGGGAAAATCTTTAAGGACGGAGAGGGAATATTTTCAACTATACAAAAGGAATTAAAGAAAGGTTATCCGTATAAAGTGCGGGTGCGTAAAATCGCACAGATGACGGCGTTGACCGCACAGGCAGGGCAGTATAATTATCTTCGCTGTGTGAAGCGGGGAGAATATGCGGCAGGGGAAATGGCGCTCCGTGAATTTGTGCAGGCATCCTGCAATTTGATTTATTTGCTGAATAATACGTTTATGCCGTATTACAAGTGGATGTTTAGAAAAATGGAAACGCTTCCAAAATTATCTGAGGTAAAGGATTTGTACGATAAATTGTTTGCTGTGCAGACACCGAAAGAAAAAAGTATGATTATAGAAAAAATCTGTTCTGTGCTTTTAGAGGAACTAAAAGAGCAGAAACTAACGGAGGGCGAGGAAGATTTTTTGGAATGTCATGTGGAAAGAATATTATGGAGGGAAAAGAACATGAACGTAATGGAAAAAATTGTGAAATTGGAATGGGATATGTTTCAGAAAGTGAGAAATACGGGAGGGCGTGCATCTTGTCAGGACGATTTTGAAACCTTTGATATTATGCGAAAAAGCCAGTTTTCCGTGTGGGATGAAGAATTATTAAACTCATATTATAAAGATTTGCAAGAGGGTAATCAACAGGGGCGTAATCTTGTGATGGAAAAATATGCCTATATGATGAAAAGTACGGCGAAAGAAGAATATGAGGCCATTAAAGATAACCTGCCGGAGGTTTCGGAAGAAAAAAGCAGAATAATCGAAGGGATTATTCCGATACAGGTAGAGTGGAGAGAGGAGTTTGCAGAGAGATATCCGCATTTATCAGGACAGGCGAGATTGATTCATACTGCGGAAGATGAAATGAACAATATTTCCTTTGAAACGTATCTGAGAGGAGAATTAAAGACGTATTCAATAGAAACTCTTGTCAGATATGCGTCTATGGTTGTAGATTTTGCAAAGCGCGGAACGAATATGGTGGAAGAGATTATGCGGAGAACAACAGAATATTATGGATATGCGACAATGGAAGAAGCGGAGCAAAAACAGATGAGGTAGAAAAAGCGTTATGCAGTCATCGATAAGGTGATTGCATAACGCTTTTGCATTTAGTTATCTTCTTCAGAATTATCCATAGAGTAAGTCTGACGTTTTCTTGCCATTTCATCACTTGCAAGATATTCGTCATAAGTTGTAATTTTGTCGATTAATTTACCGCCCGGAACGATTTCCATAATACGATTTGCAGTTGTCTGCACAATCTGGTGGTCACGGGAAGCGAATAAAATTACGCCGGGGAATTTAATTAATCCGTTATTTAATGCAGTGATAGATTCCATATCTAAGTGGTCGGTAGGTTCGTCCAAAATTAAAATATTTGCTCCCGAAATCATCATCTTAGATAAAAGGCATCTTACTTTTTCTCCACCGGAAAGAACTTTTACCTTTTTCACCCCGTCTTCTCCGGCAAAAAGCATTCTTCCTAAGAAACCGCGAACATAAGTGGCGTCTTTATTTTCTGAATACTGCGTAAGCCAGTCAACGATTGTGTAGTCGTTGTCAAATTCTTTAGAACTGTCTTTTGGGAAGTAGGCTTGTGTAGTTGTAACTCCCCATTTATAAGTACCTTCATCGGCTTCCATTTCCCCTGCCAAAATTTTAAATAATACAGTTTTAGCAAATTCATTTCCGCCTACAAATGCAACTTTTTCTTCGCGTGTAATTGTAAATGAAAGATTATCCAAAACTTTTACACCGTCGATTGTTTTGGAGAGGTTTTCAACCGTAAGAACTTCATTTCCGATTTCGCGGTTAGGTCTGAAATCGATATAAGGATATTTACGGCTGGATGGACGAATATCGTCAAGTTGGATTTTTTCCAACGCTTTTTTACGGGACGTAGCCTGTTTTGATTTTGAAGCATTGGCGCTGAAACGGGAAATAAATTCCTGTAATTCCTTGATTTTTTCTTCTTTCTTGCGGTTTGCTTCTTTCATCTGACGGATAATTAGCTGGCTTGATTCATACCAGAAGTCATAGTTACCTGCGTAAAGTTGAATCTTGCCGTAGTCGATATCTGCAATCTGTGTACAGACTTTATTCAAGAAATATCTGTCATGGGACACAACGATAACGGTGTTGTCAAAGTTGATTAAAAATTCTTCCAGCCATGCAATCGCATCTAAATCCAAATGGTTAGTAGGCTCGTCGAGAAGAAGAATATCCGGATTTCCGAATAGAGCCTGAGCAAGAAGTACTTTAACCTTTTCTGCACCTGTCAAATCTCTCAAATATTTATAATGTAAATCTGTTTCAATCCCAAGACCGTTTAGTAAAGTAGCGGCATCGGATTCTGCTTCCCACCCATTCATAGAAGCAAATTCCCCTTCAAGTTCACTTGCTTTCATACCGTCTTCATCAGTAAAATCTTCTTTAGCATAAATAGCTTCTTTTTCTTTCATGATTTCATATAGTCGCGCATTTCCCATAATAACGGTATCTAAAACAAGATAATCATCATATTTAAAATGGTCTTGCTGCAAGAAAGAAAGACGTTCTCCCGGAGAGATAACTACTTCGCCGCTTGTCGGTTCAATCTGTCCTGAAAGGATTTTTAAGAAAGTCGATTTTCCCGCGCCGTTAGCACCAATCATTCCGTAGCAGTTGCCGGCAGTAAACTTAATGTTTACATCTTCAAATAAGGCTTTTTTGCCAAGACGCAATGTGACATTGTTTGCACTAATCATAATAGAGTCTCCTTTATTTTAAAATATTGTTTCCTAATAATAGTATTCCACCGCCTATCTTAGCATGAGAGCAGTAAAATGGCAAGGTTTACAAAAAGTTTAGGAAAAAATAATAAGAAGAGGTTTGCACAGAAGAAAAATGGGTATATAATTTAGAAAAACAAAATGGGGAGTGATATAGATGAAAAAAGGAACTTTGATTTTGGAAGGCGGAGCAGTTCGAGGAGTATTTACATCAGGGGTGTTAGATTATCTGATGGAAAGAAATCTGTATTTATCATATGTTGTAGGTGTATCCGCAGGAACATGCAATGGAGTAAACTATGTTGCCAAGCAGATAGAGAGAACAAAAAAATGTATGATACATCAGGAAGATGAGTACGACTATTATATGGGGATACGCAGATTTATAAAGGAAAAGAGTCTGCTGAATATGGATATGATTTTTGATAAATTTCCAAATGAGATTTTTCCGTTTGATTATGATACTTATTTCGATTCGGAGATTGCTACGGAATGGGTAACAACAAACTGCATCACAGGAAAAGCGGAATATATGGACGACAGAGAAAACAAAGAAAGATTGATGAAGATTTGTCGTGCATCCAGCAGTATGCCTTTGATTTCGCCTATCGTAAATATAGACGGAGTTCCGTATTTGGACGGCGGACTGTCTGATTCCATTCCGATTAGGAGAGCAATGAAATACGGCAATAAGAAAATGGTTATTGTTTTGACAAAAAATAAAGGCTACAGAAAGAAATTTGTTACAAAAGCGAGAAGACGCTTGTATGTATCTGCATATAAGAAATATCCTGAATTGGTAAAAACATTAATAAAACGTCCTGTCATGTATAACCGTACATTAGAGAAAATCGAAAAACTGGAGGACGAGGGAAAAATTTTCGTTATTCGTCCGGAAACGATGATGATTTCCAGATTGGAGAGAAATGTAGAAAAACAGGAAGAGTTTTACAGACACGGTTATGAACAGATGGAAAAGAAATATGATGAATTAGTAAAATATCTCGGATAGAAAAAGGGGAGTGCGAAGTGCATTCCCCAATTTTGTTAGTTGTATAATACTTCTTGCAAATATAATCCTTTTGGATCACATGGAACGCTTGCCTGTATAGAAGAGTTTGGATTAAAAATATCCTCGATTTCTTCTTTTTTGCGATTGCCAAGCCCGATATCAATTAAAGTGCCGATAATCATGCGCGCCATATTGTGCAGAAAGTCGTTAGCGTGTATAGTAATCTGAATTTCTTCGTCATCTGCATAAATGTCAATGTCGTAGATTTCTTTTGTTGTAGATTTGTTTTTCTTTACCGTTGAGAATTTTTTGAAATCGTGTTTGCCTACAAGCAGAAGAGAAGCCTGTTTCATTACATCAACATCCGGTTTCTTGAAGGAATAGTAGGTGTATTTGCGGTCGAAAACACTTGGAACTTCTCCGATTGCTATGCGATACATATAAATCTTTGATGTGGCGTTGAGTGAAGCATGAAAACGTTCGGGTTTTTCTTCGATATCCGTAACGGCAATATCCATTGGGAGATAACGATTTAAGTATTGCTTGATTTCCCAAAGTTTCATATCGGAAGTTGTCTTAAAATTGACAGTCTGTGCATATGCGTGAACGCCGACTTCCGTTCTTGCACCGCAGAAAAGTTCAACGGTTTCATTTGTCATTTTGTGTACGACCTCAATAATTTTGTTAGAAATTGTATTGGAGGACTCACCTTTTCCTAAACGCTGCCAGCCCTGATAACGACTCCCGTCATATTCGAGTGTTAATTTTATATTTCTCATAAGTAGGAAACTCCTTTGTAAATTGAATTTGTTATAGTATAACAGATTTTATATGTTTATGTCGATTTTATTTTTTATGCATGGCAGCTTGTATCATGTTGGCAGTTTTATCAATACGTGCCTGTTCGTCAGCGGTTTTCCCTTCTTTCATCAATTCCATAATAAATGTGATTTCTTCTCCGGAGAAACGTATGCCTTTTTTATTTGCTGTCATAATCAATGAGAGCAGAATAGGGGCTAAGTCATTTCCGGTCTTTCCTTTTGTTTTTGCGATAACTGTTTTCATTAATTCCAGTTTCACCGGATCGATTTGTTTCAATTCCGGTCGGTTAAGCCAATCTTCCATAATTATCATTCTCCTTCTTTATTATTGTCATTATCATCGCTTTCCTGAAACATCGTATTGTACATTTCAAACATTGTTTGTTGCTCGGGAGTGAGCATTTCCTTTACCATATCCATTGGATTAAATGTTTCCGTACCGGACATTTTTTCCATTGTTTCCAGCATCTGCATCATATTAAATACATTTAAAATTGAATCTATCGAAGTTCTTTCTGCTTCAGATAAATAGGGGCGAATTTCATCGACTATATCTAAAGGTGAAGAAAAAGATTTTTCAAAAGTTTGTGTATGTATGTTTTGGCGGGATTGATGAAAGATTTTAATTGTACGGTTTAATTCTAAAAATTTCACCAAAATTGCCAGCATATGCTGATTGGCGGGAGGGGTATAAGGAATGATTAGTTTCATCAGTTGTAAATCTTTTGATGAAATGAGTCTGTCAAACGGCGTCATTTTATCTGTTGTCTCTTCTTGCATAGCACTCCTTAGAAATGTAGCGTTGTAGATATATATGTATAAAAAAACAAAAATATGAAATGCTCATATAGTAATAGCAGAAGGGTGAAAGGAGTAAGAAGAGATGAGAAAACTGATTATTGACGGGACAGCGGTATATGAACTGGATGAAAATTGTATGCTGAAGAAAAAACTTTCAGAAAAACAGGAAGATGAAGAAAAAAAGAAAATGCAAAACAAAAAAGTAGAAAAATAAGACTTATAATATAAACTATTATTTGTGCAATCTTGACAAAAAAATGATGTTGCTTTCGTAAAAAATAAAACTTGCCTATATTGTTGCAATATGGTATAGTAAAAAAAGACAATCGAGAGTGCAGATAATAGTGTGTTACTGGTAAGCAGGCATAAACTATTCCGCAGTCCAATATATGCTTTATAGAATTGGATAAGCAGGATATGTTTATGTCTTTTTAATTGATAAAGTGAAGGGGTTTGGTTCATGTATCAAATTATAAAAGTTTTGAATAACAATGCTTTTCTTGCCAAACATGACGAAGGAGAAAGAATCTTGGTTGGAAAAGGCATTGGATTTGGAAAAAAACCAGGCGATAAGTTTACTGCAATCAAAGATGCGAAAATCTACACTTTGGCAGTCAAAGAAAATGAGCGGTCAATGATTAATGCCGTGAAAGGTATTGAGCCAAAATATTTGGAGGCGGCAGGACGGATTATTGACGAGGCGCAGGTTGTTTTTAAAACAATTAATCCGGATATATTAATCCCGCTGGCGGATCACATTGCTTTTGCGGCAAAGAGGGCGGAGGAGAACATGTATCTTCCGAATCCGTTTATTGCGGATATTAAGGCATTGTTTGGTAAAGAGTATACCATAGTTGCAAAGAGTCGAGAAATTATCGAAGAGATAACAGGTTACAGAATTACTGATGATGAGGTGGGATTTATTGCGCTGCATATTCATTCGGGATTATCTGATGCGGAAGTGTCGGAAACACTTAAGGTTACACAGATTATTGATGAATGTATGCTGGATATCGAGAAGATGCTGAATCAAAGTATCAATCGAGAATCACTTGGCGGAATCCGGTTAATGAGTCAACTCTATTACATGATTGCAAGGGCGAAAGCAAAAGAGAAGATTAATATAGATTTGAATCAGTTTGTCGAAGAGAATTATGCGAAAGCAGGCATGGTTGCGCGCCACATATGTAAGAGTGTGGAACGCAAGTTGGGAATACTGCTTGAAAAAGAAGAAGAGGGTTTTCTTGCAGTACATATTCAAACGATCATTATTCCATAAATGATATATATAAAGAGTTAAAAAGGAGTTAAGGACAATGAAAAAATTTGAGTACACAATTAAAGATGAATTAGGAATTCATGCAAGACCGGCAGGAATGCTTGCGAAAGAGGCAAAAAATTATAAAAGTGTAATCACTATTACAAAAGAAGGTAAATCAGCAGAAGCAACAAGACTTATGTCTGTTATGTCTTTGGCAGTAAAATGCGGACAGACTGTAGAAGTTTCTGTAGAAGGCGAAGATGAAGATGTGGCGTTTGAAGGCGTGAAAACATTTTTTGAAACAAATTTATAAGATTTACAAAAGGTGATAGGAACAGGAAATATGGAATGTTTAAAAGGGAAATCAGTTTATAAAGGGATTGCTCTTGGTAAAATTTCTGTGTTGAAAAAGACAGATTATGTTGTTAAACGTACAAAAGCAGAGAGTGCTGAAGAAGAAATCGAGAGAGTAAATCAGGCGAAAGAACTTGCTTGTGGGCAGTTGCAAAAATTATATGAAAAAGCTTTGAAAGAAGTAGGGGAAGCGAGTGCGGCTATCTTTGAAGTGCATCAGATGATGTTGGACGATGCGGATTTTAATGAAGCGATTGAAAATATTATACGTACGCAGGAAGTGAATGCGGAGTATGCGGTTGCTTCCGCAGGCGACAGTTTTTCGGAAATGTTTGCAAGCATGGACGATGATTATATGCGTGCAAGAGCGGCAGATATTAAAGATATTTCGGAAAGACTTGTGCAGAATCTTATCGGCGGAGAAGGAAATGACATGAACTTTGAAGAACCGGTAATTGTAGTCGCAGATGATTTGACTCCAAGTGAAACTGTACAGATGGATAAAGATAAAATTCTTGCTTTTGTTACGGTACACGGTTCGACAAATTCGCATACGGCTATTTTGGCACGTATGATGAATATTCCGGCGCTAATCGGAGTAGATATGAATTTGGAAGAGTTGAAGACAGGCATGGAAGCGGTTGTGGACGGTTTTGAAGGGGAAATGATTTTAGAACCGACAGAAGAAGTGAAAAATGCCACTTTAACAAAAATCGCCGAAGAAGAAGAAAAGAGAAAATTACTTTTAGAATTAAAAGGTAAAGAAAATATAACGCTTGGCGGAAAGAAAATTGAACTTTACGCTAATATCGGAAGCGCTTCCGATGTAGGATATGTTTTGGAAAACGATGCAGGGGGGATTGGCTTATTCAGAAGTGAATTCCTGTATATCGGGCGAAATGAACTTCCGAGTGAGGAGGAACAGTTTCAGGCATACAAACAGGTTGCGCAGAATATGGCAGGAAAAAAAGTGATTATCAGAACTTTGGATATTGGTGCTGATAAACAGGCCGATTACTTAAATTTAGGCGAAGAAGAAAATCCGGCATTGGGATACAGAGCGATTCGTATCTGTCTTTCGCAGCCGGAAATCTTTAAAACGCAGTTGAGAGCCATTTTCAGAGCATCTGTATATGGAAATATTTCTATTATGTATCCGATGATTACATCTGTGGAAGAAGTGAAAAAGATTCAGAAAATTGTAGCGGAAGTGAAAAAAGAACTTTATGAATGTGATATTCCGTACAAAGATGTAGAAGAAGGCGTAATGATAGAAACTCCGGCGGCAGTTATAATTAGTGATGAATTGGCTGAGTTGGTAGATTTCTTTAGTATAGGTACAAATGATTTGACACAGTACACGCTTGCGATTGACCGTCAGAATGAGAAGTTAGATACGTTCTACAATCCGCATCATAAAGCGGTTTTGAAAATGATTCAAATGGTTGTAGATAATTCTCATAAAGCAGGAAAATGGACAGGAATCTGTGGTGAACTCGGTGCAGATACAGAGTTGACAGAAACATTTGTGAGAATGGGAGTAGATGAATTATCGGTTGCTCCGTCCATGATTTTGAAATTGAGAAAAATCATTCGGGAAATGAAGTAAAGAAAGAGGAGAAAGAAATGCTTGGTTCATTAAAAGAAAAATTAGGTTTTGGCAAAAAGGGAGAAGTTTTATATGCTCCAATCGAGGGAGAGGTAATTGAACTTGCAAAAGTGAGCGACCCGACTTTTGGTGAAGAAATTTTAGGTAAAGGTGTTGCTATTGTTCCGTCTGTTGGAAAAGTGTATGCTCCAATTGATGCAACAGTAGAAATGGTATTCGATACAAAACATGCAATCTCAATGAAATCTGAGAGTGGAATTGAAATTCTTGTTCATGTAGGATTGGATACGGTTACATTAAAGGGTGAACCGTTTACAGAACACGTAAAAGCAGGAGACAAAGTAAAAGCAGGAGATTTATTGTTAGAGTTTGACATTGATGCAATCAAAAATGCAGGCTTAGAAGTTGTTTCTCCGGTTATTATTTGCAATACTGCTGACTATAGCGAAATCAAAACTACAACAGGAAAAACAGTAGGTACAAAGGACGAAGTGATGACTATCATCAAATAGTACAGGTATTGAACTTCGCTCTTGCGGGGTTTTATATAAGAGAAGATATCATGAAAAATGAGAGAAAAGGAGGAGAAAATTATGAAATATCTTCAAAAATTAGGTAAAGCGTTAATGCTTCCAGTAGCTTGCTTACCTATCTGTGGTATCCTTATGGGTATCGGATACTTTTTATGTCCTGCAACAATGCAGGGTGGTGATATCAATGGTATGAAAGAAATCATTGGTATGTTTCTTGTAAAAGCAGGAGGAGCTTTAATTGATAACATGGCTATCCTGTTTGCAATCGGTGTAGGTGTTGGTATGGCAGATGACAATGACGGTACAGCCGGACTTGCTGCTATGGTTTCTTGGTTAATGATTACAACTCTTCTTTCAGAAGGTGTAGTAACAGTTATCAGACCATCAGTTGCTGAAAATGCAAAAACTTTACTTGCATTCCAGAAAATTGCTAACCCATTCATCGGTATTATTGCCGGTATTATCGGTTCTACTTGCTACAATAAGTTTAAAGGTACAAAATTACCTTCATGGCTTGCATTCTTCAGTG
This sequence comes from uncultured Lachnospiraceae bacterium, assembly GCA_900551895.1. Lineage (GTDB taxonomy): Bacteria > Bacillota > Clostridia > Lachnospirales > Lachnospiraceae > Faecalimonas. The sequence goes on along the minus strand of URXX01000002.1, from coordinate 89,564 downwards.
GAAAACGTAGTGTTGCAATCGTTGCAGGTGTTGTTTCTATCTTAACATCAGCAGTATTGTTATTCGTATGGCCAGTAGTATTCGGTGGACTTATTGCAATCGGTGAATCAATCGTTAAATTAGATGCAGTAGGTGCTGGTATCTACGCATTCTTAAACCGTTTGTTAATCCCAACAGGATTACACCATGCGTTGAACAACGTATTCTGGTTCGATACAATCGGACTTGGTGATTTGAGTGCTTTCTGGGCAGGAAAAACATCAGCAGACGTTTCTTGGAGTTTAGGTATGTACATGTCAGGATTCTTCCCATGTATGATGTTCGGTGTTCCGGGTGCTGCTTTAGCTATGGTTCACACAGCAAAATCTAACAAGAAAAAAGTTGCAATCGGTTTAGTTGCTTCAGCAGCTGTTTGTGCATTCCTTTGTGGTGTTACAGAACCATTCGAATTTGGTTTCATGTTCTTAGCACCAGCATTATATGTAGTTTACGCTTTATTATACGGTATTTTTGTAGCTGTTACAGCAGCATTAGGATTCCGTGCAGGATTCTCATTCTCAGCAGGTGCAACTGACTTATTCTTCTCATCTTCATTACCGGCTGCTCAGGATACATGGATGATTATTCCTTTAGGTATTGCTGCATTTATCGTATTCTACGTAGTATTCCGTTTCGCTATCGTTAAGTTTGACTTAAAAACTCCTGGTAGAGAAGACGATGATGATGAAGTAGCAGCAACAGAAGCAAAAGCAGTTTTAGCAAACAATGACTTTACAGAAGTTGCTAAAATTATCTTAGAAGGTTTAGGTGGAAAAGACAACGTTACTTCTATCGACAACTGTATTACAAGACTTCGTCTTGAAGTTAAAGATAATACTTTAGTAAACGAAAAGAAAATTAAATCAGCAGGTGTTGCAGGTGTAATCCGTCCTGGAAAAACAAGTGTACAGGTAATCATCGGAACACAGGTACAGCACGTAGCAGATGAATTCAAATTATTATGTAAATAATTCCTGTAGTTAGGAAAATACATAACTAAAGAATAAGGAAATGCAATTTCGCATTTCCTTATTCTTGTTTATAGAGTATATAAGGAGGATAGTATGAAAAGCATATTAGAATGTTGTGTGGATTCTGTGGAATCGGCAGTAGCCGCAAAAGCGGGAGGAGCAGACAGAATAGAATTATGCAGCGGGCTGGTTATCGGTGGATTGTCGCCGTCAAAAGCGTTGTTTCAGAAGATAAGAGAAAAAGTGGATATTCCTATTCGCACATTATTAAGAACCAGATTTGGGGATTTTTGCTATACGGCGTATGAACACGAAATATTAAAAGAAGAAGTGAAAATGTTTCGTCAATTAGGAGCGGACGGAGTTGTTATCGGAAGTCTTACCCCTGAAGGAAATTTACATATGGAACAAATGAAAGAACTGGTAGAGGAAGCGGGAGAGATGAAAGTGACTTTGCACAGGGCTTTTGATATGTGTAAAAATCCTTTAGAAACATTAGAACAGGCAAAAGAACTGGGGATTGATACAATATTGACGTCAGGACAGAAAAACTGTGCGTCAGACGGAACAGAACTTTTAAAACAGTTGGTGGAAAAGAGCGAAAATAAGATTGAAATTCTTGTTGGGGGCGGAGTTGACGGTAAAGTAATTCCGACACTTTATGAAAAGACAAACGCCACCTCCTATCATATGTCAGGCAAAATTTCTTTGGAAAGTCAAATGCAGTATAGAAATACGAATGTAAATATGGGATTGGCTGCCATGAGTGAATATGAAATATGGAGAACGAGTGAAGAACGCATTCGAGAAGCAAGAAATGTTTTAGATTGTTTATAAAAGCGGGGGAATTCATAAAGAATTCCCTCGTTTTGTGTTTGAAAAATTAACAGCATCCACATCCGCCATTGTTATTTCCGATTCCGTTACCACCGCAGCAGAATAAAAGTAATAGGATTAAAAGACAGCAATCATTTCCACCGTTATTCATATTTCCGCATCCGTTACCGCCACAGCAGAATAGAAGAATAATAATCCATAAACAAGAGTTGTTAAATCCACATTCTCTTCCTTCGTTACATCCGCATCCACAGTTTGTTGCACTTAAATCGCTCATATTGAAGCCTCCAAAAATTGTTTATTTACAATGCTATAATATGTAGGAGGGGTTATTTATGTTTCTAAAAAGTGAAAAACTTTTTTCTTATATTGCAAGAGGGGGTGTCCCTGAATAAATTAAACAAAAAGGGGAATAAAATGGAACAGGTAAAAGAAATTGTTTCTTATTGGTGTGAAGATACAAAACAACATAAGATAGAAGGAAAAGGAATAGGAGTTGCCATATTGGATACGGGGATAGCATTACACCCTGATTTTGGCAGCAGGATTATTTGCTTTAAAGACTTTATCAATGGACGGGAAATGCTCTATGACGATAACGGACATGGCACGCATATAGCGGGAATTGTAGGAGGAAGCGGAAAGTTATCCGAAGGGCTTTACAGCGGAATTGCACCAAAATGTAATCTGATTCCGTTGAAAGTACTGGATAAATGGGGAAATGGTGAAATTGCTCATGTAATAGAAGGAATTGAGTGGATATTGGAAAATTTCCGAAAGTATCATATAAGGGTTGTAAATATTTCTGTCGGGACACTTCCGAATACCGATGAGGCGGAAGAAGAAAAGTTACTTACCGCAGTAGAAAAAATGTGGGACAGAGGACTTGTGGTTGTAGTTGCCGCAGGAAATTATGGGCCAAAGAAACAGAGTATTACTGTTCCGGGAGTGAGCAAAAAAGTGATTACGGTAGGCGCGTCAGATGATACAGTAGAATTGTTTACGATAGAAGGAAGGTTAAAAGATTATTCCGGTAGAGGACCGACAAAAGAATGTGTAATGAAACCGGATTTAGTTGCACCCGGTTCAAAAATTTATTCTTGTAATAGCAGATATGGGAAGAGGGGAAGGGCATATACGCACAAAAGCGGAACTTCCATGGCAACTCCGGTTGTATCCGGTGCGGTTGCGCTTCTCCTATCAAAATATCCTGAAATGACGAATATAGAAGTGAAATTGAGACTTCGTGAAACTTGCTTGGATTTGGGGCAATGTAAAAATCAGCAGGGCTGGGGAGAACTTTGCGTAAAAAAATTGTTGTCCATATAAAAAATAAAGTGTCAAGAAAAAATACTTGACACCAATGCAGATGTATTGTATTATACTAAAGGTGATGAAAATGAATGACATTTTAGAGCAGGCTTTATTATATGATTTTTATGGCGAATTGCTAAATGAACATCAAAAGAATATATATGAACAGTTTATACTGGAAGATTTATCTCTGAGTGAAATCGCATTAAGCGAGGGAATCAGCAGGCAGGGTGTTCATGATTTGATAAAGCGGTGTAATAAGACGTTATCCGGCTATGAGGCGAAACTACATTTAGTAGAGAAGTTTTTAGCGATAAAGGAAAAAGTTCATCAGATTAATGAAGTTTTGGAAGCAGAGCAGACAGAAACAGAACTGTTGATAGAGAATATTAGACAAATATCAACGGAGATACTAGAGGAGTTATAGCATGGCGTTTGACAGTTTAACAGAGAAACTACAGAATGTATTTAAAAACTTAAGAAGTAAGGGACGCCTGACGGAAGACGATGTAAAGACGGCATTGCGAGAGGTTAAAATGGCTCTTTTAGAGGCGGACGTAAACTTCAAAGTAGTTAAAGGATTTGTAAAAGATGTTCAGGAGCGTGCCGTTGGACAGGACGTAATGAACGGATTGAATCCGGGACAGATGGTAATCAAGATTGTAAATGAAGAACTTGTAAAACTTATGGGTTCGGAAACAACAGAGATTAAATTAGAACCCGGTCAGGCTACAACAGTTATTATGATGGCAGGTCTTCAGGGTGCCGGTAAAACAACAACAACTGCAAAACTTGCAGGAAAATTCAAACTAAAAGGCAAGAAGCCGTTGCTCGTTGCCTGTGACGTATATCGTCCGGCGGCAATTAAGCAGTTGCAGGTAAACGGTGAGAAGCAGGGTGTTGAAGTTTTTACAATGGGTGATACACACAAACCTGTGAACATTGCAAAGGCGGCGTTAGAACATGCTGCGAAAAACGGTAATAACATTGTAATTTTGGATACTGCAGGTCGTCTTCATGTTGATGAAGAGATGATGCAGGAATTACAGGAGATTAAAGAAGCGGTTACCGTACATCAGACAATTTTAGTTGTAGATGCGATGACAGGACAGGATGCCGTAAATGTGGCGGGAACGTTTAATGACAAGATTGGGATTGACGGCGTAATCGTTACAAAATTAGACGGTGACACGCGAGGCGGTGCAGCCTTATCAATTCGGGCAGTAACCGGAAAACCGATACTTTATGTCGGTATGGGTGAGAAATTATCTGATTTAGAGCAGTTTTATCCTGACAGAATGGCATCACGTATTTTAGGAATGGGCGATGTGTTAAGTCTAATCGAGAAAGCAAGCGCTGAGATTGATGAGGACAAAGCGAAACAGATGGCTCAGAAAATGAAAAAAGCCCAGTTTGATTTTGAAGACTACTTAGAAAGTATGAAACAGATGAGAAATATGGGAGGGCTTTCCAGCATATTGAGCATGATGCCGGGAGTGAAAGGAAATCAGTTGAAGGACTTGGATTCCGAAGAAAACGAAAAGAAAATGGCTAGAATTGAGGCGATTATTTACTCAATGACAGTAAAAGAACGTCAGAATCCGGATATATTAAATCCGTCAAGAAAGCACAGAATTGCAAAAGGTGCGGGAGTGGATATAAGCGAAGTAAACAGACTTGTAAAACAGTTTGAGCAGTCTAAAAAGATGATGAAGCAGATTCCGGGACTGATGGGTGGCAAAGGTGGTAAGAAAGGTAAATTCAGATTTCCTTTTTAACACATAGATAAAAGAATTTTAAGAAGAGGTGAATGAAATGGCAGTAAAAATTAGATTAAAAAGAATGGGACAGAAAAAATCTCCTTTCTATCGTATCGTAGTAGCAGACGCTAGATCACCAAGAGATGGTAGATTTATCGATGAAATCGGAACATATGATCCAAACCAGAACCCAAGTGTATTCAAAGTAGACGAAGAAGCCGCTAAAAAATGGTTACAGAACGGTGCACAGCCTACAGAAACAGTTGGAAAAATCTTTAAAGCAGCAGGAATTGAAAAATAATCTGACTCGCGGAGGTACGCGTAATGAGAGAATTAGTGGAAGTAATTGCGAAAGCATTAGTAGATGACCCTGACAGTGTTGTTGTTACAGAAAAAACAGAAGGAAAGACAATTGTAATCGAAGTACGCGTGGCAGATGCTGACATGGGTAAAGTGATTGGAAAACAAGGTCGTATTGCAAAAGCAATCCGTTCTGTTGTAAAAGCAGCAGCTGCAAAAGAAGACAAGAAAGTAGTAGTAGACATCGCATAAGCGATGTCTATTTGCAACTTAATGCGAATAAAAGGAGAACATATGGAAGAGTTATTACAGGTGGGAGTTATATCTTCAACACACGGGGTAAGAGGAGAAGTGAAAGTTTTCCCGACAACCGATGATATAAACCGCTTCAAAAAATTGAAACAGGTTATCCTTGATACAGGAAGAGAAAAGTTGATTTTGGAAGTGCAGGGCGTGAAGTTTTTCAAGCAGTTTGCCATTCTGAAATTTAAAGGAATAGACAATATAAATGATATTGAAAAATATAAAGGCAAAAGCCTTTTTGTCGATAGAGAGCACGCAGTGAAGTTAAGAAAAGACGAATATTTTATTGCGGATATGATAGGGCTGGACGTATATACGGAAGAGGATACATTTTTCGGTGTATTAAAAGATGTGATTGAAACGGGGGCAAATGACGTATACGTCATTTCTTCTGAGGAGCATGGTGAAGTTTTAGTTCCTGCGATTAAACAGTGCATTTTAAACGTAGATATTGAAAAAGGGAAAATGACAATTCATTTGTTAGAAGGATTGATATAAAAATGAACTTTCATATATTAACATTATTTCCGGACATGGTTATGGACGGATTAAACACAAGTATTATCGGGAGAGCGATTGCCAATAGTTTGCTGACGATTGAGGCTGTAAATATAAGAGATTTTGCAGTGAACAAACATAATCGCGTAGATGATTACACATATGGCGGAGGTGCGGGTATGCTTATGCAGGCAGAGCCGGTGTATCTCGCCTATAAGTCCATTGAAGAAAAGTGTGAAAAGAAACCGAGAGTTGTATACCTCTCTCCGCAGGGGAAAACATTTTCACAAGACATGGCTGAGGAGTTTGCGAAAGAAGAAGAACTTGTATTCTTGTGCGGGCATTATGAAGGGATCGATGAGAGAGTCTTGGAGGAAATCGTGACAGATTACGTATCTATCGGCGATTATGTTTTGACGGGGGGAGAACTTCCGTCTATGGTTATGATAGATGCTATTTCGAGGCTGATTCCGGGAGTTTTGCACAACAATGTGTCGGCGGAATTTGAAACATTTCAGGATAATCTTTTGGAATATCCTCAATATACCCGTCCGGAAGAATGGCGTGGAAAAAAAGTGCCTGAGATTTTATTGTCGGGGCATCATGCCAATATTGAGAAATGGAGAAGAGAGCAGTCTGTTCTCAGAACGGCAAAGGCAAGACCGGATTTACTGGAAAAGGCAGAGTTGACGGAAAAAGAAAAGAAAATGCTTGCAAACAGTCAGGAAATATGATAGACTACTGACGTTGTGAGAAGAACAGAGATGGTCCTCTGATACACTGCATATGGTTGTATTAAGAACGTCCAAATTATAAGGAGGTCACACAAGATGAACGAAATTATTAAAAAAATTGAAGCAGAACAGTTAAAAGCAGAAGTGCCAGAATTTAACGTAGGTGATACTGTAAAAGTTTACGGTAAAATCAAAGAAGGTAACCGTGAAAGAATTCAGGTTTTTGAAGGTACTGTATTAAAGAAACAGGGTGGAAGCACTAGAGCAACATTTACAGTAAGAAAAAATTCTAACGGAATCGGCGTTGAAAAAACATGGCCATTACACTCACCAAACGTAGAAAGAGTAGAAGTAGTAAGAAGAGGTAAAGTAAGAAGAGCTAAATTGAACTACTTAAGAGGACGCGTTGGTAAGAGAGCAAAAGTAAAAGAATTAGTAAAATAGTAAATGAGAGAGAGGGGCAAATACAATACTGTATATTGTCCCTTTTTCCGCATATAAAGGAGAAATAATAATATGCATTTTCAATGGTATCCGGGGCATATGACGAAAGCAAAGCGCATGATGCAGGAAAATATTAAATTGATTGATTTGGTAATTGAACTTGTTGATGCAAGAATACCGATGAGCAGCAGAAATCCGGACATAGATGAACTGGGAAAAAACAAAGCAAGACTTATTTTATTAAATAAATCCGATTTGGCGGAGGACAGACAGAATGATGCGTGGGCAGAATATTTCCGCAAGAAGGGTTACTCTGTTGTAAAGGTCAACTCGAAAAGGGGCGGAGGAATTAAATCCATTCAGGGCGTTATTCAGGAGGCTTGTAAAGAAAAAATAGAACGTGACAGAAAACGCGGTATTTTAAACCGTCCTGTAAGAGCGATGGTTGTAGGTATCCCAAATGTTGGCAAATCAACATTTATCAATGCTTTGGCAGGAAAAGCCTGTGCGAAAACGGGAAACAAACCGGGGGTGACAAAAGGAAAACAGTGGATACGGTTAAATAAAAATGTAGAATTACTTGATACACCGGGAATTTTGTGGCCAAAATTTGAAGACCAGCAAGTTGGACTTAAATTGGCGTTTATCGGTTCGATTAAGGATGAAATTTTAAATACGGAAGAATTGGCAGGAGAGTTAATAAAGTTTTTGATAACTCACTATGCGGGTATTTTGACAGAAAAATATGGAATAGAAGAGCAGGAGGACGCATATGGCTGTCTTATGGAAATAGCCAAAAACAGACACTGCCTGTTAAGAGGTAATGAATTAGATACGGAAAAAGCGGCAATGATTTTGACCGATGATTTCAGAAACGGAAGATTAGGAAAAATTACGCTTGAATTTCCGGAAGATTATGAATAAAGGGGAATGGAAACGGAGTATGGAAGATAAGGAAAAATCAAAAGGCATTTTTAGGGAAATATTAGATTGGGTAATTTATATAGGAATTATTTTATTGTTTACTTATCTGATTATTACATATGTAGGCGTACGTACAAGGGTAAGCGGGCAGTCTATGCAGCCGACATTGCATGACGGAGATAATCTTTTGGTAGATAAACTGACTTACCGTTTTAGGGATCCAAAGCGATATGAAATCGTTGTATTTCCATACAAATACGAGGAAGATACATATTATATTAAACGAATTATCGGTCTTCCGGGAGAAACCGTACAGATTATAGACGGGTATGTTTATATTAATGGAAAGAAACTGGAAAAAGATTACGGCGCGGAAGTCATGCAGGATGCAGGGATAGCGGAAGAGCCGATTACACTGGGAAAAGATGAATATTTTGTGCTGGGTGACAACCGAAATCACAGTTCTGACAGCCGAGTGCCGAATGTAGGCGTGCTGAAAAGAAAAGATTTAATGGGAAGAGCGTGGATACGCATTTGGCCGTTTGACAGTATAGGAGTGATTTCCCATGAGTAAAAGTATTAAGGAAATAAAACAGGAATTTGAACAGGCTGACAAAGAAAAGTTACCGCTATTATATGAGCAATATGCTGATGATAGCAGAGCAGGCGTTGTCAGCCTGATTACCAAATATAAAAAGAAAGAAGAAAAATTGCAGGCGGAAATAAAGCGTATCGAAGAGATGAGCCGTTATGAGCGGGAAAATTGTGAAGAAGAATACATTTGCGGAATTGACGAAGTAGGGCGTGGACCATTGGCAGGACCTGTTGTCGCAGGTGCGGTTATCCTTCCGAAAGACGAAATGATTTTATATCTGAATGATTCTAAAAAACTTTCAGAGAAAAAGAGAGAAGAATTGTACGATGTTATTATGGAAAAGGCAGTTGCAACAGGTGTTGGAATTGTCAGTCCGGCAAGAATTGATGAAATAAATATTTTACAGGCAACTTATGAGGCAATGCGAATGGCAATCGGCAATTTGAAAATAAAACCCACATTACTTTTAAATGATGCAGTCACGATTCCTGAGGTGGATATAAAGCAGATACCGATTATTAAGGGAGATGCGAAAAGTGTGTCTATTGCGGCGGCAAGCATTATTGCCAAAGTGACAAGGGACAGACTTATGCAGGAATATGATAAAGTCATTATGGGATATGATTTTGCAAGCAATAAGGGCTACGGCTCGGCAGCGCATATTCAGGCACTGAAAGAAAAAGGTGCAACACCGATTCACCGAAAAACATTTATCAAAAATTTTATATAAACGATGAGAAAAAATACGAGAGAAATTGGAAGTGCCTTTGAAAAACAGGCGGGAGAATATTTAGAAACAAGAGGATATTCTGTTATAGAATATAATTTTCGCTGCAAAAGCGGAGAGATTGATATTGTTGCTATGGACGGTGAAACGCTCGTGTTTTGTGAAGTGAAATATCGCTCAAACAATAGAAAAGGAACGCCTTTTGAGGCGGTAACCATTTATAAGCAGAAAAAGATATGCAGAACGGCATTATATTATATAACAAAACATCAAATAGTCGATGTTCCGTGCCGTTTTGATGTTGTAGGCATTACGGGAGATAAGATAGAAATCATTAAAAATGCGTTTGCATATATTTCATAGGTGAGAAAATGAATATTGTATATAAAAATAAAGAAAAAGTATTGAATGAAAACGAGAAAAACGGCGTATATTATCTGACCTACCCAATGTTTGAAGAAACGGGAATGGTGAAACACGCATTTTCCACCCGATTGGGAGGAGTAAGCAAAGGGGTATGCAGTACGATGAACCTTAGTTTTGCAAGAGGGGACAGAGAAGAGGATGTACGCGAAAATTTCAGAAGAATGGCGGATGTGTTGGAAGTGGAAGAAAACGATTTTGTTTTTTCTAAGCAGACGCATACGACCAATGTGCGTGTTGTCACGGAAAAAGATCGAGGAAAAGGGTTTACAAAATCATTGGACTACGATGATGTGGACGGTCTTGTGACAAACGTTCAGGGAATCTGTCTTTCCACTTTTTATGCAGACTGTGTTCCGTTATTTTTTGTTGATCCGGTAAAAAAGGCAATCGGGCTTAGTCACTCGGGCTGGCGTGGAACAGTAGGCAAAATCGGAAAGAAAACTGTGGAGAAAATGCAGGAGGAATACGGCTCAAATCCAAAGGATATTCTTGCGGCAATAGGCCCGTCTATCTGTCAGGACTGCTACGAAGTCAGCAAAGATGTAATCGAGGAATTCAAGAATGCATTTGCAGAAAAGTATTGGGCGGATTTATTTTATGAGAAAGAAAACGGAAAATATCAGTTAAATCTGTGGAAAGCAAATGAGTATATATTTTTGGAGGCAGGAATTGAAAAAGAACATATTGCAGTGACAAATATTTGTACCTGTTGTAATAGTGAATTTCTTTTTTCGCATCGTGCATCCCATGGGAAAAGAGGAAATTTAGCCGCATTTTTAACCATTCAGTAAGGAGGCAGGAATGATTTTTTTAACAGATACGGCAAATGGCGAAGTAACAAAAGAAGTAACGGAAGTGACGACGGAGGCTGCTAAGGAAATGGGAAAGTTTGCAGAATACATTAACGAGAATATACCTGCTCTTATAGCATTTGGGGTAAAAGTTTTATTGGCAATTATTTTCTTTTTTATCGGAAGAAAAGTCATTAAAATCATTCGCAAAATTATCAGACGTTCTTTTGAACGTTCCAGTGCAGATAAAGGAGTACAACAATTTATCGATTCTATGGTAAAAGTTATTCTTTACGCATTGTTGATTTTTTCGATAGCAGCAAAATTTGGTGTAGATACGGCGTCTGTGGCGGCATTGCTTGCATCAGGTGGTGTGGCAATCGGTCTTGCGCTACAGGGAAGTTTATCCAACTTTGCAGGAGGTGTTTTGATTCTTCTTCTCAAGCCGTTTGTTGTCGGTGATTATATTATAGAGGATAGTCAAAAAAATGAAGGTACGGTAAAGGAAATACAAATCTTCTATACAAAATTGTCAACTGTAGATAATAAAACAATCGTTATTCCAAACGGAACATTGGCAAATACGAGTTTAACAAATGTAACGGCAAAAGATGTCAGAAGGCTTGACTTGAGTATTGATATTTCTTATGAGGCAGATTTGCGAAAGGCGAAAGAGATTATTGAAGGGCTTTTGAAAGAAGACGACAGTATTTTAAAAGAGGAAGAAATTTTAGTGTTTGTAGATCAGTTGGGAGCTAGTTCTGTCGTAATCGGTACGCGTGCTTGGGTGAAAACAGATGAATATTGGCCTACGCGATGGAGATTATTAGAAGAAATCAAGTTGGCTTTAGATGAAAATCATATTGAAATTCCTTATCAGCAAATTACTCTGCACATGAAGGAAAATGACGAAAAAAAACAGTTGCAAAATTTTGAAAATCGTATATAATATTATTTGTGGTTGCGTTAAACGTAGCCAAATGCTGAAATAGCTCAGTTGGTAGAGCACTTCACTCGTAATGAAGGGGTCGTCGGTTCAAGTCCGATTTTCAGCTTAAATGGGAGAAAGTCGTAGACATTGTCTATGGCTTTTTTTAAGTATATTAGAAAAATGACAGAATAAAGGAGAAAAGTATGGTTGTAATAGAAGAATGGCTGAAACTATTTGAAAAGCAGTTAAGAGAAACCTTTGAAAATCGAATTGTATTTATCGGATCGCAGGGAAGTTATGCGAGAGGTGAAGCGACCGAAGAGAGCGATATAGATATTGTTGTAATCTTAGATGAATTAGGCGGTGATGATATAAGAAAGTATTCGGAGATGCTCGATAAATTAGAGTATCGGGAAAAGATATGCGGATTTCTTTCAGGAAAAGAAGAATTATCTCATTGGGAAACTTCAGACTTATTTCAATTTTATTTTGACACAAAAGCAATTTATGGAAATATTGATGAGATAAAGGGAAAATTAAATGAAGAAACGATTCAAAGAGCGATAAAAATCGGTGTGTGCAATATTTATCATGCGTGCGTACACAATATGGTTCACGAAAAAAGTGAGGAGATATTAAAAGGGTTATATAAGGCGGCACTTTTTGTCATACAGGCTGCATATTATCAAAACGAGGGAGTGTATGTAAGCAGACATAAGACACTCGGCACACTTGTAGGAGAACAGGAAAAAGAGATTATTGAGCAATATGCCAGAATGAAGAAAAATGAAGAACCGGATTTTCAAGAGGCATCGGAACAACTTTTTTTGTGGGCGAAGAAAAAGTTGATTCATGTATAGATAAAATAAGGAGGACAAGAAAATGAATAGAATAAAGGCGTTACTACTCGCACTGTTATTATCCGTAAATATAACTGCCTGCGGAAATATTAATGCGACAACAAATCAGAAAGAAAACGAAGTGAATTTATCCGGAGGAACATTTGACTATGCGTCCATTCCGGAATATAGCGGAGAACCGTATGTAGAAGTGAACGGAAATGTTCCGTACTTTACGGAGGAAGAGATTACGGATAAGTCTTTTGAGGAATATGGGGAATTAGACTCTTTAGGACGCTGTACAACGTCAGTTGCTTGTCTGAGCAAAGATACAATGCCTAAAGAGAGAGAAAAAAGAGGAAAAATCGGCAATGTAAAGCCGACAGGCTGGCAGTCTGTAAAATATGACTGTGTGCAGGGAAAATTTATTTTAAACAGAGCACATTGTATCGGCTGGCAGTTAGGGGCGGAAAATGCCAATGAGAAAAATCTGGTCAGCGGAACGAGATACATGAATTTAGAAATGCTGGAATATGAAAATCTTGTAGCGGATTACATAAAAGAAACGGGAAATCATGTGATGTACCGTGTCACCCCTGTTTTTGTAGATAAGGAAATGCTTTGCAGAGGACTTCTTATGGAGGGGTACTCTGTTGAAGATAAAGGAGAGGGTGTGTCCTACTGTGTGTTTTTCTACAATGTACAGCCGGGAATTGAAATGAACTATCAGACAGGGGAATCTAAATATACGGGTGTATTTTTAGACACCGATTCTGTTGCGGTGGAATATGAGGGAACTGTTTCTGAGCAGGAAAAGAACAATAAGGAAAGTTCGTATATTTTGAATACAAATACGAAGAAATTTCATTTGCCAAATTGTAAAGGGGTAAAAGATATTAAGGAAAAAAATAAAAAAACTTTTAACGGAAAGAGAGATGACCTGCTGAAACAGTCCTACTCTCCGTGTAAAATGTGTAATCCGTAGTATTTGACAGGTTAGTGGAATTTAGATTGAAAGACGTCAGTGAAATAAGAAAGAGGAGAGAATTATGGGAAAATATATTATGGCACTGGATGCGGGAACGACAAGCAATCGTTGCATTTTGTTTAATGAGAAGGGAGAAATGTGCAGTGTGGCACAGAAAGAATTTACACAGTATTTCCCAAAACCGGGCTGGGTAGAACATGATGCCAATGAAATATGGTCTACACAGTTAGGAGTGGCAGTGGAGGCGATGAACAAAATCGGTGCTTCCGCAAAAGATATTGCAGCGATAGGAATTACAAATCAGCGGGAAACGGCAATCGTATGGGATAAGGAAACTGGAGAACCGGTATACAATGCGATTGTGTGGCAGTGCAGAAGAACTTCGGATTACTGTGACAAATTGAAAGAAGAAGGAATGACAGAGTTTTTCCGTAAAAAAACAGGACTTGTCATTGATGCTTATTTTTCCGCTACAAAAGTCAAGTGGATTTTAGATAATGTGGACGGAGCGAGAGAAAAAGCAGAAGAGGGCAGACTTTTATTTGGAACGGTGGAAACGTGGCTGATTTGGAGACTGACGAAAGGGAGAGTACACGTTACGGACTATTCCAATGCTTCCAGAACAATGTTATTTAATATCAATACGTTAGAGTGGGACGATGAAATTTTACAAAAATTGCAAATTCCTAAGAAAATGCTTCCCGAAGTAAAACCGTCAAGCTGCGTATATGGAATGACGGATTCATCATTTTTCGGTGATGAGATAGCAATCGGAGGGGCAGCGGGAGATCAGCAGGCGGCATTATTCGGACAAACCTGTTTTCAGGAGGGGGAAGCGAAAAATACTTACGGAACGGGTTGTTTTCTTTTAATGAATACAGGTGAGAAACCGGTATTTTCCAATCACGGGTTAGTTACAACGATTGCATGGGGATTGGACGGAAAGGTCAACTATGCTTTGGAGGGATCGATTTTTGTGGCGGGGGCAGCGATACAGTGGCTGCGTGATGAGATGAAATTGATTGATTCGGCGAAAGACTCTGAAAGTTTGGCACAGAAAGTTGAGGATACAAATGGTTGTTATGTTGTTCCGGCATTTACGGGACTTGGAGCGCCTCACTGGGATCAGTATGCAAGGGGAACGATAGTCGGAATTACAAGAGGAGTGAATCGTTATCATATTATAAGAGCCACTTTAGAGTCACTTGCCTATCAGGTGCATGATGTTTTGGAGGCGATGAAAGCAGATTCGGGTATCTCCATTCCGGCATTAAAAGTGGACGGAGGGGCGAGTGCAAATGATTTTCTTATGCAGGTACAGGCAGACATTATGGACGCTCCCGTAATTCGCCCGAAATGCGTAGAAACGACAGCAATGGGTGCAGCATATCTTGCCGGCTTGGCTGTAGGATATTGGGCAGATAAAGAAGATGTGGTGAAAAATTGGCAGAAGAATAAAGAGTTTAAGCCGCAGATTACAGAAGAAGAGCGTGAAAAGAAGATAAAAGGCTGGAATAAAGCGGTGAAATATTCTTATGAATGGGCGAAAGAAGAATAGATGTATGTAGGCAGTTGCGGTTTTCCGCAACTGTTTGTCGTTTATCTCCTTTTTTGATACTGTTTTTGAATAAAAGAGATAAACGTATACAGAGCCATAGCCATTATACAGAGAAGAACAATGGACATTAAAAGCCAATCCATTTTAAATACCTGACTGGAATAAATGATTAAATATCCAAGTCCGCTTTTTGCCGCCAAAAACTCTCCGATAACAACACCTACAAGGCAAAGCCCGATGTTGACTTTCATCATATTCATAATGGCAGGAACGGAACTTGGTAAAACGACTTTTGTCAGTGCATGAAAACGATTGCCGTGCAGTGTATAAATGAGTTTGATTTCCTCCTCGTCCACATGAATAAAATTTGTATATAAACTGAGAATACTTCCAAAAATTGCTATGGACATTCCGCAGACAATAATGGTAGTCGGATTTGCACCTAGCCATACAATTAAAAGCGGGGCAAGGGCAGACTTCGGAAGACTGTTTAAAACAACAAGATAAGGTTCGGCTATGTCGGATAATTTTCGGCTTGACCATAGTAAAACGGCGAGGAGTATACTGAAAAAGATAACAAAAAGGAAACTAAAAATCGTTTCATAAAGTGTTATTCCCATATGAAAAAAGATGCTTTTATCTAAAACCATTGACCAAAAGCATTTGACGATTTTAGACGGATTGCTAAAAACAAAAGAATCGATAATTTCATAGTGTGCCGTGAATTCCCATAAGAATAAAAAGAGAATTAAAATAAGCACGCGGGAAAAGGAAACGATATATTTATGCCTCTTTTGTTTTTTCAGATAAAGTATTTGAGCAGTAGAAATTTCATTCATTTTTATTTAACTCCTTCCATATTAAATTGAAATAGTCTTTAAATTCGGATGTGTTTCTTCGTTGAAGAGGTGTATCCGTTTCTAAATCAAAATGAAGCGGAACGGTTTTTTGAATAGAGGCAGGCCGTTTTGATAAGATAAGAACCCTGTCACCCAAACTGATTGCTTCAGATAAATCATGGGTAACAAGAATTGCGGTTTTCTTTTCTTTTCGGATAATCTGTCCAATATCATCTCCGACTTTTAGTCTTGTTTGATAGTCCAGCGCTGAAAACGGTTCGTCTAAAAGAAGAAGTTCAGGTTCTAATACCAATGTTCGCACAAGTGCAGCACGCTGTCGCATACCTCCCGATAATTCGGACGGTTTTGCGTTGGAAAATTCTTTCAGACCATAAATTTCGAGAAGTTTTTTTGCTTTTTCCTTTGTTTTTACAGAAAGTTTGTGCTGAATTTCCAATCCTAAAAGGACATTCTGATATATTGTCCGCCATTCAAAGAGGTGGTCATGTTGGAGCATATATCCGATTTTATTATTGTTCTCTTTCAGTGGTCTGCCATGAAATGAAACAGCGGGAAAGTCAGGTGTAAGCAGTCCGCAAATAATTGAAAGTAAAGTGGATTTACCGCATCCCGAAGGACCTACAACAGATAAAAATTCTCCTTCCTCCATTCCAAAGGAAATGTTTTTTAATGCTTGCGTTTCTCCGTCCAAACTGTGATAAGTATAACTCAGATTTTTTATTTCTAATATCTTTTCCATAAAAACCTCCATTTTCCGTATATAGTAGTTTATGTGAGAATTAAAAATGAGTGCTTGATTGCGGAGATGAGAAAGAGTATAATTTATAAAATAAAATATTTATGGAGAAAGACAATGAACTATCAAAAAGAATTGGAAAAATTACTGGTAAAATTGGAGAAGGAAGAACGTACTCCAAGACTGTTATTGCATAGTTGCTGTGCACCGTGTAGCAGTTATGTACTGGAATATTTATCAAAACATTTTGAAATCACGGTATTTTATTATAATCCGAATATTTTTCCGGAAAGTGAATATACAAAGCGTATTTTGGAACAGCAGACGCTTATCGAGGAAATGGAAATGAAATATCCTGTATCGTTTATTGCAGGAAATTATGACAAAGAGAAATTTTATGAAATGGCGAAGGGGTTCGAACATTTAAAAGAGGGAAAAGAACGCTGTTTTAAATGTTACGCACTCAGATTGGAAGAGGCGGCAAAACTTGCCAAAGAAGGTGAGTTTGATTATTTTACGACGACACTCAGCATCAGTCCGATGAAGAATGCAGAAAAACTGAATGAAATAGGCACTGCGTTAGGTAAAAAGTATGGAGTGGAGTATTTACAGTCCGATTTTAAGAAGAAAAACGGATACAAACGTTCTATTGAACTTTCAAAAGAATATGGTCTTTATCGGCAGGATTACTGCGGCTGCATATATTCCATGCAGGAGAGAAAGAAATAATTGACAACAAAAGAGAATAAGAAATGAGGAATGAAAGATGACAGAGAAATTAAGAGTGGGAATTCTTGGAGCGACAGGTATGGTTGGACAGCGTTTTATCTCTTTGCTGGAAAATCATCCGTGGTATGAAGTGACAGTGGTGGCGGCAAGCCCGAAATCAGCAGGGAAAACATATGAAGAAGCGGTTGGCGACCGCTGGAAAATGGATACGCCGATTCCTGAAAAAGTAAAAACTTTAACGGTGATGAACGTGCATGAAGTGGAAACAATTTCCGCACAGGTAGATTTTGTTTTCAGTGCGGTTGATATGAAGAAAGAGGAAATTCGCGATATAGAGGACGCTTATGCAAAGGCAGAAACCCCTGTCGTTTCCAATAATAGCGCACACCGTTGGACAAAAGATGTGCCTATGGTTATTCCGGAAATCAATGCGGAGCATTTCGAGGTAATTGCGGCACAGAAAGAAAGATTAGGAACAAAAAGAGGGTTCGTGGCAGTAAAACCGAACTGTTCTATACAAAGTTATGCCCCTGTTCTTACTGCATGGAAAAAATTTGAGCCGACAGAAGTTGTTGCCACAACATATCAGGCAATTTCCGGAGCGGGAAAAACATTTAGAGAATGGCCGGAGATGATTGAAAATATTATTCCGTTTATTGGCGGGGAAGAAGAAAAAAGTGAGCAGGAGCCATTAAAAATTTGGGGTAAAGTAGCTGACGGAGAAATTGTAAAGGCAGAACAGCCTGTAATTACAACACAATGTATTCGTGTTCCGGTTTTAAACGGACATACTTCGGCAGTGTTTGTAAAATTTGCAAAGAAACCGACAAAAGAACAGTTGATTGAAAAATTATTGGAATTTAAAGGACTTCCGCAGGAATTAAATCTTCCGAGCGCTCCAAAGCAGTTTATCCAATACTTGGAGGAAGAAAATCGCCCGCAGGTAAAATTGGATGTTGATTTTGAAAACGGTATGGGAGTTTCCGTAGGAAGACTGAGAGAAGATACTGTCTATGATTTTAAATTTGTAGGACTGTCACATAATACGGTGAGAGGTGCAGCAGGGGGAGCAATTCTTTGTGCGGAAACATTGACGGCACAGGGATATATTCAAGCAAAATAATCAAGGTAAAAGGAGAGATGAATAATGGGTATGATTTCAAGAAGTTTCGGCGTGACTTCAAAAGGAAAAGAAGCAACTTTATATACAATTACAAATAAATCGGGTATGAGTATTTCGGTTACAGATTTTGGTGCAACATTAGTAAATGTAATGGTACCGGATAAGAATGACGAATACTTGGATGTTGTACTCGGCTATGATGATGTTACGGGATATGAAAACGGTACATTATTTTTTGGTGCAAGCGTAGGAAGATGTGCGAACCGTATCGGCGGGGCGGAGTTTATGATTAACGGCAAGACATATCATTTGGAAAAAAATGATTTTGGAAATAACCTGCATAGCGGAACAGATTTTTATAATAAAAGAATGTGGGAAGTACGTTCTAAAAATTATGAGAGTATTACATTTACCCTGCACAGCAGAGGCGGAGATCAGGGATTTCCGGGTGCGTTGGATATGGAAGTGAAATATACGCTCACCGAGAATAATGAAATTAAAATAGAATATTACAGCGTTCCGAGTGAAGATACGGTTATCAATATGACAAACCATAGTTATTTCAACTTAAATGGCCATGACTCGGGAAGTGCAATGGAACAGGAAGTTGGAATTGCGGCGCAATATTTTACAAAAACAGATATACAGTCTATTCCAACGGGAGAGATTGTAGATGTAGAGGGAACGCCTATGGATTTCCGCGTGAAGAAACCTGTGGGAAGAGATATAGAAGAACAGTATGAACCGCTTATTTTCGGCAGAGGATACGATCACAACTGGGTATTGGAAAATGATGGGAAATTTGACAAAGTGGCCGAAATGTCCTCGAATGAAAGCGGAATTGTTATGGAAGTATACACGGATTTACCGGGAATGCAGTTATATACAGGTAACTTTGTGGAAAACGAAGTTGGGAAAAATGGAGCAGTATACGATGTGCGTCACGGCGTATGTTTTGAAACACAGTATTTCCCTGATGCGATTAATAAAGAAAACTTTAAAAGTCCGATTTGTCCTGCCGGAGAAAACTATAGAACAATTACGGTATTTAAGTTTAGTGTAGAGTAGTTTATGGGAAAAGCAGTATATATAGCAGAAAAGCCGAGTGTGGCGCAGGAATTTGCAAAGGCGTTAAAATTAAATACAAAAAGAAAAGACGGCTATTTGGAATCGGAAGAAGCCGTTGTAACATGGTGTGTGGGACATTTGGTTACAATGAGTTATCCGGAAGTGTACGATGAGGGCATGAAACGGTGGAGATTGGACACTCTGCCGTTTTTACCGAAAGAGTTTCTTTATGAGGTTATTCCGGCAGTGGAGAAACAGTTTAAAATTGTAAAAGGAATTTTAACAAGGAATGACGTGGATACCATTTATGTCTGCACCGACTCCGGACGCGAGGGAGAATATATTTATCGCCTTGTGGAGCAGATGTCGGGAGAGAGTGTAAAACAAAAACTGAGAAAAAGAGTGTGGATTGATTCGCAGACAGAAGAGGAAATCGTAAGGGGGATTAAGGAGGCAAAAGATTTATCGGCATACGATAATCTGTCGGCTTCGGCGTATTTGCGTGCGAAAGAAGACTATCTTATGGGAATTAATTTTTCCCGACTTCTGACATTAAAATATGGAAACAGTATTTCAAACTATCGACATACAAAATTTACGGTAATTTCGGTAGGGAGAGTAATGACTTGTGTTCTTGGTATGATAGTCAGAAGGGAGCGGGAAATTCGTAACTTTGTTAAAACACCATTTTATCGCGTGTTGAGTACATTAAAATTAGGAGAGCAAAGTTTTGACGGAGAATGGAAAGCGGTAAAAGGCTCAAAATATTTTGAATCGTTTGAGTTATATAAGGAAAATGGCTTTAAAACAAGGAAAAAGGCAGAAGAACTAATTTCTTATTTAAGTGCTGAAGTGCCACTGACGGCAGAGGTTGTGTCTATTGAGAAGAAAAAAGAAAAGAAAAATCCACCGCTTTTATATAACCTTGCAGAACTGCAAAATGAGTGTTCCAAAAGATTTAAAATCAGTCCCGATGAAACGTTGCGTATTGTACAGGAATTATATGAGAAGAAACTGGTTACTTATCCGAGAACGGATGCCAGAGTTCTTTCCACTGCAGTCGCAAAGGAAATATCTAAAAATTTAAACGGTTTATCAAAATATGAAATGGCAAAACCATATTTAAGCGATATTTTAACTTTCGGAAGTCATAAAGGGTTAGAAAAAACCCGTTATGTAAATGATAAACAGATTACAGATCACTATGCAATTATACCGACAGGACAGGGGCTGTCGGCATTACAAAGTGTATCTGTAACGGCAAAACAGGTGTATGATACGATTGTAAGAAGATTTTTAAGTATTTTTTATCCGCCCGCGATTTATCAGAAGGTAAGCATTGTGACAAAGATAAGAGAAGAACAGTTTTTCTCTAATTTTAAAGTGCTTGCAGAAGAGGGATATTTGAAAGTGACCGGAGTTCCTCAGGTGAAGAAAGATACAGAGTCAGAAGAAAATACATCCGATACAGGACTATTTTCTGCTATTCAGCAATTAAAGAAAGGCTCTGTTCTTGAAGTAAAAGGATTGGCAATCAAAGAGGGAGAAACTTCTCCTCCTAAGAGATACAATTCCGGTTCGATTATTTTGGCAATGGAAAATGCGGGGCAGTTGATAGAAGACGAAGAATTACGTGCGCAGATTAAAGGAAGCGGAATCGGCACAAGCGCCACAAGAGCAGAGATTTTGAAAAAACTGCTCAGCATTAAATATTTGTCGCTGAATAAGAAAACACAGGTAATTACACCTACATTACTTGGAGAGATGATTTTTGAT
Organism: uncultured Lachnospiraceae bacterium; assembly: GCA_900551895.1. Classification (GTDB taxonomy): domain Bacteria; phylum Bacillota; class Clostridia; order Lachnospirales; family Lachnospiraceae; genus Faecalimonas. Next base: position 68,293 of record URXX01000002.1, on the reverse strand, counting down.
GTGGTGGAACATTCTATTCGTTCCCTACTTAATCCGGAACTAACTGCAAGTTGGGAAAAAGGGCTTACATATGTGGCGGAGGGTGACATTACATCGGAAGAATACATGATAAAATTAGAAAATTTCATAAAAAGCAGAACACAGGGAGTATTAGGATTAAATAATCAGTATCAACTGCGAAGTTGCTATGATGCCGCTGCACAGTTTTATAAGAAGGGAAAATAACATATGGAAAATTTAATGGTAAAAAATTTATTTAATTTAGATGAAACAATTACAAAAGAGTTATTGAACAGTGTGACTTATCCGTGGGAAGCGCTTCCTAAAATCAGCGCATTCATTCTGAAATTGGGTGAAACGTTGAGCGAGGAAGACTACGATAAGTGCGGGGAGGATATTTGGATAGCAAAAAGTGCCGTAGTCGCACCGACAGCCTATATTCACGGACCTGCCATTATCGGTAAAAATGCAGAAATACGTCATTGTGCATTTATTCGAGGAAACGCAATTGTCGGAGAGGGTGCAGTTGTCGGTAATTCGACGGAATTAAAAAATGTAATTTTGTTTAATAAAGTACAAGTGCCTCACTACAATTATGTGGGAGATTCGATTTTAGGATATAAATCGCATATGGGTGCAGGGGCAATTACCTCCAACGTTAAATCAGACAAAACACTTGTCACTGTAAAAGAAAACGGTAATATTGTGGAAACCGGTTTGAAAAAATTCGGGGCGATACTTGGTGACGAAGTGGAAGTCGGCTGTGGTTCGGTATTAAATCCCGGAACAGTTGTCGGAAGTCATACAAATATTTATCCGCTGTCTATGGTGAGAGGATATATTCCACAAAATTCCATTTACAAAAAGCAGGGTGAAATCGCAGAGAAACAATAAAAACAAGTTGACAATAGAAAAAACCGAGTGTATTATTGTACCAAATAGGTCATACACTCGGTTTTTTGTATGGAGAAATTTATAGGAGGAAATGGGATGCTGGAGGTACAAAATTTAAGGAAGAGTTATGGAAAATATTTAGCGGTGGATAATGTAAGTTTTACTGTTCCGGACGGAAAAGTCGGAATTTTGCTAGGACCAAACGGTGCGGGAAAATCTACAATTATTAAAAGTATTGCAGGACTTCTGAAATATGAATGGGGAATTGGAATTCAAAGGCTTTCTTCTAAAACGATGGAGGCGAAGAAAATATTTGCCTATGTTCCGGAAATTCCGGCGATGTTTGAGGCTTTGACGGTAAGAGAGCATATTGAATATATAAGAAAAGCCTATGAAAGCAAGATTACAGATGAAGAAGTAAAGGGATTATTAGAGAGATTTGAACTTTGGGATAAACAGGACAAATTAGGAAATGAATTATCGAAAGGAATGATGCAGAAAGTCAGTATTTGCTGTGCGTTGGCTCTTCAGCCGAAAGTGATTTTATTTGACGAGCCTATGGTAGGACTTGATCCAAAAGCCATTAAAGAATTGAAAGAAGTGATATTAGAACTGCGTGACAATAATGTTACCGTATTAATCAGTACGCACATGTTGGAAATGGTAAAAGAATTGTGGGATGTTATGTACATTATGGAAAAAGGAAAAATCATCGGTACATATACGAAAGAAGAATTGGGCGATAAAGATATTGATGATGTGTTCTTTGCGTTGACAGGCGGTGATGAATAATGAAAGCACTCTGGTATGTATCCAAAAGAAGTGGAATTAATTTTATGAAGAAGGCAGTCAAAAAACCTGCCACTTATCTGTTCATTGCGGTTATTGTTGTATATGCTATTATCTTTGGGGCGGGTGCATTTGCATGGAGGGCATCCGGAATTTTCACGGAAGATAAGGCGTTAGTCACAATATTGACTATATGGACAACATTTATATTTTTCACTAACTTTATTACTTATGCAAAGAAAAAGGGAATTATTTTTAAACCAAGCCATGCGCACTTTATTTTTACAGCGCCGATTTCCCCTAAAATCATTCTTCTTATGGGAGCGATGAAAAATTATGTGTTCAGTATTGTTGCAACTTTAGTTATTTTTTATGGCGAACTGGTTGTTTTTCAAGTGAGTTTTTTGAAAGCGTTGCTGACTTCTTTTGGAATGTTAGTTTTGGAATTGGTTTTAGAGATGAGTCTTGTCGTTTTTCTCTATGCCAATGAAAAAATGTCGTTTCGGACAACAACATGGATTTGCAGAAGTTTTTATATATTTCTTTTGGGAATTGTCTGCGTGGCTATTTTTTATTTCAGAAAAAACGGAATGTCACCGGAAACGCTTATTCAGTTCGTAGATTATCCGGTTATACAGATGATTCCGCTTTTAGGGTGGAATATTGCGGTTTACCGCATGGTGTTTTTAGGTGCGACAACATTAAATGTTGTTTGCAGTGTTTTATACTTTCTGGCGGTTGCCGGTATGCTGTTTACCGCCTATAAAATGAAATGCACAGGAGGATATTATGAGGAGGCTGCAAAATTTGCAGATGACTATGTGGAATTCCGCAAGAAAAGTAAAAACGGCGAAATGGTTATGTCTATCGGACAGAAGAAAACATTTAAAAAGTCAGTAAAAATGGATTATAAGGCAGCAGGAGCAAAAGCAATTTTTTACCGTCAGTTATTGGAATATAAAAAGGAACGATTTTTTATTTTCGGGGGAATGACACTTATTGTAATCGCCATTGCATTTCTGTTTATTAAAGTAATCGGAATAGAAGACGGTTTTGCCCCGCAGGTAATGATGTTGCTCATTATGGCATATATTATTTTCTGTGCGACGGGATACACGGGAAAATGGGAAAAAGAATTAAAAACGCCGTATTTATATCTGATACCGGATACTCCGCTGAGAAAAATGTGGTATGCAACTGTGATAGAACATATCCGTTCGTTGATTGACGGAAGTATATTAGCCATTTCCTTAGGAATAGCATGGAAAATTCCCGTTTTTGAAATTGCTTTGGCGATAGGAATTTATGTTGTTTTGCAGGCAAATAAACTTTATATGCGAGTGTTGGCAGACTCCATTTTAGGTGCGTCTGCCGGAGTGAATGTGAGAAATATGGTGTATATGCTCTTTCAATCGGCAACGCTCGGTATGGGGGCGATGTTTGGCGGTTTGGCAGCAGCCTTTATCAGTATGAAGTTACTCTTTCCGGTTATATTTATTTATAGTATACTAATAGTAATCATCATTGCTTTTTTAGCCTCTTCAAGATTTGGGGAGATGGAGAGAGCAGATTAAAGACAGGAGGGAAGTAAAATGCTGCAGGATAATTATGTTACATTTGAAATTGGAAAAAAGAAAAATATCGCATTAGTAGCCCATGACGGCAAGAAAAAAGAATTAGTTGAATGGTGCGAACGAAATAAAGATATTTTAAAAAATCATTCACTTTGCGGAACAGGGACAACGTCAAGACTGATTGCAGAGAGAACAGGATTGAAAGTAAAGGGATATAACAGCGGTCCGCTTGGAGGTGACCAGCAGATTGGTGCGAAAATCGTAGAAGGAAATATTGATTTTATGATTTTTCTGTGGGATCCTTTAGAGGCACAGCCGCATGATCCGGATGTAAAGGCGTTACTTCGCATTGCAGTTGTCTATGATATACCGATTGCAAATAATCTGTCCACGGCGGATTTTATGCTCCATTCGGAATATATGACAACAACATATAACAGAAAAGTGGAAAACTTTAACAAAAAAGTAGAAGAGCGTGTCAGTCAAATGAAATAGTGGTGAGAATATCTCTGCGGATTACCGTGGAGATATTTTGCTTGAGAAAATAGTTTGGGTATGTTATGATAAAAACAGTTCTAAAACAATTCAAAAAGAGTATTCACTCTGAAATTACCCTTTTGCATAAAACAAAATAAAGAAGGTGATACGGCAATAAAGTGTTGACATTTGTAGAGAAGTATACTACTATATTACTAGAAAACGAACATAGGTTCGCGTGAAAAGGAGATTATTATGGCAACAGAGGATAAATTAAAAGCATTAGATGCGGCTATATCTAAATTAGAGAAAGATTTTGGTAAAGGAACAGTAATGAAGTTAGGGGATGCGGGCGCTAACGTATCCGTAGAAACCGTGCCGACAGGCTCATTAAGCCTTGACATTGCATTGGGACTCGGAGGAGTGCCTAAGGGACGTGTAATTGAAGTGTACGGCCCTGAGTCAAGCGGTAAGACAACAGTTACTTTACATATGATTGCAGAAGTACAAAAGAGAGGCGGAATTGCCGGATTTATCGATGCGGAGCATGCGTTAGACCCTGTATACGCAAAGAATATCGGTGTAGATATTGATGAATTGTATATTTCCCAGCCGGACAGTGGTGATCAGGCGCTTGAGATTGCAGAGACGATGGTGCGTTCAGGGGCAATGGATATCGTTGTTATCGACTCGGTTGCGGCGTTAGTTCCAAAGCAGGAAATTGAAGGAGATATGGGCGACAGCCATGTAGGACTTCAGGCACGTTTGATGTCACAGGCATTGAGAAAATTAACTCCTGTTATCAGTAAGTCTAATTGTGTTGTAATCTTTATCAACCAGTTGCGTGAAAAGGTCGGTGTGATGTTTGGTAATCCGGAGACAACGACAGGCGGACGCGCGTTGAAATTCTACGCTTCTGTCCGCATGGATGTGAGAAGAATTGAGACGTTGAAACAGAGCGGGGAAATGGTTGGAAACCGTACAAGAATTAAAATTGTCAAGAATAAGATAGCCCCTCCGTTTAAAGAAGCGGAATTTGATATCATGTTTGGAAAAGGAATTTCCAAAGAAGGTGATGTTTTAGATTTGGCTACAGGAATTGATTTGGTTAGCAAAAGCGGTTCATGGTATGCCTATAACGGGGAGAAAATCGGTCAGGGACGAGAAAATGCAAAAACATATCTGCATACGCACCCTGAAATTATGGATGAATTGGAAGCGAAAGTTCGTGAACATTATGGACTTGGCGTAACAAAAGAAAGTGAAGTTAAAGAGGAAGAGTAGGATGATTGTTACTCAAACAGAGCCTCTTACAAAAACAAAATGGAAAGTTTATCTTGACGGAAAGTTCGCTTTTGTATTGTACAAAGGGGAACTTTCCCGTTTTCATATCACGCAAGGCGAGGAACTTTCCGAAGAGATTTTTGTAAAGATAAGAGAAGAGGTAATTTTTAAACGGATAAAACTTCGGGCTTTACATTTGTTAAATCAAATGGATAGAACGGAAGAGCAATTGCGAACAAAATTAAAACAGGGGTTTTATACAGATGATATGATTGACAGGGCGATTGCTTATGTAAAATCTTTTGGTTATATTGAAGATAGCGGTTATGCAAAGCGGTTTATTTTGAGCAGACAGGACAGTAAAAGCAGAAAGGAAATTTATGCAAAACTGTGCCAGAAAGGCATTGCAAAAGAGATAATCGAACGTGCAATGGAAGAATGCTATGAAGAGGATGAAGAGTTAACCGCGATTAGGAAATTAGTGGAGAAAAAGCGTTTTGATGCCCGAAACGCCACAGATAGTGAAAGACAGAAGATGTACGGATATTTGGCAAGAAAAGGATTTTCCTATGATAGTATCCGTCAGGTAATACAAATTTCTGACTGGAATGCTTGACAGATTTAGCGAAACAGTATAAAATTTAAGTGTTGTATTTGTACAATGAAAATTAAATAAGGAGGTGCTCCTGTGCCAATTGTCAGTATAATTATTGCTGTAGTTATTACTCTTGTTATAACGGCAATCGTTACTTACTTTGCAACCGTTTCTAATCTGAAGAAGAATGCAGATTCTAAGATTGGTAATGCGGAAAGCAGAGCGAGAGAAATAATAGATGACGCATTGAAAACAGCTGAAACGACTAAGAAAGAAGCTCTTTTGGAAGTGAAAGAAGAGTCTATTAAGACAAAAAATGAACTTGAGAAAGAGACAAAGGAACGCAGAGCAGAATTACAACGCTATGAGAAGCGTGTACTTTCCAAAGAGGAAGCACTCGATAAAAAAGCGGATGTAATTGAGCAGCGTGAGGCAAACTTCGTTGCAAGAGAAGAACAGATTAAGCAGCGCGAAGTGAAAGTAGAAGAACTTAGCCAACAACGTGTACAGGAACTGGAAAGAATCTCAGGACTTACCTCCGAACAAGCAAAAGAATATCTGTTAAAAACCGTAGAGGAAGATGTAAAGCATGACACTGCGAAGATGATTAAAGAGTTGGAAACGCAGGCAAAAGAAGAGGCAGGGAAGAAAGCGAGAGACTATGTTGTTACCGCTATTCAGAAATGTGCGGCAGACCATGTTGCAGAAACAACGATTTCCGTTGTGCAACTTCCAAGTGATGAAATGAAAGGAAGAATTATCGGTAGAGAAGGTCGAAACATTCGTACTTTAGAAACATTGACAGGAGTTGAATTGATTATAGATGATACTCCGGAAGCCGTTGTCTTATCAGGATTTGATCCAATTAGAAGAGAAGTGGCAAGAATCGCATTGGAAAAACTTATTCTTGACGGTCGTATTCATCCGGCAAGAATCGAAGAAATGGTTGAAAAGGCACAGAAAGATGTGGAAACAATGATTCGTGAAGAAGGTGAGAATGCAGCACTTGAAGTAGGTGTTCACGGTATTCACCCTGAATTAATTCGTCTGTTAGGAAGAATGAAATTCAGAACGAGTTATGGTCAGAACGCATTGAAGCATTCTATTGAGGTGGCTCAGTTAGCAGGGCTTCTTGCAGGTGAAATTGGGCTTGACATAAGAATGGCAAAACGTGCCGGTCTTTTACATGATATTGGTAAATCTATTGACCATGATGTAGAAGGATCACATATTCAGATTGGTGTTGATTTATGTAGAAAATACAAAGAGTCAGCAGTTGTTATTAATGCTGTAGAGTCACATCATGGAGATGTAGAACCTGAAACATTAATTGCTTGCATTGTACAGGCAGCAGATACAATTTCTGCGGCAAGACCGGGTGCAAGAAGAGAGACATTAGAAACATATACAAACAGATTGAAACAATTAGAAGACATCGCAAATCAATTTAAAGGTGTCGATAAATCTTTTGCTATTCAAGCAGGTAGAGAGATTCGTATTATGGTAGTTCCAGAACAGGTATCAGATGCAGATATGGTACTTTTGGCTAGAGATATTTCTAAACAGATTGAATTTGAATTAGAATATCCGGGACAAATCAAAGTAAATGTGATTAGAGAATCACGTGTTACGGATTATGCAAAATAAGAAAAGTAGAACCCTTGTCGTTTGGCAAGGGTTTTGTTTTATTTTTAAAATGAAAAGAAGAAAGAGGAACGAAAAATGGGAGAAGAGTTAAAACGAACAGACAGAACTTTGAAGTATGAAGGTTCAATTTTAAAAGTATATACAGATGAAATCCAACTTCCAAACGGAAAGACGACACATTGGGACTATATTCATCATAATGGTGCGACTGCCATTGTTCCGGTGAGAGATGACGGAAAGATTTTAATGGTTCGTCAATATAGAAATGCTTTAGACAGAGAAACATTGGAAATTCCGGCAGGAAAACTAGATGATAAAGATGAGAAACCGTTATCATGTGCCATGCGGGAACTGGAAGAGGAAACGGGATACATTTCTGAAAGAATGAGTCATTTAATTACGCTGCGTACATGGGTCGCATTTACAAATGAAAAAATAGAAGTGTATGTGGCAGAACAACTAAAAGCGACTGCACAGCATTTGGATGAAGATGAGTTTATTCATGTGGAAGCATATACGATGAGGGAGTTAAAGGAAAAAATTTTCAGTGGAGAAATACAGGATGCAAAGACGATTTCTTCATTGCTCGCCTATGAGGTTTGGCAGAAAAAAGAATAAAAAGAAAGACAAGGCATATAATGAACTATCTGAAAGAATGGAGGAGGTTAAGTGAAAGTACATCAAAATAAAGCCTATATAACAGCATTTTGTGTATTGGGCTTTTTTGCAGGTATCTTATATGCCAATATTGTTTCAAGGGAGATTTTCAGTACATCGGGAATTTTCAGCGAATATTTTCTCAGTCAGTATCCGTCCATTGAGATTATTCCCGAAGAATATATCTTTTACATTTTACAGATAAGAGTGACACCGTTAGTTTTTCTCGTTTTGCTGGGGCAAACGAAAATAAGAAAAGCGGTTATGTCTCTTTTTCTTTTTTGGCTGGGATTTTCAGGGGGGATTTTAATTGTGTCAGCGATATTCCGTCTTGGCATGAAAGGAATTTTATTATTCATTATAGGAATGATGCCTCAATTTCTTTTTTACATATTGGGCTATGCGGTTGTTATTTGGTATTTTTACACATACCCTATGTCTAGATGGAGCTATAGCAAAACAATATTTCTCTGTTGCATGATGTTGCTGGGCATTGCTGCAGAGGTATATGTAAACCCTATTTTGATGAAAATGTTTGTACGGACAATATAAAGTCAGGTCGCATTATACGCGGCCTGTTTTTATATTCGTCTGCTTCGTTATAGAGAAAGATATTTTCGGAGAAAGATAACAGACAGAAGAGTGATTACACACTGGCTGACGAGCAGTCCCCACAAGTAACCGATAATACTGTACATTGGAATTAAGATAAATATGCCGGTAATCCGAAGGAGAAGACCAACCGTATTGATAAAGAAAGTTGTCGTCGTTTTTCCCAGTCCGTTTAGTGTGCTGATAAAGGTGTTGTTTGTATATAAAAAAGGACAAATCCATGAGAGTGTCAAAATGAATTTTCCGGCAAGGGTGCTGTGAAAAAGAACGTTTCCAATAAAATTTCCAAAGAAAAGAAAACCGAGAGTACAGAGGAAACCAAGTGTAAATATGTAAAGAGTAACTTTTTTGACAAGGGCGATTAGATGTGTTCTATCGTGTTTCGTCTGTATTTCCGCAATAGTAGGAAGTAACATGGTAGATACGGAATTGGTAATGGCAGAAGGAAAGAGAATGCATGGGAGTGCCATTCCGGTTAATACACCGTAAGTGCTAAGTGCCTCTGTGTTTGATAATCCGTATAAAATAAGGCAGGACGGAATGGATACTGCCTCAATACTTTGCAAAAGGTTTAGAAGAATTCTATTTGCAGTAAGCGGAACGGACAGACGTAAAACTTCAAAACAGGAGAAAATCGGAGACGGTGTTTTTCGGGGAAGTTTTTCGGTGTTTGTTTTATTGCGGGAAAAATAAAAAACGCAATAGAGGGAAGAAACAATTTCCCCGCATACAAGTCCAAAAACGGCTGCGGAAATAGGCGGAGTTTGCTGATTTTTTGTCTGTATCCAACATATGCCGTATACAAAAATAACTCTCGCAAACTGTTCTGCTAATTGAGAAATGGCAGGGACTCGTGTTCTTTTTAAACCGAGGTAGTATCCGCAAATACAACTGTGTATAGATGAAAAAGGGAAAATATAAGAAACAGCAATGAGCAGATTTGAACATCTAGTATCGTGCAAAAAGTTTTTGGCAATCAAAAAAGCATATTTTTGTAGGAAAAGCATTGTGAAAAAAGACAGAAAAAAGGATATAATAAGTCCTGTATATAAAGTCTGACGAGCTTCTGCCTGTCTATTTAGAGAGTGTTTTTGTGCAACAATGCGGGAAATGGCAATTTCAATTCCTGCGGTTGTCAGTGAAAACCCGAGCGCAAAAACAGGAAAAATCAGTTGATACAATCCTACTCCTTCTTCACCAAATGTGTGACTCAAAAAAATCCGATAAAAAAATCCGATAAACCGACTGAGAAATCCGGTAGCGGTTAAAATAAAAGTTCCTTTTATGATTGCGTTTTTTTTAGACATAGAATAACTCCTATATGATTTAGTATAAATATATTCGAGAAATGACCTTGACAGAACAAAAAAGGAGTGCTATTCTACAAAAGGAATTCCTAGTAAAACAGTAGGGATTAAAAGTTGGAATAAAGAAGGTGAAAACTTGAAATTATCAACAAAGGGGAGATACGGGTTAAGAGCCTTAATTGATTTGGCACAATATAGCGAAGTAGAGCCTGTTTCTATAAGCAGCATTTCGGCGCGTCAGGGAATATCCGAGAGGTATTTAGAACAGTTAATGGCGTTGTTGAAAAAGGCAGGACTTGTAAAAAGTATTCGCGGAGCAGGCGGAGGCTATGTTCTGGCAAAGGAAAAGAAAGACATTTCTGTAGGAGATGTATTAAGAGCGTTGGAAGGAAAACTAGAACCTGTTGAATGCTCGGGATTTTTAGCAGAAGAAGGCTGTGAGGCGGCAGGAGGCTGCGTAACGAAATATGTTTGGCAGCGGATTAATGAAAGTATTAACCATACAGTCGATGAAATCAAATTGGATCAACTTGTGCAGGAAAGCAAGGCCATGAACCCTACAGATAAATGTGAACATAGAGATTGCAACAAATAAACAGGAGGTAGAAAAATGGAAAGATTTGTTTATTTAGATAATGCGGCAACAACAAAAACAGCGCCGGAAGTTGTAGATGCAATGCTGCCATATTTTACGGAAAATTACGGTAATCCGTCAAGTGTATATAGTTTTGCTTCAAAAAATAAAGAAGTGATTGCAAAACAGCGTGAAATTATTGCAGATGTACTCGGTGCAGCGTCAAATGAGATTTATTTTACGGCAGGCGGTTCAGAGGCAGATAACTGGGCGCTGAAAGCGACGGCAGAGGCTTATAAAGATAAAGGTAATCATATTATTACGACGAAAATTGAACACCATGCAGTTTTGCATACGGCAGAATATTTGGAAAAACATGGGTTTGAAGTAACTTATTTAGATGTAGATGAAAACGGTATCGTTAAATTAGATGAATTAAAGAAAGCAATCAGACCAACAACGATTTTGATTTCTGTCATGTTTGCCAATAATGAAATCGGAACAATTCAACCGATAAAAGAAATCGGGGAGATCGCAAAAGAACACGGTATTTTATTCCATACAGATGCTGTACAGGCATTCGGTCAAATTCCGGTAAATGTAGACGAGTGTCATATTGATATGTTAAGCGCCAGCGGTCACAAATTAAACGGACCGAAAGGAATTGGTTTCCTCTATATTAGAAGAGGAGTCAAAATCCGCTCTTTCGTACATGGCGGAGCACAGGAAAGAAAGCGCCGTGCAGGAACGGAAAACGTTCCGGGAATTGTTGGGTTTGGAACAGCGGTAAAACGTGCGGCAGATACAATGAAGGCACGTACAGATAAGGAAATTGAACTGAGAGATTATATGATTGAGCGAATTTCATCAGAAATTCCATATGCAAGATTAAATGGCGATGCAAAGAAAAGACTTCCGAATAATGTAAACTTTAGTTTCCGTTTTATTGAGGGAGAATCATTATTAATTATGTTAGATATGAAAGGAATTTGTGCATCGAGCGGTTCGGCCTGTACATCAGGTTCACTTGATCCGTCGCACGTTCTGTTAGCAATCGGGCTTCCGCATGAAATCGCACATGGTTCGGTTCGTATGACGTTAAGTGAAGAAACAACAAAAGATGATGTGGACTATGTAATTGACAATTTAAAAGAAATTGTAAGCAGATTAAGAAGTATGTCACCCTTATATGAAGACTTTGCGAAAAAACAAAACAAATAAGAGAGAAAGAAGGATAAAAAAATGTATACAGAAAAAGTAATGGATCATTTCCAAAACCCAAGAAATGTTGGAGAAATAGAAGATGCAAGCGGAGTAGGGACAGTAGGCAACGCAAAATGCGGAGATATTATGAGAATGTACTTGGATATTGATGAAAATCAGGTTATTCAGGATGTGAAATTTAAGACTTTCGGTTGTGGCGCTGCTGTTGCAACAAGCAGTATGGCAACGGAATTAGTAAAGGGAAAAACAATTTACGAAGCATTAAAAGTAACAAATAAAGCGGTTATGGAAGCGCTTGACGGACTTCCGCCGGTAAAAGTACATTGTTCACTGTTGGCAGAAGAAGCCATTCATGCGGCACTTTGGGATTACGCTGAAAAAAATGGGATTAAAATCGAAGGTTTAGAAAAACCAAAGTCAGATATTCATGAGGATGACGAAGAAGAGGAAGAAGAATATTAATAAGGAGTAAGAATGGAAAAGAAAAAGGTAGTTGTGGGAATGTCGGGAGGCGTAGATTCATCGGTTGCAGCCTATCTGTTAAAAGAACAGGGATATGATGTAATTGGCGTCACCATGCAAATTTGGCAGGACGAGGACAGAACCATTCAGGAAGAAAACGGAGGGTGCTGTGGACTCAGTGCTGTGGACGATGCCAGAAGAGTGGCAGATGATTTGGGAATTCCTTATTATGTAATGAACTTTAAAAAAGAGTTTAAAAAAGAAGTGATTGATTATTTTATAGAAGAATATCGTCAGGGAAGAACTCCGAACCCGTGCATTGCCTGTAACCGCTATGTAAAGTGGGAATCTCTGCTAAAAAGAAGCATGGATATCGGTGCAGACTATATTGCTACAGGACATTATGCAAGAATTGTCCGTTTGGAAAATGGAAGATATACGTTAAAACGTTCGGCGACTTTAGCGAAAGACCAGACGTACGCACTCTATAATCTGACACAGGATCAATTATCTCACACCTTAATGCCGGTGGGAGAATATACGAAAGATGAAGTGCGTCAGATTGCGGAAAAAATCAATTTGCGTGTGGCAAATAAACCGGACAGTCAAGATATTTGTTTCGTGCCGGACGGCGATTATGCTTCGTTTATCGAGGAGACAACCGGCGAAAAAATCGAAACGGGAAATTTTGTTGATTTAGACGGAAATGTTCTCGGACAGCATAAAGGAATTATCCATTACACTGTCGGACAGCGAAAAGGTCTCGGTTTATCTTTGGGACGTCCTGCGTTTGTATTGGAAATCCGTCCGGAAACAAATGAAGTTGTTATTGGTACAAATGAAGATTCTATGTCTTATACATTGCGTGCAAATCGTTTGAACTTTATGTCCATTTCTGATTTGGATGGAGAGATGCGTGTATTTGCAAAAATCCGTTACAATCATAAAGGGGCATGGTGTACAGTGAAAAAAGCAACTGAAGATGAAGTACTTTGTACGTTTGATGAACCGCAGCGCGCCATTACTCCGGGACAGGCTGTTGTTTTCTATGACGATGAGTATGTGGTCGGCGGCGGAACAATTATAGGAGTGTAGAAATGAAAGCAGATTTTCATATGCACACAAATTTTTCTACAGATGCCACTGTATCGCCCGAAGAAATGATTAAAGGTGCAATTCAAAAAGGGTTGAAAACAATATGTATTACCGACCATATGGATAAAGATTATGATGAGGAAGGTACGCAATTTATTTTCACGCCGGAACAGTATTTTTCTCTGCTACAGAAATTACAGGAGAAATATCGTTCGCAGATTGAAGTGCGGATTGGTGTGGAAATTGGGTTACAGCCTCATTTAAAAACGTTTATAGATGATTATATGAATAAATATTCATTTGATTTTGTTATCGGTTCGGTTCATTTGATTGACGGGAAAGACCCCTATACTGAAAGAAAGTGTTTTCCGGAAGACAAGATACTTTACAGAAAAGGGTTTGAACAAATCCTCGAATGCATAAATAAAAATATGGACTTTGATGTTCTTGGTCATATGGATTACGTTGTCCGATACGGAAGAGAAAAGGAAAAATCTTATTTCTATCGGGGATATATGGAAGTGGCTGATGAAATTATGCGTTCTTTAATTGTACAGGGAAAAGGAATAGAATTAAACACAGCGGGATTTAAGTATGGACTTTCGTTTGCCCATCCGCATCCGGAAATTTTAAAAAGATATAAAGAACTGGGCGGTGAAATTATTACTATCGGCTCAGATGCCCACAAGCCCGAACATATCGCCTATGATTTTGACAGGGGAAAAGAAGTTTTGGCGGGGTGCGGCTTTAAATATTATACAGAATTTAAGGAGAGAAAACCGATTTTTATACAAGTTGGATAAAAATGCAAAATAACCTTGAATTTTTGTTTTGAATTTAGTACAATATTAAAAGGTTGATGATTCTTTAACAAAGACAGAAAGAATCTCACATATATACTGTTGAACAGTGATTTTATAATTAAACTTTAGGAGGAATTAATCATGGCAGTAAAAGTAGCGATTAATGGATTTGGACGTATTGGACGTCTTGCATTCAGACAAATGTTCGGAGCAGAAGGATATGAAGTAGTTGCAATCAACGACTTAACATCTCCAAAAATGTTAGCTCACTTATTAAAATACGATTCATCTCAGGGAAAATATGCTTTAGCAGATAAAGTAACAGCAGGAGAAGATTCAATTACTGTAGATGGAAAAGAAATCAAAATTTATGCAAAAGCAAACGCTGAAGAACTTCCTTGGGGAGAAATCGGTGTTGACGTTGTATTAGAATGTACAGGATTCTATACATCAAAAGAAAAAGCAGAAGCACACATCAAAGCAGGTGCAAGAAAAGTTGTTATCTCTGCTCCAGCAGGAAATGACCTTCCAACAATCGTTTACAACGTAAACCATGACACATTAAAACCGGAAGATACAGTTATTTCTGCAGCATCTTGTACAACAAACTGCTTAGCACCAATGGCTGACGCATTAAACAAATTAGCAACAATCAAATCCGGAATTATGTGTACAATCCACGCATACACAGGTGATCAGATGACACTTGACGGACCACAGAGAAAAGGTGATTTAAGACGTTCTCGTGCAGCAGCAGTTAACATTGTACCAAACAGCACAGGTGCAGCAAAAGCAATCGGATTAGTTATCCCAGAATTAAACGGTAAATTAATCGGATCTGCACAGCGTGTTCCAACTCCAACAGGTTCTACAACAATTTTAACAGCAGTTGTTGAAGGAAACGTAACAGTTGAAGAAATCAACGCAGCAATGAAAGCAGCAGCAAACGAATCATACGGATACAATGAAGACGAAATCGTATCAAGCGATATCGTAGGAATGAGATATGGTTCTTTATTTGATGCTACACAGACAATGGCTCTTCCATTAGACAACGGAACAACAGAAGTTCAGGTTGTATCTTGGTATGACAATGAAAATTCTTACACAAGCCAGATGGTAAGAACAATCAAATACTTCTCTGAATTAGCGTAATTTTAAATTAGAGATAAAGATTCCAAAAGGGGTCCGGTCTTATAGGACTGGGTCCCTTTATTTATACAAATAAGGAGGCACAATCTATGCTTAACAAAAAATCAGTAGACGATATTAACGTAAAAGGAAAAAGAGTTCTTGTAAGATGTGACTTTAACGTTCCTTTAATTGACGGAAAAATTACAGACGAGAACCGTCTTGTAGCAGCACTTCCTACAATTAAGAAATTAATTGCAGACGGTGGAAAAATCATTCTTTGCTCTCATCTTGGCAAACCAAAGGGAGAACCAAAACCGGAATTATCTTTAGCACCTGTTGCAGTAAGATTATCTGAATTATTAGGACAGGAAGTTAAATTTGCAGCAGATGCAACTGTTGTAGGCGAAAACGCTAAAGCGGCAGTAGAAGCAATGAATGACGGTGATGTTATTCTTCTTGAAAACACTCGTTACAGAGCGGAAGAAACAAAGAATGGTGAAGAATTCAGCAAAGAACTTGCTTCTTTATGTGACGTATTTGTAAACGATGCTTTCGGTACAGCACACAGAGCACACTGCTCAAATGTTGGTGTTACTCAGTTTGTTGACACAGCGGTAGTTGGATACTTAATGCAGAAAGAAATCGATTTCTTAGGAAATGCAGTAAACAATCCTGAAAGACCATTCGTTGCTATTTTAGGTGGAGCAAAAGTATCAAGCAAAATTTCTGTTATCGAAAACTTACTTGATAAAGTAGATACACTTATCATCGGTGGTGGTATGGCATACACATTCTCTAAAGCAAGAGGAGGAAAAATCGGACTTTCTCTTTGTGAAGATGATTATATGGAATACGCTTTAAATATGCTTAAAAAAGCAGAAGAAAAAGGAGTTAAATTACTTCTTCCTGTTGACCACCGTATCGGAGATGATTTCTCTAACGATGCAAACGTACAGATTGTAGAAAGCGGAGAAATTCCTGACGGTTGGGAAGGTATGGACATCGGACCAAAAACAGAAGTTCTTTTTGCTGACGCTGTGAAAGATGCAAAAACAGTTGTATGGAACGGACCAATGGGATGTTTTGAAATGCCTAAATTTGCAAATGGTACAGAAGCAGTTGCAAAAGCACTTGCAGAAACAGACGCTGTAACAATTATCGGTGGTGGAGATTCTGCAGCAGCAGTAAACCAGTTAGGATACGGAGATAAAATGACTCATATTTCTACAGGTGGCGGTGCTTCTCTTGAATTCCTTGAAGGAAAAGAATTACCGGGTGTAGCAGCAGCAAATGATAAGTAAACACTTAGCGAAAACAAGCGTAAGTGCGGTTTAAGGTTAGTGTTTACTTAGTTCGCGAACCTTAGTGAGTGTTTTACACGAACTTAGTTGAGCGAACATACCCAAACAGACCGAACATACCAGAAAGTATATTAAAAACAACATATAACTTAGGAGACGATAGAAATGGCAAGAAGAAAAATTATTGCTGGTAACTGGAAAATGAACAAAACTCCTAGCGAAACAGTTACTTTATTAAATGAATTAAAACCATTAGTAGCAACAGAAGATGCAGATGTTGTATTTTGCGTGCCGGCAATCAGCATTATTCCGGCAATGGAAGCGGTAAAAGGCACAAATATCTGTATCGGTGCTGAAAATATGTATTTTGAAGAAAGTGGAGCATACACAGGAGAAATCGCTCCGAATATGCTTACAGACGTTGGAGTAAAATATGTTATTATCGGACATTCTGAAAGACGTGAATATTTTGCAGAAACAGACGAAACTGTAAATAAAAAAGTTAAAAAAGCGTTTGAACATGGAATTACACCAATTATCTGCTGTGGAGAAACATTAGCACAGAGAGAACAGGGTGTTACAATCGACTTTATTCGTCAGCAGATTAAAATTGCTTTCTTAGATGTAACGGCAGAACAGGCTAAAACAGCGGTAATCGCTTACGAACCGATTTGGGCAATCGGAACAGGAAAAGTTGCGACTACAGAACAGGCTCAGGAAGTTTGTGCTGCAATCCGTCAGTGCATCGGTGAAATTTATGATGAAGCAACTGCAGAAGCAATCCGTATTCAGTACGGCGGTTCTGTATCAGCAGACAGTGCTCCTGAATTATTCGCACAGCCGGATATTGACGGTGGACTTGTAGGCGGTGCTTCTTTAAAAACAGATTTCGGAAAAATTGTTAATTGGAAATAATTTTAAATAATTATAATTGGGGACGTAGTGATTTTAGATTTTACTACGTCCCCTTTCACAGTTTGGACACAATTACAGAGAGAGTAGGAAAATACATGAGAAGAATTAAAAAGATAAATCAGACGACAGAAAATCGTTTTCTAAATATGTATACATTGGAAATGGAGAGTGATACAGGGAAAGAAAGTACATATTATGTCGCTTCCAGAGCCAAAACTATTGATGAATTAAAAATAACAACAAGAAAGAATAAGGCGGATGGAGTTATTATCTATAGTCTGTATCAGGAGGAAGGTGACGAAGAAGAAAAAATTGTTCTTATCCGACAATATCGCTGTCCGTTAGATGATTATATTTATGAATTTCCGGCAGGCTTGGTGGATGAGGGAGAAGACTTTAAGACGGCGGGAGTGCGTGAATTAAAAGAAGAAACGGGATTGGATTTCACTCCGATTGAAGCAAAAGATATGTTTACGAAACCGTTTTTTACTACGGTGGGAATGACGGACGAGTCTTGCGGAACAGTATACGGTTATGCGAAGGGAACGCCGTCAAAAGACGAGCAGGAAGAAAATGAAGAAATTGAAATTGTGCTTGCAGACAGAAAGGAAGTAAGAAGAATTTTGCAAGAAGAAAATGTGGCAATTATGTGTGCCTATATGCTTATGCACTTCTTACATACACCAAAGGGGAAAGTGTTTGATTTTTTGGAGGGTATTTAAAGGCGAAAACCTTGCAACTGCCTAGAAAATCATGTAAAATAATTCAAGTAAAGAAAACGTTAATGAATTAACATAAAGGAGATAATGTTATGAGTAAAAAACCAACAGTTTTAATGATTCTTGACGGATATGGTTTGAATGACAAACACGAAGCAAATGCCGTTTATGAGGGAAAAACACCTGTTATGGACAAGTTAATGACGGAATATCCGTTTGTAAAAGGTAATGCAAGCGGAATGGCAGTAGGACTTCCTGACGGACAAATGGGAAACTCTGAAGTAGGACATTTGAATATGGGTGCAGGACGTATCGTATATCAGGATTTAACAAAAATTACAAAATCTATTCAGGACGGAGATTTTTTTGAAAATGAAGCGTTGCTTGCAGCTTGCAATAATGCAAAAGAACATCATTCAGCCCTTCATTTATTCGGATTAGTATCTGACGGTGGAGTTCACAGCCATAATTCACATATTTATGGATTGCTGGAACTTGCTAAAAAACAGGGACTTGAAAAAGTTTACGTACACTGTTTCTTAGACGGACGTGATACGCCTCCTGCATCAGGAAAAGATTATGTGCAGGAATTAGCAGATAAGATGAAAGAAATCGGTGTAGGTGAAATTGCATCTGTTATGGGACGCTATTATGCAATGGACAGAGATAACCGTTGGGATCGTGTAGAATTAGCGTATAACGCAATGGTTAAAGGCGAAGGAGAAACAGCAGAGTGTGCAGTTTGTGCAGTTCAGAACTCATATGATGCGGACAAAACAGATGAATTTGTGCTTCCTACAGTTGTTGTTAAAGACGGTAAACCGGTTGCTACAATTAAAGATAACGATTCAATCATCTTCTTTAACTTCAGACCGGACAGAGCAAGAGAAATCACAAGAACATTCTGTGATGATAATTTTGATGGATTTGACAGAGGAGAGCGTGTAAAGACAACATATGTATGTTTCACTGAGTATGATGTAACGATTGAGAATAAATTAGTTGCTTTCCACAAAACAGAAATTACAAATACATTCGGAGAATTTTTGGCAAACAACAACATGACACAGGCAAGAATTGCCGAGACAGAAAAATATGCTCATGTTACATTTTTCTTCAATGGAGGAGTAGAGGAAGCAAATAAAGGAGAAGACAGAATTTTAGTAAAATCTCCTAAAGTTGCAACATATGATTTACAGCCTGAAATGAGTGCGTACGAAGTGTGCGATAAATTAGTTGATGCGATTAAATCAGATAAATACGATGTAATTATCATTAACTTTGCAAACCCTGATATGGTTGGTCATACAGGTGTTGAAGCGGCTGCAATTAAAGCAATCGAAGCGGTTGATGAATGTGTAGGAAAAACAGTAGAAGCATTAAAAGAAGTGGACGGACAGATGTTTATCTGTGCGGATCACGGAAATGCAGAACAGTTAGTGGATTATGAAACAGGAGAACCGTTCACTGCCCATACAACAAATGAAGTTCCGTTTATTTTAGTAAATGCAGATCCTTCTTACAAATTAAGAGAAGGCGGATGCCTTGCTGATATTGCACCGACTCTTATTGAGTTAATGGGAATGGAACAGCCTGAAGAAATGACAGGAAAATCTTTATTAATTAAATAACTACATGAAAAAAGGCGAGTTTCTAAATTTTAGATTCTCGTCTTTTTATATGTTTTAATTCTTTTTGTTTAAGTTCTTATTTGCTGTAGAAAGCATCAGTTTAATTCGGTTTAACTGGTTTACTTCACTCGCCCCCGGATCGTAGTCGATTGCGACAATGTTTGCGAGAGGGTGACGATGACGCAGTTCTTTAATAACTCCTTTACCAACAACGTGGTTTGGAAGGCAGGCGAATGGCTGGGCGCAAACAATATTGTTCGTTCCGTTTTCGATTAATTCCAGCATCTCTCCTGTTAAGAACCAGCCTTCGCCGGTTTGGTTTCCGAGAGAAACAATTTCTTTTGCCATATTTGCCAAATTAGTAATATCTGCCAGTGCATTAAAATGTTTGCTCTTCTCAAACGCCTTTTTGGCCGGAGAACGGAACCATTCTAATGCCTTAATGCCTAAATTTGCTTTCCAAGCAGTTGATTTCTTCATTCCTAAGTGTGAAACCTTGAAATTACTGTTGTAGAAGCAGTAGAGGAAGAAATCGAGTAAATCCGGTACGACAACTTCAGCGCCTTCCTGCTCAAGCAACTCAACTAAATGGTTGTTGGCAGTTGGGTGGAACTTAACTAAGATTTCTCCGACAATACCTACACGGACTTTTTCGATATTCTTCATTGGAAGATTATCAAAATCCGCTATAATTTCCGCACACATTTTATTAAATGTACGGCGGCTTGGATATTTCTGTGTTAAAAATGCAATACATTTCTCTTTCCATTTCTTATGAAGAGCATCTGTACTTCCCTTTGTTACTTCGTATGGACGCACACGATATACGGTACGCATAAAAATATCTCCGAATACGACGGCATACATTCCTTTCAATACAAGCGGAAGGGTAAGTTTAAATCCGGGATTTTCTTCCAGACCACTTAAGTTTAAGGAAATAACAGGAATCTGAGCATAACCCGCTTTTTCCAATGCACGGCGGATAAAGCCAATGTAATTGGATGCGCGGCATCCTCCACCCGTCTGTGTAATGATAACCGCAATTTTATCCGTATTATATCGTCCTGAAAGAATTGCTTCCATAATTTGTCCGACAACAAGGAGGGACGGATAGCAGGCATCATTATTTACATATTTCAGACCTGTATTAATAGCAGATTTACTGTCGTTTTCTAAAACTTCGATATGATAACCACAGGAACGGAAAGCAGGCTCAACCAGTTCAAAGTGTATCGGTGACATCTGCGGACATAAAATCGTATAGGTTTCCTTCATTTCCTTTGTAAAAGGTACTTTTGTGATAGAAGAAGGCTGAATACAATGTTCAATATGCTTTTTCTCCCGAACGCGAATGGCGGAGAGGAGAGAGCGGATACGAATTCTCGCTGCACCAAGATTATTTACTTCGTCTATTTTTAATGATGTATATATTTTTCCGGAATGTGTCAAAATATCTGAAACTTCATCGGTTGTAACGGCATCTAATCCGCAGCCGAAAGAATTTAACTGAATTAAGTCCAGATTATCTTTTGTTTTGACATAGTTTGCCGCAGCATATAATCTGGAATGGTACATCCACTGATCCATAACGCGAAGAGGACGTTCCACAGGATGAAGATGTGAAACAGAGTCCTCCGTTAAAACTGCAATATCGTAGGAGTTAATCAATTCAGGAATGCCATGATTGACCTCCGGATCAATGTGATAAGGTCGTCCGGCAAGAACAATGCCCCGTTTTCCTGTTTTATCGAGGTAGGCGATAGTTTCCTCGCCTTTTCGACGAATATCTTCACGGCAGTTCTTTAATTCTTCCCATGCAAGATGAGCAGCATGTTTGATTTCCGCTTCCGGAATAGAGAATTTTTTGCTGAATTCTTCTACCAGTCTGGTGGAAATGGTTTCCTCGCTCTTAAAAGAGAGAAAAGGATTCATAAAATCAATTTTACCGCTTGTAATCTCATCCATGTTATTTTTAATGTTTTCTGCATAAGAAGTAACAATAGGGCAGTTGTAGTGATTGTTAGCATCTTTAAATTCTTGTCTTTCGTATGGAATACACGGATAAAAAATAAAGGAAATTCCATTTTGGATAAGCCATTCAATATGTCCGTGTGCCAATTTTGCGGGATAGCACTCTGACTCGCTTGGAATGGACTCGATTCCCAATTCGTATATCTTTCTTGTGGAGGCAGGTGATAAAATTACACGGAATTTTAGTGTGTTAAAAAATGTGAACCAAAACGGATAGTTTTCGTACATATTTAAAACACGCGGAAGTCCGACCGTTCCCCGTTTGGCATCTGCTTCAGACAAAGGAGTGTAGTCAAAATATCGTTTGTTTTTGTAAGCGAATAAGTTCGGAACATCTTTTTTTGTTTTTGATTTTCCTAATCCTCGTTCACATCGATTACCTGTAATAAAACTGCGTCCACCGGTAAATTTATTTATGGTAAGACGGCAGTTATTTGTACATCCTTTACATTTTGTTAAACTTGTGCTGTATTCCAACGCATTAATTTCTTCGATAGAGAGCATTGTTGTCGTTTTATTTTCAGCATATCGTTCCCGCGCAATGAGAGCGGCGCCGAAAGCCCCCATAATACCGGCAATATCAGGGCGAACCGCTTCGCAGTCGGCAATCATCTCAAAACTTCTTAAAACTGCGTTGTTATAGAATGTTCCACCCTGCACAACGATATGCTTTCCCAATTCTGAGGCGTCAGAAACTTTGATGACTTTGTAAAGGGCGTTTTTGATAACCGAATAAGCAAGTCCTGCGGAGATATCTGCTACGGATGCTCCTTCTTTCTGCGCCTGTTTTACTTTGGAATTCATAAATACGGTACAGCGTGTTCCGAGATCAATCGGATTTTTTGCAAAAAGAGCTTCGTGAGCGAAGTCTTCTACGGAATAATTTAATGATTTTGCAAATGTTTCGATAAACGAACCGCATCCCGAAGAGCAGGCTTCATTTAACTGCACACTGTCTACCGTCTGATTTCTGATTTTAATACACTTCATGTCCTGACCGCCTATATCTAGAATACAGTCTACATCAGGATTGAAAAATGCAGCGGCATAGTAGTGGGAAACAGTTTCGACTTCACCCTCATCCAGTAAAAGTGCTGCTTTAATCAATGCTTCGCCGTATCCGGTAGAGCAGGAATGTACGATTTCTACTCCCTCAGGAAGTTTGCTATAAATATCTTTGATAGCGCTTATTGTTGTTCCGAGCGGATCTCCTTCGTTACCGTGATAGAAAGAATAGAGGAGAGTTCCGTCTTCTCCTACGAGAGCCGCTTTCGTTGTTGTAGAACCGGCATCGATACCCAAGAAACATTTTCCTCTGTAAGAAGATAAATCTTTGACAGGTACCTGATGCTTTGCGTGGCGTTCTTCAAAAGCGTCATATTCTTCTTTGCTGGCGAAAAGAGGCGTCATACGTTCTACTTCAAATTCCATTTCGATTCGATTGGCAAGACGCATTTGCAGAGCGGTTAGAGGAATGGAAATATCTCTTTTTGAATTTAGAGCAGAACCGATTGCCGCAAATAAATGTGAATGCTTTGGTGCGATAATGTGTTCATCGTCCAATTTCAATGTGCGGATAAACGCTTCGCGTAATTCGGAAAGGAAATGAAGCGGTCCTCCGAGAAAAGCAACATGACCACGAATTGGTTTTCCGCAGGCGAGACCGCTTATCGTCTGATTTACCACCGCCTGAAAAATAGAAGCGGAAAGATCTTCTTTCGTAGCGCCTTCGTTAATCAAAGGCTGAATATCCGATTTGGCAAAGACACCGCAACGGGCTGCAATGGAATAAAGAGCCTGATAATGTTTGGCGTATTCATTTAATCCCATGGCATCTGTCTGCAAAAGAGATGCCATTTGGTCGATGAATGATCCCGTACCTCCGGCGCATATGCCATTCATACGCTGCTCCACATTTCCACCTTCAAAATAGATGATTTTGGCATCTTCTCCACCAAGTTCAATGGCAACATCTGTCTGCGGAGCGTAATCCTGCAACGCGGTAGAAACAGCAATGACCTCCTGCACAAAAGGAATTTCCAAATGTTTTGCCAAAGTAAGTCCGCCTGAGCCGGTAATTACTGGGGAAACTTCTATTGGCCCCAGTTTGTGAACGGCTCTTCCGAGCAAATCGGAAAGCGTTTCCTGAATATTAGCAAAATGCCGTTCGTAGTCGGAAAATAAAACTTCGTTTTCTTCGTTCAGAATGGCAATTTTAACTGTTGTAGAACCGATATCGATTCCTAATGTATGTAGTGTTTTTTGCATATTTAACTACTCCTTACTATATATAGGTATCTGTTGTTTCCTATTAAAATGAAATCGTATTTTTTACAATACACTACATTATACGACAATCAGAAAAAAAACACAATTGTAAATTTAACGATGAAAATGTAAAAAACATGTAAACTCTTTGGATTGAATTGACAAATCAGTTTGTAAAAGGTAGAATGAAATTTATGTTAAGTAAATTATGGAGGAGTATAGTTTTATGAATTGGATTCAAAAATTAGAACGGAAATTCGGACGATATGCGATACATAATCTGATGTATTATATTATTATTTTATATGGTGTCGGATTTGTTCTCTCGCTTGTGAAACCGGAATTTTATTATCAGTACTTGGCAATGGATGCCAGTGCGATTTTGCATGGACAGATTTGGAGAGTAGTTACCTTTTTAATGCAGCCGCCTTCATCAAGTCCTATTTTTATGGTGTTTGCATTATATTTGTACTATATGATCGGACAGCATTTGGAAGCGACATGGGGTGCATTTCGATTTAATCTGTACTTCTTTACGGGTGTACTTTTCCATGTAATTGCAGCGTTTGCAGCCTACTTTATCACAGGAATTTCTTTCCCGATTGGAACAGGGTATTTGAACCTGTCATTGTTTTTTGCTTTTGCGGCAATGTATCCGGATATGGAATTTCTTGTATTTTTCATTTTGCCGATAAAGGTAAAATGGCTTGCCATTTTGGACGGAGTACTGTTTGGTTATACAATTTTACAGGCATTCCTTCCTGCATACAGCACGGGAATTATGGGACTTATTACGAAGTCGGATGCTATTGCAGCGGGAGTTTCTATCTTAAACTTTGTGATTTTTTATCTTTCGTCAAGAAATTTTAAGGCGCATTCACCGAAACAGATACATCGTAGAAGACAATTCCAAAGAGATATACGCAATGCAAATATAAATCCGGCGGCACAGGCGGCGGGAGCAAAGCATCGCTGTGCCGTTTGCGGAAGAACTGAATTAGATGATCCTAATTTGGAATTTAGATACTGCTCAAAATGCAATGGGGCATATGAATATTGTAAGGATCACTTATTTACACATGAACATATCAAATAAGTGTTTCATTAATATAAGGAAAAGGGAAGGATAAGAAAATGAGAAAAACTAAAATTGTATGTACAATGGGACCAAACACAAATGATCGTGAACTGATGAAGAAACTCGTAGAAAAGGGCATGAACATTGCACGTTTTAATTTCTCTCATGGAGACCACGAAGAACAGAAAAGCAGAATGAATATGCTAAAGGGAATCCGTGAAGAATTAGGGAAACCTGTAGCTATTCTTTTAGATACAAAAGGGCCGGAAATCCGTACCGGAGTTCTCAAGGATGATAAGAAAGTATTTTTGGAAGAAGGAGCAAACTTCACCCTCACAACGGAAGAAATCGAAGGGGATGACAAACGTGTTTCCGTAAGTTATGAAGGACTTGTAGAAGATGTTGAACTTGGAAAAAGAATTTTGATTGATGACGGTTTGATTGAATTGGAAGTAAAAGGAATAAACGGTACAGAGATTACCTGTAAAGTATTAAACGGAGGTGAACTCGGCTCAAGAAAAGGTGTGAACGTGCCGAATGTACCTGTGCGTCTTCCGGCTTTAACACAGAAAGACAGAGAAGATATTATTTTCGGTGTGGAACAGGGTGTTGACTTTATTGCGGCATCGTTTGTTCGTTCCGTAGAAGGTGTTCTTGAAATTAAGGCGTTATTGAAAGAGTGTGGGGCGCCGTTTTTACCTGTTATCGCTAAAATTGAAAATGCAGAAGGCATCCGTAACATTGATGAAATTATTCACTGCGCAGATGGAATTATGGTAGCCAGAGGGGATTTGGGTGTAGAAATTCCGGCAGAGGAGGTTCCGTATTTACAGAAAATGTTAATTAAAAAATGTAATGATAATTTCAAACCTGTTATCACTGCTACACAAATGTTAGATTCTATGATGAGAAACCCAAGACCGACAAGAGCGGAAGTAACAGATGTTGCCAACGCAGTTTATGACGGAACAGATGCGGTTATGTTATCGGGAGAGACTGCGCAGGGGAAATATCCTGTGGAAGCGTTAGAAATGATGGTGCATATTGTGGAAAATACAGAGGATCACTTAGATTATGATATTTTATTGGAGAAGGCGCAGGAACACAGAAGAAAGGGTATTTCAAGTGCAATTGGATATTCTTCCGTTGCGACTGCAATGAATTTGAATGCAAAATGTATTATTACTCCTACGTTGTCCGGAGCGACAGCCAGAGTGGTTTCTAAATTTAAACCAAAAGCAGATATTATTGGCGTTACTCCGAATGAGGCCACACTTCGAAAAATGCAGATTTATTGGGGAGTTCTTCCGATTAAATCTATCGAATATCACACGACAGAAGATATTTGTAATGATGCGATTGATTTGGTAAATGCAAAACAGTTGGTGGAAACAGGAGATATTGTTGTACTTACAGCAGGTATTCCTTCTCCGGTAATGAAGAAAACGAGAGACGGCGTAAGCAATATGATGAAAATTGCAGTAATCGAGTAAAAATTTTTAAAAATCAACAAAAAATAGTAGATTTATCGCCGTATTCATGGTAAAATTACACTAACATTTTTACTAGGAGGACAAAGGTATGAAGAAAAAGAAAAGTATTGTAGCAATAATGATGGTAGTGGTAATGTGTATGCTCAGTGCGTGCGGAACAAAGTTTGACGCAAAAGCCTATATCAAATCATGCTTGGACGTGCAGTTTAAAGGTGAATTTGAGGAGTATATGAAATTAACGGAATCATCTAAAGCGGATTCGGAAAAATTGTATAATAATGGAATTGATGCATTTATGCAGGGTTATGAAGCGTTATCTCTTCCTGAAGAATTGGAAAACAAATTCCGCGAAGCGTATAAGAAAATGTTAAAAACTGCCAAATATACTGTAAAAGAAGCAAAAGAAACAGATGATGGTTTTGTAGTAAAAGTTGCGGTAGAGCCAATGAAATGTTTTGAAAACTATGCGGCTGATTTACAGGAACTTCAGCAGAAATTCCTGACAGATATGCAGGCTAAAGTGCAGAAAGAAGGAAAGACACCTTCTCAGAAAGAGATTATGGAACAAATGGCTGAAATTGTATATCAGGATTTAGAAGAGCGTATTTCCAAATGTGAGTATGGCAAAGAGGAAATAGTTGAAGTGAAAGTAAAGAAAGATAGTAATAAAAAGTATACTGCTAATGAGACAGATTTAGGTATAGTAGCACAGAAAGCATTAGGAGTGTAAAAGATTGTAAAAAAATCAAAAAAGTACTTGCAATCTAATTAGGTATATGATATTATAATACTCGGCTTGAGAAAGTCGGGTATATGCCGATGTGGCGGAATTGGCAGACGCATCAGACTCAAAATCTGACGTAGGTGACTATGTACCGGTTCGAGTCCGGTCATCGGCAGTATAATAAAAAGCGATAGTATCTTTGATACTGTCGCTTTTTCTAAATATAATGTATAATATGTAACAGAAAAATATAGGTGGAGAAATAATATGAGTGAAAAAATTGTATTGATAGACGGGCACAGCATTTTAAACAGAGCGTTTTATGGGGTGCCGGATTTAACAAATTCAGAAGGACTTCATACAAATGCGATTTATGGTTTTTTAAATATTTTATTTAAAATATTAGAAGAAGAAAAACCGGAATATTTAACTGTTGCATTTGACGTACACGCTCCTACATTTAGACATAAGATGTATAAGGAGTATAAAGGAACAAGAAAACCTATGGCAGAAGAACTGCGTCAGCAGGTGCCGGTAATGAAAGATGTTCTTCGTGCAATGGGGATTAAACTAATTGAGCAGGAAGGGTACGAGGCAGACGATTTACTTGGAACAATTTCTGTGCTGGCAGAAGAAAAAGGAATGGCCGTGTCCATTATTTCAGGTGACAGGGATTTGCTTCAGTTGGCAACAGAAAAAGTGAAAATCCGTATTCCAAAAACGAAAAAAGGTAAAACAGAGATAGAAAATTATTACGCTAAAGACGTCTTGGAAAAATACTTTGTTACACCGAAAGAGTTTATTGATTTGAAGGCATTAATGGGTGATTCTTCCGATAATATTCCGGGAGTGGATAGCATTGGAGAAAAGACGGCGACAAAAATTATTACGCAGTTCCATTCTATTGAAGATGCGTATGCGCATTTAGAGGAAGTGAAACCGCCAAGAGCGAGCAAAGCGCTAGGCGAACAGTATGACAAAGCGCAGATGTGTAAAGAACTGGCGACAATAAATGTGTCTGTTCCTATTGCTTATGATTTCAGAGAAGCAGAGTTGGGAAATTTATATACGGAAGAAGCATATGTATATTTTCAAAAATTAGAATTCAAAAATTTGTTATCACGTTTTGATGTATCTGCGCAGGGAAACGGTGTGGAAGATAATTTTAAGATTGTCCGCACAAAAAAGGAAACGGATGAGATATTTGCAAACGCTGCAAAGCAGGAAGTTGTTGGTATTGTATTAGGGAAAAATACGGAAGATGTCCTTCCTCTGTTTGCTTCTTCTGCGGAAATCAATCATATTGGAATTGCGTTTGGTGATGACGATATATACACAATTTATACAGGGGAAGAAGTTTCTTTGTCCTATTTACTGGAAAAATTAGGGGAACTTACATCTGTTGTAAAAACAGTTTCCATTTGTCATATAAAAGAAGCATTGAAATGGATTACGTTTATAAAGGAAGAGAACGCTTTTGATCCGATTATTGCCTCTTATCTGCTAAATCCGTTAAAAAGTGATTATGAAGTTGAGGATGTGGCAAGGGAACAGTTAAATATTTATATAGATGAAAAAATTGATGAAGAAAAGAAAAACTGTTATACCGCATATGTGGCATATAAATCTGTATGTTCACTCCGTAAACGGTTGGAGGAAAAGGAAATGACTCACCTGTTTATGGACATTGAAATGCCTCTTGCATTTACTCTTTTTGATATGGAACAGGCGGGAGTGAAAGTAAAAGCGGAGGAATTGAAAGTTTACGGACAACAACTTGGCGGCAGAATCAGTGAATTGGAAAAAGAAATATATGAAATTGCAGGGGAAACCTTTAATATTAATTCACCGAAACAACTTGGAATTGTTTTGTTTGAACATTTGCATCTTCCTAATGGAAAGAAAACGAAGACAGGATATTCAACAGCGGCAGATGTTTTAGATAAACTTGCTCCGGATTATCCGATTGTATCCAAAATACTTGAATACCGTCAGTTAGCGAAACTGAAATCAACTTATGCGGACGGGTTGGCAAACTATATTCAAGAGGACGGAAGAATTCACGGAAAATTTAATCAGACAGTTACTGCCACAGGCAGAATAAGCAGTACAGAACCAAACTTGCAAAATATTCCTGTCAGAATGGAACTTGGACGTTTAATTCGCAAAGTTTTTGTTCCTGAGGAGGATTATGTGTTTGTCGATGCAGACTATTCGCAGATTGAACTTCGTATTTTGGCACACTGTTCAGAAGACGATTCTCTTATCAGCGCTTATAAAGAAGCGAGAGATATTCATCGTATAACGGCATCTCAAGTATTTCATATCCCGTTTGATGAAGTAACTGATTTGGAAAGAAGAAATGCAAAGGCAGTAAATTTTGGTATTGTATACGGCATCAGTTCTTTTGGATTAAGTCAGGACTTAAGTATAACAAGAAAAGAAGCGGCAGAATATATTGACAATTATTTCAAAACTTATCCGGGGATTAAAACATTTTTAGATGATGCAGTGGCCCATGCAAAGGAAGAAGGGTATGTTGTTACCCTGTTCGGAAGAAGAAGACCTGTTCCGGAATTGGAATCGGGTAATTTTATGCAAAGGTCCTTTGGTGAAAGAGTTGCGATGAATGCACCAATTCAAGGGACGGCTGCGGATATTATGAAAATGGCTATGATAGGGGTAAATCGTACATTGAAGGAAAAAGAGATGAAATCAAGACTCGTGTTGCAGGTACATGATGAACTTTTGATTGAAGCGTACAAAGATGAAGTGGATGAAGTAAAAGCAATCTTAAAAAGAGAAATGGAGCAGGCTGTTACTTTACGTGTGCCTTTGGATATTGATATGCATACGGGAAACAGTTGGTATGAGGCAAAATAGATGAAAATAATTGGAATTACAGGCGGTATCGGTTCCGGAAAAAGCTGTGTTTTAACGATAATGGAAGAAACCTATAATGCCGTTATCTGTCAGACAGATGCAGTGGCGCATCGATTGCAGAAAAAAGGTGAAGAATGTTATCGAAAGATTGTTGAAGAGTTTGGCGACACAATTTTAGGAGAAGATAGGGAAATTGACAGAAAGAAACTTGGCGGGATCGTGTTTCGCGATGTGGATAAACTGCAAAAGTTAAATGAAATCGTACATCCGGCAGTAAAGATGCAGGTAAAAGAGGAAATTGAGGAAGCACGAAAGAAAAATTGTAAAATTTTTCTGATTGAGTCGGCTCTTTTGCTGGAAGATCATTACGAAGAAATCTGTGATGAATTATGGTATATTTATGCTGATG
The DNA here is from genome assembly GCA_900551895.1 of uncultured Lachnospiraceae bacterium. Lineage (GTDB taxonomy): Bacteria > Bacillota > Clostridia > Lachnospirales > Lachnospiraceae > Faecalimonas. Next base: position 37,713 of record URXX01000002.1, on the reverse strand, counting down.
AAACTGTTCGGAGAAAACGGTTAAAAACATCGCGTCTGATGACAGATGAAAAAATAGATTTAGTTATGAAATCACAGGCGTCAGAGGGAACTTTCAGAAAATATTGTCATAGAGTGATTGATAATAGTGGAACGATAGAAGAGACAAAAAAACAGATAGAGCAGGCAGTCAACAGGAGATAAGAAGATGAAATTATGCAGTATTGCCAGTGGCAGCAGTGGAAATTGTATATATGTGGGAAGTGAGCATACGCATATATTAATCGATGCAGGAATAAGCAAAAAAAAGATAGAAGAGGGCTTAGAGAAAATCGGCATTCCAGGAGAAGATTTAGACGGCATTTTGGTTACGCATGAACATTCGGATCATATTCAGGGGCTGGGTGTGTTCAGCAGAAAATATAAAACGCCGATTTATGCAACGAAAGGAACACTATCCGGCATAGAAAACTATAAAAGTTTAGGGAAGATGCCGGAGGGATTGTTTCATCCGATACAGTCTGATGAAGAATTTGTTTTGGGTGAACTGACAATTAAGCCTTTTGCTCTTTCTCACGATGCGATTGAACCTACAGGATACCGAATTGAGAAAAATGAAAAGGCTGTTGCGGTAGTGACTGATTTAGGAAATTACGATAAATATATTGTAGAAAATCTAAAAGACGTCAACGCACTTGTACTGGAGGCGAATCATGATGTGCATATGGTTGAGGTAGGACCGTATCCTTATCCGCTAAAGAGAAGAGTTTTGGGTGAACAGGGACATTTGTCAAATGAATTGTCGGGACGGCTTCTTTGTGATATACTACATGATAATCTGCAATGTGTTATGCTCGGACATTTGAGCAAGGAAAATAATTATGAGAGTCTTGCCTATGAAACGGTAAAACTGGAAGTGACTCTTGGAGATAATAAATATAACGGTGATGATGTACATATTGTAGTAGCGAAAAGGGACACCGTATCGGAACTGATAACAGTAGAATAAAGAGAACGGAGAAAAAGTATGGGAAGAACAGCGATTGTAACAGACAGTAACAGCGGCATTACGCAGGAACGTGGGAAAGAACTGGGAATTCACGTATTACCAATGCCTTTTTATATAAATGAGGAATTATATTTTGAAGATATCACATTGACACAGGAAGAGTTTTATGAAAAATTGACAAACGATGCAGATATTTCTACGTCGCAGCCTTCGCCGGCAGATGTTTTAGATTTATGGGACAAGTTGCTAAAGGAATATGATGAGATTGTTTATATTCCGATGTCCAGCGGACTTAGCAGTTCGTGTGAAACGGCCATTTCTCTTTCGAGAGAATACGGCGAGAAAGTGCAGGTTGTAGATAATCAGCGTATTTCTGTTACCCAGTCAAAATCAGTGGAAGATGCAATGAAACTGGCTGAAGAGGGAAAAAACGCAAAAGAGATTAAAGAAATACTCGAGGCAGAAAAAAGAGAGTCCAGTATTTATATAACGGTAGATACATTGAAGTATTTAAAAAAAGGCGGAAGAATTACGGCGGCGGCAGCGGCAATCGGAACAGTGCTGAACCTGAAACCTGTTTTACAGATTCAAGGCGGTAAATTAGATGCCTTTGCCAAAGTAAGAGGGTGGAAGCAGGCGAAGAAAACAATGCTTGAGGCGATTGAAAAAGACTGGCAGGAAAGATTTATGGGAGAGGAAGTGTACATTCAAGGTGCATATACTTCCTCAAAAGAAGAAGCTGAGCAGTGGAAAGCGGAGATTGAAAGCAGGTTTCCGAATACAAATGTAGAGATGCGTCCGCTTTCTTTGAGTGTTGCTTGTCATATCGGACCGGGGGCGTTGGCAGTAACCTGTACAAAGAAAATGAGATAGTAGAACTGTAAAAAGAGATTATACGTTTAACAGCGTACAATCTCTTTTTTATATTCGTTGATAAAAGAAGTTTTAAATTTATCGGTAACGACAGATTCGTACAAATCAGATGCAAAAATATCCTGTTGCAAAAATAGATTTTCCTTTTCCACTAAAGAAGCGGAAGAAAGTTTTGTGATAAGAGGGATACTGCTTTTTTGCTTTAAAACGGATAGCAGAGCCGAACTGTCTTTTCGGAATCCCAAAATATGTGCATAGGAGGGAAGAGGATTATCTTCCTTTTTAATTTGCAATAAAATATGAAGCAAAGCACGGCTGACTCTTGTATACGTTATATCCCGCGTTTTTATTTCTTCGCAAAATTGTTTGAAAGATATAAATTGATTTCTGTTTTTATATATGCGGTTTGCCAAAGTTTCGTTTATATCCATATAGTTGAGTAGAGAAGAGTTTGTTTCCGTCAACAGTCTATATTTCAACAATAGGGAAAAGTCATCCGCATAAATCGGAAACCGTTTTTGAAAGTTTTCAATGAGCAGAGGAATAGCCTTGTGTGGCATCTGTTGCTTCAAAGTTTCAACTGCGGAAGAAATATTTTCTGTCTGTGAAAATACCTTTCTTATGGCAGTGGCAGAACTATATACTGTTTTTAATTCTGTATCGTGGTAATGAGATTCTTCTCTTTGAATGGCTACGGGAGTTATTTTGCTTTTTAAACGGTACAATGCTTTTATATATTCAATTCCCAAAATATTATTTGGTGACTCTAAAATAGAAGAGAGGGAGTCGTTTCCGATAATTCCAATCAGTGCCTTTTGTCTTGCAAGCGGAAATACATTTCCTTCCTTTAAATATTTTTGCAAAGCGCATTTATATTCAATCGGTTCTTCGCAAAGAATACGGGCAATCTGTTCCAAAGCGACAACATCCCCCGCCTCTGTTCCGAAACAGATTGTGTTGACACAATTTAAAGAGTGGAGAAGTGAAACCGCTCCCATTGCAAAAAGTTCTGCACTTCCTGTTGCGTATAAAACGGGAAGTTCAATCACAACATCTGCCCCCGCTTCCAGAGCAATCTGTGTCCGCAAATGTTTTGGCATAATTGCAGGAGCACCCCGTTGCACAAAATCACCACTCATAACAACAATGGCGTAATCAGCGCCTGTCTGATTCAGCGCCTTGTCCAAGTGGTATTTATGTCCGTTGTGAAATGGATTGTATTCTGTAATTAAACCTACGATTTTCATAAAGACCTCCCTATCTTTTTTCTAAAATGTATTATACAATAAAGACAACTGGAGTGCAAAAGCAATTATTGACAAAAAACATTGTTACGGTATAGAATTAAGATAATAGATTGCGTACCCATAAGTGGTACGCTTACTTTGTGGGAGAGAAAGGAGGGCATATATGACGGAGGAACAAATGCTGGAATTGTTAGAAGAGAGAAAGTATAAAGAATTAAAAACGGAATTAGAGAACTTGTATCCCGTCGATATTGCACAGATCCTTGAAGAATTTAATGAGAAACAGAGAATTATTGTTTTTCGTCTTTTAACAAAAGAAGAGGCTGCTGAAACATTTACTTATATGAGCAGTGAAATGCAGGAGGATTTGGTAAATGGATTGACAGACGCTGAAATTGAAGAATTCATGGAAGAAATGTATCTCGATGATATGGTTGACGTTCTGGAAGAAATGCCGGCGAATGTTGTGGACAGATTACTTATGGCTACGGATGAGGAAACGCGAAAACAGATCAATACACTTCTGCAATATCCTGAGGACAGTGCCGGAAGTATTATGAACGTGGAATATATCGGTCTGAGAAAAGAGATGACTGTTGCCGATGCCATTTTAAAAATCCGTCAGGTCGGAATCAATAAAGAAACCATTTACACCTGTTATGTTACAGAAAAACGAAAACTGATAGGAGTTGTGGATGTAAAAGATTTATTGACAACAGGGGAAAGTCGTCTGATAGAAGAGATTATGGAAACAAATATGCTCTATGTAAATACCCATGACGATCAGGAAGAGGTTGTTGCCATGATTAATAAATACGGTTTGATTGCCATTCCGGTTGTAGACTATGAAATGTGTATGGTCGGAATTGTAACGGTAGATGACGCCATGTCTGTATTACAGGAAGAAACAACGGAAGATATGAGCGTTATGGCAGGTATTGCTCCGAATGAAGAACCTTATTTTGAAACTTCCGTTTGGCAGCATGCTAAGAGTCGTTTTCCGTGGCTTTTATTTCTTATGCTGTCGGCGACCGTTACCGGCTTGATTTTAGGACATTTTGAAGGCGCTCTTGCGGTAATGCCGGTATTAAATACGTTTGTCCCAATGCTGACCGGTACAGGCGGAAACTGTGGTTCTCAAAGTTCGACTTTGATTATCCGAGGCTTGGCAGTTGATGAAATTGAATTTAAGGATATCTTTAAAGTAGTCTTTAAAGAAGTGAGAATAGCACTCATAGTAGGTTTTTTACTGGCAGTAGTAAATGGAATCAGAATTATTTTAATGTATCAGAATCCGTTACTCGCTTTTGCGGTTGGAATTACATTGATGTGTACTGTTCTTCTTGCGAAGACAATCGGATGTATGCTTCCGCTTGTGGCAAAAAAATGCGGATTAGATCCGGCAATTATGGCCGCTCCGCTTATTACAACTTTAGTGGATACAGGAACAATTCTGGTATATTTTACGATTGTAACTAAAATTTTTGGAATTTAATCCACATTGTACTTGAAAATAGACATTATATGCCTTGTATACAAAATACGTTTGCGTTATAATAAAGAATATATGAGAACAAATGAAAGGGGCTTTAAATCATGGGATTTATTGACGAAATTAAAGCAAAGGCGAAAGCCGATAAAAAAACAATTGTACTTCCTGAAACGGAAGATATCAGAACATACGAAGCAGCAGAGGCTGTATTAAGAGAAGGAACTGCAAACCTAATATTAGTTGGAAGCAGAGAGGAAATTGAGAAAAACCGTGCAGGATTTGATATTAGCGGAGCAACTATCGTAGACCCTGCAACAGATGAAAGAACAGCAGGTTACATCGAAAAATTAGTAGAACTTCGTCAGGCAAAAGGAATGACAGAAGATCAGGCAAAAGAACTTCTTTTGAACAACTACTTATATTACGGTGTTATGATGGTAAAAATGGGCGATGCAGACGGAATGGTATCGGGAGCGTGCCACTCTACAGCGGATACATTAAGACCATGTTTACAGATTTTAAAAACAAAACCGGGAACAAAATTAGTATCTGCATTTTTCGTTATGGTTGTGCCTGATTGTGAAATGGGTGCAAACGGAACATTTATTTTCGGTGATTCAGGACTTGAACAGAATCCGGATCCTGAAAAATTAGCGGCAATCGCACTTTCATCAGCAGATTCATTCAAATTACTTGTAGGAGAAGAACCGAAAGTGGCAATGCTTTCTCACTCTACAAAGGGAAGTGCAAAACATGCTGACGTAGATAAAGTAGTGGAAGCGACTCGTATTGCAAAAGAACTTGCACCGGACTTAATGTTAGACGGAGAATTACAGTTAGATGCAGCGATTGTTCCTGAAATCGGAGAATCAAAAGCGCCGGGAAGCAAAGTTGCAGGTCATGCAAACGTTCTTATTTTCCCTGACTTAGATGCAGGAAATATCGGATACAAACTGGTACAGAGATTGGCAAAAGCAGAAGCGTACGGACCATTGACACAGGGAATCGCAAAACCGGTTAATGATTTATCACGCGGATGCAGCGCAAAAGATATCGAAGGTGTTGTTGCCATTACAGCAGTACAGGCTCAGGCTGAATAATCTAATCATCTGATAGGAATGATTATGATATAAAATAAGATGGAGGAAAAGAAAATGAATGTATTAGTTATTAATTGCGGTAGTTCATCATTAAAATTTCAGTTAATCAATTCTGAAACAGAAGGTGTACTTGCAAAAGGTCTTTGTGAGAGAATCGGTATTGACGGCAGTCTTACATACCAGCCGGCAGGAAAAGACAAAGTGACAACAGAAAAACCAATGCCTACACATACAGAGGCAATTCAGTTTGTTATTGATGCACTCACAGATGCTGAAACAGGAGTAGTAAAAAGTTTGGAAGAAATTAATGCGGTAGGACATCGTGTTGTACATGGCGGAGAAAAATTTGCGAATTCTGTAGTGATTACAGATGAAGTTATCTCTGCAATCGAAGAATGTAACGATTTAGCGCCGTTGCACAACCCTGCAAACTTAATCGGTATTAATGCCTGTGCAAAATTAATGCCTGAAACTCCAATGGTTGCCGTATTTGATACAGCATTTCATCAGACAATGCCTGAGGCTGCCTATATGTACGGACTTCCATATGAATATTATGAAAAATATAAAGTAAGACGTTATGGTTTCCACGGAACAAGCCACAGTTTTGTTTCTAAAAGAGTGGCAGAATTGTTAGAAAAACCATACGAAGAATTAAAAACAGTTGTATGCCATTTAGGAAACGGCGCAAGTGTATGTGCTGTTAAAAATGGAAAATCAGTAGATACTTCTATGGGACTTACTCCTTTGGAGGGGTTAGTAATGGGAACTCGTTCAGGCGATATTGACCCTGCAATTCTTGAATTTATTGCAAAGAAAGAAGACTTAGATATTGCCGGATTAATGAACGTATTAAATAAGAAATCAGGTGTATTCGGTTTATCCGACAACTTATCAAGTGATTTCCGTGATTTAACTGCCGGAGCAGCAAACGGAAACAAACCGGCACAGATTGCTCTTGATGTATTTTGCTACCGTGTAGCAAAATATGTAGGAAGTTATGCAGCGGCAATGAACGGAGTAGATGCAATCGCATTTACAGCGGGAATCGGTGAAAATGTATGTATTGTTCGTTCAAAAGTTTGCGAATATCTTGGATATTTAGGTATCACCGTAGATGAAGAGGCGAACGCAAAACGCGGAGAAGAAATTATGATTTCTACACCGGATTCCAAAGTAAAAGTATTAGTTGTACCTACAAACGAAGAACTTGCAATCGCTCGTGAAACAGTTGCGTTGATTTAATAAAATTTTTTCAAGAATGAATTGACAAATCTATTTTACATGATATAATAGTTTAGGTATGAATAGGAGTAACGCTATGTTAATAAACCTATCAGATGTTTTGTCTGAACATCATAAGACAATTGAACAAGATTGTCCGATTGAGATGGAAGAATTCAAAAGCGAGTTAGGTGCTTTTCCTATTACAGAGAAAGATGCTCTTCATATTGTGATTAAACACATAAAGGGAAGAGAACTTTTAATTAAAGGAAGTACAAAACTTACTATTACAATTCCTTGCGACCGCTGTTTAGCGGACGTTCCGACAGAATTTGGACTTGATTTTGAGAAAACTGTCGATTTAAGTGATGAACAGAAAGACGAATTAGATGAAAAGAATTATATTGACGGATATCATTTAGACGTAGACAAATTACTCTACAATGAGATTTTGATAGGATGGCCGATGAAAATTCTATGCAGCGATGACTGTAAAGGCATTTGCAACGTATGTGGTCAAAATCTAAATGAGGGAACTTGTGACTGTGAAGATACGAGTCTTGACCCTAGAATGTCAGTTATCCGCGATGTGTTTAAGAATTTTAAGGAGGTGTAATCTATGTCAATTTGTCCAAAAAATAAATCTTCTAAAGCAAGAAGAGACAAAAGAAGAGCGAACTGGAAAATGAGTGCTCCAAATTTAGTAAAATGCAGCAAATGTGGAGAATTAATGATGCCTCATCGCGTATGTAAAGCTTGTGGCTCATACAACAAAAAAGAAATTATTTCAGTTGACTAATAGGTGTTTATGCCTGAAAAGCGTGAGTTTGTAATGTGAACTCACGCTTTTTCTGTATGAAAATTGGGTATTGCTTTTTAAGGTAATGTTTAGTAAAATTAGCATTAGCAATTAGGAGGTAGAAGTATGTCTGAAATTACAAAAGTAGCATTAGATGCTATGGGCGGTGACAATGCACCTAAAGCAATTATTCAGGGTGCAATAGATGTCGTAGCGAAAAGACAGGATATTCATATTTTTCTTGTAGGACAAGAAAAGGTTGTCGAAGAGGAACTGAAGAAATACGAATATCCAAAAGAACAGATTTCTATTGTTAATGCAACAGAGGTTATTGAAACGGCAGAGCCACCGGTAATGGCAATTCGCAGAAAGAAAGATTCTTCTATTGTGGTAGCGATGAATATGGTCAAGAACGGGGAAGCCGATGCTTTTGTTTCCGCAGGAAGTTCGGGAGCAATTCTTGTAGGCGGACAGGTTTTAGTCGGACGTATCAAAGGCGTTGAAAGGCCGCCGTTAGCACCATTAATTCCAACACAAAAGGGAGTTTCTTTATTGATTGACTGTGGGGCGAATGTAGATGCCAGACCGTCTCACCTTGTTCAGTTTGCCAAGATGGGCTCTATTTATATGAAGAATGTTATCGGTATTGAAAATCCGAGAGTAGCCATTGTCAACATTGGTGCTGAAGAAGAGAAGGGGAATGCCTTAGTGAAAGAAACATTTCCGCTGTTAAAAGCGTGTGAGGATATTAATTTTATCGGTAGTATAGAGGCGAGAGAGATTCCTCACGGGGAAGCGGATGTTATTGTCTGCGAAGCTTTCGTAGGAAATGTTATTTTGAAATTATTCGAGGGTGTCGGTTCGACGCTGATAAGCGAAATCAAAAAAGGGCTGATGACAAATATTCGCAGTAAAATGGGTGCTTTATTAGTAAAACCGACCTTAAAAGAAACGTTAAAGAAATTTGACGCAAGTGAATACGGCGGTGCACCACTGCTCGGATTGAATGGATTAGTTGTAAAGACACATGGAAATTCCACGGCGAAAGAGGTGGCAAATTCCATTATTCAATGTGTCACATTCAAAGAACAACATATCAATGATAAAATTAAAGAAACCATTCAGAAAAAGGCTGAATAAGATATAAGAAAAGAGAGGATTAACTATGGAATTTGAAAAAATTAAAGCAATTATTGAGGATGTATTAAATGTAGGACCGGAAGAAATCACAATGGATACTACTTTTGTAGATGATTTAGGAGCAGATTCTTTGGATATTTTCCAAATCATCATGGGAATTGAAGAAGCATTTGACATTGAAATTGAAAATGAAGATGCGGAAAAAATCGTTACTGTAGGAGATGCGGTAGAGCAAATTAAAAACGCTATTAACTAGTCAATAACCGAAAAAGCCCTTGAGGGCTTTTTCATTTTATGAGGGAGAAAGATGAAGCAAAAATTAAGAGAATTAGAAAACAAGATTGGGTACAAATTTCAACGGTTTGATTTACTCTGTCAGGCAATGCGTCATAGTTCATATGCCAATGAAAAACGTATGGAAAAGAATGAATGCAATGAGCGTTTGGAATTTCTTGGGGATGCCGTTTTGGAACTTGTATCAAGTGAATTTTTATTTTTTGAAAATAAAAAGATGCCTGAAGGAGAATTAACAAGAACAAGAGCAAGTATTGTCTGTGAACCGTCATTGGCGTTCTGTGCAAGGGAATTGAATTTAGGTTCATATCTGCTTTTGGGAAAAGGAGAGGAGAATACAGGGGGAAGATACAGAGATTCCCTTACTTCCGATGCCCTGGAAGCATTGATTGGAGCAATTTATTTAGATGGTGGTTTTGCTAGTGCGAAAGAGTTTATACACCGTTTTATTTTAAATGATTTGGAACATAAAAAACTCTTTTTTGATAGCAAGACTATCCTGCAAGAGATTGTGCAGGGGAACTTTAACGAACCGATTGAGTACACACTCCTCAAGGAAGAAGGACCTGATCACAATAAATCTTTCTTTATTTCTGTTTCTATCGGAAATGAAATTTATGGCAACGGAAAGGGAAGAACAAAGAAAGCAGCAGAACAGGAGGCTGCATATCAGGCGATTTTGGAATTACATAAAAGAAAGTTAAAATAGGTGCTGTATGTATTTGAAAAGTATTGAGGTACAGGGATTTAAGTCCTTTGCCAACAAAATTGTATTTGATTTTCATAATGGAATTACCGGAATTGTCGGTCCAAACGGGAGCGGTAAAAGTAATGTGGCCGATGCAGTCAGGTGGGTTCTCGGAGAGCAGAGGGCAAAACAACTGCGTGGCGGTTCTATGCAGGATGTTATTTTCTCGGGGACAGAAAACAGAAAACCGCTGAGTTACGCCTCTGTTGCCATTACTCTTGACAATACAGACCACCAGTTAGCCATTGATTTTCAGGAAGTTACGGTGACACGAAAACTGTATCGCTCAGGAGAAAGCGAATATTTAATTAACGGAAGTATATGCCGTTTAAAAGATGTAAATGAATTGTTTTATGACACGGGTATCGGTAAAGAGGGCTACTCCATTATCGGACAGGGACAGATTGATAAAATTTTAAGCGGAAAGCCGGAGGAACGCCGTGAGTTATTTGATGAGGCGGCGGGAATCGTTAAATTTAAAAAGAGAAAAAATATGTCCGTGAAAAAACTGGAGGAGGAAACACAAAATTTACTTCGTGTTACGGATATTTTATCTGAGTTGGAAAAGCAGATTGGTCCGCTGGAAAAACAGTCCGAGAAAGCAAAAGAATATTTAAAAAAGAAAGAGGAATTAAAGTTATACGATATTAACCTATTTTTGTTGGAAAGTGTGCGTATACGTGAACAAATCCAAGAGGTGGAGAAGCAGTTAGAAAATGCACAGGAGGAACTTCGCGCTGCGCAGACGAAATACAATCAGACAAAGACAGAGTATGAAGAAATTGAAGGTCAGTTAGAAGAAATTGACGATACAATGGAGCGTACAAAAAATCAACTCAACGAAACACATCTATTGAAGCAACAGTTAGAAGGACAGATTGAGTTATTGAAAGAACAGATTAATAGCGCCAAGATGAGCGATGAGCATTTTGCACAGCGTTCTTCCCATATTTATGAAGAAATTGCAGAACGCAAAAAACAACAGGAAGAATATGCAAAAGAACAGAGTTTGTTACAGGAGCAGTTGGACACACAGAAAAATTTGGAAAATGAAATCAGTTCCCGACTGACCGGAATACAGTTGCGTATTACGGAATTAACCGCCGGTGTTGAACAGTGGAAACAGGATATTATGGACGTGCTGAATCACAGAGCAGGGACAAAAGCGAAAATGCAGCATTTTGATACGTTGCTTGAACAGATGCGTGTCCGTAAGGCGGAGATGAATCAGAAATTAATTGAAATCAGCAGTGATGTGAGTGTACAGGACGAAACAATTCAAAAACATGAACGAGAATTAAAGGGAATTACCGAAGAAATTGAAAGTTATGTTGCGGAAGTGAAGGAGCAGGAGGAAAAGATAGAAAGTCTGCAAAAAACGCTTGCAAAACAGACGGAACAATTGCGAATAGGGCAGACGGCATACCACAGAGAGGCGTCGCGGCTGGAGTCCTTAAAAAACATTACAGAGAGATATGACGGTTATGGAAACAGTATACGCAGGGTAATGGAAAAAAAGGAACAGGAAAAAGGTCTGCTCGGTGTTGTTGCTGATTTAATCAAGGTGGATAAGGCATATGAGATTGCCATTGAAACAGCGCTTGGAGGAAGTATTCAAAACATTGTAACAGACAATGAAAATACGGCTAAAAGAATGATCCAATATTTGAAACAGAATAAATTCGGGCGTGCAACATTTCTTCCTCTTACGAGTGTAACTGCCGGCGGAGGCATTCGTCAGCCGGAGGCGTTGCGGGAAAAAGGAGTAATCGGTCTTGCAAATACACTTGTGACGGTGGAAGATAAATTTAAAATGCTTGCTGACAGTCTTCTCGGAAGAACGATTGTTGTAGAAAAGATTGATGACGGAATTGCCCTCGCACGCAAATACAGACAATCTCTCCGTATTGTTACGGTAGAAGGAGAGTTGATTAATCCGGGCGGTGCAATGACCGGTGGAGCATTTAAAAATGCAAGTAATCTTCTCGGAAGACGAAGAGAGATTGAAGAATTTGAAAAAACAGTTGTACAGTTGAAAAAAGAAATGACTTCTATGGAGGCAGAGATTGCAGAGGTAAAACACCAAAGAGCCGGTTGCTATGAAAAAATTGAGGAAATAAAACAACAACTGCAGAAAAAATATGTTATTCAAAATACATTGAAGATGAATTTGACGCAGGCAAACGCTGAAAAAGAAAACATTTTAAAGATGACAGGCGATATGCACCGCGAAGGAAAAGAACTGGAAGAGAGAGTTGCCGAACTTTTAGAAAATCAGGAATCTATTCAAATTGAATTAGACACTTCCGAGCATATGGAAGCAGAACTGAATAAAAAAATCGAAGAACAGCAGGCACTTTTGGAGAAAGAAAAGCAGTCCGAAAACGATGCGATGCAGAAAGCGGAAAATATTCATTTGACATTGGCAAATTTTGAACAGAAAAATGAATTTATTTTAGAAAACCTTTCCCGTATACAAGAGGAAACAGACAAGTTTCAGGAAGAATTACGACAACTACAGCAGAATAAAGAAAACTCTTCTTTAGAAATTGAAGAAAAAGAACAGCAAATACGAGAAATTCAGGCGACCATCAGTAATTCAAAAGAGTTGTTTGAGGAGATTGAATTAAAAATTCAAAAATTAAACAGCGAAAAAGAAGTTCTAACACAGCAAAATAAAGATTTCCTCACAAAGCGGGAAGAACTCTCTAAACATATGGCAGATTTGGATAAGGAAAGTTTCCGATTAACGAGCAAAAAAGAAGGATGTGAAGAAACTTTAGAAAAACAAATTAATTATATGTGGGAAGAGTATGAAATCACATACAGTAAGGCTCGGGAATTGCGAAATGAAAGTTTTACGGATTTATCCGAGATAAAACGGCAAATTCAATTGTTAAAATCAGATATTCGCAGTTTAGGTTCAGTCAATGTAAATGCGATAGAAGATTACAAAACCGTGTCCGAACGGTACGAATTTTTGAAAAACCAGTATGATGATTTGGTTGAGGCGAAAGAAACGCTTATTCAGATTATCGAAGAGTTGGATACGGCAATGAGAAAACAGTTTGCAGAACGTTTCAAGGAGATTGCAAGCGAGTTTGACAAAGTATTTAAGCAGTTATTTGGCGGTGGAAAAGGAACTCTCGAACTAATGGAAGAGGAAGACATATTGGAGGCGGGAATTCGTATTATCGCTCAGCCGCCGGGGAAAAAACTACAGAATATGATGCAGTTGTCCGGTGGAGAAAAAGCATTAACGGCGATTTCTTTATTGTTCGCCATTCAAAATCTGAAACCGTCACCATTTTGTCTTTTAGATGAAATTGAGGCGGCGCTGGACGATTCAAACGTAACAAGGTTTGCACAGTATCTTCATAAACTGACAAAGAACACACAATTTATTGTGATTACGCACAGACGAGGTACAATGACTGCCGCAGACAGACTGTACGGTATTACCATGCAGGAAAAAGGGGTTTCTACACTTGTATCTGTAGATTTATTGGAAAAAGATTTGACAAAATAGGAGAAGCATTATGGGTGAAGAGAAAAAAGGATTTTTTAAACGACTTGTTTCAGGACTGACAAAGACGAGAAATAGTATTGTTTCCAGTATGGACAGTATTTTTAACGGATTTTCTAAAATTGACGAGGAATTTTATGAGGAACTGGAAGAAGTACTTATTATGGGAGATTTAGGCGTACAGGCGACTTACGCTGTTTTAGACGATTTGCGTGCAAAAGTAAAAGAGCAGAGAATTAAAGAGCCTATGGAATGTAAGCAACTTCTTATCGATAGCATTAAAGAACAGATGCGTGTAGGTGAGACGGCATATGAATTTGAAAACAGAACATCAGTTGTTCTTGTTATCGGTGTAAACGGAGTTGGAAAAACAACAACTATCGGAAAATTAGCGGGAAAACTTCGCGCAAATCATAAAAAAGTTGTGCTGGCTGCTGCGGATACGTTTCGTGCCGCAGCAGGAGAACAACTTGTGGAATGGGCGAAAAGAGCCGATGCAGAATTAATCGGCGGTCAGGACGGCGCAGACCCTGCTGCTATTGTATATGATGCGGTTGCAGCGGCAAAAGCAAGACATGCCGACGTACTTCTGTGTGATACGGCGGGAAGACTTCACAATAAGAAAAATCTTATGGAAGAGTTAAAGAAAATCAACCGTGTTCTTGAGAGAGAATATCCTGAAGCGCACAGAGAAACATTAGTTGTTTTGGACGCTACAACAGGGCAGAATGCACTTGCACAGGCGAGAGAATTTAATGAGGTGGCGGACATTACCGGAATTGTATTAACGAAAATGGACGGAAGCGCCAAAGGCGGTATTGCGGTAGCCATTCAGTCAGAGTTAAAAATACCTGTGAAATATATCGGTGTCGGGGAATCCATAGAAGACCTTCAGAAATTTGATTCAGATGAGTTTGTCAACGCATTGTTTTATGCAGATAATTCATCTGACAAGTAGAAAGGGGAAATGGATATGGAGTATAAGACCGTCACGAAAGGGGAATGTTACAAATTTCCGAATGGAAAACGTTGTCAGGTTATAGAATTAGCGTCAGATTTTCAGACAGGGGAAGAAATGGTTGTTTACAAAGAAACTGACGAAGAAGAAAAAGTATATGTGAGAGCGGTTGCTTCTTTTGTAACGGAAATGGAAAGAGTTTCTGACGAAGAGATGCGTTTAATTGAAGATTTTCTCGATATAGATGAAAATGAACAGAAATTATATTTTCTACAGAAGCATAAACGTGACATTACAGAAAAATTTATCACTATCGCTGCACAGAGCATGGATTTTGTTGAGAAGGAAACTTCTTTGGAAATGCGGTATCAGGACATTTTACATTTTATCCGAATGAAAATGAAATATGAAGGCGGACGACTTCACTAGAGAGAACCTCCTTATCACGAAAGTGGTAGGGAGGTTTGTTTTTATCTTGACAAAGAATGTATAATTGTATACAATTATACAAAACACAATTTCAGAGAGGAAAAGAAATGGAAAAGGATAGAGGATATTCATTGAGTGAAAAAGTATTTCATAAATTACGCGATGATATTTTATCCGGCGTTTATAAAGAAAATGATGAGTTAAGGGAAATGACAATCGGAAAAGCATTGGGCGTCAGCAGAACCCCTGTCCGTGAAGCATTTAAAAAGTTGGAACTGGAAGGACTTGTCAAAACAGTTCGGAATAAAGGAACTTATGTGACAGGAATTAGTAAGGCAGATATACATGATATTTTCATTATCCGTTCTTTGTTGGAAAATTTATGTACAGAATGGGTTATTGACAACATTACGCAGGAGGAAATAAACGAATTGGAAGAAATTATTCTTTTATCGGAATTTCATCTGCAAAAATCCGGCACAGATAAAATGGCAATATTAGACGGGAGATTTCACCGTATTTTGTATGATGCCTGTGGCAGTAAAATATTGAAGCATATTTTATCTGATCTATACAATTATGTACAGTTTGCAAAGGTATACGCCATAAAAACAGAAGGACGCCTCGAACAGACTGTGGCAGAGCATAAGGCTATTTTGGATGCAATCAAGAAGAGAGATAAAGTTCTCGCCGGACAACTCATAACCGAACATATGCAATGTGTATTACAAAATTTGGAAAAACATGGTTTTAAATAGAAGGAGGACGCAAAAATGGAAAAAATTAAAATGACAACTCCGCTTGTCGAAATGGACGGAGACGAAATGACAAGAATTCTTTGGAAGATGATTAAAGACACGTTATTACTTCCGTATATTGATTTGAAAACCGAATACTATGATTTGGGTTTGGAAAATCGTAACGCTACAAACGATCAAGTTACTGTTGATTCTGCAAATGCGACAAAAAAATACGGTGTTGCCGTTAAATGCGCTACAATTACACCGAATGCCGCCCGCATGACCGAATATAACTTAAAAGAAATGTGGAAAAGCCCGAACGGAACAATTCGCGCCATGTTGGACGGAACGGTTTTTCGTGCGCCGATTGTCGTAAAGGGAATTGAACCGTGTGTAAAGAATTGGAAAAAACCAATTACACTGGCAAGGCACGCATACGGAGATGTATATAAAAATACAGAAATGATTATTGACGGACCGGGAAAAGTCGAATTAGTTTATACGGCAGAAGACGGAACAGAAACAAGAGAACTTGTTCATCAGTTTAACGGAACAGGTATTGCACAGGGAATACATAATACAAATGAATCCATTGAAAGTTTTGCGAGAAGTTGTTTTAATTATGCGTTAGAAACAAAACAGGATTTATGGTTTGCGACAAAAGATACTATTTCTAAAAAATATGACCATACATTCAAAGATGTTTTTCAGGAAATATATGAGAAAGAATATGACGCAAAATTCAAAGGGTGCGGTATAGAATATTTCTATACGCTGATTGATGACGCTGTAGCAAGAGTGATGAAAGCGGAGGGCGGATTTATTTGGGCTTGCAAAAACTATGACGGCGATGTAATGAGCGATATGGTTTCTTCTGCTTTCGGCTCACTGGCAATGATGACTTCTGTTTTGGTTTCCCCTGAGGGTTACTATGAGTACGAAGCGGCACACGGTACGGTGCAAAGACATTATTATAAGCACTTAAAAGGCGAGGAAACATCGACAAACTCTGTGGCAACTATTTTTGCGTGGACAGGAGCATTGCGTAAACGAGGTGAATTGGACGGTAACGCTGAATTGATGCAATTTGCGGATAGGCTGGAAAAGGCAACTCTCGATACAATTGAGAGCGGTAAGATGACAAAAGATTTGGCGTTAATTACATCCATTCCAAATCCCACTGTGCTAAACAGTGAAGAATTTATTCAGGCGATTGCTGAGTTATTGTAATTATAAAAAGAACATTCTCATAAAAGAAAGACAGTTCCTATCTGCATTTAGAGAATGTTCTTTTTTATTGGTTTTATTCCGCCAGTTCCTCCCATTTTTCATACAGGATTTCCAGTTCCTGCATGATACATGCTTTTTCTTCGGAGAGTTCTCGGCATTTTACGGAATTTGTATACACATCTTCCTGTGTCATCAATTCATCGATTTCACCGTCACGCTCCTCCAAAGCGGAAATACGTTCTTCTGTTTTACGCAAATCGTTTTGTCTTTTGCGTTCTTTTGCCTGTTGTTCTTTCTGTGCTTTCCAATCTAATTTTGTTTCCGACTCAGCTATCGCAGAAGCGGAAGAGTTGTCTGCATTTACAGTTGTGTAGGCAGCGGTTAATTCTTCCTTTTTCTCCAAGTAATAATCGTAGTTTCCAATATAATTGACAAATGTATGATTTACCAAGTCGAGAATGCGAGTTGCTGTCTGATTGATAAAATAACGGTCATGGGACACATATAAAACTGTTCCGCTGTAGTCGTTTAATGCCTTTTCTAAAATTTCTTTTGACGTAATATCCAAATGGTTCGTAGGTTCGTCCAAAATCAAGAAGTTTGCTTCGGAAAGCATCAGTTTTGCAAGAGAAACGCGTCCGCGTTCGCCACCGCTTAAATCTTTTATCTGCTTATATACATCGTCGCCTGTAAAGAGAAACGCAGCGAGTGTATTTCGTATCTGTGTATTTGTCAAAGTCGGATAATCATCTGAGATTTCATCAAAAATGGTTTTTTCCATATGTAAAACATGATGTTCCTGATCGTAGTATCCGATATGTACGTTTGTTCCTAAGGTAAATACACCGCTGTCCGCCGGCTGTACTTCGTTTAAAATTTTCAAAAGAGTTGTCTTTCCCGTTCCATTATCGCCGATAACGGCAACGTGTTCCCCACGTTTGATTTCAAAACTAATATCCTGAAGCAGTTTCAATGTGCCAAAAGATTTGCTCAAATGTTCGACAGTCAGCACATCATTTCCGCTTACACAGGAAGGTTCAAGGGAAATATGAAATTCCGATGTGACCTCGACAGGTTTTTCCACCAACGTCATCTTGTCCAACATTTTCTCGCGGCTCTCCGCACGGCGAATGGATTTCTCACGGTTAAAAGAGCGGAGTTTTTCAATAACCGCTTCCTGATGTTTGATTTCCTGTTGTTGTTTCATATATTCTTTTAACTTTGCCTCACGGACAAGTTTTTTCTTTTGGGCAAATGCAGAATAATTTCCCAAAAACATCATAATATTGCCTTGTTCCACTTCAATCACTTTTGTTACGACACGATTTAAGAAGTAACGGTCATGGGACACGATAAGTACTGCACCCTGATAGTTGGAAAGGTATGTTTCAAGCCATGCGATTGAATTTAAGTCTAAATGGTTTGTCGGCTCGTCAAGAAGAAGAACGTCCGGTTTTGTCAAAAGAAGTTTACCTAAAGAAACTCGAGTTTTCTGTCCTCCTGAAAGCGTATCCACAGATTTGCCAAAGTCCTCCTCGGAAAATCCAAGTCCCTTTAATACTCCTGTTATTTCGCTCTCATAGGCATATCCGTTGGCACGCTCAAAAGAAGCGGTAAGGTGGTGATACGTCTGCAGACGTTTTTCAAGTTCTTCCCCCTCAAGATGTTTTAATTCCAATTCAATGGAGCGGATTTGACTTTCCAATTCGATAATATCGGATTTAGCCGTCTTTACCTCATCATAAATGGTATTTCCGCTCTCTAATTTTTGATGCTGGGAAAGGTAACCGATTGTTTTTCCTTTTGCAAGGATAATCTCTCCGCTGTCCGCAGACAGTTCGCCCATAATCATTTTCAAAATCGTTGATTTTCCTGCTCCGTTTAAGCCGATTAAGGCTGCTTTTTCATGTTCCTCTATATGAAAAGAACCATCTTTGACGATGATTTGTTCTCCAAATGCTTTATTAAGATTATGACACGCTAAAATCATAATACATCCTCCTAAAATAACTCATATCTTTTATATTATACTTAAAAAGTGCAAAATACAACTAAAAAATTGACTTTACAGAAACTATTCTATATAATATTGCGTAGAACAGATTGGAAGGTGAAATGGATGGAAGAAAGAGAAATTTCTCAGGCAGTAATCCGAAGATTGCCAAGATACTACAGATACTTAGGAGAGTTACTGGAAGACAATGTAGAACGTATTTCTTCAAATGAACTGAGCAGAAGAATGCAGGTAACCGCCTCTCAGATACGTCAGGATTTGAATAATTTTGGCGGTTTCGGACAGCAGGGATATGGTTATAATGTAAAATATTTATATACAGAAATCGGAAAGATTTTAGGATTGGATATAGACCATAATATGATTATTATCGGTGCGGGTAATTTAGGACAGGCATTGGCAAACTATACATCTTTTGAGAGAAGAGGATTTATCTTCAAAGGTATTTTTGATGTGAATCCGACACTTTCAGGTGTATCTATCCGTGGCGTGCCGATTCGTATGATGGATGAATTGAAAGATTTTATCAACGAACATAATATTGATATAGCCGTTCTTACAATTCCTAAGGCAAAAGCGGTTGAAGTTGCAAATCTTTTAGTGGATAACGGTGTCCGTGCGATTTGGAATTTTGCGCATACAGATTTAGATTTACCGGAAAATGTTATTGTAGAGAATGTACATTTATCGGAAAGTCTTATGCGTTTATCATACAATCTCAGCCGTTATAATAAAGAACATACAGAATAGAAATGAAACAACGTATAGAGAGGCTTTTCTATGCGTTGTTTTCTTCTGAACGGAAAATGGAGGTGTATGATATGCGATATGTATTAACAGGCGAAGAAATGCAGTATGCGGATAAATATACGATTGAACAGATGAAGGTTCCGTCCTGTGTTTTAATGGAAAGAGCAGCGCTGAAAGTTGTGGAAACATTGGAGAAAGAAGAGATAGACTGCTCAAATACGCTGGTCGTATGCGGTTCGGGAAATAATGGCGGTGACGGTCTTGCCATAGCACGTCTTTTGCATTTGAAAGGAATGCAGGTAGATGTGTGTTATATGGGAAATTTGGAAACTGCAAGTGAGGAAAATAAACGCCAGTATATGATAGCGGAAAATTATGGCATATCCATTGGAAACACATTTGTAAAAAAAGAATATAGTGTTATTATAGATGCTCTTTTAGGAATTGGGCTAAAAAGAGAAGTTTCGGGAAAATACAGAGAAACCATAGAACAGTTAAATGAAATGAACGGTGTTAAAGTGGCAGTGGATATTCCTACAGGAGTATGCGATACGACAGGAGAAATAAAAGGATGTGCTTTTTGCGCAGATTTGACGGTCTGTTTCGCTTTTGAGAAAGTGGGAATGCTATTCGGAGAAGGACGCCGATACGTTGGAAAAACATATGTTGCAGATATAGGAATTTCAACAGAGGCGCTTCCGAACGGTCAAAAATTATATACCTATGACGGAAATGATAAAGATGTTCTGATACCATATAGAAATCCAAACGGAAATAAGGGGACGTTTGGAAAAGTACTTATTATAGCAGGAAGTAAAGGAATGGCAGGGGCTGCCTTTCTGAATGCAAAAGCCGCTTATCTGGCGGGAGCAGGACTTGTACAGATTTATACACATGAAGATAATAGGACAATTTTACAGCAGTTGCTTCCCGAAGCAATTATTTCCACATATGAAACGTTTGATAAAAACCGACTGAAAGAACTGTTTGATTGGGGAGATGTGCTTTTAATCGGTTCGGGGCTTGGAGGAAGTGATTTATCAGAAAAAATATTTACATATGCAATGCAGTATGCAAAAGTTCCGTGCGTCATTGACGGTGACGGAATAAGTATTTTATCAGAAGATTTATCACTTTTAGAACATAAAAAACAGGTAATCTTAACTCCGCATTTAAAGGAAATGTCTAGATTACTTCAATGTACGGTAAAGGAAATACAGGAGAATAGAATAGAAGCGATAAAGGATTTTGTCCGCGAATATTCTGTTGTCTGTGCAATGAAAGATGCAAGAACATTAGTTGCAAGTGATGAAGCAGATATTTATATCAATACAACCGGCAGCCATGCTATGGCAAAAGCGGGAGCAGGAGACGTTCTTGCAGGATTGGCAGTAGGATTTCTTGCACAAAAAATGACTTGCAGAGATGCCTGTGAAACTGCTGTTTATGTACATGGATTATGCGGGGGTTATGCACAGAAAGAAAAAGGAAGTTACAGTGTATTGGCAAATGATTTGCTTGATGCAGTCGGTCATGTAATGAAAAAACTTGAGAAGGAGCAGACAAGATGAAAACTTACAGCAGAGTATATGCCAAAATCGATTTAGATGCAGTGACATATAATATGGAACAAATGAAACAGCGTGTAAACGGCAACACGAAAATTATGGCGGTGATTAAAAGCGACGGGTACGGTCACGGCGCGGTTCAGGTTGCGGAGGTGCTGGAAAAATATGATTATATTTGGGGTTTTGCGGTGGCTACACTTGACGAAGCGGTTGTTCTTCGCACGGAAGGCATTAAAAAACCGATACTTGTGCTTGGATGCATTTTCCCCGACCAGTATTTAGAAATGCTGGATAACGATATTCGTATGAATGTGTACACGGAAGAAATGGCAAAAGAAATTTCTTACATGGCAAGAAGAGAGGGGAAAACCGCTTACTTACATATTAAACTAGACACGGGAATGGCAAGACTAGGCTTTGCGGTAAATGATGAGAGTGTTGATGCCATTGCGAGAATAAGCAAATTGCCAAATGTAAATATGGAAGGAGTATTTACACATTTTGCCAAGGCGGATGAAACGGACAAAACATTTACGGAAAATCAGATTAGTCAGTTTGTAATGATGACGGAAAAATTAAGGGAGAGGGGAGTTACTTTCCCATACGAACATTGTGCAAACAGCGCTGCGATTATTGATGTGGAGGACGCACGTTTTGATATTGTTCGTGCGGGAATTTCCACTTATGGTTTATATCCGTCAGATGAAGTGAAGAAAGATGCCGTGCATTTAAAGCCGGCGCTTGCGTTGAAAAGTCATGTTGCTTTTGTAAAAGAAATAGAGGCGGGAACACCTGTAAGTTACGGCGGTACATTTGTAGCAGAGAAGAAAATGAAAATTGCAACTGTTCCTGTCGGATACGGTGACGGTTATCCGAGAAGCCTTTCCGGAAAAGGCTATGTTCTTATTCGCGGGAAAAAGGCAAATATTTTAGGGCGTATCTGTATGGATCAATTTATGGTAGATGTGACAGATATTGAAGGCGTAAGTTTTGGAGATAAGGTCACTTTAATCGGGCGTGACGGCAATGAGTCGATTTCTGTCGAGTGTCTGAGTGAACTGTCGGGCAGATTTAACTATGAATTTATTTGTGCTTTAGGAAAGCGAATACCAAGAGTATATGTGAAAAACGGTAAGATTGCGGAGCAGGTAGATTACTTCGCATAGGCAGGGAAACTCTATTTATAGAATACTTCCGAAAAAGATGGAAATACTAATTTTATCTTAAAGAAATCGGAGTGTGAGATAGAGTGCAGATTAGACGCGGAGACATATATTATGCGGATTTAAGTCCGGTAGTGGGGTCGGAGCAGGGCGGAATCCGTCCGGTTCTCATTATTCAAAATGATGTGGGAAATAAACACAGTCCCACCGTCATTTGTGCGGCAATTACTTCAAAAATGAATAAGTCAAAACTTCCGACGCATGTGGAAATTGATGCGGGGAAGTACCATATTGTTAAAAATTCAGTTGTATTATTGGAACAAATCAGAACAATTGATAAGCAAAGACTTAGGGAATTGGTTTGCCATGTAGATAAAAAATTAATGTTAAAAATTGATGAAGCAATCAAAGTCAGTTTTGAACTTCATACATAGAAAAGGAGTAAAGAACAATGGAGGAAGGCAGTAGTCTGTGGGACAGACTGATGTATAATTTTTCAGGGGAAGAAAAGGAACAGGAAGATGTTGAGCATGAGATTTTGTCTTTAATTCAGGAAGGCAGAGACAGAGGTTTCTTTGCTGGAGGAGAGGGAGAACTTATCAGCAATATTTTTTCGTATACCGAAAAGAAAGCGGAAGATGTTATGGTTCATCGAAAGCATATTATTGCGTTGGACGGCGAGAAAAACATTCAGGATACAGTGAAATTTATGTTGGAGCAAAAAAATTCCCGCTTTCCTGTATATGAGGAAGATATCGATTCCATTATCGGTATTTTTCATCTGCGTGATGCGGTTAGATGCTATTTTCAGAAAGAGTTATGGAATATTCCGATTAAAAATTTAAAAGAATATATGCATCCGGTTACCTTTGTGCCGGAGGCAAAGAGTATAAATAAACTATTTCAGGAAATGAAGCAGAAGAAAAACCATATGGTTGTCGTGCTAGATGAATATGGGCAGACAGAGGGAATTATCGCAATGGAAGATATTATTGAGGAGATTGTCGGAAATATTCAGGACGAGTATGATGATGACGAAGAGTGCATTCAGAAAATTTCCAACGGTGTATATCTGGCAGACGGCATGACGGAGTTGGATGACTTGGAGAAAATCCTGCAGATTTCATTTGAAAATGAAGATTTCGGAACGCTGAATGGGTATCTTGTTCATTGTCTTGAACATATTCCTACAGAAGAGGAAGAATGTTCGGTTGAGTACGAAGGTTATCGTTTTCACGTCATTTCCGTAAGCAATAATCTCATTGAAAAAGTGCGGATTGAAAAAATCTAGCCTTGTAAACACTGAAAAAGAATGATAAAATAGGTAAAGCAATTTTAGAAAAAAGAAAAGAGGTACGAAAAATGTCAGGACATTCAAAGTTCGCAAATATTAAACATAAAAAAGAAAAAAATGATGCAGCAAAAGGAAAAATCTTTACAATTATCGGTAGAGAAATTGCTGTTGCAGTAAAGGAAGGCGGACCTGACCCGGCAAATAACAGCAGACTTCGTGATGTTATTGCGAAAGCGAAATCCAATAATATGCCAAATGATACGATTGAACGAGGAATTAAAAAGGCAGCAGGTGATGCCAATTCCGTAAATTACGAATCTGTTACATATGAAGGGTATGGACCAAGCGGGGTGGCAATTATCGTTGACGCTCTTACAGATAATAAGAACAGAACTGCATCTAACGTGCGAAACGCTTTTACAAAAGGAAGCGGAAGCGTAGGAACACAGGGCTGTGTATCTTATATGTTCGATAAAAAGGGACAGATTATTGTTGCAAAAGAAGAATACGAAACAGATGCCGATGAATTAATGATGCTTGCATTAGATGCGGGAGCGGAAGATTTTTCAGAGGAAGAAGACAGTTACGAAATTTTAACTGCACCGGAAGATTTCAGCGATGTTCGTCTTGCACTTGAAGAGGCGGGCGTTCCAATGGCATCAGCAGAAGTGACAATGATTCCACAGACATGGGTAGAACTTACTGATGAAACAGATTTAAAAAATCTTCAGAAAACATTGGATTTGTTAGATGAAGATGACGATGTTCAGGTAGTATATCATAACTGGGACGAATAAGAGAAAATAAGTAGAGGAGGAATATCATATGTATTCCGAGGCACAGGAAACTTTAATCAATTTATTTGAAGATGCTTTAGTTTTGGGGAAGCGTTTTAACCGCGACAGATATAAAGAAGATTTTGAGTCACATTACAATAAGTACAAAGATTTTTTTATAAATGTAAATGAGTCTTTGCGGGAAGAGGAAGGAAAAGATGCGGTTATCGCAGAACTTGCCGGAATTATTCCGAAATATGTTGAGGAAAAATTACAGAAAATCAGTCAGAAAAGAAAACGTGAACTTCTCGTTGTTGACTATAATATGGCTTTAGTTACGTATGTTCTTCCGGTAATGAATTACGGTGACGGAGAATATGGGGAAACCATTTCGGAAAAAGTTGTAGAATTATGGAATAATGACATTTCAACGGCTGCAATTAAAAATGCGACTTATGAATCTATCACGGAGGGATTTAAACAGAGATTATGCTATATTACGACAGCGGTATGCGAAAGTCTTGGAAAGCCGGACGATTGCTATGAACTGGAGTTGCTGAGAAATTATCGAGATAAATATTTGATTGAAGAAAATGCAGGAAGAGATATTGTGCAGCAATATTATAATATTGCACCTACTATTGTAAAACGAATTGATAAACGAGATGATGCAAAAGAGATTTATAACAGAATTTGGACAGATTATCTGACACCGTGTATTCATCTGATTGAAGAGAATGAGAAAGAAGCCTGTAAAGAAGTGTACAGTGATATGGTACGCAGTTTACAAAAGAAATATATATATTCATAGGAGGGCAAGAAAATGAGCAGCAACTACAAAATAGAAACAAAATGTATCCAGTCAGGCTGGCAGCCGAAACAAGGAGAACCTAGAGTTGTTCCGATTTATCAGAGCACAACATTTAAGTATGACACAAGTGAACAGATGGGACGTTTGTTCGATTTGGAAGATTCGGGATATTTTTATACAAGATTACAGAATCCGACAAATGACGTTGTTGCCAATAAAATCTGCGATTTGGAAGGCGGAGTGGCTGCGATGCTTACTTCATCAGGTCAGGCAGCAAACTTCTATGCCATTATGAATATTTGCGAAGCGGGTGACCATATTGTCTGTGCATCAGCGCTTTATGGCGGTACATATAATTTATATGCCCATACAATTAAAAAAATGGGAGTAGATGCAACTTTTGTTGATCCGGATGCGAGCGAAGAAGAAATCAGCAGTGCATTTAGAGAAAATACAAAGGCATTATTTGGTGAAACCATTTCAAATCCAGCATTAGTTGTGTTGGATCTAGAAAAATTTGCTAAAGTGGCACATGAACATGGTGTTCCTTTTATCGTAGATAATACATTTGCAACACCGATTAACTGTCGTCCGTTTGAATGGGGGGCTGACATTGTTACGCATTCTACGACAAAATATATGGACGGACACGCAATGAGTGTTGGTGGATGTATTGTTGACAGCGGTAATTTTAACTGGGCAGCGTACGGCGATAAATTCAGTTGTCTGACTGCGCCGGATGAAACTTATCACGGCATTGTATATACGGAAAAATTCGGAAAAGGCGCTTACATCACAAAGGCGACTGCGCAACTTATGCGTGATTTGGGGGCTATTCAGTCTCCGCAAAATGCCTTTTTATTAAATGTAGGATTGGAAACACTTCATTTAAGAGTGCCTCGTCACTGTGAAAATGCAAAAAAAGTGGCGGAGTTTTTGAAAAACCACGAAAAAGTAGCGTGGGTTAGTTATCCTGATTTGGAAGGAGATAAATATCATGCACTTGCACAGAAATATCTTCCAAACGGAAGTTGCGGTGTATTAACTTTCGGTATCAAAGGCGGAAGAGATGCGTCTGTTACATTGATGGATAATTTAAAACTGGCTGCAATCGTAACACACGTAGCGGATTCCAGAACTTCCGTGCTTCATCCTGCAAGCCACACACATCGTCAGATGAATGAGCAGGAATTAATCGAAGCGGGCGTGCAGCCGGATTTAATTCGTTTCAGTGTCGGTGTTGAAAATGCAGATGATATTATTGCCGATTTGGCACAGGCTTTAGAATTAGTATAAGATATAAGGGAAAGAAAATTTCTTGGGAAGTTTTCTTTCCCTTTTGTGTCCTATTTACATAAATAGTAATTTTCTGCAAATACTAAAAGAAAAAAGGCAGGAAAGACTATGAGTGAACATGCGGAAAAGCAAAATGAAGAAATAAAAGAGATGGGAACTTTATCTCTATCTCACAATAAGAAACGACATAATATTCAACTTCTCACAATTATAGGCGAAATTGAAGGGCATGAGGCAGTTTCGGGAAATACAAAGGCAACAAAATATGAGCATTTACTTCCGAAACTCGCAGAAGTGGAGGATAGCGAAGAAATTGAAGGATTGCTGATTTTATTAAACACGCTTGGGGGAGATGTGGAAGCGGGACTTGCCATTGCAGAGATGATTGCGTCTATAAGCAAACCGAGTGTATCTCTTGTGCTTGGTGGAAGCCATTCTATCGGAGGACCTTTGGCAGTTTCGGCAGATTATTCCTTTATCGTTCCAAGCGGAACAATGGTTATTCATCCGGTACGGTCAAGCGGAATGTTCATCGGGGTAATGCAAAGTTACCGAAATATGGAAAGAACGCAAAATCGAATTACAAAATTCATTTCCGAACATTCTCATATTTCCCAAAAACGAATTGAGGAATTAATGCTCGACCCTACACAACTTGTCAAAGATGTGGGAACGATGCTCGAGGGGAAGGAAGCGGTAAAAGAAGGATTAATTGATGAGGTGGGCGGTATGAAGGAGGCTTTGCAGAAATTACACGAATTAATAGAAAAGCAGGCGAAAAATAAATAATGACACAGGTTCTCTAAAATGCTATAATAGAATATGTATGTTTAAAGTTAGAGGAGGAAAGTTCATGGCAGCAAAGTCAAACAAAAGCAAAAAGGCAGCCAAACGAACAACAGCGAAAAAGACTACCAAAAAGCAGACGGGGAAAAAGACAGTACAGCAAAATACATTCTTGAAAAACGAAATTTTCATTCTGCTTTCCCTTGCAGTATGTATTCTATTACTCATCAGTAATTTTGGTATAGGGGGATTTTTGGGTGATATCGTATCCTCCTTTTTATTTGGAACTTTTGGGTTACCGGCATATATTATACCGATTTTTATTTTCATCGGAATTGCTTTTGCCATTTCAAATAAAGGCAATTCCGTTGCGTACATAAAACTCGGAGCGGGAATTGTACTGACAATACTCGTATGTACATTTACCCAATTACTTACGTTTGAATATGACCGCAAGGCGTCACTGTTATCTTACTATGATACGTCAGCGTTACATAAGCAGGGCGGTGGAATTATCGGCGGAATGTTATCCAAATTTCTGTGTCATTTTGTAGGCGTCATCGGTGCATATGTTATTGTAGTTATTTTAAGCATTATCTGTCTTGTGATTATTACGGAAAAATCATTCCTGCGAGGAGTGAAAAAAGGCGGAGAGAAGGCATATAAGACGGCGAAAGCAGACGTACAGAAGAGAAAAGAACAGTCTGTTGTGCGAAGAGAAGAAAAGCGACAGAACAAAGAAGTAAAAAGACGGGATAAACAGGTAAAAGGAGTTTCTTTTGATACAACATTAACGCCAAAAGAATCAGTTACAGACGTAAAGGAAGTATTTCCTGAGGAGATACCTCCATTGTATTCGGATGAACCTTTAGAGCCGCCATTCCATGAAGAAGTGGAAGTTCCTGTGACTGAAAATATGATTATTCACCGCACAGTGGAGGAGGAAGTTCCTGAAATTCAAAAAGAACCTGAACGAAAAAAGAAAAAAGAAAAAGTAGATGTGGCTGCTCAGGTGGAAGAAGTGACGGAAGTGATTGCAAATGAAAAAAGTCACTCCCATTCAGAATATGTATTTCCACCTATTGATTTGTTGAAGAAAGGAAAACGCGGAAGCGGTGACTCAGATACTTATTTGCGTGAAACAGCGATAAAATTGCAGCAGACATTGAAAAATTTCGGAGTAAATGTTACTGTAACAAATGTAAGTTGCGGTCCTTCCGTGACAAGATTTGAGTTACAGCCGGAACAGGGAGTTAAAGTAAGTAAAATCGTTGGCTTGAGCGATGATATTAAACTGAATTTGGCGGCGGCAGATATTCGTATAGAAGCCCCGATTCCGGGAAAAGCGGCTGTGGGAATTGAAGTTCCTAACCGTGAAAATACGGCGGTTATGTTAAGAGATTTACTGGAAACAAAAGAATTTCAAACGCATCCGTCCAATATCGCTTTTGCCGCAGGAAAAGATATTGCGGGAAAAGTTGTTGTAGCTGACATAAAAAAAATGCCTCACGTTTTAATTGCGGGGGCGACAGGGTCAGGAAAGTCCGTATGTATCAACACATTGATTATGAGTATTCTATACAAAGCAAGACCGGAAGATGTGAAATTGATTATGATTGATCCTAAAGTTGTAGAATTAAGTGTTTATAACGGTATCCCGCATCTGATGATTCCGGTTGTCACAGACCCTAAGAAAGCATCGGGAGCGTTAAACTGGGCAGTTGTGGAAATGGAGAAACGTTATCAGTTATTCGCCGAATATAACGTAAGGGATTTGAACGGATACAACGATAAAGTTGAGCAGATAAAGGACATTGAAGATGAAACAAAGCCGGAAAAACTTCCGCAGATTGTTATTATTGTAGACGAGTTGGCAGATTTAATGATGGTTGCTCCGGGAGAAGTGGAAACTGCAATATGCCGTTTGGCACAGTTGGCACGAGCGGCGGGTATTCATTTAGTATTGGCTACCCAGCGTCCGTCCGTAAATGTTATTACCGGACTGATTAAAGCAAATATGCCTTCGCGAATTGCATTTTCAGTTTCGTCCGGAGTTGATTCCCGCACGATTATTGATATGAACGGCGCCGAAAAACTGCTTGGCAAAGGAGATATGTTATTCTATCCTTCGGGCTATCAGAAACCTGCCCGTGTGCAAGGCTCGTTTGTGTCCGATAAAGAAGTACAGGCAGTTGTTGATTTCCTTGTAAAACAAAATGGAAACGTTTCCTATGACGAGGAAATAACAAAGCAGGTGAACAGTGTTTCTCTAAGTGGAGCAAATGCTTCCTCCGGAGGAAACAACGGGGATGAGAGAGATGTTTATTTTGCCGATGCGGGACGCTTTATTATTGAAAAGGATAAGGCGTCTATCGGAATGTTGCAGAGAGTATTTAAAATCGGTTTCAACCGTGCCGCCCGTATTATGGACCAACTGTTTGAAGCAGGGGTTGTCGGCGAGGAAGAGGGAACAAAACCGCGAAAAGTATTAATGTCTATAGAACAATTTGAACAATATATAGAAGAAAATGTTTAAAACAAAGGAGGAAAAAAGATGAAAACAGATATTCAGATTGCACAGGAAGCAACTATGCAGCACATTAAAGAGGTGGCAGCCTCTATAGGAATTCAGGAAGATGATTTGGAATTTTACGGAAAATATAAGGCAAAAATTTCCGATGAATTATGGGAAAAAGTAAAAGATAATAAAGACGGTAAATTAGTGCTGGTAACAGCAATCAATCCAACTCCGGCAGGAGAGGGAAAAACAACGACAAGCGTAGGACTTGGACAGGCATTTGCCAAACTGAATAAAAAGGCAATTATCGCTCTTCGCGAACCTTCTTTGGGACCGTGTTTTGGTATTAAAGGCGGGGCAGCAGGCGGCGGATATGCGCAGGTTGTTCCTATGGAAGATTTGAATTTACATTTTACAGGGGACTTCCACGCAATCACATCTGCAAATAACTTATTGGCAGCTATGCTTGACAACCATATCCAGCAGGGAAATGCTTTGCAGATTGACCCAAGACAAGTTGTATGGAAACGTTGTTTAGATATGAACGACCGTGTTTTAAGAAATATTGTTGTCGGTCTTGGAAATAAAATGGACGGAATGGTTCGAGAAGACCACTTTGTTATTACGGTAGCATCTGAAATTATGGCGATTTTATGTCTTGCAAATGATTTACAGGATTTAAAAGAACGATTAGGAAAAATTATTGTTGCTTACAACTTTGCCGGAGAACCTGTAACTGCTGATCAGTTAGAAGCGACAGGAGCAATGACAGCACTCTTAAAAGACGCAATTAAACCAAACTTAATTCAGACATTGGAACATACACCGGCATTAGTACACGGCGGACCGTTTGCCAATATTGCACACGGCTGCAACAGTGTCCGTGCGACAAAAACAGCATTAAAATTATGTGATATTGCTATAACAGAAGCCGGATTTGGTGCTGATTTAGGTGCAGAAAAATTCATGGATATTAAATGCAGAAGCGCTAACTTGAAACCGGATGCAGTTGTTTTAGTTGCTACCGTAAGAGCATTAAAATACAATGGCGGAGTTGCCAAAAAAGATTTGGCAGAAGAAAATTTAGAAGCACTGAAAAAAGGTATTGTAAACTTAGAAAAACATATTGAAAACGTGCAGAAATTCGGTGTTCCTGTTGTCGTGACATTGAACTCATTTGTGACGGATACAGACGCTGAAAACGAATACATTAAAAACTTCTGCGAAGAACGCGGATGTGAATTTGCTTTATCTGAAGTATGGGAGAAAGGCGGAGAAGGCGGAATTGCTTTGGCAGAAAAAGTTTTAGAAACACTTGAAAAGAAAGAAAGCCATTTCCACACATTATATAATGATGAATTGCCATTAAAAGAAAAAATCGAAACAATTTCAAAAGAAATTTACGGTGCTTCCGCAGTAGAATATGCTCCTGCTGCCGAAAAGCAGTTGGCAAAAATCGAAAGCATGGGATTTGGAAATCTTCCTGTCTGTATGGCGAAAAATCAGTATTCTCTGTCTGATGACGCTACATTATTGGGACGTCCTGAAAACTTTACAATTCATATCAGAGAAGTATATGTAAATGCGGGAGCAGGCTTTGTTGTCGCTTTGACAGGTGCTGTTATGACAATGCCGGGACTTCCAAAAGTTCCCGCCGCAAACGGAATTGATGTAAATGAAGAAGGAAAAATTACCGGATTATTTTAAATGTAAGGGGTGATACGATGCCGAAATTAATTGACGGAAAAAAAATCGCACTAGAGATAAAAAATGAATTAAAGACAAAAGTAGAACAACTAAAAAGAGAAGGAAAAGACGTATGTCTTGCAGTTATTCAGGTTGGAAACGATGCGGCATCGACAGTATATGTAAATGGGAAAAAGAGAGATTGCGAATACATCGGTATTCGCTCTCTGTCTTATGAATTACCTGAAGAAACTACTGAACAGGAATTGCTAAATCTAATAGGAAAATTGAATAAGAATGCGGACGTACACGGTATTCTTGTGCAACTTCCTCTTCCGGCACATATATGTGAAGAAACAATTACGCAGGCAATTTCTCCTGAAAAGGATGTGGACGGTTTCCATGAAGTAAATATCGGGCGACTTTGTATAGGAGAACAATGTTTTGAATGTTGTACACCGGCAGGAATTATCCAGCTATTGAAACGCTCCGGAATTGAAATTGCAGGAAAAGAATGTGTTGTTATCGGCAGAAGCAACATTGTAGGAAAACCTACGGCGCTTTTATTGCTCAGAGAAAACGGAACAGTTACCGTTGCCCATTCCCACACAAAAGATTTAAAAGAAATTACAAAACGCGGGGATATTGTCGTTGTGGCAATCGGAAAACCGAAATTTATTACAAAAGAATATTTAAAACCGGGGGCTGTTGTTATTGATGTAGGTATTCATCGAAACGAAGATAATACGTTATGTGGTGATGTAGACTTCGATGATGTAGCGGAAACGGTAAGTGCCATTACGCCTGTGCCTGGTGGGGTGGGTGTAATGACAAGAGCAATGCTTATGTATAATTGCGTCAATGCAGTATGCAAGGAGGCATTATAGTGAAATGTAGGAAATGTGGTGCTGAAATAAGAGAGGGTTCTCTATATTGTGACAGATGCGGGGAGGAAGTGAGAATAGTTCCGGATTACAGTTCACTTGATGAACTTCTTGCCGAACATGTAAGAAATGAACTGTACAGTGAAAATCGACAAAAACAATCAAAAAAAGTATCTGCTGATTCAAAGAAAAAACGTAAAAATCACCATAAAAAAATGGTTATCATTTTGGCTTCGTTACTTTTCATCTTTTTCATCGGACTGTTACTTTATCAGAATTCTTATGCGGGGTATATCAAAAAAGGCTATAATGCATTGGCGAAAAAGAACTATGAAACAGCGATCCGACGTTTTGAATCTGCCATAAAAAAAGATACTAAAAGAGCGGAAGGATACAGTGGAATTGCAGACGTATACTTGGCAAAAAGCGATTTTTACTCTGCAGAAGAAGTGTTTTTAGAAGAAATAAAAGAACAAAAGAGTAATGTTGATTTATATAGAGGACTCATTCAGGTTTATATGGACTCCGAAAAAGAGGACCGTATTCCTATTCTTATGGCAAATTGTAAATCCAATTCTGTTTTATCGGCACTTTCCGAATATGTTGTAGAAAAACCCACTTTTTCTCTGAAAAAGGATTTCTATGATAAAAAAGTAGAACTGGAATTGTACTCAAAAGGAAATGATATTTATTATACGCTGGACGGTTCTGAGCCTTCAGAAACTAACGGTGCAAAATATAATAAAGATTTACCTATCGTTTTAGAGGAAGGAAACAGGATTGTGAGAGCAGTTGCCGTGAATAAAAAGGGTGTTCCAAGTCTTCTGTCCAGACATACATATAAAATTCAGACACCTCTTGCGGAAGCGCCTATCGTTTCTCCTTCAAGCGGATTGTATGAACAACAGGAAAAGATTACGGTTGAAGTGAAAGAAGGATATACGGCATATTATGCTTTTGGAACAACAGAACCTACGGAGGAAAATTGGAAAAAGTATATCGGTCCGATACCGATGCCACAGGGAAATCTGATTTTCAGTGCTGTTCTTGTGGAAAATTCTACCGGAAAAGCAAGTGCAGTAACCGTACGAAATTATGATTTAGAGTTGGATACGATACCGGAAGAAAATGTGCAGGACTAACGTTCAAAAAAATTGCATAAATTTACCAAAAAGTATTGCGTTAAATTTTTAACAGTTGTATAATATTACTGTCGAAAATTTGACAAACAATATATTCAAAGGAGATGCAGAATAATGAGCAGATTTACATTACCAAGAGATATTTATCACGGAAAAGGTTGTTTGGAAGAACTGAAAAATTTAAAAGGTAAAAAAGCAATTCTTGTAGTTGGCGGAGGTTCTATGAAACGTCAGGGTTTCTTAGATAAAGCCGTTAACTATTTAAAAGAAGCAGGTATGGAAGTTCAGTTATTCGAAGGTGTTGAACCTGACCCGTCTGTAGAGACAGTTATGAAAGGTGCCGAAGCAATGCGTGCTTTTGAACCGGACTGGATTGTTGCCATGGGTGGTGGATCGCCAATTGATGCCGCTAAAGCAATGTGGGCATTTTATGAATATCCGGACGTAACATTTGAAGATTTATGTATTCCATTTAACTTCCCTGAATTAAGACAGAAAGCAAAATTTGCTGCTATTCCATCTACATCAGGAACAGCAACAGAAGTAACAGCATTCTCTGTTATTACAGATTACGCAAAAGGAATTAAATATCCTTTAGCAGACTTTAATATTACACCTGATGTTGCTATCGTAGATTCAGAACTTGTAGAAGGGCTTCCTGCACATCAGGTTGCATATACAGGAATGGATGCGTTGACACACGCTATCGAAGCATATGTATCTACTTTGAATTGTGCATATACAGATCCACTTGCCATTCAGGCAATTGAAATGGTATTTGATTACTTACCGGCATCATTTAAAGGAAATATGACAGCAAGAGCAAAAATGCATGATGCACAGTGTCTTGCAGGTATGGCATTCTCTAATGCTTTGCTTGGAATTGTACATTCAATGGCACATAAGACAGGTGCTGCATTCTCAACAGGACATATTACACACGGTCTTGCAAATGCTATGTATCTTCCATATGTTATTAAATATAATGCAAAAGATCCTGTTGCAGCAAAACGTTATGCCGAAATTGCTCGCAGAGTAGGTCTTGCAGGAAATTCAGAACAGGCACTAATCAATAGTTTATGTGCTAAGATTGATGAATTTAATGTAATTCTTGGAATTCCGGCAACATTAAAAGAATTCGGAATTAAGGAAGATGAATTCAAAGAGAAAGTTTCTGCCATCGCAGAAAATGCGGTAGGAGATGCCTGTACAGGTTCTAACCCAAGACCAATTGATCCGGCAACAATGGAAAGATTATTTACTTGTATTTACTACGGAACAGAGGTTGATTTCTAAAAATATATTTCATTGGCGGCTGCAGGTCAGCCGCCTTTTTACTGCCTTATGTGATGAATACTTTCCAATATTCATCTTGATATTTTGGGACTGATGTTTTATCATTATAGGTAGAGAAAATCTAAGGAGGCACGTGATGTATAAAATATTAAAAGCGGAAGAACTTGCAGATAAAATTTATCTCATGGACGTGGAAGCACCAAGAGTTGCAAAACATTGTGAACCGGGTCAGTTCGTAATTGTAAAAATGGATGATAAGGGAGAGAGAATTCCATTGACAATTTGTGATTATGACAGAGAAGCAGGAACAATCACAATTGTATTCCAAATCGTAGGAGCATCGACTCAGAAAATGGCTGAATTAAAAGCGGGGGACAGTTTTAGAGACTTTACAGGACCTTTGGGTTGTGCATCTGAGTTCGTTTCAGAAGATTTAGAAACGCTAAAGAATAAGAAAATGTTATTTGTAGCAGGTGGAGTCGGAGCGGCTCCTGTTTATCCACAGGTGAAATGGCTGCGTGAAAAAGGCATTGATGCTGATGTTATTGTTGGCTGTAAAACAAAAAATATGCTTATTTTGGAAAAAGAAATGGAAGAAGTCGCAGGAAATCTTTATATTTGTACAGATGACGGTTCTTACGGTCATGCCGGAATGGTTACAAGTATGATTGAGAAACTTGTAAAAGAAGAAGGTAAGAAATATGATGTGTGTGTAGCAATCGGACCAATGATTATGATGAAATTCGTATGCTTACTCACAAAACAGTTAGAACTTCCGACAATCGTAAGTATGAATCCAATTATGGTAGACGGAACAGGTATGTGTGGTGCTTGTCGTCTTCAGGTAGGCGATGAGATTAAGTTTGCCTGTGTAGACGGTCCTGAATTTGACGGACATTTAGTTGACTTTGATCAGGCAATGAAAAGACAGCAGATGTACAAAACCGAAGAGGGACGTGCAATGTTAAAATTACAGGAAGGTGATACACATCACGGTGGATGTGGTCATTGTGGAGGTGACAACTAATGGCTGATGTATTAAAAAAAGTTCCGGTAAGAGAACAGGAACCGGCAGTTCGTGCTAAAAATTTTGATGAAGTCTGTTTAGGATATAATAAAGAAGAAGCAATGGAAGAGGCTACAAGATGTATTAACTGTAAAAACGCAAAATGTATCGAGGGATGCCCTGTTTCCATTAATATTCCTGCATTTATCAAAGAAGTAAAAGAAGGAAATATTGAAGAAGCATATAAAGTAATCGGACAATCTTCAGCGCTTCCAGCTGTTTGTGGTCGTGTATGTCCTCAGGAATCACAATGTGAGGGAAAATGTATCCGCGGTATTAAAGGGGAACCTGTATCTATCGGTAAATTGGAAAGATTTGTAGCAGACTACGCTCTTGAAAATAATATTAAACCGGTTGGAGCGGAGGAGAAAAACGGGCATAAAGTCGCTGTTATCGGTTCAGGTCCTGCCGGACTTACATGTGCCGGTGATTTGGCGAAATTGGGATATGACGTAACTGTTTTTGAAGCACTCCATGAATTGGGCGGTGTATTGGTATACGGTATTCCTGAATTCCGTCTTCCAAAACACACTGTAGTAGCAAAAGAAATCGAAAAAGTAAAAGAATTGGGCGTTAAATTTGAAACAAACGTTGTTATCGGTAAATCAACAACAATCGACCAGTTGATTGAAGAAGAAGGATTTGAGGCTGTATTTATCGGTTCAGGGGCGGGACTTCCAAAATTCATGGGAATTCCGGGAGAGAATGCAAACGGCGTATTCTCAGCAAACGAATATTTAACAAGAAGTAACTTAATGAAAGCCTTTGATGAGTCTTATGATACGCCTATCGCTGCCGGACACAAAGTTGCCGTTATCGGTG
The DNA here is from genome assembly GCA_900551895.1 of uncultured Lachnospiraceae bacterium. Classification (GTDB taxonomy): domain Bacteria; phylum Bacillota; class Clostridia; order Lachnospirales; family Lachnospiraceae; genus Faecalimonas. The sequence goes on along the minus strand of URXX01000002.1, from coordinate 1,054 downwards.
GCGGTAACGTTGCTATGGATGCAGCAAGAACAGCCCTTCGTCTTGGTGCAGAAGTTCATATTGTATATCGTCGAAGCGAAGAAGAACTTCCTGCCAGAGTAGAGGAAATTCACCATGCAAAAGAAGAAGGAATTATTTTTGATTTATTGACAAATCCAAAAGAAATTTTAGTAGATGATGCCGGATATGTAAAAGGCATGGTTTGTGTAAAAATGGAATTAGGAGAGCCGGATGCATCAGGAAGAAGACGTCCTATCGAAGTTGCCGGTTCAGAATTTACAATTGATTTAGACACAGTTATCATGTCACTTGGTACATCTCCGAACCCATTGATTTCATCAACAACAGAAGGTTTGGAAGTGAATAAATGGAAATGTATCGTTGCAGAAGAAGAAACAGGTAAAACAACAAAAGAAGGTGTTTATGCCGGCGGTGATGCCGTGACAGGAGCAGCAACGGTTATCTTGGCAATGGGAGCAGGTAAAGCAGGAGCAAAAGGAATTCACGAATATCTTTCAAATAAATAAAATGTGATGCGAATTCTTTAAAAAGTATTGTAAAATGGGGCTGTCGCACTAAGTAATTAGTGCGCAGCCTCTTTTCTATGCAAAAAATTACAGCCAGGCTTCGAAAAGTCTGGCTGTTGGTGTAAAATATAAGTATGCAAACCCCTATATTATTACACAAGAATTATACTTTGAATGAGGAAGGATATCAACTAAAACTTCCTTTAAACTTAGAAACAATTATTCCGGTAGATGATTCTGTGCGGTTGCTGAGTCAGTTTGTGGAGGCTATGGATTTAACGGACTTATATTCTACTTATGAAAGAATAAATACAGTATCGCCGAGAATTCTCTTGAAGATTGTTTTATACTCTTACATGAACGGTGATTATTCCTCTCGTTCTATGGAATTGAACTGTAAACGGGATATTAACTTCATGTATCTTTTAGAAGGTAAACCAGTTCCTGATCATGCCACTTTTGCTCGTTTTCGCAGTATTCATTTTGCACCGTGTGCGAAACGGATTCTCGCTGAAATGTCTAATCTT
>URXX01000001.1 GCA_900551895.1 uncultured Lachnospiraceae bacterium | reverse complement strand
TGGTGCAAATACAATATGATACTTACAATTCCATTTTGTATGTGATAAACTATTACTATCCATTTGGATAACCTCCTTTGTCCTTTAATGCGGTTGGCGAACCAACATTATTGTAACACAGGAGGTTTTTTACCGTAAGCTGAAGCATTCCTAACTCACCTGCATAGCAGGTGGTTTATTTGTTTCCCAAAGTTTCGTTTTTCGGATCAGCGAAAAACTACACAATGGCAAACAGGGCTTTGCCCTAACAATCAAAAAACTCCGCCTCACTAAGAGACGAAGTTCTATCCGCGATTCCACTCTAATAAAGGGTAACCCCTTCACTCAAAACACGTAACGTGTGTTGCCGTACACGGCTACTTTGCTGTTCACCGTATCTGCTCCCGAATGCACTTCACACTTCTTTCACTTGGATTTGCTTTCAGCCGATGACAATTCCTCTCTGTCAGTTTCCAAAATGTTACTCTTTTCGTTCTTCGCATTTACAATATATATTATAGTGTATGCAAAAATGTCCCGTTTGTCAACCGCAAAAACTTACGCATTTTCCAAATAGGCAGTCAACAATTCTATCGCATTTTCCAAATCTCTTCTGTCTGCCACTTCCGCAGGGCTGTGCATATAGCGTAACGGTATGGAAACTAACGCAACCGGAACTCCTTTTCCTACCATATGGATTTCATCCGCATCCGTGCAGCTTCTTCCGCCGCTCACTTCCACCTGATACGAAATACCTTTTTCTGTCGCCAGTTCCATAAGTTTTTTATTTATCCCTCTGTCGCAAATCGGATTTATACAAAGCACCGGACCTTTGCCCAGTTCCACTTCTCCCCATTCCGCATCCCGCATGCCGTCATAATCACTTGTATATGTCACATCTACCACAATGGCTTCTGTCGGTTCTACTCTGTTTGCCACCCAGCCGGCACCGTGTTTACTCGTTTCCTCCCCGACTGTTCCTGCTCCGATAATTGTCGCTTTATGTTGTTTCTCTCTCATTCGTTTCATCGTTTCCATAACAACATACACACCTGATTTATCGTCCAATCCTCTTGCGGATATGCGTCCGTTCATCAATTGACGTATATTTGTATCAAAAACAACCGAATCGCCTAACTGTACACAGGATAACGCCTCCTCTTTTGTCTTTGCCCCGATATCAATCAGTACGTCTGATACGGAAAATTCACTGTCCTTCAACATTTTTGAGGTAACCACAACACTGCCATACACCGCTCCCTTTTCCGTATTAATCCGCACTCCGTGTCCCGCATACAATTTTGCCGCAAATCCTCCCGAATTTGTCACTTTCAAAAATCCGTCCCCCGTTGCTCCCGTAACCAAAAGTCCGATTTCATCTATGTGAGAAGTCATTAAAATTTTCTTCTCTCCCATGCCATGTAAAACATATGCGCTGTCACCGATACTGTCCGCTTCCGCTTCAGGGAAATATCCCATATGCTCTTTTAATACCTTTTGAATGGCAAATTCATCTCCTGAAACAGACGGTACTTCCAATAATGTTTTTAATAAATCTTCGCTCATCTTCTTCCTCCTTTGCAATTACACAACTTCATTCAGATACACCTTTGTAAGCGGAACAATCTTTAACAATTCCTCTTTAACTTCTAAGGAAACTCGAAGATTTTCCATATCCGCCATGCCAAATAATAGGGCAGTCAAATCTCCTGCATCTATGCGGACGCATTCTTTTGTTTCCTCTATTTTCTTTGCCCTTATTTCTTCTCTGCCTGTCAGAAGAAAACAACCGACACTTTCATCTGTCAATGTATCCCAAATCTGTATCTTTAAATGTATTTCCTCCGCTACCTTTATGCAGGAAAATATTTTTTCCACATCCAAAATTTTTGCCATAATCATAGGCTTTTCCATATCCCCATATCCGAACACTTTCGTTTCTTTTTCTTCACTGAGATATGCAAAAATATTCGGTAAAATCTTTTCGCCTTCCCCTAGAAACAGAGGTTCCCGAATTTCACATTCTTCTCCCATTGCATAAGGAAAAACACCTGTTATTTTTTGATTTTCCCGCAAAATCAATATTCCGCCCTGCTCGCTTTTTTGTTCTTTTAAAAGCACCTCATAATAATGTTGACTTCTCATTACATACACTTCATATTGTTTTTCTAAAATAGTGTTTACAAACAATGCTATTTCCTCGCAATCTTCTTCCGTTGCGTGTGAAATTGTCCACTCTTCCCTCTTCACTGCCGTTTTACGAATGTTCCCTTGCTGTTGTTTATAAATATAGCGAAAACCGTGAGGATAATAAATTTGTTCCGCTGCCGGCATCAAAAATGTAAACGGTTCTCCATTTTCCCGCATATCGGAAAGCGCTTTTTTCAATAAACTCCGCATCAATCCCTGATGTCTATACTTTTCCTCTGTCGCCACCGCAACAATATAATGCGTCGGAAAACTCTTTCCCGCAACATGCATCGTGTACGGATTGAGATGAAGCATTGCACAAATATGATCCCCCTCTTCTATAACATAAATTTCATTTTCGGCAGTTTTTACCGTATAATAGTAGTCCAAAAATTCCGGCGTATCCTCCAAAAAAATTTCTTCCCACAACTTTCTTGTTTTGATATGCTCTGTCTTTTCTAATTTACGAACGTTCATCCTATTTGTTCCTTCCACAGCCGCCGCAGCCTGCACAACCCCTCTCATCATCGGCAACTTTATAACTATAATTTGTTATTTTCTCCAATGCACAAATTGCCTGAGAAGAAATTCCTTCCCCCGTTCCCGTAAATCCAAGCCCTTCCTCCGTTGTGGCTTTCACATTAATTTGATTTTCCTCAATCTGTAAAGCATTTGCAATATTTCTTCGCATCTGTTCAATATGGGGTTTCATTTTCGGCCTCTGTGCAATAATCGTAGCATCAATATTTTCAATCACATATAAATTTTCTTCCAGCAGTTTCCCCACGTGTTCCAAAAGAAGCATACTGGAAATTCCTTTATATTTTTCGTCTGTATCCGGAAAATGTGTTCCAATATCGCCGAGGGCTGCCGCCCCCAAAAGCGCATCCATAATCGCATGAAGAAGAACATCCGCATCAGAATGTCCCAAAAGCCCTTTTTCATATGGAATATGCACTCCGCCTAAAATCAGTTCTCTTCCTTCTACAAGACGATGTACGTCATAACCCATTCCAACTCGCATAAATTTTCCTCCATTTTCATTTCTAACAAATCTTGTTCTATATTAACGCCTATTTTATCACACTTTCTTTATCTTGCCTAGTAAAAGCAAATTGGCTTTTTGTTTGGCTGATTGTCCTCTTTTCCTTTCCAATATTTTTATAAATTTTACAATTTCCGCACATATCTTTTTAACAATACGCACATGATAAAAGGAAAGCAAATGAAAGAAAGGACTATAAAAATGAAAAAAGATAAGAAAAATGAAACAATAATTGATTCTTACGATTATTTAGGAAATTCCGCATCCAATAATGACTGTACCGGATTAATTCCGTCCGCACCGATTTCTAAGAGCGAAGTGCAGTCCTATGAGGACGTGTACCATTTTACCCCGCCGGAAGTTCCTATAAAGAAATGCCCTAGAGATGATTAATAAATTCTATACAACAAAAAAGACTGTGCAATCACACAATCTTCTTAGTAGCGGGAACTGGATTCGAACCAGCGACACTACGGGTATGAACCGTATGCTCTAGCCAACTGAGCTATCCCGCCATATTTCATTTTTAATTTCTATGGGACCAACAGGGCTCGAACCTGTGACCCCCTGCTTGTAAGGCAGGTGCTCTCCCAGCTGAGCTATGATCCCATATAGTAGCGGGAACTGGATTCGAACCAGCGACACTACGGGTATGAACCGTATGCTCTAGCCAACTGAGCTATCCCGCCGCATTTGAGTATTACTACCTCAAACCTGCTCCGCTATTATACTATTAATATCGACAAATTGTCAACACTTTTTTTCACTTTTTTTACTTTTGATAGGATTTGCCGAAACAAAGCCAATAAATCGAATTGTTTTGGCAAATCCTTTTCCTATTAAAAGACTGTTTTATACAACACCTTGTGCTGTCATTGCCTCAGCCACTTTTTCAAATCCCGCAATATTGGCACCTACAACGTAGTTACCTTTTACACCGTATTTCTCGGCAGCCGCTGCCATATTGTGACAAATGTTTACCATAATATCTTTTAATTTGCCGTCTACCTCTTCAAAAGTCCAGCTTAATCTTTCACTGTTCTGTGACATCTCTAATGCAGATGTGGCAACTCCTCCGGCATTTGCCGCTTTACCCGGAGCGAATAATACGCCGTTTTTCTGGAAATATTCTGTCGCTTCTAATGTAGTAGGCATATTTGCACCTTCCGCAACCGCGATAACACCGTTTGCCACTAATGCTTTTGCATCCTCTAAATCCAATTCATTTTGTGTTGCACACGGAAGAGCAATATCAACTTTGACAGACCATACTCCTTTTCCTTCATGGTACTCTGCATTCGGTCTGTATTTTGTATATTCTGTTAATCTTTCACGTTTTACTTCTTTAATTTCTTTCAATGCTTCCAAATCAATTCCGTCCTCATCGTAAACCCAGCCTGTAGAGTCGCTTACCGTTACGACTTTCGCGCCCAACTGCTGTGCTTTTTCCGCAGCGTAAATCGCAACATTGCCCGCACCTGAAACAGCAACTGTTTTTCCCGCAAGTTCGATTCCGTTTAATTTTAACATTTCTTCTGTCAAATATAAAAGACCGTATCCTGTCGCTTCTTTTCTTGCCAAAGAACCGCCATAACTTAAGCCTTTTCCTGTAAGTACGCCTTCATATACTCCGCGGATACGTTTGTACTGTCCGAACAAATATCCGATTTCTCTCGCTCCTGTTCCGATATCTCCCGCAGGAACGTCTGTATCAGCCCCGATATATTTGCACAATTCTGTCATAAAACTTTGGCAGAACGCCATAATTTCTCTGTCTGATTTTCCTTTAGGGTCAAAATCACTTCCACCTTTTCCACCGCCGATTGGAAGTCCTGTCAATGAGTTCTTAAACACCTGTTCAAATCCCAAGAATTTGATAATTCCTAAGTTTACCGAAGGGTGTAAACGTAATCCTCCCTTAAACGGACCGATTGCACTGTTAAACTGAACACGGTATCCTGTGTTGACATGAACCTGACCATTGTCATCTACCCACGGTATACGGAATTTGAATTGTCTTTCCGGTTCTACCATTCTCTCTAATAGAGCGTCTTTTCTGTACTGTTCCTCATTTGCCTCCACAACGACACGCAAAGATTCCAATACTTCTTTTACTGCCTGATGAAATTCCGGTTCTGCCGGGTTTTTCTTCACTACTAATTCGATTACCTCATCTACATATGACATAACTTCTACCTCCTAATTCAAAATCAGCCGTGCAGAATGTGTTCTGTACGGCTTTGGTGCTTTTGACACTTTATTAGTATAATGTATTATCTTGTGAAATTCAAGAACTTTTTTCTTTATACAATCTTTATATTCTCGTATTTTTCTTTATACTCTTTTAATTATTAAACTCTTATTATTTATATAGTTTGACTATTTTTAACAAAGAGGTATTTTATTATGTCAACCATACATAAAATTCAAAACTATTTTCTTCATCTTTCTCCGATGAAGATTCTTTTATTTGGGTATTGCACAATTATACTCATAGGCTCTTGCCTTTTGAGTCTGCCTGTTTCCGTACGGAATCCGCAGGATGCTGACTTTTTTACCGGATTTTTCACCGCAACCTCGGCAACCTGCGTAACGGGATTAATTAAGGTAGATACATACACACACTGGTCCTTCTTTGGACAAGCCGTTATTCTCGGACTGATACAGGTCGGCGGTATCGGATTTATGACGCTTTGTATTTCCATTATGACTATTACAAAGAGAAAAATCGGCCTTGTGTCCCGTTCGCTTATGCAGAACTCCGTATCTGCCCCACAGATCGGCGGAATTGTTAAAATGACTCGTTTCATTATAATAGGTACGTTTTTGATTGAAAGCATCGGCGCTGTTTTACTTTCCTTTCATTTCTGCCCCATGTTTGGTCTGAAGAAAGGAATATGGTATTCCGTTTTCCACAGCATTTCCGCTTTCTGTAATGCAGGATTTGACTTAATGGGAACGACACAACCATTCTCTTCTCTCACGGGAGAAGTGGGAAACTGGTATGTAAATATTATCATCATGCTGCTTATCATTATCGGCGGACTTGGATTTTTCGTTTGGCATGACATTCTTGCAACAAAATGGCATTTTCACAAAATGCATCTACATACAAAACTTGTATTGTCCGTAAGTATTTTCTTAATCATCGGCGGAAGCCTTCTTCTCTTTGTATGTGAACAGGGTACACCGATGTTTGAAAGCCTTTCTTTGTCTGAGCAGTTGGCAGCCTCCGGTTTCCAATCGGTCAGCGCAAGAACGGCCGGATTTAATACGATTGATTTAGCAGGGCTTACACAGACGGGAAGATTTATTATGATTCTGCTTATGCTTGTGGGAGGTTCACCGGGGTCTACTGCCGGCGGTATTAAGACAACTACATTTGCAGTATTGTTCCTTTCCGTCCTCACCACATTCCGTAACCGAAAATCTACGGAGGTATTCGGAAGACGTTTGGAAGAATTTATTACAAGAAAAGCAACCTGCGTATTTATTTTATACATTACCCTTTCCTTCTCCATAGGAATGTTTATTTCCCGCGTGGAAGGAATTGAACTGATCGATTCCCTTTTTGAAAGTGTATCGGCTATTGCCACCGTAGGTTTAACAACAGGTATTACCCCTACATTAAGCACTCTTTCCCACGGCTTACTTGCCTTTTTAATGATATTCGGAAGAGTCGGATCACTGACAATGCTTTTGGCATTCTCATTTACAAAAAAACAAGCGCCTTCAACATCACCGTTGGAGAAAATTCAAATTGGATAATGGAGTGAATATATTATGAAATCTATTTTAGTTATCGGACTTGGGCGTTTTGGCCGCCATATGACAAAAAAATTTATTGAGGAAGGAAATTCTGTCCTCGCCATTGAAAAAAACGAGGAGCGTGCGGACAACGCCATTGATATTTTAAATGATATTCAGATTGCTGACGCCACAAATGAGTCTTTCATTAAATCTTTAGGCATAAATAATTTCGATTTATGCGTTGTTGCTATCGGTGACAATTTCCAAAGTGCTTTGGAAATCACGGTTCTTTTAAAGGACTTCGGGGCAAAATATATTCTTGCTCGTGCCTGCCGTGACGTACACCGCAAATTACTGCTCAGAAACGGCGCTGACCATGTCGTTTACGCCGAACGTGAAATGGCTGAACGTCTTGCTGTGAAATACGGTTCAAAAAACATTTTCGACTATATTGAACTGACACCCGATACGGCTATATGTGAAATCGCCGTTCCTGCAAGTTGGATAGGCAAAAGTATTGTAGAAAAAGCAGTCCGAAACCGCTATAATATCAGTATTCTTGCAACAAAAAAAGAGGGAGAAATCTTCCCTCTTCCACATCCTGAACACGTCTTCACAAAAAGTGAAACGTTAATTATTATGGGACACAAGAAAGTCATTCATTCATTTACTTACTAATCGGGTACGCGTATCATTCTGTACCCGACTCCCACATGTGTCTGAATGTATTGTGGATTTTGCGGGTTTTCTTCAATCTTCTTGCGAAGCGCTGCCATGAAAACCCGCAAAGATGCCACGTCGCTCTCCCATGAATTTCCCCATATCTCTCTTGTCAGATAAGTATGAGTCAATACTTTTCCCACATTTTTAGATAATAAAACAAGTAATTTATACTCAATCGGTGTCAAATGGAGTTCTTTTTCTTTCAGATAAGCACATCCCGACACATAGTTAATACGCAATTCACCATTGATAAATTCTGTCTGTTCGGGACTTGAATATATCATCCGTCTTTCTCTTCGCAGTACAACACGTATTCTCGCCAATAATTCATCTATGGAAAAAGGTTTTGTCAAATAGTCATCCGCTCCCGAATCAAGCGCCAGTATCTTATCCCTGTCCTCATTTCTTGAACTGATTACGATAATCGGCACATTCGACCATGTGCGAATTTTCTGTATCACTTCTATTCCGTCCATATCCGGAAGCCCCAAATCAAGCAGCAGCACATCCGGTTTCTGTGATGCCACCTCCAAAAGCCCCTGCATTCCATTCGATACAGCGTGAGAACGATATTCCTGTGTTTCCATTGTTGTCGTAATTAAACTGCGAATAGCCTTATCATCATCCACAACCAATATCAATGGTTTATTCATTTTCCTCTTCTCCTCTTACCTGCCATTTCATATATCGCCATTATAACACAACATTTTATTTCGGCAACCTTTATAACAGCATATCATGCAAAAAACGGGGAGTTTTCACTCCTCCGTTTCTTTGCACTCTTTTTATTTAAAATATTTTACACCTGATTCAAATATCTTCATATCTTGTTCGCCGTAGATATTGATTGCAACTCCGTCTCCGCGTCTTTCAGAATGAGCCATTTTACCAAGTACACGTCCGTCAGGACTTGTAATACCCTCGATTGCTCTGTATGAACCGTTTGGATTCCATTCCTCGTTCATCGTAATATTTCCGTCCAAATCGCAATACTGTGTTGCCACCTGTCCGTTTGCAAACAATTCATTTAATACTTCCTCAGATGCCACGAATCGTCCTTCTCCGTGTGATGCCGGATTTGTATAAACTCCGCCAAGTTCTGCTCCCTGTAACCATGGGGATTTGTTTGTTACTACTTTCGTGTAAACCATTTTGGAAATATGGCGTCCGATTGTATTGTATGTCAATGTAGGTGAACTTTCTGTCTGTCCGCAAATCTTTCCATAAGGAACTAATCCCAATTTAATCAATGTCTGGAAACCGTTACAGATACCAAGTACAAGACCGTCTCTTTCATTAATTAATTTTTCTACCGCTTCTTTTAATTTTGCATTCTGGAATGCAGTTGCAAAGAATTTAGCAGAACCGTCCGGTTCATCTCCCGCACTAAATCCACCTGGGAACATAATCATCTGTGACTGTGCAATGATTTTTTCAAATTCGGCAACTGAATCACGGATGTCCGCAGCGTCTAAGTTACGGAAAATCTTTGTAACAACTTTTGCTCCTGCACGTTCAAACGCTTTTGCACTGTCGTACTCACAGTTTGTTCCCGGAAATACAGGGATAAATACTGTAGGCTGTGCAACTTTGTTTTTGCATACATAAATTTTATCTGTATTAAATAATTCTTCTTTTACCGGCTCAGACTTTGTTGCCCCTGATGTTGTTGCAAATACCTTTTCAAGCGGCGCTTTCCATGTTTCCACCGCCTCATCTAAACCGATTGTCATATTACCGTATGTGATTGCTCCCTTATCAGTCACTTCGCCGATAACTGTATGTGCGATTGTAAGGTTATCCACTTCATCTGCTGGAACTTCTGCGATAATATCTCCGAAGTAACAAGCAAATAAATCTTCTTTTTCCACAGATGTGCTGATTTCCACACCCATACCGTTACCGAATGCCATTTTACTTACGGCAGCGGCAATACCGTGACGGTCTAATGTGTATGCAGAAACAATTTTTCCGCCCTGTACGTCATCTCTGAATTTACCGTACTGTTCCATAACGCTTTCGTATACAGGTAAGTCATATTCATCTGTGTCAACGTGAAGCCATACTAATTTATTTCCTGCTGTTTTTAATTCCGGTGTAATAATATCTTTCTGTTCTGCCACATCTACTGCGAAAGACACGAGTGTCGGCGGAACATCAATATCTTGGAACGTTCCTGACATACTGTCTTTTCCGCCAATAGAAGCAAGCCCTAAACCTAACTGTACATTATAAGCACCCAATAATGCTGCAAACGGCTGACTCCATCTGCTTGGATCTTCTGTCATACGACGGAAATATTCTTGGAATGTTAAGTGAATTTTACTATAATCTCCACCGTTTGCAACGATTTTAGCCACAGATTCCAAAACAGCATAAACAGCACCGTGATACGGACTCCAACTTGATAAATACGGGTCAAATCCGTAACTCATCATTGTCACTGTGTCGCATTTTCCTGTCAATACAGGCAATTTAGCAACCATTGACTGTGTTTCTGTCATCTGATATTTACCGCCGTGCGGCATAAATACAGAACCTGCGCCGATTGAGCCATCGAACATTTCCACAAGACCTTTCTGTGAACATACATTTAAGTCCTGCAATGTATCTAACCATTTTTCTTTTACGTCATTTACTTCCGGACGAACAAGAATACTGTCCGCTCTGTTAGGCACATCCACTTTAACTGTTGTTTCCTGATGCGCTCCGTTTGTATCGAGGAATGCTCTTGAAATATTTACGATTTCTTTTCCTCTCCAGTTTAATACAAGTCTAGGGCTTTCTGTTACAACAGCAACTTCAACTGCCTCAAGGTTTTCTTCTTTCGCATATCCTAAAAATGCCTCTACATCTTTCGGATCTACAACAACTGCCATACGTTCCTGTGATTCGGAAATGGCAATTTCTGTTCCGTCAAGTCCCGCATATTTTTTAGGAACTTTATCTAAATCAACTCTTAATCCCGCTGCAAGTTCTCCGATTGCAACGGAAACTCCGCCCGCACCGAAGTCATTACATTTTTTGATTAATTTACTTACTTCTTCTCTTCTGAATAAACGCTGGATTTTACGCTCTGTAGGAGGATTTCCTTTCTGCACTTCTGCTCCGCAAGTTTCAATAGATTCTTCTGTATGTACTTTAGATGAACCTGTTGCTCCGCCGCAGCCGTCACGTCCTGTACGTCCGCCCAATAAAATGATAATATCTCCCGGATCAGATGTTTCTCTGATAACCGCTCTTCTTGGAGCCGCTCCGAGAACTGCACCGATTTCCATACGTTTTGCCACATAATCAGGGTGATAAATTTCCTTTACCGCACCTGTTGCAAGTCCGATTTGGTTACCGTATGAACTGTAACCGTGCGCTGCGCCTGTTACAAGTTTCTTCTGTGGAAGTTTTCCTTTCATTGTTTCTTTAACAGAAACTGTAGGATCTGCCGCACCTGTTACACGCATTGCCTGATAAACATAAGTACGTCCTGAAAGCGGATCACGGATTGCACCGCCAAGACAGGTTGCCGCACCGCCGAACGGCTCGATTTCTGTCGGGTGATTATGTGTCTCGTTTTTAAAGTTTACAAGCCACTCTTCTTCCACTCCGTCTACAGTAACCGGAACAACGATACTGCAGGCATTGATTTCTTCCGACTCTTCCTGATCGTTTAATTTACCCTCACGTTTTAATTTACGCATTGCCATAAGCGCCAAATCCATAAGGCATACGAATTTATCTTCGCGTCCCTTGAAAATTTCGCTGTGGTCTGCCAAATATTGTTTATAAGAATTAACGATTGGCTCTTTGTAATCCCCTTCGCCGAATGTTACTTCTTTTAATTCAGTTGAAAATGTTGTATGACGGCAGTGGTCAGACCAATATGTATCTAACACACGGATTTCTGTCATAGACGGATCGCGGTCTTCTTCCCTTTTAAAGTACCCCTGAATATGAAGAAAATCTTTGAATGTCATAGCAAGCCCCAAAGAATCATATAATTCTTTTAACTCTGCCTCTTCCATATCTTTAAAACCGTCAAAAATCTTTACATCTTCCGGTTCTTCAAATACTGTTACAAGTGTTTCCGGTTTTTCTGCGTCCGCTTCTCTTGAGTCTACCGGATTGATGCAGTGTGCTTTCACTGCCTCAAATTCTTCATCTGAAATGTTTCCTTCTATTACATAAGTAGTAGCGGTTTTGATTACCGGCTGTTCATCTTCCTTAATAAACTGTACACACTGAACTGCTGAATCTGCACGCTGGTCGAACTGTCCCGGTAAATATTCTACCGAAAATACACGGCTTCCTTCTGTTACATCAAATGTTTCATGATATAACACATCTACAGGAGGCTCTGCAAACACTCCGTTACACGCTCTCTCAAATGTTTCCTCAGAAAGATTTTCAATATCATAACGATTTAACACTCTTACATTTGTAATTGTCTTAATTCCTAAATAGTTTTCCACTTCCTGACGTAACTCTTTTGCCTGTACTGCAAATTCTGGTTTTTTCTCTACATATACGCGTTTTACACTACTCATAATTTCCTCCATTTTAATAAGTACATTTACTGCTAGTTGCATTTTAACATATTTTATTTCATTAAAGAAATTAATATATCTTAATTTATTAATAAGTTTCACTTATTTGATGCTTTTTCTCTGCGATAAACGAAAAAACTAATGACAAAACAGCCGAAAACCGCTATCATCGCAAAAATAACTATCCGCACGGAAAAATCCGCAAAAAATCCCTCTGGCAGCATGCGAATCATCAAATCTGTATCAGGATCTAACAACCACAAATCATTATCAAAAAAGATTTCGTGAAACTTTACAAAATATTTATTAAAATCTCTTGAAAATAAATATCCCAAGCCCACTCCTGCCACTGTAAGCCCGCAGGTAATTCCCATATACCATTTTGCGAAAAGAATTTTCCACTTTGCCTTTGAAAAAATCAACACTGCCAAACTCAGTATCAATAGACTGCCTGCAATATTCCTCATTTTCACTCCTCCGAGAAATATATTTTTCACATCAATCATATGCTGTTTTTCCCTATCGTTAAAAAATTCCCGTTCCTCGCCGTCCACCGTTGTCATTACAACCAAATCGTCCCGCTTTCCATGCAGATAATCCATCATTTCATGGGTAACCGACATAACGTCTTTCATTTCCATATCCAAATCGTCTAAAACCCGATATTTCTTATATTCCTTTTCATAAAATCGAGAATCCATATAAATAGCCAATTCTATGGAAGTAATCAGTAAAACGATAATTGCGGAAAATGCGGCTAAACCGGCAAATATTCTGTGTACTGCTCTCATTCTCTCACTCACCTTTTCTTATAAATTCATTATAACATTGTTATATCCTACCGTCATTCTTTTTTTATCTTGTAATTCTCCCTATTATACCTTATAATACTTTTAGTTTTATAAGGAGGACTAATAATGGATATCAATTATGAATTATATAAAGTTTTTTACTATGTAGCAACTACATTAAGTTTCTCGGAAGCATCAAAACAACTTTTTATTTCCCAATCCGCTGTCAGCCAGTCGATTAAGGCTTTGGAGAAAAAATTGGAGCAGACACTATTTATCCGAAGCACGAAAAAAGTACAACTGACGCCCGAAGGGGAAATTTTGCTTCGTCACGTAGAGCCTGCGATGAACTTAATTAAACGAGGTGAAGCACAGATAATGGATTCTGTATCCACAGGCGGACAAATCCGCATCGGTGCAAGCGATACAATCTGCCGTTACTTTTTAGTTCCTTATTTGGAAAAATTCCATAAAGAATTTCCAAATATACATATTAAGGTAACAAATCAGACTTCTTTAAAATGTGTCGATTTACTTGAAGCCGGACAGGTAGATTTAATCGTCACCAACTATCCAAACACAAACTTAGGAAATTTGGCGACAGTGAAAAAGATTAAAGAATTCAAAGACGTATTTATCGCCAATAATGATTTTGAAGAATTGAAAGGACGAAAACTTTCTTTCAAAGAATTATTAAACCACCCTATTCTTATGCTTGACCGAAAGAGTACAACAAGCGAATTTCTGCACAGCCTTTTTCAACAGCAGCAACTTGACCTCGTACCTGAAATTGAACTGAGCAGTAACGATCTTTTAATCGACCTTGCCCGCATCGGACTTGGCATTGCATTTATTCCTGACTATTGCGTGCCGAAATCGAAAAATCTTTTTGTAGTCGATACGGAATACGAACTGCCGAAACGTCAGTTGGTTGTGGCACATAACGAACATGTGCCGACATCAAAGGCTACTTTAGAATTTTTGAAGTATTTTGAATAAGAATATGAAAAACAGCAAGAGATTTTTCTTCCCTTGCTGTTTGTTTTTTATGATAATAATTGTTCCACAGTATAATCAGCCTCGGCATCATATCCCTGATATATAAATTTAGCAGAAAACTTCATATATATCTTTTCTATCTTCCCGGTTGTTTCACTTATCCGCATTTTTATATGAATATCACTATATTCTACGTTTTGCATTCCCATTGTATTCATTGCCAAAATTCTTCCTTCCGGAATACCTTTCTCATCTGCCACAAAAGAAATTTCATTTCCGTTCATTTTAAAATCAGTCAAATATTGTTCCTCAAAAAGATAGAATTTTAAAATTTCTTCATTTAATTTCTCCATATTTACCGTTTCCGTTCTATTTTCCGGTTCTGAAAAAATATATTGCATTTTTCCGTCTGCACAATGCATCTCATATTTTGTTTCTGAATTAGCAATTTTACTTTCACAATTACCGTCTATCTTTATATTGTATAAATCATTTATGTTATATTCCGAAACTGTTAAATCTGATTTTAATTTTTCCTGATAACTTGATGAAGCGGTATCCGATTTCAATTTCACACTCGCATCCATTGTTGTTTTTTCATTCCATTGTCCGCTTCCAATCGTTTTCCGATACGCTTCTGCATATACATTATAAATTTCTTCCGTTCCTGTCACCGTATCCATATTCGGTTTTTCCGATATTTTTACAATCGAAACAGGTATATTTACCCTTGTAAGCCCCTCCTTATTTGAAAACATATCTTTAAATTCTCCGAGAAGTAATCTCTTATCCATATTTTCTGTTGATTTTAATTGACAACTTAACGCATAACTTTGTGCAATTCTTTTCTGAATTTCTTTTGCTTCATTCGTATTTTTCCAATCTGTATTTGCATATTTTAATTCATTGATTTTATAAACCAAAAATTGTGTTCGTATATTCAACTTGAGCATCATAGATAAATATGTTCTGAAATCTTCCAAATCTTTTGCAGTAAACTTCTGTGAGTTTACTTTATAATAATACGGCCACATTTCCATTGAAGAAAGAACCTCTAAATCTACTAAAAATTTAGTTGTATATGACAATTCATGTACCTGCATAAAATTTGTATAATCCTCGGAAAATATAGAAAGTGTCCTGTCTGCCAACTGCATTCCCCCTATCATTTGTCCCAAAGGAGTTAAATCCACGCCTTTTTCTATCAACTTATTAACTAACACAACCTGCATATCTTTTGTTACTTCCCAATTTTTCAACTCCGGTTGTGTTCTATTTATTAAATTTTGTGATGCCCGCTTTATAGACTTTACAAGACTTTTTGCATAATAATTTTTTGTTTCATCTATTTTTCTCAATGCCTGCAACTCTCGCAAAAATTCCTGTCCCATTTTCTCAGACCAGTGAGCCATCTCATTAATATTGCAAAGTATATCTGCCCATTCGGATACTGTACCGACTCCCGACAACAGTTTAGATATTTGTTTTATTTCTTTCCCACTTAAATCCGGTGTGTCCGTTATCTTTTTTGCTATATTACTTGATTTATCAACTATTTCTATCGCTTCGTCTATATTAAATATATTATCTATACTCTCTGTCATAAACTGTAAATTCTTCGCATCTTTTGATAACTGTGAAAACAAACTTCCCTCTAACTGTTGCTTAATCATTTCTTCCCCTACTCCACCGAGAAATTCGTTATCATTTTCTGTCAATTGCATAAGCGCTTTTTCATACTGTTCATCTGTTAAAGAGCCTGCCGCCAACATTGGTACATATAAACGCGAATCAAAATTTCTTAATGCATAAATAAGTGTATTTGCAAATGCTGAAGAAATATTATTTCCTTCTATAAACAATTCACTTTTATCCGTTATATCGTATTCTCCTGTTATGAGGTTCTCCATTGAAAAATCAAAAATATTTTTCTCCATTTGCGAAACAATTAACACGGAATCTTCCACGCACCATGTTGCGTGGGTTAAATAAAGCATTTCTTCTAGCGGAAGATAATATTCCCCCTCTTCTTTTACAACTTCCAACTGATATTCTTTTTTCATTGCTTCTGTTTTTCCGTCAAACTCAATATAAATAGCCGTATTAACTTCTATTCCGTCCGCCTTAATGTAAGTAATATTTTTATCCACCTCACATTTATACCCTGTGATAGAAGCAATATCCTCTGTACTTAAATATACTTCGTCTCCCTTTATTTTAACCGAATAGGAATTTTCATTACCTCCTATAATTGAAATTTTTATATTTCCATAAATCATTTTCTCCTCGGCTACTGCCGCATAACTGTAACTGCTTATTAAAATCGTTACGCTTAATATAACGCTTATTATTCTCTTGCCTATATTCATCTGTTATTCTCCCTCACTCATAACCGTATTTATATATTCATTTATCCCACCTAAAAGAGCATTTGAAAATTCCGGTGTCATCACAATTTTGTATTCTTCTCCTACTTTTCTCACGACAATCTTACATTTATAATTTTTTTCTTCTCTATTCTCTTTCTTTATTTCAAAATCAATATCTTCTATTGAAACATTGTCGGCATTTTCAAAGTGCAGTACTGTCTTTACAAAATCTATATTTTTTATTTCCGTTTCAACTTCCCAATACCCTTTTTTGTCACGCACCTTTTTTATCTTATATTCTATTCCCTGTCCTAACAACTTTTGCGTATTTGAAAACTCTATAGGTTTCTCTGACGGATTATTGTATAATAATTTTCCACAAGTTTCTCCGTCCGTTTCTTTATATGCGTTCAAAAATCCTTCTACGGTCTTTTGGGAAATATCCTGATGTACCTTCCACTTATGCAAAATCATTCCACCCATAAAAATAATAAAAAGTAACATCAAAATAGTCCCTATAACTTTTTTCTTACTCTTTTTTACTTTCGTTCCACAAGCCGAACAAAACTTCTCTTTTTTATTTAACCTTTCACCACATTTTTTACATTTCTTCATAATTTCTCCTCATATTATAAAAGTCATTGAAATCCACACAATATTTATGCAATCCCAATGACTTTCTACTCCTATTATTTATTTTTATAATCGAATCTAAAAATCAAAATCTGCCAAATACCATGACCGACCTATTTTTATTACTGTAACATTCATTTCATTATCTGCTGTTGTTTTACCGTCGGCAGATTTCACTTCTACTTTAACTGTAACTTCTTTTCCCTCTTTTATCTCTTTTTCCAGTCGTATATCTTCATCTTTAAAATCATCTTCAATTGCCTCTAATTCAGGACTTCTCAACTCATCTTCATCAACAATTTCGTAAGAGTACTTAAATCCTTCGCCATAATGCTCTTCAACCATTTCGTAGGACTCTTCTAATTTTTCGGCCAGAAACTCCTTCGCTTCTTCCTCGTTATCAATATCGCCTTCCTCTTTGCCACTTTCTACTACTTTCTCCCATACTTCTTCCGGAAGAAGTTTAACCATCTTATCTACCGCTTTTTCCGAATCACTGCTAAAAGATGCTTTTACATATTCTTTCACAGTCTTTTTATAACTTCTTCCACCAAAAATGAAAACTACCGCCACTACTAGAATCAGAACCAAACCGCCTACCGCAATCATTCCAACGGTTTTATTCTTCTTATTCCCCTTCACCATTTCCTTATATTTCTCTACTTGTGAATTTGACTCTCCTTTTTCTCCATTTGCATCAATTACATTTCCACATTTCGAGCAAAACTTTGCATTATCTTTTAATTCTGCCCCACATTTTCCACAAAACATCTTTCTTCCTCTTTTCTGTATTATTCTTTTGCTATTTTCGCCCCACAAGAGTTGCAAAATAAATCTTCTTTACCTACTTTTGCCCCACACTGCGTACATTTTTCTTCTGTTTCAACTTGTTCGGATACAACGTTTATCTTTGCTCCGCATACATTACAAAACGTTGCTCCATTTGATATTTCCGCCCCACAATTCTGGCATTTCTCAACACCTTTTAAATCCCCTATTTGTTGCTTATAGGCTTCAATATCTTCATACATCTCTCTAACCTGTCTTACTTTGTTGTCTGCTGATTCATCATTCTTATGTCTCTCATAATAAGAATGACCTATTTCTAAAAATAAATTTGAGATTTCTTTTTCTTTCTCGTTAATCAAACTATTTAACTTTGAAATTTCAGTAAACTTTTTTGCCTTTGTCGCAGTTTCCTGCCCGGCATTTGTAATCTTTTTTCCTATTTCGTCAAATATTGACATTTTCCCCACTTCCTTTTTAATAATTCTATTTATTTTCCCATATCTTATCATAATTTCTTCACATAGTCAACATATTAAACATTTAGTACACCAATAGTTGACTACTGTTGTAGTACTTTAGTCATGGAGGTATTAATATGGTTGACTTTGGAAACACTTTAAAAACTTTAAGATTATATAACGAAATGACACAGGCACAACTGGCTCAAAAACTCGGACTAACAAAATCTGTTATTAGCGCCTATGAGAATGGGCTTCGACTTCCCTCATATGATATTTTAATTCATATTGCAAAAATCTTTAAGGTAACAACAGACTATCTATTAAATGTAGAAACACCAAATAATATAGATTTATCCGGTTTATCTCTTGCTGAAAAAGAAGCATTATTAAAATTAATTCAGGCAATGAAACAAAAAAGACTTGGTAATTCTGAAGAAAATTATTAGGAAAAGAAGCAAAAGGGGACGTAGTGTTTTAACTTTTCACTACGTCCCCTTTTGCTTCTTCCCCTGTCCCTTTTTCACTAATAACTACAACTTTTATTTTCTAATCACTCTAAAATCCTTAAAACACGCCATTTTCTACGCTATTCATTCAAAAATATCCAAGATTTTTTTATTTCTTTATAAAGCATACGATTTTACGGGCTTTTTCCCACTTACTCTCAAAAAGGGACAGGGCATTTTGCAATTCGGGACACAGTGAACTCTAATTCGGGACAGTGTCTTTTTCAACTTTACTGCGTCCCCAAAACTTTTTCATCTCTCTGCCTACGCTTTCCAGCGTACATCTTTTCACATCCGACCATTCTCTCGGAAAAATTTCCCGACACTGTCGCTGTAAAAACCGTTCGTCTAACAGCAAAATAATTCCTCTGTCGGTTTCCGTTCGGATTACTCTCCCCGCAGACTGTAAAACTTTGTTCATTCCCGGATATAAATAAGCGTAATCAAATCCTTTTCCGTTTTTCCTGTCAAAGTATTGTCTTAGAATTTCCCGCTCATAACAGATTTGCGGAAGTCCCGTTCCTACAATAAATGCCCCCACCAGTTTTTCTTCCGTCAAATCAATTCCTTCCGAAAAAATTCCTCCCATAACACAAAGTCCGAGTAAATTTCCTTTTCGTTCCTTTGCAAATTCTTCTAGAAATATTTCCCTTTGTTCTTCCGTCATCATTTTTTCCTGCAAAAGGCAGGTAGTTTCTTCCGTCAATTTCTGTTTCAACACCTCATATACATTTTCCATAAATTGATAGGACGGAAAAAATGCAATATAATTTCCGTTTTTTACTTCTAATGTTTCTACAATATAAGAAGCGATTTTTTCGTACATTTGTATGCCTCGTCTTGTATATTTACTGCTCACATCACTTCCGATTAAAATTTCTCTGTTTTGTGTGTCAAATGGTGAGTTGACATAAATAGCGTAATCGTCTTTTTCTGTACTGAGCAGTTGTTTGTAATAATGTATCGGAAGAAATGTGGCGGAAAAGAAAATTGTGCTGTTTCCTTTGTCCAAAAAGTTTTGCAAATTTACTGCCGGATTTACGCAGAAAAGTTTTAGTTTGAATTTTCCCTCTTCGTCCAATTCCGTATAAATCGTATAATTTTCATCCAAAATATCGGATACATTTAAAAATGTACGGACGTGGAAATAAAATTCCAGCAGTTCTTCTTTTACCTCCACCCTGTCGCATTCTTCCATAAATCTTTCCAGTTCCATTAACAGATTTGTCATGCTGACAGAGAAATGCCCCACCGACTGATGTACCATATATGTTTCACACTCTCTTTTTAATTCAAGCAGTTGACGGTTACAAGTATCTATTTTTCTCTCCAGCCTTTTATCCAAATATTTTACAATCCGCTTCGCCTCCAAAAATTCTTCTTTATATATTGTTGCACTGTACATTTCTCTCGCCCGCTCCACAAGATTGTGCGCCTCATCAATGAGAAATAAGTAATTGCCTTTTACTTCATCTGCAAAAAAACGGCGTAAATATGCATTCGGATCAAAAACATAATTGTAATCACAAATCACCGCATCAACCCACAATGCCACATCCAGTGACATTTCAAACGGACAGACTTCATGCTTCTTCGCATACATTTCTATATTCTCCCTGCTCATATCGTCCGTTGTTGTAATCATATCGTAAACTGCCTGATTCACCCTGTCATAATGCCCTTTCGCATACGGACATTTCTCAGGATTACACTCTCTTTCTTCGCAAAAACAAATCTTTTCTTTCGCTGTCAGTGTAATAACTTTATATTGAAGTCCCTGCTTTTTCAATAATTGAAATGCCTGTTCCGCAACGGTTCGGGTAATTGTTTTCGCCGTCAGATAAAAAATCTTTTCTCCCAACTCCTCGCCCACCGCTTTCACGGAAGGAAAAACTGTCGCCATTGTTTTCCCTACTCCGGTTGGAGCCTGAATAAATAATTTCTTTTGCCGCAATATCGTTCTATATACAGATGTGGTAAGGTTCTTTTGCCCTTCTCGATATTCATAAGGAAATTCTATCTGTTTAATGGACACGTTTCTTTTCTTCTTCCATTCAATCTGAAACCTCGCCCACTTTTTATATTCGTCAATCAGATGATAAAACCATGTCTCCAGTTCTTCCAATGAATAGTGTTCCTTAAATCTCTTTACCTCTTCCGTTTCCAACTGACAATAAGTCATCTGTACAAAAATACTCTCCAAATTTTTCTGTTTCCCATAAATATACGCATAACATTTTGCCTGTGCAAGATGAACGTTTATCGGACTTTCCACCTGCTCCAAATTACGAAAAATTCCCTTTATTTCATCTATCGTAATTTCCTCTTCCTCTATAATTCCGTCTGCACGCCCCTCTATCTGCAAATCATAACTTTCCTCAGACAGTACCAATTTCAAAGGAACTTCCGCGTGATAAGACGAACCCATCTGTCTTTGAATTTTGCGATGTATTTTACTTCCCAACTGCATGGCTTCTTTGTCGGCAGTTTTCGATATACGATTGTCAATATTTCCTTCCCGCAAAATAAATTCTACAAGATTTCTTACGGAAATTTTTATCAATTCTTTACCCATAACTTCCTCTTCTTCAACTTTCTCCCTTCATTATACCATAAACCAAAAGAGGAGAGAACAAAAGTTCTCTCCTCTTTTTCTTTCATTTTATGCCACACAATATTTTCGTATCATTTTCTCAAATTCTGCATTTTTTTCTGCACATTTTACTGTCAAAACTTTCGTCAAGTCTAAACTCAACACGCCAAGAATAGATTTTGCATCAATAATAAATCTGTTGTAAGATATATCAATATCAAAATCGCATTTTTCTGCCGAAGTCACAAAATCCTTCACATCTGAAGTTTCTGACAATCTGATTTTATATTCGCGTTTCATGTACGAACCTTCTTTCTAATTCATCTCAACTTTGTTTATTCGAACCAACTGTTATTATCTCACACATAACGCATCACCGTCAATAGCACTGTTCACCAATTTCCGATAAGATGCGACACATTTATTATGCAAATTCCACCATATTTTTACGATATTTTAACGGTAAATGTTGTCTTTGTAAGCGATAATTTTCTCGCTCTCGAATGGAAATACTCTCGCACACCCCTTTCCATAAATCTTCCATTTGTCTTTCTTTCTCAGAATACAATGTAGTTTTTGCACTGTCCGGTTTTTCTCCGACAACTAAAAACCAGTTCTTCATTTTCTGATGTACAATCGTCATCTGATGTGACGCATCATAAATCATCCAATTTTCCACCGGAAGTCGATTGGCAAAATGTCCCGCTATACAGGTAAGTATCTGATTTTCCGGTTCTATTTCCGCAAACAATATTCCATTTGATAGCTCTCTGAACCGCAAAATTTCCTTAAAGAAATGTGCCTCATTCGACACTCTTCTGCTCAATTCAAATACTTTGCGAACGTCTGCATTTCCCAAATGTTCGGTTATCCTCCTGCTATTGGGAATATTTCTCGCCGCAAGCATCATACCTAATATAGCATTTCCTCTTTCCTTATCATGGGAGAGAATTGCATGATAAATTTCTCCGTAAGCCTCCAATCCTAAATGTTTTCGAATCATATTTTCCACTGCAATCGCTTTCTTTTCCGACGCCTGACTTTCCTCGTACTCACAAAATAACTCCTGCTCAATATCCCCCTTTAGCGCAATTCCAACCTGCTCCTTTGTCGGTTTCATTTTCCACGCATCGTAAATTCCCGAATAAATCCCCGTAATTGTGTTCTCACAAATAAATACTTTTTTCATCAAAAATCTGTTCCTTTCTGAACTTCACATCATCAAATAAAGATAACTGCCTATATGTCATCTGTTGAATGTGGGCAGGAGTTTTTCCCTGTGCGTCCAGCAGATTTCTCGTAATATAGTCTTCCTCTATCTTTGTCGGGTACATCATTTTACCGTTACAGGTAAGAAAATATAACGCTCTTTTTAAAACGACTCCCATTTTCTTCAAATCGTCAAAACTGAGTGTTGTCGTCCTTCTCGCCTTAATAATTCTTGTGGCAGATTTGTGGGCTATTCCCGGCACACGCAAGAGCGTATGGTAATCTGCCGTATTTATCTCTACAGGAAAGTATTCCAAATGCTTCAACGCCCAGTTACATTTTGGATCAAGCAAAACATTAAAATTAGGATTTTCTTCCGTAAGCAGTTCTTCCGCCTCAAACCCATAATAACGTAAAAGCCAATCCGCCTGATATAGCCTATGCTCACGAAGAAGCGGCGGACCTTCGTCCGTCTTTGCCGGCAGATTGCTATCCTCGTTTACGTTGACAAACGCGGAATAAAAAACTCTCTTCAATCCAAATTTCTTATACAGCGATTGTGCCACCTGCATAATCTGAAAATCCGTTTCCGGCGTTGCTCCGATAATCATTTGTGTACTCTGTCCTGCCGGAACAAATCTGGGCGTTTTTCTATATAATGCCACCTCATGTTTGTTCTCATTTCTTATGTTTTGAACAAGACGCATAGGCTTCAATATATTTTCTCTCGTCTTATGCGGGGCAAGAAGACGCAGTCCCTCTGCCGTAGGCAATTCCAAATTCACACTCATTCTGTCCGCTAAAAATCCTGTTCTTTGTATCAACTCCTGACTTGCCCCCGGAATTGCCTTTACATGAATATATCCCTGAAAGTTATATTCTGTCCGTAATTTATAAAGCGTTTCATACAAAAGTCCCATTGTATAATCAGGGCTTTTCAATACACCCGAACTTAAAAATAATCCTTCAATATAATTTCTCCGATAAAATTCCATTGTCAGTGTACAAACTTCTTCCGGTGTAAAAGAAGTTCTAGGAACATCATTTGACGAACGGTTGATACAATATTTGCAATCAAAAATACATTCATTCGTAAATAAAATTTTTAACAGAGAAATACACCGCCCGTCCGCAGAAAAACTGTGACATATTCCCGACTTCACACAATTTCCGATTCCCGTACCGTCATTACGCCTATCCACACCACTTGAAGTACAGGCAACATCATACTTCGCCGCATCGGTCAGTATATTCAATTTTTCTCCTATGGACATTTGTTCTGCAATTCTCATACCGCACCTCGAATATATGTTTGTTTTCTTAATCATATCACATCGAACGCACGTTTGCAACCTTTTTTAATTATAGAAAAAGGGCCGCGTTTACACGCACCCCCTTGTCTTATACTAACTTTTCAATGGCATCTTTTAAATAATCGTGATGTACTTCATAGAATTTTTCCTGTTCTACCATTTCTGCTAATTTTGGATCAATTGGCATTTTTCCCAGCACATCCATATTTAATTCTTTTGCAATCTCATCTACACGGCTCTCGCCAAATACAGAAATTTTCTTTTTACAATCAGGACATTCTAAGTAACTGAAGTTTTCCACAATTCCTAAAACAGAGATGTTCATCTGTTTTGTCATATAATATGCCTTTTTCACAATCATCTGTACTAAATCCTGCGGTGAAGAAACAATCACAACACTGTCAACAGGAAATGACTGGAATACTGTAAGAGGAACATCTCCTGTTCCCGGAGGCATATCTACAAAAAGATAATCTAAATCTCCCCAAAGTACTTCATTCCAAAACTGTTTTACTACTCCTGCAATAATCGGTCCTCGCCAAATAACAGGCGTATCTTCCGAATCCAACAAAAGGTTTACGGACATAATTCTTGTTCCGTCTTTTGCGATACACGGAAACATACCTAATTCATTTCCGACTGCGTGTTCGTGAATACCGTACATTTTCGGGATAGACGGACCTGTAATATCCGCATCAAGAATACCTACCGCATACCCCTGCTCTCTCATCATTCTGGCAAGAGAGGCGGTTACCATAGATTTCCCCACTCCGCCTTTACCGCTGACAACTCCGATTACTTTCTTTACATGTGTATATTCATTTGCCGGAACTTTTAAATCCATTTTACTCGGACATGAACCGGCGTGTTCACAGGATGAGCAACTTTCCGGTGAACACGAACTATTCTTTTCCTGTTCTGCCATTTTCTTTCACTTCCTATTCTTCTACTACTGCAATCATTTCCACTTCGCAAAGTACGTTTTTCGGTAAAGTTTTTACCGCAACACAACTTCTTGCCGGTTTTGATGTGAAATATTTTGCGTAAACTTCATTAAATGCTGCAAAATCTGCCATATCGCTCAAGAAACAAGTTGTTTTTAATACTTTATCAAATGAACTTCCCGCTGCTTTTAAAACTTCTCCTGCGTTTTTACAAACTTGTTCTGTCTGTCCTGCAATATCATCTGCTTCAACAGTATCTGTTTCAGGATTAATTCCAATCTGACCTGCTGAATAAAAAATTCCATTATGTACATATCCCTGTGAATATGGTCCTAACGCTTTTGGCGCTTTTTCTGTTGATACTACTTTCATCTTTAAACTCTCCTTTATTTATAAATTTAAAATGCTGCTGCATCTTAGTTACGAAACGTCTGCCAGATTATCTCGGGTAACATCTTTCAGCCATTTATAACTGAAGAACCTTTTAATTGTAAACGGCAGTTTAATAATTTCATCACTCATCAGTATAACATAAACAACCGGTACACTACAATGGAAGATAAATGCCGCTGCCGCTCCTAAAAGAATTGAACAGCCCCACATCGTTCCAACGTCCAACGCCAGCCCGAATTTCGTATCACCGCCTGAGCGGAATACGCCGACAACAAGAGTACAGTTGACCGCCTGTGCAACCGCAAAATAAGACATAACGAAAAACATAAAAACAAGATACCCCTGTGCCTCATTAGATAAAGCCATAGTTGCATTTGCTATCGGTGCGGAAATCAAAATCACCGCCGCCCCCATAAGTCCTAAAATCAAACTTAACACGGTAAATCTCTTTCCATAGGCTTTTGCGTGTTCTAATTTCTTTTCCCCGATTGTTTTTCCCAAATAAATCGCCGTCGCATTGGAAATTCCAAATACAACAACCTGCGCTAACTGTCTTACGACCTGCGCCACCGAGTTGGCAGCCACCGCCGCACTTCCCAAATGCCCGATAATCGCCGTATTTGCGGAACTGCCCATGCCCCACATCAATTCATTTAACACAACCGGCATGGAATATACTAAATAATCTTTTAATAATACTTTATCCGTATGCCACAAATCATACAGACGGATTTTTACAACTTTATTTTTAAACCGCGCATAACACATTACAATAATAAACTCAAGAATTCTTGATAACAGTGTTCCGATAGCGGCGCCACGCACACCTAACGGCTGAAATCCAAGAAGTCCATAAATTAAAATTGCGTTAATCGTAATATTGGCACAAAGAGAAATCATGTAGACAATCGTTGCAATGACAACTCTCTCAATACTTCTCATAATGTTCAAATACACTTGGGTAAATGCCATAAAAATATATGAACATCCCACTATTTGTAAATATTTCACGCCCTCTGCTATAACAGCAGGCTCACTTGTATAAATACGCATTAACGGTTCCGGAAAAAATAACGCTCCCGCACCAAAAACAAGTGCCACAATACACCCGAAACGAAGCCCCATTCCCAATATTTTTTCAATCGTTCTCGTGTCGCCTTTTCCCCAGTACTGTGCCGTCAATACTGTTGCTCCCGATGTAATGCCCATAAAAATCAGCGTCATAATAAACTGAATTTGTCCTGCCAAAGATGCCCCTGAAAGAACATTTTCTCCGACCGCCCCAAGCATCATAACGTCCGCAGCCGTCACACCGACGTTAATCAAATTCTGTAACGCCATCGGAACAACAAGTACAAGTACACTTTTGTAAAAATGTTTCCAATCAATATTTAATTCATTTTTTGTCTGCCGTTTCCTCACTCCGGTAAACATATTTCCCTCCTCTTAATTACCCTTTCCTTTCTTTTTTAATAATGCCAGTGCAATCAATCCTGCCGCAAGCATAAAAATAGATATAAACTGCGATGTGGACAAAATACTCACATTTCCACGCGGATCATTTCGCAAACACTCAATAAGAAATCTTCCAATGCTATAGAAAATCATATACGCCACAACGACAATACCGTCTTTTTTCTTCTTTCCCGCAATATAAATCAGCAAGAAAAAATGTAGAAAATCCGCCCCGCTGGACAGTAATTGTGTCGGAATCAGAGATACTCCGTTTGGTGCAAACGGTGATTGATGAAAAGTCACCCCATACCATGCGTGCGTTTCTCTTCCGTAACAGCATCCCGCCAAAAAACATCCAATTCTTCCAAATCCCTGTGCAAGCGCCAGTGACGGAACTGCTAAATCAAAATATTTCATTGCCGGAAGTTTCTTCCATTTGCAATAAATGTACGCTCCTGCTATTCCGCCCAGTATTCCTCCGTAAACGACAAATCCTTCTGAAAAACTCAACATAAGTTTTGGATTTTCCATAATACTGTCAATTTCCGTAAGGAAAAACAATAATTTTGCTCCGATTACTCCTCCGATAAGCCCTAAAATTCCGAGACCGTATATATCTTCTCC
Organism: uncultured Lachnospiraceae bacterium; assembly: GCA_900551895.1. Lineage (GTDB taxonomy): Bacteria > Bacillota > Clostridia > Lachnospirales > Lachnospiraceae > Faecalimonas. The sequence continues at coordinate 242,323 of URXX01000001.1, read as the reverse complement.
ATTCAATCCCTGCTTTTTTGCTCTCGTTTCCGCAACCAAAAACGCTAAAACAATTCCAATTGCAATCATCAGACCATAACTGTACACGGTAATCGGACCTATTTCAAATAATTTGTATTTCATTTCTTCACCTCACTTGTTTCCTATTCTACATGAAAACAGTAAAAAAATCTATTCCATTTCATACAAAAATTTCCCAAATGTCCGCGTATCCGCCTGACATTCAGGAAATCTTTAATTTACTTTTTCATATGCCAACCGCAAAGTATCCCCTGCGGTATCTTTATAATCCACTATGCCACAATAAGAAAATCCTTGCTTTTCCAAAAATTTCTGCATAGCCAAATTTTTCTTATGGGTATCTACTCTGAGACTTACACAACGTTTATCGGCACATACTTTTTTCGCAAAAATAATCATCTGCTCCGCAACATTCGTACCACGATACTTTTCCGAAACTGCCATACGGTGAATAGTCATGTACGGCTGCCCAACTGTTTTCCAGCCCTGCCCCACAATTTCTTCATAACATTTTTCAGGTATGCCTGTCACAACCATGACGCCTGCAATCTCGTCATCACAAACTGCCACATAGCATTCTCCTAAAGTAATATCCTGATGAAACACTTCTTCATTTGGATAACCGTTCTGCCACTGGTCCATATCGAACGCCCGCATAAATACTCTTGCGTCCTCAATAATCTCCATGATTTTCGACAAATCACTGTTTTCTGCCCTACGGCATTCTGTCTTACTTTTCATGCCTAGTCCTCAAAAGTCTCTTTTAATTTATCCATAAACCCTTTTTTCTTATGTTTCTTCTTATCCTCTTCTGTCGTTTCCGTTTCTTCCTGATGTAAAGAATTTCCTGTCAACGCATCAAATTTGCGAAGAGCCTCTTTTGCTTCCGCACTTAATTTCTCCGGTGTCTGAATAACTAAAGTTACATAGTGGTCACCGCGAAGTTGCGGGTTACGAAGAGACGGAACACCTTTTCCTTTTAATCTGACTTTTGTATCTGTCTTTGTTCCCGGTTTTACCGTATAAATCACTTCTCCGTCAACCGTCTTAATACGCACATCTCCACCTAACGCTGCCTGCGCAAACGTAATCGGCGCTGTTGAGAAAATATGTACGTCTTGTCTTTGGAAAATAGGGTGTCTTGACACGGTAACTTCTACAAGTAAATCCCCTCTAGGACCGCCGTTCACTCCCGGTTCTCCTTTGTCACGAATTCTTACGCTCTGACCGTTGTCAATTCCTGCCGGAATAGATACCTTGATTGTCTTTTTCGTTGAGACATAACCTGTTCCGCCGCAATCAGAACATTTTTCTTTAATAATCTTTCCGCTTCCGTGACAGTCAGGACAAGTCTGTACGTTCTGTACCGTTCCGAAAAATGACTGCTGTGTGTAGACAACCTGACCTTTTCCGCCACATTTTGAACAGGTTTCAGGACTTGTACCCGGCTTTGCACCTGTTCCGTTACATGTTGTACAAGGTTCTTTTAAAATAACGTCCAATTCTTTTTCACAGCCAAAAACTGCTTCTTCAAATGTAATGCGAACTCCTTTACGAACATTTGCCCCTTTCATCGGACCATTATTTGCACGTCCGGAACGGCGTCCGCCTCCGCCAAAGAAATCACCAAAAATATCCCCGAAAATATCTCCGAAATCCGCACTGCTAAATCCGCCGAAGCCACCCGCTCCGCCTGCACCGCCGCCTTCAAATGCAGCGTGTCCAAACTGGTCATACTGACGGCGTTTTTCTGCATCACTTAACACAGCGTATGCTTCTGAGGCTTCCTTAAATTTCTTTTCCGCCTCCGCATCTCCCGGATTCATATCAGGGTGATATTTTTTGGCTAACACTCTATATGCTTTTTTCAGTGTCGCGTCATCGGCATTTCTGTCAACTCCCAGCACCTCATAATAATCTCTTTTTGTTTCAGCCATTTTTTATCTACCTTTCATACTTATTTACAAGGAAGTTCTGCGAAATCTGAATTTCCTCAAATTCCGCAGAACACCTCCTTACTTATTCTTCTTAGAATTAAACCTCTTTGTAATCTCCGTCAACTACATCATCACCGTTAAATCCCTCCGGTGCCGGACCTGCCTGTTGTTCAGGTGTCGGTCCTGCCTGCTGCGCACCTGCTCCAGCCTGTTCGTACATTTTTGTAAATAACTGCTGCGCGCTTGTCATTAATTTTTCTTTTCCGGCTTTGATTTCTTCAACCTGTGCGTCTGTAATGTTTTCAGGTGTTGATTTTGCTAAAATATCTTTTAATGCCTGAATATCTGCTTCAACTGCTGCTTTTTCATTTGCATCAATCTTATCTCCAACTTCTCCCAACGCTTTTTCTGTCTGGAAAATCATTGCGTCAGCATCATTTCTTGCATCGATTGCTTCTTTACGTTTTTTATCCTGTGCTTCAAATTCAGCCGCTTCTTTTACAGCCTTTTCAATATCGCTGTCTGACATATTAGAACCTGCTGTAATTGTAATGTGCTGTTCTTTTCCTGTTCCTAAATCTTTCGCAGATACATTTACGATACCATTTGCATCAATATCGAATGTAACTTCAATCTGAGGGATTCCTCGTGGAGCAGGAGCAATTCCGTCAAGTCTGAACTGTCCGAGTGATTTGTTATCCCTTGCGAACTGTCTTTCTCCCTGTACAACGTTGATATCTACCGCTGACTGATTGTCTGCTGCTGTAGAGAAAATCTGACTTTTCTTTGTTGGAATTGTTGTATTTCTTTCGATTAATCTTGTTGCGATACCACCCATTGTTTCGATAGATAATGAAAGTGGAGTTACATCAAGTAAAAGGATATCGCCTGCACCGGCATCTCCCGCTAATTTACCACCTTGAACAGATGCTCCTAAAGCAACACATTCATCCGGATTTAATGATTTACTTGGTTCTTTTCCTGTCAACTGTTTTACTTTATCCTGAACAGCAGGGATACGTGTAGAACCACCTACTAATAATACCTGACCTAATTCTGATGCTGTAAGTCCTGCGTCTGATAATGCTCTTGTTACAGGTTCAGCAGTTCTTTCAACTAAGTCATGTGTCAATTCATCAAATTTTGCTCTTGTAAGGTTCATATCAAAGTGTTTTGGACCTTCTGCTGTTGCTGTAATAAACGGTAAGTTAATGTTTGTTGTTGTTGCAGAAGAAAGTTCTTTTTTCGCTTTTTCTGCTGCTTCTTTTAATCTCTGAAGCGCCATTTTATCTGTTGATAAATCAACGCCCTCCATACGTTTAAATTCTGCTAACATATAATCTGTGATTTTCTGGTCGAAATCATCTCCACCGAGTTTGTTATCTCCGGCTGTTGATAATACTTCGATAACTCCGTCACCAATTTCGATAATGGAAACGTCAAATGTACCGCCACCGAGGTCATATACCATGATTTTCTGTTCTTTTTCATTGTCAAGACCATATGCGAGCGCTGCTGCTGTCGGTTCGTTGATGATACGTTTTACATCAAGACCTGCGATTTTACCTGCGTCTTTTGTTGCCTGACGCTGAGCATCGTTGAAGTAAGCAGGAACTGTGATAACTGCTTCTGAAACTTTTTCTCCCAAATAACTTTCAGCGTCTGCTTTTAATTTCTGAAGTACCATTGCCGAAATTTCCTGTGGAGAATATTTTTTCTCATCAATAGTTACTTTGTAATCTGTACCCATTTCTCTTTTGATAGATGAAATTGTTTTATCTGCGTTTGTTACAGCCTGACGTTTTGCAGGTTCACCGACTAAACGTTCTCCTGTTTTTGTAAATGCAATAACTGATGGTGTTGTTCTTGCTCCTTCTGTATTTGCGATTACTGTAGGCTGTCCACCTTCCATAACTGCTACACAACTGTTTGTTGTTCCTAAGTCAATACCGATAATTTTTCCCATGATTAATTCCTCCTAAATTCTAAAATACCTCTAAATACCTCACTAAGTGCGAAGGTTTAATTTGCTACTTTTACCATGCTGTGGCGTACTACGCTTTCTTTATACATATATCCTTTTTGAAATTCTTCCGCCACAATATTTTCTCCGAGTTCTTCGTCTTCAACGTGCATAACCGCATTGTGAAAATCAGGATTGAACTCTGCTCCTACTGCTTCAATCGGTTTTACTCCGATTTCTTCCAGCGTAGTCATGATTTGTTTGTAAATCATCTCCATTCCGGCTACAAAAGAATCCTCTTTCTTATCTTCCGGAACTGCCGACAAACCTCTTTCAAAGTTATCCACAACCGGTAAGATTTTTTCAACTATCTCTTTTGCGCCAATTTCGTACATCGCTGTTTTTTCTTTCTCTGTACGTTTGCGATAGTTATCAAACTCTGCCATCTGTCTTGTTAATTTATCTGTTAAGTCTTCAATCTGCTCGTCTTTCTTGTCTTTCTTCGGCTTGCGTTTGAATAACTTTTTGTCTTTCTTATCTTCTGTTTCTTCTGCTGCTTCCGTTTCCTCTACTTCCGCATCTTCTACGGCTTCTTCAGTTTCTTCATTTTCTAACTGAGCATTTTTCTTTGCTTCTTCCACCGCTTCTTTTACCATTTCTTCATTACTCATCTTTTTATCCACCGGTGTTCCACCTTTCTAATGTTCTTTATGAAATATCGCGTCCAACTCTGCCATAAGCGTTTTCAGCGTCCTCATTACATTTTCATAATCCATTCGTTTCGGACCGATAATTCCTATCGTTCCCTGCATTCCTTCTCCCAATTCATACGTTGCCGTTACAACACTGCAGTCTTTCATCGTTTGAACGGGAGTTTCATTTCCTATATATACCTGAATGCCTTTGTTGTCTTCACCCGAAAGTGTTTCTGTCACAAGACTTGCCAACTGTTGTTTCTCCTCAAATGCACTGATAATTTCCTGTGCGCTTTGATTATCGCTCAATTCAGGATATTTGAAAATATTTGTTGCCCCGCTTGTGTAGATTTCCAAATCATTGTCTATCTGTATCGCCTCAGCAACCGCATCCAGCACTTCGCTGATGACTTCACTGTGGATACCCGCCTGTTCTTTCAGTCTTGCTATCATTCCAAGATTGATCTCTTCAATGGACATTCCGTTCAGGTTTGTATTCAGCAACATATTTAATTTCAATAATGTTTCATTTCCCAAACATTCTGACACAGTCACAATCTTGTTTTTAATGATGTTTCCTTCCATTACGATAACGGCAATAATCTGATTTTCATCTACCTGCGACAGTTGAATGAATTTTAATTTGTTCCTATTATAAGTCGGAGCGGAAATCATTGTCGCATAATTAGTACTGTTCGCCAGCACCTTCGCCACCTGCTTTAATAACTGGTCCATCTTATCTGCCTTTTCGAGCATCTGCTCTTTCATCCCGGTGACTTCCTGCTCTTTCTCTTCCATCAGCATATCGACATAAAGTCTATAGCCTTTGTCTGAGGGAATTCTTCCCGCCGATGTATGAGGTTGAATAATGTAGCCTAAATCTTCCAAATCAGCCATTTCATTTCGTATTGTCGCAGAACTTAAATTCAAGTCTGTATATTTTGAAATTGTTCTTGAGCCAACCGGTTCGCCTGTTTCTAAATACGTCTTGATGATTGTCTGAAGAATTTTCATCTTTCTCGCATCCAGTTCTTGATTTGACTTCATCTCTTACCTCCTTTTTTGTTTTATTAGCACTCATAACTTTCGAGTGCTAACACCTTACGAGTATTAAGATAGCACTATGTTTTTCGTTTGTCAACAGTGTTTATATATTTTTTATAAAATAAAAAGACATGAGTTTTCCTCACGCCTTTTTCTCTTCTTATGGACGCCAAATCATTTCTTTTGTAATCTCTTGCAACGAATTTGCCCCGCACATTTCCATTGCATCCGCAAGTTCCTGTCCAATCTTTTCAATATATAGTTTTACGCCGTCTTCTCCACCACCGTATAATGCAGTTACAAATGGTCTGCAAATAATTACACCGTCCGCTCCTAAAGCAAGCGCCTTAAATACATCCGCTCCCGAACGGATACCGCCGTCCACGAAAATTTTCATTTTTCCTTTAACTGCATTTGCGATTTCTTCAAGCACTTCCGCTGTTGCCGGACATTGATCAAGCACTCTTCCACCGTGATTAGAAACAACAATCGCATCTGCTCCCGCAGACTCTGCTTTCAATGCGCCACGGACAGTCATTACCCCTTTTACGATAAACGGAGCATATGTGCTTTTCGCGATGCGATGTAATTCTTCCACCGATTTTCTTCCCGCTCCCGATTTTTCTGCCTGCAAAAACGGTAATCCCGCTGCGTCTATATCCATTGCCACTGCAAAGGCCCCTGACGCATCTGCCAATTTCATCTTTTCTCTTATTTTCTCCATATCCCACGGTTTGATTGTCGGAATTCCGATTCCGTTGGCTTTTTTAATCGCTTCTGTTGCAACCTGCATCACACTGTCATTTACGCCGTCCCCTGTCATCGCCGCAATTCCCGCCTCTGCACAGGCTGAAACTAAAACGTTATTGTAAGACTCATCATTATATTTTTTCCCATAATGCAGATTAACCGCACCTACAGGACCTGCAAACAGCGGATAGCGAAAAGTTTTTCCAAAAACATGAAAAGTTGTATCCGCCTTTTGATTTTTCCCAATCGTATCCATTTGTAAACGAATTTCCTGCCACTTCTCATAGTTGCGTATGGCGGTATCGCCTACTCCTTTCGCTCCCGGTCCGGGCATCTGATTTTTGCACGCTTTTCCGTTACACACCGGACAGGCTTTGCAGTATGGTCCGACTTCCTGTCTTGCCTGCTCTAGCAGTTCATTATATGTCATGTTTCTCTCTCCTTTGTCGTTTCAATTATTTTATGAAGTATATTATATCGGATTTTAGCGGGGACGTCAAAAGATGTGTATACAAAAAGTTTATTTATTTTTTATATTTTTATTTGCTTTTTTTGTATTTTATTGTAAAATTTATATAAACAAATACTTTTTCAACGCACAAAAAAAACAGAAAAAAGGTGTTTATCTATGAAAAAATATTTACTATTGGGACTTCTTAGTTTTTCACTCATCGGACTTTTAACAGGTTGCAGTAACAATAAAGAGGGCAAACCCGCATCTGACAAAAAGGCAACAAAAACGATCACTTGGCAGACAAGACGTGATATGTCCAATTATCAGGATTATTTCAATCAGGTTTTAAAAGAAAAAGGCTATCCTTATCAGGTTGAGTTCAGCACAAAAGAAGAAAACAAAGAAACAGATATTTTAGATATTGGTTCGGTTTTAGCCGAAGAAACCTATAACACAACAAAAGAGATTACAGACAAAAAGGTAATTCCCCTTGACTCTTATTTCAAAACAAAAGAAGGAAAAAAATTAAAGGCAACTGTTCCACAAAACGTTTGGGACGCTTACAAAGTAAACGGTAAACAATACAGTGTTTTAAATGCAGGTTTTCTCCCGACACGGACGGCTTATATTTGGGATAAAACTTTAGCAGACAAATATCAAATTCATCCGGAAACATGGACGGAAGAGATTTGGAAATATAAAGACGAGTTAAAAAAAGTGTATGACGGAGAAAATAAAGACAATTTTTTAACAACCTATTCTCTAAAAACACTGTTATATCCTCCTGAATATACTTTGGTACTCGGTGAATGCTATCCTTTAGTTATCAATGAAAAAGATGAAAGTAACAATGCACAGTTTCTTTATGATGTACCACAATTTAAAGAAGCCGTTGCGGGAATTACTTCCTTATATGATAGCGGAATATATTCCCCTGAAAAAGAAACCTCATTTACCGACCCTACAGTTTTCTTAGAAGTTTCACAGAAATTTTCCACCAAAGAAGCATATGCTTTTTTAATAGGTGATGAAGATTTTTGGGAAACACACGAAGTGAAAATACTAAATGAACAGCCTTTATGTAAAACCACTTACAGAGTAGTAGAAACGGGAATATCTTCAAAATGTCCTTATCCCGAAGATGCTTTTCGTTTACTTGCTGCAATTTACACGGATAAAGATTTATCAAATGCACTTATTTGGGGCGAAAAAGACGTACAATTTTGTGTAAACGATAATTTTGCAGTATCGCTGGGTACCACAAACAGACAGCCTATCAGTAATGAAATCGGCAATATGCTCATCGCATATACAGAAGTCGGACAAGACAAAAACAAAGAAACTCTTTATCCTAAACAAATAAAAAATGCCGTTCCTTCAAAATTATTTGATTTTAATTTTATTGGGAAAAACTGTACAAAAGAATTGGAAAATATTTTTCAGGTTTGGTATGAAGATCTCAATAATCTTGAAACCAATCCTGCCAGCACTTTGCTAAATCAAGATAGCCTCTATAAAAAATATAAGGAAGCCGGAATTGATAAAGTTATTGCCGAATGGAACAAGGAATTTCAGGAATGGAAAAATACGCAGGAGGCGAAGTAATCGATGAAAAAGAACCTAACTCTCCTTTCTCTCTTCCTCTGCTGTATACTCTGTTGCTCATGTGGAAAAGAGAAAGAACCTCAAAACAAACCAACTAAAACTGAAAACTATTCACAAGTTTACGCCAACCGTATGCAGATTACGGAAGAAGGAATTTATTACATTGACGGTTATACAAAACTAATGAAATTTTATGACTTCGCATTAAAAGACTCTATCCCTCTTTGCGATAAACCAAACTGCAAGCATAAAAATATCAAATGTAACGCTTACTTGGAGAACGGTTTTCAATCAGCCATGGGCTGTTACCGAGGGAAACTTTATTATTTTGATATGAATAAACCAACACTCCCTCTTTATCAATGTGATAAAAACGGAAAGAACCAAAAAGTACTTGCACAGTTAAATGATACGGAAAACACACAATCCTGCTCCATTTCTCTTCCTATGTTTTTCATAGAGAATAAGTTGATTCTTCGGGTAGACTATTCTACACTTTTGGATAAGCCGATTATCCATGAAGACGGAACCGCCGATACACTGGAGTATAAATGGAGCATTGTAGAAATTGCATTGGACACAGGTGATGTTACTCTTCTAAAAGAACCTGAAATTTATTCCAACACAAATAGTGCTATATCATTAATCGGAGCAAATGAACATTCTATTATTTATACAAAAATAGGAACGGACGGCGGTTGTTACATTTATGATACTGTATCTAAAAAAGAGGAAAAACTTTTTGAATTGTCCAAAGAAAAACAACTTACCTTTCTCAATTATGATAGGAAACAGCATATGGCATACCATTTAAACACGGATTCCGAAAACTGTATTGTCTTTCAGACGAATGTAGACACAAAAGAAACGAAAGAGATTTTCCGCACGAAACATCAGAACAGTTTTATGTATTTTGAAGTTTATGATAACATCATCTATTACACGGGAGAAAATGCAGGCGAAATGAAGTCTTACGATTTAGAAACAAAAACAGAGAAGAACCTTTCCAAAGAAGAATATACTTATTTAGGACGATACGAAAATCCTTCCAACTGGTATGTTACTTTGGCGGGAGAAGAAGGATTTGTCTGTATTTCAAAAAAAGATTACGAGAAAAAGAATTGGAAAAACGTGCAGGTAATCGGAAAATTTTAATTCACCTATACGCAGAAAGAAACAGCCTAACGCTGTTTCTTTCCACGTACGGCAATGCCGAGTATAAAACATATGATACCTATAATGAAAATGACATATTTTGTACTGTAATCTAACATCATTCCAAACGGATATACTTTTCCGAGATTTTTTATTCCGCCGGCATAGCCTGCAATATAATATACGATTGACGCCATATATCCGATAATCATGTTATCGCTGACGGCATATGCAAGTACACCTATTCCTCCGAAAGCAATCATTTCTGCAAGTATCCCGAAGAAAAATTTTCCTACTTCCATTTCGCAGTTGCCATGTTTCATCACCATTAAATATCCGAAAGAAAACAAAATACTTACAAGCAATGCCAACAAAAAACGGATAGAATATATTTCTGTAATCCTCGTATATTTGGATTGAATTAAATCTCTTAAATCTCTGTCCTGCTCCGGCTGAAAAATAGGAATGAATAAAATAATTCCAATAACCGCTACATACATTTCCAGTACTTTTGCCGTCTGCCCCGCGTCAAGATTTTCAATACCGAGTACGAGAGGCGAAAGCAAAAGTATAAGCAAACTAATGGCGGTCTGCCAAATCATATTATGCTTTAACTGTTCTTTTATGATTGTTGCGTATCTTTCCATTTCTGCTTAAATGCCCCTTTCTTTTTTTCTCATAAACAAATATTGTCACTGCCACCAGCACAAGCGCTATACCGACATAAAGCAATCGGTTATACATTAACTGCCTGAAGCCTTCATGGAAACCTATATAATTTAATTCTGTATTATGGCGCGGAACTAAATTCCAGCCGTATTTTCCTCCGTCCATAGTATTTGCTCCAAGTTGTATTGCGCCGTACCAAATAACTCCCTGCACAAGAACTGCCAATGCACTTTCAGTCAATTCCGTCAGGAACATTCCAATCGCCGATACTGCCATGACTGTCGGCAAAATCCAACCAAAATCGTATTTCAAAAAGGCAAGATAATCTATCTCTATTCCTCTTCCTTTTGCTGTCATCATACAGTCAAACATCGGAACGAAAGATAATATAATAATCGGGAGCATCATCATGCTGACACTTGCCATGTACCTGCTGCCAATTACGGTTGCAGAGGATACTTTTCTTGTATATACCAAATCTTTCATCTTTGCCCGTTTATCTCTAAGACTTCTTGTCGCCACAACAAAGACAGGTAAAATGGCAACTATAATACCCATATAATCGCAGAATAATCTCAAATAACCACCCGTGTATCCGTCCTTTTGAACAAGATTATCGTACTCTTCTTTCGCTCCCTCATAGTCCATCGGAATTACGGCATCTGCTTTCATTTTCTCTTCCGTAAAATCTGAGCCTGCACCTAAAATTTTTGTCATCTTCTTCATTTCTGCCAAAAATTCATCATAACTTAAATCTTCCTTTGGATCAGCAAGATATTCCGCTACATCTACCTGCATATCCTGCGTTTTATAGAAATCTTCCATTTTCTGTTCAATTTCATTTTCATTTATGCCTGTCGTCCTTTTAATAATTCCGGCGATCTCTTTTTTATCCTCTTCGCCGAGCGTAATATTTTTGGCAAATCCTACAGGGTAAGTGACATAATGTTCTTCATAATACCCTTTCACAACTTTTCCGAGCGCCGCACGCATAATATCTTTTTCTTCATGGCTTACTTTTGTACCATAATCTATATACGTTTTCTCATTCGGCTTCGGCTCAGAAATCATATGTTCTTTCATTGACCCTAACTGGCTCGTAAAAAATACAACAAGGCAAATAACATATAGCCAATAGGTCAGATTTTTTACGATTTGCGAACATTCTTTTCTCCAAACATTTAAGAACATAACATTCCACCTCTTCCCTGCATCAAATACATATAGGCATCTTCCACTCCCGCCTCACAAGGCTCGGCAGTAGGAAAAGGCTGTTCTTCCGCTAAGAAACGTATCATTACATTATTTCCCAGTGCAAGAATACTTGTCACAATGTAATTTTCTTTTACTTTTTCTAACTCCTGTCTGCTGATTTCCGCTTTAAATACTTTTCCGTCCACCAACTGTAAAATCTTCTCAACCGTTCCTTGATAGAGTAACTGTCCGCTGTCCAAAACAGCAATATTTTCACAGGTTGCCTCAATATCCCCTACAATATGGGTTGAAAGAATTACAATTCTTTCTTCTGCAATCTCACAGAGCAAATTTCGGAAACGCACTCTCTCTTCGGGGTCAAGTCCCGCCGTCGGCTCATCTACAATAAGAACTTTCGGATTATGCAAAATTGCCTGTGCAATTCCAAGCCTTCTCTTCATTCCACCCGAGAGTGCTTTGACTTTCGTTTTATAATTATCCTGTAAGTTCACTTTGCGGAGTAATTGTGGAATACGCTGTTTTCTTTCTTTTTTGCTTAATCCCGACAAAACTCCCAAATAATCCATCGCATCATACACATTCATATTTGGATACATGGAAAATTCCTGTGGCAAATACCCTGTAATCTTTCGGACTTCCGCAGATTTTTCTACCGGAATTCCACAAATAGTAACTTTTCCTCCCTGTTTTTCCGAGAGAGTTGCCAACACTTTCATCAACGTAGTTTTGCCTGCTCCATTTCTTCCCAGCAGACCAAACATTCCTTTTTCGATTGTAAGAGATACGTCCGAAAGTGCTTGCTTCTTCCCATAAAATTTATCCAAATGTTCAATTTCAATCATTGTTTTCATATATCTCACCTTCCTTAACTTGATAAGAATACTGTAAACAATAAATTCCTATACTTTTCCTACAAACTTTTAAGATTTCTTAAAAGAAAATGAAACACTTACGAAAGCGCCGCCCTCTATTCCATTTGCTACATTGAGCGTTCCGCCACACTTTTCTGCCAATGCCGATACAATGTAAAGTCCGATTCCAAAATGTTCCGCATCACAACTTTTCCCGTAAAAATAAGGGTTTTTCGCTTTCTTTAACTCTTCTTCGGAAAATCCGATGCCGTCATCTCTGACATAAAGATACAGCATTTCTTTGTCCATATCCGTTTCCAGCATAATCCAAACATTTTCTTTCGCATAACGGATAGCATTCGACAGCAGATTTTCCAGCACCTCCAATATAACATTTTCATCCAGCCATAGCGATTTTGATTTCTTTTCTTTGAATTGTACCGTAATCCGTATATCTCCGATTGCATTTAACGCCTCTGCCGTTTCTTCTATTTTCCCCTGTAAACGCAGAATATCTGTTTCTTCTTTATTTATATCCCACTCATCAAAATTTCGGATTTCCCGCATTGTCCTGCTGTATTTCTCCAACCGCTGTATATGTTCCGACATCAGTCGAAGTGTGCTGACTAACTTTTCTTCACTCACCTTCCCCTCCGGAATATATCGTGCCAAAAAATCCGAATATCCTTTTACAACTGTAAGTGGAGTGCGCAAATCATGTGCGAATGCTGAATTGATTTTCTTTTGTTCTTCAATTAATTCCCACATTTTCTCCTTATTCTGTACTAATTCCTGACGCATTTTCTCAAAACTTTTACATAACTGTCCCATTTCATCTTCACTGTTATAGGAAATCGTAAAATCCAATCGGTTGTTACTGATTTCTTCTGCTCCCTTTTCTAAAATGTTAAAAGGCGTCTGCAACCGCTTACGATAGAAACAAATTCCCATAACAAGCCCTGTAACCGCCATATACACGTACGGACTGTACCTGTACACCCCTCTTAAAATAATAAAAGATGTTGTTGTGTAATGTGTACTTTCTTGTAGTATACTTATCCAGCGAAAGCATATTGTTTCCGTCACCCACGAACAGAGAAAACATATTCCCATTCCAAAAAGAAGGTACATCATAAGACTTGTCTTTAAAGACATATTTTGCACCCGTTCTCTGATCGCTTCTATTTTCTCATTTATCCAATCCACTTATAACCAACTCCCCAAACAGTTTCAATCGGATCTTTTTCCGTATATACTCCGATTTTCCCGCGAATTCTTCTGATATGCTCTGCGACAATCATACAATCGCCCTCCGCATCATATCCTCTTATCTTTTCATAAATACTTTCTTTCGTAAAAACCTGTCCCACATTCATGGATAAAATTTCTAATATATCATATTCCGTTTTTGTTAAGTTTACTCTGTTCCCATTACAGTAAACCGCCCTCTCCGTATAGCAGATCGTAATTTCTCCCATAACTTTTACTTGATTTTTTTCTCTTTTTCGCTCTTCTCTTCTCAAATGCGCCATAACTCTCGCACCAAGTTCATCTATGCTAAACGGTTTTAAAATATAGTCATCTCCGCCCATGAGAAAGCCATTGATTCTATCCTGCTCTTCCACCTTTGCAGTCAAAAATACTATCGGACATGTAACATATTCCCGAATTTTACGGCATACTTCCAATCCGTCCAAATCCGGCATATTAATATCTAGCAAAATAATATCAGGCATTTTAGACACTTTTTCAAGCGCTTCCACTCCGCCCCTAGCCGTAATCACTTCATATCCCTGCATCTCAAAATAATCCTGCAAAAGACAGACTATTCCCTCTTCATCATCTGCAATCAAAATTTTCCAAGTCATCTTTCTCCCTCACTATCTACGCCAATATTTCCGCAAACACATAGTTGCTAATGTCAATTCCCCTCTCGGTCAATCGGATTTTCCCCTTTTCCTCCTCCAAAAAGCCCTCGCAAATCATTTTCTCAATCTGTTTTCCATATTCTTTGTCCACTTCTTTCTTAGAAATCCCCTCCATTTTTCGCAGACCGAGGAAAATCGTTTCTTCCAACTCCTCTTCCCTCGTCAAAGTTTCTCTGTTTTCCACTCTCTTTTCTTCGTTATCGGCATATTGTAAATATATTTGCATCTCGCCTGTATTTTGAAAACGAACATTTTCGATAAGAGAGGATGCCCCAAGTCCCAAGCCTAAATACTCTTTCCTCTCCCAGTATCCCAGATTATGCCGGCAGGCATATCCTTTTTTCGCATAATTGGAAATCTCATATCGTTCATATCCCGCCTTTTTCAGCCACTCTTTTGTCTTTTGATAAATTACACGCTCGGTTTCCTCTGCGGGAAGTTCCGCTTCCCTGCTTCCGCCCTCGCCATACAGTTTTTCAAAAGGTGTTCCTGCTTCCACAATAAGACTGTACGCGGAAATATGTTCGGGATTTAATTCTAAAATTGCATCAACCGTTCTCTTCCAACTTTCCAATGTCTGTTTCGGAATGGCTGAAATCAAATCTACATTGATATTTGTAAAACCCTCTTCCCTTGCCAAACGGTAACTTTCCAAAAACTCCTCATATGTATGTATTCTTCCGAGCATCTTTAACTCTTCATTGTTGGCAGACTGCAAACCGAAACTGATGCGGTTTATCCCCACACGCTTATACGACTGCAATTTTCCTCTCGTCACCGTACCCGGATTTGCCTCAATCGTGATCTCGTCCGCCTCACCTAGTCCGAATCTTTCTCTGACTGCCGAAAAAATCCGCTCAATCTGTTCTCCCTCTAAAACAGACGGCGTTCCGCCACCCACAAAAACAGTGACCACTCTGTATTTTTCTGTTTCGATTTTCACCGACTCAATCTCACGGATAAGCGCCTGCACATATTTTTCTATCGTGTCCGCGTCCGCCGGTCCTGACAAAAAGTCACAGTAGGCACACTTTTTTACACAAAACGGAATGTGAATATATAATTCTAAATCTCTTCTCATCTTCATTTCCTCCAAAAAGGGACAGGGTAAACTTGAATTGGGGACGTAGCATTTCTCAATTTTACTACGTCCCCAATTCAAGTTATTTATCGTCCAGTTTCAATACACTCATAAATGCTTTCTGCGGAATTTCTACATTTCCGACCTGACGCATTCTTTTCTTTCCTTCTTTTTGTTTCTCTAACAGTTTTCTCTTACGGGAAATATCTCCTCCGTAACATTTTGCAAGTACGTCCTTACGCATAGCTTTGACTGTTTCTCTTGCAATAATTTTACTTCCTACCGCTGCCTGAATCGGTATTTCAAACAACTGTCTCGGAATTTCTTCTTTTAATTTTTCACACATTTTTCTTCCGCGTTCATACGCGCTTCCGCTAAATACAATAAACGATAGCGCATCGACTTCTTCTTTATTAATAAGAATGTCCAATTTAACCAATTCTGATTTTTCATAACCGAGCATTTCATAATCAAAGGAAGCGTATCCTCTCGAACGTGATTTTAATGCGTCAAAGAAGTCATAAATAATTTCATTTAACGGCAAATGATAATGAAGAACCGCTCTTGTTTCTTCAATGTATTCCATTCCCTGATATACGCCTCGTCTTTCTTGACAAAGGTCCATAATTGCCCCGATAAATTCCGAAGTAACCATAATTTCCGCTTTTACCATAGGTTCTTCCATATAATCAATTTCCGCAGGATCGGGAAGATTTGACGGATTTGTTAAGTCGATAACTTCACCGTTTGTCTTATGCACTTTATAAATAACACCCGGCGCTGTCGTTACCAAATCTAAATTATATTCTCTCTCCAAGCGTTCTTGAATGATTTCTAAATGAAGAAGACCTAAAAATCCGCATCGGAAACCAAATCCCAACGCAATAGATGTTTCCGGTTCAAATTGAAGCGCCGCATCATTTAACTGTAGTTTTTCCAAAGCATCTCTTAAATCCTGATATTTTGCCCCGTCTGCCGGATACATACCGCAGTACACCATCGGCTGTACTTTCTTATATCCCGGAAGCGCCTCTTTACAAGGATTTGCCGCATTTGTAATTGTATCGCCCACACGTGTGTCTTTTACGTTTTTGAGGCTGGCAGTAATGTAACCAACCATTCCTGCGCTTAACTCGTCACAAGGGATAAACTGACCTGCTCCAAAATATCCGACTTCCACAACTTCCGCTTTCGCTCCTGTTGCCATCATCTGAATAGTTGTTCCCTTTTTCACCGTTCCCTCTTTAATTCGGCAAAATACGATAACCCCTTTATATGAATCATATACGGAGTCGAAAATCAATGCCTGTAAAGGTGCATCGGCATCCCCTGTCGGTGCAGGGATCTTTGCCACAATCTGCTCAAGAACATCATCTACATTTAATCCTGTTTTCGCCGAGATACGCGGTGCGTCCTCCGCCTCAATTCCGATAACGTCCTCTATTTCTTCTATTACTCTTTCAGGCTCTGCGCTCGGTAAGTCGATTTTATTGATAACCGGCATAACGTCCAAGTCGTGATCTAACGCTAAATATACGTTTGCCAATGTTTGCGCCTCAACACCTTGTGCGGCATCTACTACAAGAATTGCACCGTCACAGGCAGCAAGACTTCTAGATACTTCATAGTTAAAATCCACATGTCCCGGCGTATCAATTAAGTTGAAAATATATTCCTCGCCGTTTTTTGCACGGTAAACCGTACGGACAGTCTGTGCCTTAATTGTAATTCCACGTTCTCTTTCCAGTTCCATATTGTCGAGAACCTGCGACTGCATCTCTCTGCTTGTCAAAAGTCCTGTTTTCTCAATTATACGGTCCGCCAAAGTTGACTTACCGTGATCTATATGTGCAATAATGCAAAAATTTCGTATTTTACTCTGTTCTATTCCTGCCACGTTTTTTCCTCCAATTACTCTAATCTAATTGATTATTATACACTATTTGAAGAGTATTTGACAATGAAAAGTTCCACCGCCAGCACATCTTGTAACCGCCCTGTTTTTACCCTTTCTTCTATGTCCACACTCTCCTCTAGAATACTTCGCAATTCTTCCTGCGAAAATCTTCTTGACTGCTCTATATATTTTCCAACTGCAAAAGGATGCAAGCCTGCTTTAGAGGCAATCGACTTCTTGTCATATCCTTGTCCTGTCATTTCTTTTACTTCCATTAGAAGTCTGAACTGTCTGGAAAGAAGATACAAAATCCGCATTGCCGGTTCTTTTAACGCGAGCAAATCATAATATCTGTCCAACGCCCTTTTCTGTTTTTTCTCCGCAACCGCATTTACCATATCAAAAATCTCATTTGTAATCTGCGTTGTACAGATTGCATCTATATCCCTCAATTCAATAACTTCCTTATCTAAAGTATAGCAAAACAGTTTTTCCATTTCTTTCTGCAAATTTTCCATATCCGTTCCGCATTTAGACAATACATAATGAATCGATGACTCCGTAATCTGTTTTCCCTCTTTTTTTACATTTCCGTAAATCCAGCGTACAAGTGTCTTTTCATCCTGTCGTGCCAGTTCCACAATTCTTCCTTTATCTTTAACCGCCTTATAAAGTTTTCCCCTTTTATCCACTTCACTCTCTACGAAAACGAAATAGGTTGTTTCGGGAATATCTTTCATATATTCCGCAAGTTCGGGTGTGGCATTTTTGAAAAAGCCCGAATTTTCAATGACAATCAATCTTCGCTCACTGAAAAAGGGCATTGTTTCCGCCAAAGAGATAATCTCTTTCACATCAATTCCTTTTCCCTCATAGTAAACGTAATTCATTGTATCTCCGTCAGAAACAATCGCCTTTGTCAACCTGTCCTTATATTGTTTTTTCAAATAATTTTCTTCCCCAAACAGAAGATAAACCTGCTTCAAATTTCCCGTCTTTAAATCTTCATTCAGACTTTTCATCTTTTTTACCTCGCATATATTCTCTCTCCAGTATAATCAAATCTTAATTTTTCTGCAAGGAAAATAAATAACACTCTAATTCCATTTTCTGTCCGTCTGTCTTTATCGTCACACTTCCGTTTTCTTTCGTTCCGTATGCTTTTACCTTTGCTTTCTCCAGTCTTTCCAACAACTCTTTGTGAGGATGTCCGTAAGAATTTTTCCTTCCGCTTGAAATCAATCCGATTTTCGCCTGCACCTTATTCAAAATTTCTTCCTTTGTAGAATTTTTCGAGCCGTGATGCGCCACCTTCAACACATCATATGTTTTCTTTATTTCCTCCTGCAATAGTTCTTCCCCCTCTCCTTCCACATCTCCCGTAAATAATGCGTCAAATTCGCCATACTGTAAGGAAAGTACCATAGAACTTGCATTTCCTATCTCACCCTCGTAAGCGTCATTGGGAAAAATACATTCTAATGTCAACTTTTCCTCCACAAGTTGCCTGCCTTTCTCCAAAACAAATACTCTTGTTCCATATCGCAACGCTTTATTCGATAATTTCGTCAACGTTTTATCCCACACCGCCTTTGGCGGTAGGACAAGATTTTCAATAGCCACACCCGTTTTCTGCCTTTCCAGCATCTCATCTATTCCGCTTAAATGGTCCAAATCTCCGTGAGAAATAAAAACATAGTTTAATTTTTCCACCCCTTTCGCTTTCAAAAAGGGTTCTATCCGATATTTTCCCACATTTTTTACATCACTGCTGCCCCCGTCAATAAAATAGGTCACTCCGGTAGGTCCTCGCATAAAAATACCGTCCCCCTGCCCCACGTCCAACATTGTCACCTCCAACTGTCCTTTAGAAAAATGATGCGGAATGACAAACAGAAAAATACAAAGAAAAATCCCTATTTTTCTGTATCTTTTCTCCACTTTCTCTTCTTTCCTCTGCATATATAGGATAAAAAGAAGCAAAAACAGATAACAGAGTACTACCTGCTGCCACTTCGGTTTTCCGAAAACTATTCTTGGGTTGGGAAGTTCAATCACTGCCTCACACAACCGATTATATAACGTCAGAAAAACTCCGCTGCCCTTTAATATCCATACGCCAAAGGACTGCCAAAGGAAACTTACCGTCACCCCGAAAAACGCCAAACCGAGCAGAAACGGCATAAGCTGAATAACAATCATATTTAAAAACAGTGCATAGGTTGGCACTTCAAAAAAGAAATAAAGTGTAATCGGAAATAAAAACAATTGTATTGCCAAACTGAAATAAATGCTTTCCAACCATTTCTTTTCACAGGGAAATAACTTTTCCAAAACAGGTTTGAGCAAAATAATCCCCAAAACCGCACCGAACGAAAGTAAAAATCCCGCGTCAAAAACATACTGTGGCCTCCAACAGACAATTATGGCAGCAGACACACTAAGACTTGTAGGCAGGTCATATACCCGTCCCGCTATATCTGCCCCGATTTTTATAAGAAACATAATAAGCGCCCTGAGTGTAGATACTCCCGCCCCCGTCATCACTGTATACAACACAAGGAAAAATCCGACTACTCCTCCCGCCGCTTTACAGGACATTCCCGCTTTCCGTAAACCGCTATAGAAAAGATTTCCGATAAAGGACAGGTGCAGACCCGTTTAACCTCACTCTCGGTACACATTATAAAGAAACTCTTTTATATAGAAAGAATTTTACCCCCTTACCCCACTTTCAAAAGGGGGATAAGGGGGTAAACGCTTTATTCCATCTTTCCTTCTGGTGCATAGATAGCCATAATTTCTTCTTCATTTTCTTTGTGATCTACTCTAATCCAAAAATCTCTGATCCAAAATCCTACCCTATGGTTACCTATCGCATATAATTCATTTGTTGCGAAATCCACAATAAATACTTCAGGAAGTCGGCCATTCCCATCACTCCACTCCATTTCTTCTTTGTACATCTCACACACTTTGTCTAAACATTTTTGACATAGAAATTGCTTTGCCTTATCAAAGTCCAATCCACTACCATCGTCATAAGTAACACTTGCTTCGAATATCCCTCGTCCTGGCATACCAGAAATATGGAACATACACTCTCCATCACCATGTCCACTTGTCATAATCCCCATTGTACCGTTCTCCAGAACTTCTGTACCGTCATCAGAATAAGCTCTCGTATCCAAATTGCTAATATCCATTGTATTAAGGCACATCAATCCTATCATTCCACTTTTTCTGAAATATGGCATTAAACTATTTTCATTGTCACCACAAATGTAACAGTCTCCTTTTAATTCAGAATCAACCTGAATACTATAATCTTTTTCTTCTATGCTTTCAGAAAGAACTCTATCCTTAAAATCGGATTGGGTTGCTTTTTCTGTACATCCAGACAACACACACATTGATGCCAATAGTAACGGAATTACTAATTTTTTCATAAACTCCTACCTTTCAGGGCAAAAAAAGAACAGCCCATAGTGTTTTCACTTATGAACTGTCCTACTTTTTCTGTAAACTCCGCACGAAGGTAAGTAATATCTCCCTCTCTTTATCATCCAAATACTCCCAAGTTTCTACCAGTTCCAGTTGACCTGCTGATAAGTCAGGGCGGATTCCGTCTTTGGTAAAAAACTGTGCCAGCGTAATTCCAAATGCATCACATATCTTTTCTATAGTTGGAATCGTTGGGATACTTTCTTTTGAAACAATTTTCCCCAATGCTGTCTGTGACATTCCAGTCAATTGAGAGAGACGGTATCTTGAAATTTTATGCTTTTCACACAACTCAATAATCCTCAATGCAACATAGTCTTCTGTAAGCAAGTAATCTACACCTCTCCTCTGATACTAGATGTATTTATTTTATCCCGTTATCAGAGGTTTGATTAGAACCGTAATAGTTTAGTATTTTACTAACTTATAGATTAGTATTAGTACAAAAAAAATTATATGGATGGTTCATAAGTATATCGTTCTTCTTAATTCAATAATCGCTATCCTGTTTCGCTTTCGTATAAAAAAAGAAACAGTCCAATATTTTCTTAGAACTGTCCCTCTTATTTCTTCAGTCCACGAATCATTGTCATGAATACCTTCCGTTCCTCAACATCCAACGAATCCCATATCATAAGGATTTCTCTTTGAGTCTCTGTCAAATTTGGATGACTCTCCTCATTCGAAAAAAACTGCGCTAATGTAATGCCGAAGGCACTGCATAACTTTTCAAGAGTTGGTATGGTCGGAATACTCTCTTTTGATATTATGCTTCCAATTGCAGTTTGGGACATTCCGGTCAGTTGAGCAAGACGATACTTTGTCAATCCACGCTTTTCACATAAATCAACAAGACGATCAGCTATGTAGTCCTCTGCACACAAGTAAATACACCTCTCTTCCGATATACGTTACTTTCATTTTAAACGTAAATCGAAAGATTTATTAGAACCATACTTCTTTAGTATTTACTCAACTACACTTGACTATATAGGCAAAAAAATAAGATGCTATTGTGCATTCTCCAGTTCTATCAGACGATTATCCAGTCTGTTATACTCTCTTTGAGTTTCTTCAATTTTAGCATACATCTTTAAAATTGTCGAACCTTTTACAGAGACTCTTTTTTCGCAGTAGCGGTATAACTTCTCCTTTAACTTTCTTAAATGTAATCCACATTTTTGAAGCTCTTTCAAAAGCATTTCTTCTTCATATTCTGACAATTATTCCACCTTCCTTTCGCTACGATAATACCATTTGAAGACAAATTCTGCAATAAAAATCCATCGACGAAATTCCCTTTATTCCGACATCTTCTCGTTATTTTTAACATGTGCTATACTCCTCTTTAGTGTAGTATGTACTTTTGTACAATTCACCTTTAAAAGCCGGGAGCAGATTTCCAAATAGAACTTGCTCAAACGGCGAAAGGAGGTGATAACATGCCTATAAACTATTCATTAATTGGTATCCGCATCAAAGAAACCCGAAATCAGCAAGGAATCTCTGCGGAAGAATTAGCTGAACTGGCAGATTTATCTTCTGTCTATATCAGCTACATTGAAAATGCCAAGCGGAAACCCAGTTTAGAATCTCTTATCAAAATCTGCAATGCACTG
Source organism: uncultured Lachnospiraceae bacterium (assembly GCA_900551895.1). GTDB lineage: Bacteria > Bacillota > Clostridia > Lachnospirales > Lachnospiraceae > Faecalimonas. Next base: position 219,935 of record URXX01000001.1, on the reverse strand, counting down.
GGAATTACGTTGGATGAACTGCTCTATGGAAATCTGCTTTACAATCCTACAGAATATCAAACAGATATTGACTTACTTATGGCAGACTGTTCCAAAAACGAAAAACGCTTCATCTATCTGATTCTTTCCGCAGTAAAGGATATTCTTCGGAGCAATGATTGGTCTTTAATTGAAAAAATACTTCTAAAAGATAACAATTTAAAAGACCTATAATTGAACCACAAATCCATTTCACTTTATATAAACCATCCGTTATTTGATTAACTGGTGGTTTATGTCTTTTTTTCACAAAAAAATTATAATGAGAATAAATCGCAATACAAGGAATTGATGACCTATGAAAGAATATGAAGAAAGAACTGAAACAATCGAACAGCAGAAAGCTCTCATTCGTGAGCGATATAAAGGAATAAATCCAGATGAACTTGATGTCATTCCTGCTCTCCCCAAACCGGATATATTCAAAACATCTTCCATGTTAAGGGTAGCTGTTTATGCCAGAGTTTCCACAGACGATCCTCGGCAGACATCCTCATATGAACTTCAAAAAAATCATTATCAGGATGTAGTAGATCGTAATCCTAACTGGAATCTCGTAAAAATATATGCCGATGAAGGAATTTCCGGTACATCTTTGCAGCATAGAGAAGCCTTCAAACAGATGGTACAAGACTGCGAAGATGGAAAAATTGACCTTATCCTCACAAAAAGCGTATCTCGATTTGCCCGTAATGTGGTGGACTGTATCGGCTATGTACGGGAGCTTCTTTCTCTCCGCCCTCCAGTCGGTGTATTTTTTGAAACCGAACATTTAAATACCCTTGATCCCAAAAGCGAAATGATCCTTTCCTTCATGTCTACCCTTGCACAAGAGGAGAGTCATACAAAAAGTGAAATCATGAATGCCTCTATTGAGATGCGTTTTAGAAGAGGAATTTTCCTGACACCACCTTTGCTTGGATATGATCAAGACGAAAACGGAGAATTAAAAATTAATGAACACGAGGCAAAAATCGTAAAACTGATTTTTTATATGTATTTAAATGGAAATACCTGTCAGGAAATTGCTGACACACTTACGGAACTTGGCTGCAAAACAAAAAAGAATAATGAAGTATGGTCTTCCGGTTCTATTCTTCAAATTTTACAAAATGAAAGACATTGTGGCGATGTTCTTGCCCGTAAAACATGGACACCAAATTATCTGGATCATAAGTCACGGAAAAATAACCAAGACCGTAATCAATATAGAAAACGTGAACATCATGAGGCTATTATTTCAAGAGACGATTTCATTGCGGTTCAAAAACTAATCAGTAATGCTAAATATGGAAACAAAGCCTTGCTTCCTGAACTTCACGTAATCCCAGATGGAGCATTAAAAGGATTCATCACAGTTAATCCCCGTTGGGCCGGCTTCAAACCAGATGATTACCGTGCCGCTTCATCAAGTATATCCGATTCAGAAAGCACACCTTCAGATACAATCCCCATTACTGCACAACTTGGTTCTTTCGACTTAAGGGGATATGAAATCGCACATGGTCAGTTTTTTGAAACCACCGGAAAAATATCAGCAACTCTGTCTTATGAAAAATTAAATTTTAGTACGGAGGCTCTCAGAAAATTTGGAGAAATCAAAACCGTAGAATTGCTGATACATCCAAGTTCTTATCTTCTCGCTGTACGGCCTTGCACACTTGAAGATAATCGAAATAAAGTCCAATGGGCGCGTCTGCGAAATGGCGTTCTGGTTCCTCGCTATATATATGGAGCAGCTTTCCTACCAACACTTTATGAATTGTTTGGTTGGAATCCCAACTGCAAATACCGTGTTCTCGGAGTAGCACATCAAAAGGGATCTGAAAATGTTCTGATTTTTAATATGAAAGAAACCGAAGTACGCATTCCGAATGAAGTACCTGCAACAACAGACAAAGATTCCCCTAATAAATCAGCAGAGGCTTCTTCCACGCCTAAAACTATCCTCGGCTATCCGGCAGAATGGATGAATAGCTTTGGAAACAATTATTATAGTCAAACCCACGCACGAGAACTGGTTGCTTTTACCAATAATAAGAATTGGCAGATCACCTCTGAAGGACAACCCTATAAGGAATCAGAACTGCATACCACGTCCAAAGCGGATCTTACGAAAGGAATCGTGGAAATTATGGAAGAAATAAAGGAGAATCGTAATGACTGACACACCTGTAAACACATGGGAACTGGCACAAAATATTCCCGAAGATATGAGCAAACCTCAAAATCCCCTGCCAGTAACTATCACGCCGGGAAAAGATGGACAATCTGATCTCATTGAAGATATGGATTTCAGCTTTGATGGATATCAAGTTGTCCGTGGCGAATTTTTCGCCCATACATTTGAGCCTTCCTTTACATTTAACAATTACAAAGTATCTGTAAATATGGCCTGTATAAAAAAACTTCCTTCTGTAGAATATGTACAGATACTCGTAAATCCAGAAGAAAAAAAACTTGCTGTAAGGCCATGCCGTGAGGAAGAAAAAGACTCTTTCCGTTGGTGTTCAGCAGGAAAAAAGAAAAATCCAAAACAAATCACCTGCCGGATATTCTTTGCGAAAGTTATCTCTTTGATGAACTGGAATCCTAACTATCGTTACAAACTTTTAGGAAAACTCATCCGATCCGGCGATGAAGTATTATTCATTTTTGACCTGACAACCCCGGAAATATTCATGCGCACTTCCAAAGAAGGAGAAAAGCCAAGAGTATCCCGAACTGCAAGCTATCCTTCTGAGTGGCAGAATCAATTCGGAGTCCCTGTCGAAGAGCATCAAAATGCCCTGCAGATCAATATTTTTGATGGATATGCAGTATTTGATGTCCATGAAAAAAAGAAAACACAGTCTCCTATACCGGAGCAGATACCAGTCCCAAACGAAAGTGAGGTGCTAGATGATGAGTCGAGAAAATCTATATCAACCCATCCTGAGTATTGATTTAAAAAAGAGCCTTATTCGTGTTCATCGTAATACACTACGGCTTCTCGGTGATCCTGATTATATTCAGCTACTGATTAATCCCAATGCCAAAATGATAGCAATAAAGGCTGGCGATAAACGGGATTATCTCGCACATAAAGTTAGAAAATATCGTTTTGAAACAGGATACAGTTATGAATTATACTGTAAAGATTTATTACAAACCATGATGACTGTAGACTGCGGTTGGGAATATGGAAATATTTTCCGCTTATATGGGCAATTTAATTCCAAAGTAGGAGTTATACAGTTTTCCATGTTGGAAACGTCCCCTTCTATGCAACAGAATACTGAATGGAGTGAACAAACATTATGAGCAACTATAACAACTATACCCTTAAATTTGATCCAGAATTTACAAATCTCATTCAGCCTTTAGAAGATCGCGAACATAAATCACTAGAACGCAAAATAAGCTCCCACGCATACAGTGAGCCAATTTACACTTGGAATGGATTGATTGTGGATGGAGTTGAAGCATATCAAATCTGTCATAAACGAGGAGTCAAATTTCGTATCAAACGCATGTACTTTTTAAGCCGGGAGGATGCAATCTCATGGATCTGCACACAGCAACTTAAACGTGAAGACCTTACAGAAGCCAACCGTAAATATGTGATTGGAAAGAAATATGATGCCGTAAAAGCGATTACTGCCCGTATTTCATCTGAAAATTCCACCACCGGAAAAGGCGGTCATACATATCGTATAGAAAAGAAAATTCCTTGCAGACACATTTCCGCCACACAGATAGCATCTGAATGCAACACATCTCCTGCTTCCGTGTACAAATACAATGAATATAGTCGCGCATTGGATAATATTTGCGAGAAAACTCCCCAAATGGTAGAACGAATCCGTTCCGGTAAACTTCGCATTTCTCACGCCAATATTATTGAGCTTTCCCGACTGCCTCATTATGAACTCAAAAAATTATATGATTACATGATTGAAAAAGGCATTGAACATCTGAGCTATCCTGATATGAAGCGTGAACTTCAATGGAGAAAAGTTGTTGCTCCACCCCAAAAGGAAAAAATCGCAGAGCCGAAACCCGTCATCAAGCAAATGCCAAAATTTGATCCCGATGCCGAGCTTTCCAGTCTTTCTCTCACAATTCCTTCTTGGTGCAGCTCCATCGAACGGGTAATGAATGTGACTGATTTCCAACGTTCTTCTAAAGAAGGAAAAAAGCGTTTAAAAATACAACTGAGTAATCTAATGACTGTAATTGATAAAATTACAAAGATTTTGGAGGAAGCATGATTATGGAAGAAAATATTGAAGAATTACAAAGATATGTCCCAAACGTTCATTTTGAACAGATACCTATTAAAAACCTTGTTTCAGACCAAAATTATCAAAGAAACCTATCCTTGCGCCATGTTGAAAAAGCGGCTGCAAACTTCGATTTGTATCAAATCAATCCTGTAAAGGTAAGCCGTAGGAATGGCATTAATTATGTGTTTAATGGACAGCATACTATTGAAATCGTGGCATTGGTATCCGGTTCCCGTGAAACTCCTGTCTGGTGTATGATCTATGATGATTTAAATTATACTCAGGAAGCAGATATCTTTGCTAACCAAATGAAATATGTAAAGCCTCTGCTGCCTTATGAAATCTTCATGGCTAACATTGAGGCTGGAAGCGAAAAAGAATTGATTATCAAAGATTTAGTGGAATCCTATGATTTATCTATCACATCCTCTTCTCACCCCGGCGGAATCTGTGCGGTATCAACATTGGTAAACATATATGACAAATATGGTTTCCATACTCTTGACCGTGTACTCCGCTTATGCGTGGCCACTTGGGAAGGCGCACCTATGTCCTTCAGTTCCAATATGCTGAACGCAGTCGCAAGGTTAGATAATGCTTTCGGAGATAAAATGAGTGATACCACTTTCAAAGAAAGGGTTGGCCGTGTTTCTGTCCGTGAAATTGGACGTCAGGCAAGAGAACGCCGCGGAGGATCTCTTGGATTTGCAGAAGCGATTCTGATTGCCTATAACAAAAAATCCAAACACCCTCTCCGCATGGATACCCTCTACGCTCATAAAACTCCACGAGGAAAAAAAGCGGATATTGAAACATCAGAAAATACCGATGTATTCGAAGATGATATGGTTGATGGACAGCTCGCTATTTTTACGGAAGAAACCGAAGAAAATATGGCTCTGTTGGAATAACCTCAGAGCCTATATCCTTACCTTAATCTCCGTGCCATCCAAAAAGCGAATCACCATTATTTCTTTCCCCTGTACAATTACCCTTTCCAAAATCATCTGTCCAAGTTCTGGCAGCATCTTTGTAAGAGGCGGTTGCAACGTCAATTCTATCATTTGTTCCGCACGAAGTTTTTCTAACGGATTTCCTTCCTTCTTCTTTTTCTCCCATTTTGGAAGATATTGTTCTCTTTCCGCAACAATCTGGTTCCACGCTGTAATAAAACCCTTAAGCAGGTTTTCATGCGGGAGATTCTCACTAGCGCATCCTTTCACTCCATGATTTTTACTTCTGTTATTACATTGCCAAAACTCTACTCCCCTGCTTTTCCAACTTTTCTTTCCACAAACCGCACCACACTTTCCACAGACTACCCTGCAAGAAAATGGGTTGACCGCCGAGCCATATCCATAGAAAGTCAATCCCAATTCCTGCATGTAGGAATCCCTTCTTTCCAATTCAAGTTGTGCCGCTTCCCATTGTTCTTTTGGAATGATTGCTTCGTGGCTCTCTTTTACATAAAACTGCTCCACTTCCCCTTGATTCTTTTTTACTTTCTTGGTAAGGAAATCTGCTGTATAAGTTTTTTGCAAAAGGGCATCACCCATATATTTTTCATTTTTTAAAATAGCCCTTACAGATGCACTTCTCCATTCTTCCCTGCCTGTACCAGTCTTGATATGATCCTCCATAAGCATTTTCGCAATAGCAGCCGGATTATAGCCATTCAAAAACTCCCGATAAATTCGCTTCACTATTTTTGCCTGTTCCTGATTTACAATCAGCTTCCCATCCTCGCCTTTATCATATCCGAGAAATTTCGTACAGTCCACCTGCGGAATTCCCTTTTTAAACTTACTTCGTATGCCCCATTTGCAGTTCTCCGAAATATTTCTTGATTCGTCTTGAGCCAGCGAAGACAATATAGTAAACAATAATTCTCCTGATGCATCTAAAGTGTTGATATGCTCTTTTTCAAAAAATATTCCGATTCCAAGATTTTTTAACCTTCTGCTATATTCCAAACAATCCTGCGTGTTACGGGCAAATCTTGATATGGACTTTGTAATGACTAAGTCAATCTTCCCTTCTTCACAGTCACGAATCATACGTTTAAATTCCTCACGCTTTTTGGTATTTGTGCCTGAAATTCCCTCATCTGCATAAATGCCTGCCATCTGATATAATGGATTATCCTGAATATATTTTGTGTAATACTCGACTTGATTTTCAAAACTATTCAACTGTTCTTCCTGATCTGTAGAAACCCTGCAATATGCCGCCACCCGAAGGTTTCTCGTTTTCTGCTGAGTCCTGCCACCCACTCTATAAGGCTGACTCGCTGGTATAACTGTAATGCTTCTCGCCATTTTTATCTTCCTTTCCCATGATATATATTTTGCCATCAGGCAGATTCCATTCCTTTATAATTTCATCAGGAATACGGACTCCCGGACATTTTGCCTGCCCCTTTCTTTTATAGCTCGAACATATCCATCTTACTGTTCCATGTGAAATATACCGTCCAAGCCTGCTTCCGCATCTTGCACAATACAATCGTTTATAATACGGATAATTTTCCTCATTTAATTCTGGATATAAATCTTTGTGATTGAATTTTTTCTTTTTATGCTTATTCTTCCATGTTCTCTCACCTACATGCTTTAAATGTACCTCTCCATACTTATCTACGGTTTCTGAAAAATATCTGTTTCCTTCAATCTCCATCTTCCGTAAATCGTTATCCAAAACGTGAATGCCTGTACAGAATTTTTTTGTCCCTCTCTTCTGTCCGGAGCAATCCCAAGAAAGCCGATGCCCATGACTGTACACCCGTGGCTTCAAAGGCCATCCACATTTTGCACAAAAAATATGATTCATGTAAGGATAATTTTCTTCCGTGAATTCCTGAATCACAGAGTGTTCGGCTCTTTCTGCCCTCATGTCTTCCAGCTTCCGCTGTGCTTTTTCCCATGTTTTTTCCGATACAATCGGCGGATGATTGTCTTTTGCATAGTACATGGCTTTTTCTCCGCGATTCTGCACTTGGTGTCTTTTCCCATCTATAAAAGTTTTCTGCATCAGAACATCACCCTTGTAAATTTCATTTTCCACAATGCGGAAAACGGTACTCGCTGTCCACTCTGCCCCCTGAACGGTCTGAATATTTCTCGCATTCAATACTCTTGCAATGTTCGTGCAGTTCACGCCCTGAATTACCAAATCGTAAATTTCCCTGATAACGGACGCTTCTGGTTCTTTTGCCCGATATTCTCCATTTTCATCTTTTTCATATCCATAAGATCTTTCCAAATAAGCTACGACTTCGCCATTCTCAATGCGGTGTAAATAAGCCATCTTGGAACTCTCACTTGCAGATTCACTTTCTGCTTGTGCAAATGCTGCCAATATGGTAAGCAGCAATTCTCCCGCTTCCGTAAGTGTATTGATGTTTTGTAGTTCAAAAAAAATACCGACATTTCGTTCCTTCAGCTCTCTGGAAGCCTTCAGAACGATTGCGGTATTTCTGGCAAACCGTGATACGGATTTTGTAATAATCAAATCAATCTTTCCATTTTTCGCATCCTGCATCATTTTCTGAAACTGAGGGCGGCTTTCCTTAAAACCGGAAATTCCAAAATCTGCATAAACACCTGCGAACTCATAAGCTGGATTGGACTGAATCATCTCTGTATAATGAGACACTTGATTTTCCAATGAGTTTTCTTGCTCAAATGCTTCCGTAGATACTCTCGCATATGCACAGACTTTTAAACGTTTTTTCTCTTTTCCCATATCAGCTTTTCTGACTTCAATTTGCATACTGGTCTCCTCCCTTCTTTTTTGGTAGTCTATATATCACTCTAAACCCCAAGAATAGCAAGTCTTTTTTTCGATACCGTTTGTTTTCTATGATGGGAAATAACGTAAAAAATTCTGCCGGACAGCATTTTACCGCCCGGCAGAATTTTATAATCTCTTTACATAATCAAGTGAAATCCAGCCTACACCGGATTTCAGTTTTCCCCATCCTTTATTGGAGCCTGTACCAGCTCGTTCTTCAGTAATAGTAAAAACTCCTTTTCCCGTAAATTTCCCAGTTTTTCCATAATTTGTTCCCGGACCTTTACGGATATTTAAATCCGTTGCGGTAACTTCCACTAGATATGGCGAAAAATCAGCTTTTGAATAAACCTGTTTTCCAGATTCATTAAACACGGCATATCCTTTATTCGCATCTGCACACTTCTTCGCATTTTCCAGTTCGTGAAATGCTCCTTTTTGTGAAGCGGCATCTCCCCAAGACTTACGGACACGATACATTTCCTTTGTTTCATCCGGTTTTACAGTTCCTCCCTGCATCCTTTCCTTTACATCTTTACGGAAAGTATTCATGGTATATCCCATTCCAAGACCGTTCCATAAGTGTTCCGGGTCTCCGTGATTTGACGCAATACCTCTGATATGCCCTTCCCTATGGCTGATAATTACGCCATCGGCAGTTGGGTTGAGACCATAAAGTTTACAAAGATATGCAAACAGATCTACTGCCGCTTCATAGGTTTTCTTCACCGAAGCCCTTGCCGCCGACAGATTCAAACAGGTAAAGCTGGAACCCCCTGTGTAACGGATACTGGCAGGCTCACACATTTCTACACCGATATGGGTATTATTTCCGCTTCCTTTTGGACCAGATGCACAGTGCCATCCCCTATGATTCCACGGAAGCGTCTGATATACCGTACCATCATTTCCGTCAATAAAGCCATGTACGCAGGCTGTTCCATAAGATGGCGTATTCCAATTTTTAATAAACACCGATGCATTCGGCTGCGGACATCCCACGGAATGCAGCATTAATCCTTTTACTGTAATCTTTCTTCCTGCTGTATAGCATGGATTTTTAGTCATGATACTCTGTACTAACTTCATAGATTCCTCCATTTCCCGAAAAAAGCACCGTCTACTCACGGTGCTCTTCGTCATCCTCTTTTAACTGTTCCAACACATTCTTCAGCTTCTGTGGTACCGGAAGACCGATTCTTGTCGCATTTTCCAAAATAGAAATTCCTTCATTAGATAAATAGAAGAAAATTACTGCTGTACGGACAACGCTTCCATCACAAATAATCTGTGTGTCTACAATATGCCCGACTGCTACCAAACAAAAAATTACGACTTTTTTCACGATTCCGTGAAAACCAACCTCACTGGAAACTTCTTTATTGATGACTGCTGCCATAAGTCCCGTGATGTAATCCACTACCACAAAGACAATCAGGGCATACAAAAATCCATCAAAGCCTCCAAGAACTGCTCCGATTGCTCCTCCCATTGCTGCAAAAACACATTGCATGGTTGTTACAAATTGCTTCATAGTCTTTCCCTCTCTTTCTCCCTTATGGGTATTAAAAAAACAGCCTGTCGGCTGTCATTTCCTTATGCTGTACGTTTCCACATATAGCAGACAATATATGGTTGTAAATTTGAATGGGAAGCACCTCCACCCGCATTTGCGATTGTTCCCTTTGGTGTCAGGGAATGCGTATGACTTCCAGCACTACTTGTTGGTGCTGTTGCATCTGCACCTGATACGCCATTACTATGCACAGTATATCTGCTGCTCCCTGCACCGCCGTCTGTATCACGTCCAATGTTGTGTGTATGACCTCCGGCACTTCCTGTTGTTGTGGCGTTTCCTGTAAAAGTATGCGTGTGGGAGGGCATTTGATTTGCAGTAAGTGTTACCACAGAAGAACCGCCTGTTTTTTCCACAGTATTAAAATTTCCATCACCAGTGTTGATACCTACAGGGACTCTTCCTGCTCCCCACGCCACCCAAGTTCCTCCAAAAAATTGGCCCGGATTTGTATTAACCACACTCATATAAATACTTCCAACCGGATAGATTGTTTTCGCAAACTGTTGGATATAATCCTTAAGAAGTTTTCCATAAACCCGCACATCCCAGTCTTCTGACACTTCAAACACATTTTCATCCTCTGCAACTTTACCAACAGCTACTCCTTTTCCGCCACGTTTAAAATCCATTACTACTGCTGCTGTGGAAATAATCTCTTGTATCGAAATAGAAGAAAACGTATCTTTCAGGGTATAACGAACATCAAAGGAATATTCCGTAGAAATATTTCCCCCGCCAAAAACAACAGCCGCTCCTGATACAAATACTCCTGCTGATATCCATGACTCTGCTGTTGTTCTTTTATAATGAATTGTTCCAGATGCAGTATTCTTTCCCCCACATGATGCAAAATTAAAATTTATCACGCTTCGTACATAAGTCCCATCCTCATTGACCGCACCATTACTCAAACATCTTTGCGATGTTGAATTGATAAAAGACGGAGGCGAATAGGGAACTACCGTAATCGATACTGTCTTCTCATTTGAAGTTCTCCCCCTAGAATCCGTGACAACAGCAGAGAATGTGATTGTACCTTCCGTATTCAGAAACCCTGTTGTAAAACTGGATGCCGTACTGGTATAACCTCCACCTGTAATGGAATATGCAGTAATACTCGATCCGTAGCTTCCTGCTGCACCATTGATTTTTAATGTTGCTTTCGATTTTGTCTGTACATAAATTCCCCATGCAGATGGCACTTCTCCATCCACTCTCGTTGCAGTCAGACTGGTAATAGATGGCTTAATGGATGCCGGAACGCTTAGAGTCAATGTACATGTCTTACTTCCAATATTTGTACTTCTGTTATAGGTCGTACAGGTAATCGTACAGGTTCCCGTAACCGCTTTCGGTATTTGGTTTGCCAATGAAAGCGGCGTGTTCCATGTAACTGAGGTGGACGCTGTTTTTGAGACAATCGTCCCCGTTGCATTTCCAAAAGCATAGGTCAGCGTATGGGTAAATGATGAAGATGCACGAGAGATTTGTATCACGGATGCCTTCCCCAATTCTGCATTTGAAGCTGTCACGGAAGATGCTCTTGGAATTGAATCCAGAGTTACGGTTGTATTTGCCGTAATGGAATCATAGAAAGTTCCTGATAATGTTGCCTGAATTTTAAACACAACACTCATGGAAATTGTCTTTCCACCGTCACCTCCGTGTGTGACTTTCTGCGATACTGTTCCCAATAAATGCGTTCCTGTTGAGCCAATGGACGGGGATGTGAAATTCTGTGCCTTCCCATCAATCGTCATCGTATTGTTATTCCTGCTGTTAATCGACAAAGACCAGTCATTTACAAGATAAATCCTGCAAGTAATTGTGGACGTATTCTCCGATACATTCTTTGTCTGTGTCCAATCTACCCGCACAGCATAATGTCCATCACGGATAGATCCCGAAAAACTTCCGCTGGATGCCAATTTTCTCACCTTCTTCCTAAGACGGATCACGCCATTTGATCGATAAATTTCCTGTACTTCTCGGTATAAAATCAAACCATCCCCGGACTTCATTGCCCAGAGACAGCTTATTTCGAATTTCTGCATTGGTTATGACAAGAATCTGATTGGAAATATAAGCAATTTTCTGCCCATTCTCTTTAAATGAGAGTTCTTCATTGGACAGTTCCGCTGTAAATGCATTCCCGACTTTTCCCAATTCAATCAATGCTCCCTTGAAACGAATGTACTCTTCCAAAAGTGTTTGATTGGCAGAAACATTATTAATGATTTCATTTGTTATCTTTGTGAAGTCCATTCGTATTTCAGAACTATTCTGTGTAATGCTTGCCTGAAAGTCTTTCTGGATTGTTTCCAATTCAGATTTCGTAAGATACGTTTCCCTGACGGTATGCTGAATTTGTTCCGAGGTTTTACTGATTTCAGAATAGCACTCATGAATATTTTCTTTTAACGACTCCACATCATCCTTGACATCCTCATAGTCTTTCATACTCTGGAAACTGGCTTGGCACGTTGTTAATAATGCCATTAGGCCACCTCCTATCCTTTGGACACGTCACATTGCAGGGTTACAAGACTGTCAATATCCTTTGCAGATAAATAGATCACTTTTCCACTCTTTTCAAAAGTAATCGCTTTTCCATCTTTATCCTGCATATACCATGTATAGGTCAGGGTCTGCTTTTCCGTAGCATTTTTCCACTCTGCTCCATCATACTTCATTAAAGCAACACTTTGGGCAGTATGATCCACCTTGTACCAGAAATATCCTGATTTTGGACTTGATGGAGCAGTTTCCCCGATGTTTCCAAGCAGGCCATCCACTTCTTTCTGATTTGTCCGCACAATCACATAAGGAACAACCCCTCCCAAATTATTCTTTACCGTAAAGCCTCCGATAGACAGCATTTCAGACACATAGGGATCAGACTTATCTTCCACAGTTATCACATCGGCATAGTTCTTTCCACCATACGTCATCGTACAACGGTATGATTGAATGTTGACAATATCCGTTCCCGATACGGTAAGGGAAGAAGATGTCGCTCCGCTGATATTATTCCATGTTCCGCTTACATATTTTGCCCACTGATAGGTAGCATTTGTAATTGCTGTCGAACCGCTATAGGCAGATGTTGAAAGAAGTAATGTCCCCGATTGATTTAACACTACAGTTCCATTTGGCGCATACACGGAAAACACAACTGCACTCGCTCCTGCATTTCCTTTGTTGGATTTTGACCATGAAAACTGTTTTATTACCTTTTTTCCTGAAATTGTAAAAGTTAATTCTATCGTTCCATTTAATACAGACGCTCCGCCCAATGTTGCATTTGCCGCAAACAAAAGGGACAGCTTACCTGCTATCGTTGCCGTGGCTGCCGTGTTCGTTTTCACCGTGACACCATCCGGCAATGTTCCTACCGTACATGTACAGGGAGTCTGTTCAATTCCGACATACCCAGTAAAAGGAATGTTTACAAGAACTTCCGCCGCTACAGTTCCATTTGCTGTACAAGCAATGGACTGTGTTTCATTTCCTAGAATAACCGAAAGGCCGCCTTTTCCATCACCTCCAGCAGCACCCGGATCACCTTTTTCTCCATCATAAATTTTCGTAATGGTTACCGTATCATAAACATCCACATCATCTGTCAATAATTTAATCTGAGCTACATTATTAAAGAAAACGGAATGTGTCGGTTTTACCACCAATGTTCCTCCGGTAATGCTGCCATTATCAGAAGTAGTCGGATAATCCACCCAGTTTCCAGAACTATTTTTATACTGCCATTTGCTGATAGACACTCCCTGTACCTGCGCGGTAAGCGTAGCCTGTGCCGCCCCTACCAAAGAAGAACCCGCATCGTACTTAAATACATGGGTATCTGCTGTCACGGATGCCAACTTAGCATTTTGTGCATTCTTAACCAGCGTGTAGGTAATATCTGAAGAAATGTTGACGGTGTTCTTTGTTTCTGAATCATAATAACTGATATAACAAATGTAAGTGATCATTCCCGAAGAAGAGGTAGCAAGATTATCCTTATTTACGGTTAGTATTCCTCCTGCCACCGTTTCTCCTGCGATCAATGCACTTTCCGCACCTGTTCCATCTTTTCGTTTCCAATTGATAGATAATCCTGACGCACCTAATGAAAGATTCGTCTGATCCAGAAAAATAACAGGAGTTAACTTCAGATTCGTGACCGCCCAGCTTGGTGCATAGGAATGTGGCAACACGTTCGGATTTTCACTCTGCGTCTTCGGCAGATTGGATGTAATATACGCTGATAGTTTTCTTTGATCTGTAATGTCAACGAATGTCTGTTGACTGGAAGTTAAAATTGTAGCCATATAAAATTCCTCCTAAATCTTAATCTCACAATAAAAGGATGCATTATCCTGCACATCTTCTGTTGTGATTACAATCGATTTCCTTCCTGCATGAAGCCGATCCCAATCCGCATCTGTTTCCTCATTTCCAGAGTTACGATGCCAACAGAATGCAGACGCATCCAATGTATCTGTTATCTCTTTATCCCAAGAATATACCCGGCACCTTATGGTGCTTTTCTGTCCCCGGTCTTTGAAAATATTTACTCCCTCCACCAATAGTTCTGTCCGATACATCTTTGAAGATTGTATTTCTTCTACTTTCCCCGACATATCTTCCAATTTGGAATCTTGATCCATGATATCTTTTTCCAATGTATTCAGATTCCCATGTTGTTTCGCCGATAAGGAAGTCAGCGTTATGCTGGACGCACCGATTGTAATGGTGTTTCCTGATGGATTCAGATAATCCCTTGTTTTACTCACGCAAAGATATCTTCCATCAATTCCATGTGGCGGAGACAAACAGTCCACGTATTGTCTGGCATGAATATCCATAATATCAACACCCGCATCCGATTCATCCACAATGGAAAGTTCCATGCTTGTGATACCTTTTGCCAATTCTGCCACCCGGCTTTTCGCTTTCTTGAGAAGATTTCCCGGCTCGGTTACGTCATCCCAAACTTCTACTGTCCAAATCCACCCTATCTCTTTTAAGGCTTTTTCATCATAAACATACTCTACTCCTTCATTTACTCCTGTAATGGTCACTCTTTTTCCAGTTTCCACTTCATTCCCGTCTTCATCAGTTTCTTTAATTTTTGCTCCAAGCGGAATCAAAACCGTGATTCTCTCTGTATGATCCTGAGTAATTTTTACATCTAAAAGATTCTTCCCATACTCCACTTTTTGTAAAGAAAAGGCTGTGAAATCTTCTAGATAATCCAACATTTTCCCTTCTCGTGTGTATCGTACCTGTAAGTAACCGCCATGCGTTTTCATCAGTTTCTCCTGTATTGCGTCCAATGTTATGGAATGTTCAGAGCTGCTATAAGAAATATAATCATTGTTATCCTTCACCGTCACATTTCCTATATGAAACTGTTTCTTTTTTTCTACCCGCTTGTTATGCTCTGTCAGAAACAGTTCCAAAAGCCCCTTTAAATTTCCTTTATATGAATACGGCGGCTGCATGGAGTCTTTCAGATATGCAAGTGCTGATTCACAAGTCCATGTATGGGTATTATAAAAATCAATCCCATCATCCAGCGCCCTTCCTTCAAATACCGTATTCTCTCCTTTTTTACACACAATTTCAGAAGACATCGGTTTCACATCTTTCAGATACGGATGGTTATAAGGGGCAGACACTATCAGACTGTCAATGTTTTCTGCATCTTCTTTTACCTGTGCCTGAGTAATTGCAAGACGAGAAAAATGTGGATGGTAGAACAACTTTCCATCCACATAAACACGAAATAACTTCATAATCTCCCCTCCCGATAACGGAATGTTGTAACACTTTCTCCCTTGACACTCAGTCGGTTTTCCCCTGCTCCAAGTTCCATTTCCGGGAACTCCCATGTTCCGGCACTTACGGATTTCTCATAGGTATCTTCTCCTATTCTCCAAGAAAATGCGGTTTCCCCTGTAGTGATTACTACAGGAACCACAGGCATAAAATCGTTTTGAAGTATAACCGTACCGCTTCCAGAAATCACGACTTCGCTTTCCTTCACATGGTAAAAATAGGAATCTCCATCTGTACATTCCAACGTAATTGTGCCTTTTCTAAGCAGCGGATCATATACAGGAGCAAACTCTACAGTCCCAAGTGCATATACATCGGGTTCTTCAGAACGGATTACTTTTATCAGCTTTCCGGCATATTGGTTCACGAGTTCGGAAACCTTCTGATCATATTGCTTTCTGGTGCCTAGTATTGACAGAACAATGATAAAACTCCGTGGCTGATACGATACCCTTCCTAACGCTTCTGTATATCGGATTGGAGAATTTCTTCCCGGAACAACGATTGTATTTGTTTGTGACTGGGGTGTCGGAAAGTCAATATTTTCCCGAATCCATCCCATCTCACGAATGGATTTTCCATTTAATGTCACATCAGGAATCATAAACTCAACCTCCTGTTCAACTTCTGTGCTTTTCCTAAGCTACTATCAATAGCCGGAAGCAGATGTCCCACCAATGTTCCATCTTCCAAATAAATGCCCTTACTGCTGTTATTTGCGATTACGGCAAGATACTGTTCCATTTTCCCCGTATTCATCCGGCTTGATAAAATATGCTCTAACTGATTATAAAAGCCTTTCAACGGAAGAACTGCTTCCTTACCTGCTTCTCCTCCTGCCATTAAACTGCTTCCATTCATTCCAAACACAGTGGGCTTCGTTAAAATACCGCCTTCCTTATACCAATCAATGGAAAGATGAGGTACACTCGGTGGCGAAAGTGACAGCTTTCCTGAAATCTTAAAATGTGGCAGCTTGATTTTAGGAAGTTCCAGTTTCATACCGGAAAAGAATCCTGTAATTTTATCTATGATTCCCTTCACCGCATTTTTTGCTGCTTCCACAGGTTTTATAATTGCATCTTTGATCCCGTTCCAAACCGAAGTTGCTGTACTTTTAATCCCATTAAAGATAGAAGTAATCGTGCTTTTCACACCATTGAATACGGAACTGACCTTACTTTTTATACCATCCACCACAGAAGAAATTACAGATTTGATTCCATTCCATACCGATGATGCCACGGACTTCACGGCATTAAATACTGTCGATACCGTAGTTTTAATGGTATTTAAAACAGACGATACTTTACTGCTTATTGCATTCCATACCGTGGTAATGACGTTTTTTATCGCACTCATCACAGATGAGATTGTACTGGAAACAGCATGGATTGCAGAAGATACTACAGATTTGATTCCTTCCCATACGGAAGAAACAATTCCTTTACAGTTCTCCCATATCATCTGAAAAGGCAGCGTTATAATGTCAATCGCTCCCTGAATAATAGAGCCAAGCAACACGACTGCTGTCTGTACCACATTACATATTCCTTCCCATACAGACTGCAAATGCGTCCACAAATTTGAAAACCATGCTTTTAGGGAATCAACCATTGCCCCAATTCCGGTACAGATGGTATTCCACAATTCTCCAAACCATTGTGTAATTGCACCCCAATTTTGTATAATCGCAATAATTCCGGCAATCGCCGCTGCCACCGCAGCAATGACAGCAATGATCGGAAGCATGGAAATGTTCAAAGCACCCATTACCACAGAAATAGCTGCAATAACTGGAGTAAGAGCTGTGAACGCCGCCAGTAATGCTCCTAAAATAATAACGAAATTCTGAACCGGTCCCGGTAATTTCTCAAACCATCCTCCAACCGTGGTAATCACAGATACCAATGGTGGAAGAATTGCATTTGCCAATTCCGCCAGTTTCTCTCCAAGCGGTACTAACGCCTGCTGTAATTTTCTTGTATTGGACTCCATCTGCTGCATCGGTGTTGTTGTTGCATCGAACATCCCCTGTGCAGATCCTTTTACGCTGTCATAGGTACTTCCGACAGAAGTCAGAGACGTGATGAATTTTAAGTTTCCATCTTCCGCCATTGTTCCAAATGCTAAAGCTGCAAGGTTTAACGCTTCCTGTTGATTCGTGCAATTTCCGATGTCTGCCACGATAGAATCAATAACCTGCTTCTGTGTTGCCCCTCCATTCTGCCATGAAGTAAATAGTTCCTGTGTTTTTGTAGAAAAAGAACCAATGGACTCTCCAATTGTTCCATCCACAAGACGGGTAGTCACTTCGTTGATGGCATCGTTTACCTTGTCAAGATTATACGCACCGTTCTTTAAGCCATTGTCCAGCAATTGGAAATACTCCGATGCCGAATATCCCGCCTGTGAAAACTTTCCTGCATATTCACTCAGGTTATCTCCTAACTCATTTGTTTTATCCAAGCCATTCTGTGTTCCAACTACGATGTAATCCATCGCTTCC
Source organism: uncultured Lachnospiraceae bacterium (assembly GCA_900551895.1). Classification (GTDB taxonomy): domain Bacteria; phylum Bacillota; class Clostridia; order Lachnospirales; family Lachnospiraceae; genus Faecalimonas. The sequence goes on along the minus strand of URXX01000001.1, from coordinate 201,907 downwards.
TGTGCAGTCAAACCATACTGCTGCATTAAGGAATTCACACCACGAAGCGTTTCATTCATATCAATTCCATACAATTCGTCCAACGTAATGGCCTGCTGTGTTAAATTGGTAAGGTCTGTTTCACTCAGATCACCCAAGTTCTTTTTTACCATAAGGACGGCATCTGCCACGCTGTCCATGCTTTCTCCCACACCATCTGAATACACAGATTTGATAACATTTGCCGATTCTTCTGCTGCCTGTCCGGTTTCTCCAAAATACGCATTTACTTTTGTGACTGCGTTTTCTGTTTCCGCATAAGCCTCCATTGCTTTTGTTCCGATGTCCTGAATTTTATCTCCTACAGCCGAAAGCTGATCTGCGGTCTGCATCAAGGCAGCACCTTTTGTATTTTCTGCAATCTGCCCCACATCTTCGGCAATATCCTGAGCCGCATCCCCTGCCTGCTTTAATTCTTCAATCAGATTACGGATGGCTTCTCCATCATCAACCGTATCCAACGCATCGGTCAATTGACGGATATCTGCTTTCCCGCCTGTTGCAGACTTTCCAATTTTCTCGATGGCGGTCTTCATTTGATCTGAATTGGCTGTTCCATTTTTAATCGCAGAAACTAATTTACTTCCAAGAACGTCCGCATAATCATCCACTTGTGTTCCTGTCGAGGAAAATAATTTTTCCAACCTTGCTGTATTGGAAGATAGACGGTCTTGTTCCGTTTGGAGAGAGGATAAATCATTTTTATACTGATTCAGCTTTCCTCGTGTTTCCTCTACCTCTCTTTGAAATGCCTGATACTTATCCTGACCTATATCCCCTCTTTGAAAAGCCGCTGTTACCTGCTCCTGTGCAGATTCCAACGCTTCTAATTTGTCACTTGTCTGACTGACCGCTTGCGAAAGTAACTGCTGCTTCTGAGCCACCAATACAGTATTTGATGGATCGAGTTTCAATAATTTATTTACGTCATTGAGGGCAGACTGTGTCTTAGTAATTGAAGAATTCACGCCACGTAACGCTTTATCAAGGCCTGTGGTATCTCCTCCAATTTCAACTGTAATGCCCTTAATCCTATTTCCCATGTCTGCACCTCCTCCCAAAAAGACATAAAGAAAGCCCGGATTTCTCCAAGCATGAAAAAAGCACCGATTCGTTTTCTGAACCGATGCCATCTTACTATTTTATTTATTTCTTTTTACATATCAAATCATAACTTTCCGCAATCATGCGTTTAATATCAGTATCCGGTATTGTCCCATCTAATATAATAGAATTCCAGTGTTCTTTATTTTGATGATATGCCGGAATTACTGAGGAATATGTATTTCTCCAAAAATCTCGCCATTCCGGATCTACCTTTACATTTACCCATATATGTCCTTCCCTTTCATAAGACCATGCAAAAGCTCTTTTATTTTTTTCATACCTTAGCAATACCCAGTTTGGATCATGAAATGGAGTATCTACATATACGTCTGAAAATGTTAAACCATACTTTAAAATTTCCTCTCTTTTAAGCACTCTGACCTCTCCTATTTCACCTAAAATAAATTAATTTGCATCCAAATCATAAAATCCATTTTCTTAACTGAACCAATTCATATTTTTTTGATTTTTAGTTCATCGACTGTTTCTAAAGAAAACGCCTATTCAGTTCTTGAAGTAATTCTTTTGTTAGCTTATACTCATTATTCACCGTTTCAGGTATTACCGAATCAATTCCACAAAATGGACATACAGCCGTCTGTCCATTTTCATCATCTATCCATTCATGAATTTTTTCCGCATCAAAAATGCGATTACAATAGAAGCATCCACATCTCTTCACCGATTTTATCTTTCTATAATTCTCAAATGAATAATCATGAATTCTACTTAAATTTAGCATATATCCCTCTTTTTTCAATAACAATGTTCACACACTTCCAACCAATCTTGCAAATCTATTCCCTCTATACTATATATAATAACTTTATCCCAACGTTCTTTCAAAGATTTTCCATTAAAAACACATGCTTCTACCAGTTCTTTTGCTGTTGCAAATTCACATCCATCTTCTACGTCACAATATCCAATCCAATAAGGTTTTTCAAATTGCGGTAAATATCCTAATATGTGCTCCCGCTCGTCTTCGTCATCACTAAAATAAAAACAAGTTTCGTCAATATTCTTTCCTGCTTTTAATTGTCTATAGAAAAATTCCCACTCCATCTCGCTCCTATATAATTTGTAATTACAATTGAATTCATAGTTTTTCATAAAAAGTATATCAAGAAAAAACTATGAATTCAATAATTCTCTAAAACTTATCGAAGTCTTCCTGACTGGCCAAGCGCTTATATTTCACACTGTCATTAGCTTTTTCTGTCCACATATCAATCACCAAACCAATCGTCAAAAAATCTAAATCCACAATAGAAATTCCTATTTCCGTACATCGCAGAAGGAACAGGGGCGTTGTCATCTCCCGCTCACTTCTGCCAAGCCTTTTTTTGCTTTGATATCCGTAGCCACATTGTCTCCCCATAATTCCAAAATTTGTGGCAGCACCTCATAAATAGAAAACATATCAAACTGGTCGAGCCATTCTTCTATCGTAGAAGGTATACTGTTATCCGCATGGTATGCCATGATATACGCCACATTTTCAAAAATTTCCAGATCATCAATCTGAAATTCTGCACCATCTTTCTGTGTTCCAACATACGATTTTTCCAGTTTGCTCAAATCTTTAAAGATATCTCTTTTAAATTTTGCCCTGTATAATCGGGGAATTGTCGCCGAAGAACGAAAAGGAATCTTTTTTCCACAGATTTCTATTTCTCTTTTAATCATGCCATTCCGCCTCCTTCTTCCGTTGGTGTGTACACCGTTTTATACCATTCTTTATAGGTTGTCTCATCCGTAGTATCTCCTGTTCGTGCTTTCACCAAACCGTCAGACCGTGGATCTGCCGTAATAGACAAAGTTTCCGTTCCCGGTTCAATTGTATCTTCTTTTGTTTCAGATTCAATAGACGGTCGTGAAGCACTGCAATTATAAAGGACGTGCCTGATTGCATTAATATCCCCATCAAATTCAAATAACAGGGCAAATTTTACACTTTCTGCAACGGAACTATTCTCTACCAACACTCCCTTTGCATCCAGCTTTTCTTGTAAAATTTCTGTTCTAAACCATTCTGGAATCAGCGCCATTTCTAAATCTCCGCTATAACCATTGTTTGTCACAGAACGGAAATATACGATTCCATCTGCATAAAACGGACTGGATTCTCCTTCTGCGTCCAGACTGATACTGACAGCTCCCGGAATAGCCTTTGGTACACCATATTCAAATTTTGTACTTCCCCCTTCTTCCTTTTCTGTCAGCTTTGCCGCATGAACATTTTTCAAATTAAACTTTACTTTATTTCCCATTGCTATACCTCCAATTCGTACAACACTTCATACAATTTTTCTGATTTGATATATGTTTCTGTTTTGTTATAGAAAATCCCCTGTGCATCCAAAATCTTCTCCAATTTTTCTTCAAGTGCAAGATCTTTTTTATCTGTGTATAGTTCCACATCTAATTGCTTTACTTTAAAATACACCATTCCATCTGCGGAGAAATTATGACTACCCGGAGTCAAATAAATTAAAAATGGCGGTTCTGGAGATTCTCCTTCTGCAAAGTGATGATATGCAATAGGAATTCCAAGACCACCTAATAACTTCATAATATTTTTTAATTCCATCATTTCAATCCTTTCACAATCTTATCTTCAAGCTGTGATATGGCATAGGATTCCGCTGGTGTAATATGCACTTTTGCTTCTACCCTGCCCCCTCCTCGCTTTGCATGGCCTTTCTCCAATAAATGAGTTAGTCCGGGTTTGCTGCGATTATAAACGACAACCTCTGTTTTACTTGCAGAATCTTTCATCTTTTTCGCAGTCCACCCTTTCTTGTACCCACCACTATCTGTGGGGGAAGCAGATTGTACCATTTTCTTTGTTTCTTCAGAAACTGTATTGACCGCCTGCTTTACAACATCATCTGTCACTTCTTTGTACTCTTTCAAAGCATTCATGATCTCTGATGCCAATTGATTAGATGTCACCCGTCTGCTCATTCTTTCCACCTCGTATCTCCCGAACTGCTGTCAGTTTTAATTTTTTATGCGTAAACTGCACATCATCCACACAAATGATATTATAAACCTCATTTTCAAACAAAACCCGATATTGTTTTTTATTGATTTCTCTCAATTTTTCACACCAGCGTAATATAAACACCAATGTATCTTCCGATAGCGTTTCTATATCCGTAACATTTTCTTTTCCAGACGCAAGATTTACATAAGCAAAACATGAATAAAATTTCTCCCACTGGGACTGATGGTTTCCGATTTCGTCTGTGTGTAATATATGCTTTTGAAGAATAATCCGTTGTCGCATTGAACCGATATCCATCAGAACACCTCCTCACGATTGGAAGAAAGAATATTTTTCAATGTAGGAATCATTTTTTCTGTTTCTTCATTCGTGCCACGGTTTTCAAACATCACACCCACCGCATATAATACAGCAGTTTTTACGGCAGCATCCTCCGGCAGAATATCACGCCGTATAATATCTCTACACAGTATTTCGGAAGAATCGATCAGCGTTTGAATCAGGGTGTCTTCATCCTCATATTCCACCTTCAAATATTCTTTCGCTTCTTCTAGTGTAATCAGCATGCAGACACCCCTCCTTCTTATCTCGTTTCTTTCAGTTTCATCGTTTTTACTGCTTCAGGAAGAATTAATTTTCCGTCTACCCTCTGGCTTGCAAGAAAACCAACCTGCCCGGTTGCCGCAAATAACTCATTCAGGCGTTTAAAGGAACGTCCCTGCCTGTCCGCAATCCAGTAATAGGAAAAATCTCCAAATGCCATGATCTTCTGTCCGGCTGCAATTTCCGGTACAAATGAAGACGTAAAATATGGGCGGTTCAAAATCATGTCCGGCACTCCCGCCTGCACGGACGGTTGCCAAATATAATTCCCGTTCCCATCTTTTAATTTACGTAACGCTTTTACGGTGCTGTCATTGAGCATCCATACCGCTTTTTTACGATATGGGGATCGCAGAGAATAAAATAAATCCATAACATCGTCAAACGTAATGCTTGCGCCTGCGGTCGTGACTCCATCAGAAGCTCCGCCTGTAGCATTAAAGATTCCTGTCGGTTTTCCCTTGCCATCTCCAGTAAAAAATGCTTCTTCTTCCTTCGTTCCGATTCTTCGTCCGAATTCTTTAGAAATATAGGCTTCCAAATTAAACACGTTATCGTTTAACAACTCATCCGAAACTTTAATCATGGTCGCAACCTTATATGCACTAATGGAAATCTGTCCAAAGCTGTCATCAGATTCTGGATATGCCGCTTCTTCATCAATCCACTTTGCTTCTCCTTTGGATGCCACGATAGGAATTTTACGATCTCCGCTGGAGGTCTGAATCACGGTTGCCAGACTTCGGAAAAAGTTTTCTTCTTCCAACGCTTCCACCAGAGTTCTTTCATATTCATCGGGAACCAAATAGCCTCCTTCTGAATCTGTTCCAACCTGAAGAGCATTCTGAATATCAAGATAATTTTTCTTTCTCATCGCATTCCAAAATGCAGTTTTATAAGCCGCTGAGGCTCTTCCTGTTTTTTCTTCTCCTCCATTGCCTTTCCCCGGCTGATTTGTGATTGGATGACTAGTAGGCTTATTCAGTTCTGCATCAATAGCTGCCTGTCTTTCTAAACGCTCGATCTCTTTTCCAAGATTAACCACATCCGCTTCCATACGGTCATAAGTGGCCGTATCTTCTGCTGAAAGCAACCCGTCCGTTCCTCGTTTAGATTCTAAAAATGCCTTTGCTGCCTCCCACGCTTTTGCTCTTTTCTCTCTTAATGCTAAAATCTGATTCATATTAAAAATCCTCCTCTTTTAATGTGCCAAGAGACTAAGTCTCTTTTCTAACTGTTCAATGGGTGTCTTTTTTTCTGGTTTGGGAATCAGTTTTGACATCAGCGAATTCGTCACCGCTTTTCGTGAAAACATCACTGCTTCCATTTCCAACTCTTTTTCTTCTTCCCCTTCTGGTTCCTCTTTAGAAAAAAGGAGCTTATCTGCAAAGCCAAGTTCTACAGCTTTCTTTGCATTGAACCAGCTTTCCGCATCCATCAAATGTGAAATCCTCGATCTTGATAGTCCCGTTTTAATTTCATAAGCATTCATAATGGATTCCTTTACTTCATCCAACATGTCGATTGCCTTTTTCATTTCTGAAGAATCACCGATAGCAATGGTCGCAGGATTATGAATCATCATCATCGCCACAGGAGACATCTGTACTTCCGTTCCCGCCATTGCAATCACGGATGCTGCTGAAGCAGCCAGCCCATCAATTTTCACAGTCACATTCCCTTTGTAGTCCATCAACATGTTATAAATCTGTGCTGCTGCGAATACATCTCCTCCCGGACTATTGATCCATACCGTGATATCTCCTTCTCCATCTTCTAATTCTTCTTTGAACATTTTGGGAGTCACTTCATCTCCGTACCATGTTTCATCGGAAATCTCTCCGTTTAGAAACAGGGTTCTGCTCTCATCATTTTCATTTCTTACCCAGTTCCAAAACTTCCGTTTCATCCTATCCCTCCTTTTACGACTGTGTTTTAAGCACACAAAAAGGACCACAACCAGATACTCTGTTTCTGATTATCGTCCTTAAAACACACTTTATTATTTTTGATATTTTCATCTAATTTTGGATTTATCCTCCACTTTCAAAAGAAAAAGCCTTCTATTTTTTGTTATATTCCGCTTGTTCTGCTTCAATTCTCCACTTTCATGGGATCTTCTGCTTTTTACTCTTGTCACCAAACAGTAGCATATTGTTCCACTACGCAACATAGTGTTGCTCAACTCCAGTTGAGCATAAATCTTTTAAACCTGTGGCATATTACCTCCTGCCTTTCCTGCAAAGGCTCCTGCATCTGCCAGCTTTGTCATGCTTCCGTTCACAAGATATAAATCTCCTCCGTCTTCTTCTGGAATTGGATTCTGATCTTCCATTTCCCGGATATCATTTGCTGACAGCCATCCATTCTGCCGGCCTACGGCGTACCCATTCATTCGGCTGGCATAGTCCCCTCGCAATAATCCATCCACATTTAGTTTTATAAAATACTCATTCTTTTCCTGTGGCAATAACAATGCTTTCTGCAAAGCCTGTTCCCACCTGACTACCCACGGATCTAATGTGTATTTCACAAACTCCAAAGACTGCTGCTCTATGTTAGAAAAACTGGATTTCTCCAAGTCCCCTACCATATGTGGAGGAATCCGATACATCCTTGCAATCTCATTGATTTGAAATTTCCTTGTCTCCAAAAACTGTGCCTCTTCCGGCGGAATCCCTATCTGCTGATATTTCATTCCTTCTTCCAGAACAGCCACTTTTCCTGCATTTCTTGAACCCCCATACACCTTATGCCAGCTATCCCTTACCTTTGCGGGATCTTTCAGAACGCCCGGATGTTCCAAAACACCACCCGGTGTTGCTCCATTTGCAAAAAACGATGCACCGTATTCTTCACAGGCAAGTGTCATCCCTACTGCATTTTTAGCCATAGCAATCGGAGAATATCCCACTAAACCATCAAATCCTAATCCCGGTATATGCAGCACATCTTCCCTGCGAAGATAGATCCGTCCATAATCCTTAAAATTGGGATTCTCTTCTGTGATCCGTGTGTAAATATAATAAAGTTCTCCATTTTCCGCACGGTCAACTTCCATTTTATCCGGCAGAAGCGGATACAATCCTAATACCTGCCCTCTTCCATCACGGATGATCTGCGCATAGGCATTTCCCCATATCAGTAAATGGCTCATCAAGACTTCCCGGAATACGAAAGATGTCATTTCTTCATTTGGTTCATCGTGAAGAATATGATAAAGCGGATGGTCAAATACTCTTTCTTTTCCTTTATCCGTATAACGATACAAGTGAAGGGGAAGAGAAGCTATTGCTTCTGCAAGAATTCTGACACAGGAATATACTGCTGTTGTCTGCATGGCGGTTCTTTCATTTACGGAAATACCGCTTGTGCTTCTTCCAAATAAAAAAGATACTCCTGAATTATAACTATTTGTCGGTTTGTCCCTTGCTCCCCTTAAACCAAATAATTCCCGTAATCCCATACTCTGCCTCCTGTTTTATCAAAATGAAATGATACCGCGCTCGTCATAAACACTTCCTGTTGTACCTTCATTACGAATCGCACGGTCAAGTGCCATAACGGTTGCAACTGCCCCATCTATTTTTTCTGTAGATTTTTCCTTATCCATCTTAATATTTCCTGCCGGATCTTGACGGACAAAAACATTATCCATCATCCATCTGAGAACCGGATGACCGCCATGTGCCAGTTTTTTCTCCAATGTCAGCTTCATTAATTCTTTCGTTGGCGGGCTCATATCTTTATATCCCTGCCCGAAAGGTACAACAGTAAACCCCATTCCTTCAAGATTTTGTACCATCTGAACTGCTCCCCAACGGTCAAATGCAATTTCCAAAATATGATATTTCATTCCCAAATCCTCGATGAATTTTTCAATGAAACCATAATGAATCACATTTCCTTCCGTCATCTGAAGCTGCCCCTGCTTTTCCCACACGTCATAAGGAACATGATCTCTCCTCACACGAAGTTGTAAATTTTCTTCTGGTATCCAAAAAAATGGCAGTATGCTATATTTTTCTTCCTCCGTTCTCGGCGGAAACACTAATACAAACGCTGTAATGTCCGAAGTACTGGAAAGGTCGAGTCCGGCGTAACATTCTCTTCCAAGCAGACTATCTTGATCCACTTCAAAGTCACATTCATCCCACCGATCCATAGGCATCCATCTGGTAGACTGTTTTACCCATTGATTCAATCGGAGCTGCCGAAAAATATTTTCTTCTGCTGGATTTTCTTTTGCACTCTGATAAGCATTCTGCACCTTTTCCAACGCAATCGTATGCCCTAAAGAAGGATTTGCCTTATACCAGCTTTCTTCGCTTCCCCAATCATCATCGTCCGCAATACCATAAATCACGGGATAAAAAGTCGGATCAATCTTTCTTCCCATAAGAATGTCTTCTGCTTTTTGGTGCTGTTCAAAGCAAATGGAATTGCGATCCGTTCCGGCAGTCGTAATCAAAAAATACAATGGCTGTGTTCTTGCATCACCCGAACCTTTTGTCATGACATCAAATAACTCTCGATTCGGCTGCGCATGAAGTTCATCAAAAATTACTGCGTGTACATTCAAGCCGTGCTTAGTATATGCTTCAGCAGAAAGTACCTGATAGAAACTGTTTGTCGGCTGATATACCAACCGCTTTACAGACATGATTGGCTTAATTCTTTTCTTCAGAGCCGGACATTGATCCACCATATCAACTGCCACATCAAATACAATCGAAGCCTGCTGACGGTCAGAAGCACATCCGTAGACTTCCGCACCCCATTCTCCGTCACCACAGGTCATCAGCAGAGCCACCGCGGCAGCCAGTTCTGATTTTCCATTTTTCTTTGGAATCTCCACATATGCAGTATTATATTGACGATAGCCATTTTCTTTTACCGTTCCAAAAATATCACGGATGATTTTATCCTGCCACGGAAGCAGCTCAAACGGGACACCTCTCCATTGCCCTTTCGTGTGTTTCAAACAATTAATAAAATTTACGGCATGATCCGCTTTTGTTTGATCATACACTATCCACCACCTCCCTTTATCAGCAGGAGTTCCATTGCATCGCTTTCTTTATCATCACCATTGTCCGTAACAATCCTGCTTCTTGCGGAAGGTGTCAGTCCAAACTGCTCACAGAATTTATTCATGATTTTCAGATAGGTCTGAGCAATGGACACCTGTGGAACCTGCTGCCAATAACCGGATGGTGTCTTTACGATTGTTCCATGCTGAGTAATAAATTCCTCCGCTTCTTTCCATCGCGCATACGCCTGACAGTAACCTGCAAAAGCAGCCATATCAATTTCTGTCAGAATACCCAACTGCTCCATCTGTTTTGCCATCCGCTTCCATTCCTTCTTTGCCTCATCTTCCAGCCACGCAGGACATCTCGGTGCTTTCTTCACAGGCTTCGGCTCGTTTGTATTCAGACTTCTTTTACCCGGATTGCCTTCCAATACTTTTACTGCCGTAGGCTTAGGTTTTCTTCCTCTCTGTGCCATTGCTCTCACCTCCTTCCAAAACATCACTAAAAAAAGACCTCCGAAGAAGTCTTTTTTATATCAGCACCTTTCGTTTTTAATGGAAAAGTTCATCGATTTTTACTTTTGCTGCTTTCACAGCATTGTAATCATAAAAATATGAATCTTCACTTGTAATTATTTTCCCATTGTCCGGCGGGGTAATAATAAAATCATATCCTGTAGTTTCACTATTCCAAGCGATTGTAATTTGATACCCTCTGTATGTTTCTCCCATAATAATTCTCCTGTTCTTTTTGTACACACATGTTACCTCTGACTCTTGTTTATATCCAGCAATATCCGTACCATAATCTGCACAAATTTTCTTTAGAGGTCTTCCCCATCTGTACAAACAGCTAATCCCATTTTTAGCTCATTATATATCTTCATGTATCGGCTCTGTTCACTCCCTTCACTTCCCAAAATTGCCTGAAAGAAAAATTCTTCTGCTTTCTCCCTCGAATACCACTCCTCTGTCTTTCCATAACAAACAGTTCTGACTATGGGTATCTTTTTTACACAATCTTCCCCATAAATCACATTCAGTCCTGAGCCATTATCCCAATGCATAAGAAGGGATGCCGTGTCATCCACTCCGAGAACGGTCCCTGTCATGCCAACTGGCGGTGCCTGTTTATCATGCATTCTTACAAGTTCTACTCTGGTACCGACTGGATATTCTCTGCGAATATTCTCCACAATTTTTCTATTCGGAAATACCATGCTGCACCTCCTCGATTGAATTTTTCAAAGCCTGCTTCAGAACATCTTCCTCAAACCCAAACTTTTCATATGCCTGTTCCAAAGTCCGATAATATCCTGCACTTGGTACTCCTATTTTCCTTTGCTCATCCATAATATACACCATCGCACTTTTTATTTTCCCCTTGATTTGCACCTCCAGCATCTTCTTATAGTAAAAATTCGGATATCCTTCATAGTAGTCAAGTCTTCTTTCGTCCATTTGACCGATTTCCCAAACCAATACCGGAACGATGCTTCCCTCCTTTGGTTCTATCGTAGCATACGAACCTGTTCGTGAACCTTTGAATATTAACTCATACCCTTCCACGATTGCTGTTCCTACTAAAGTTGCAGTCGGGCATCGGAATGCCATCTGCTCCTCATCCATGTTACTGCCATAGGCAATATACAACTTCTTCATATTCGTTTCATCCTTTCTCCGTTGATAGTGAGGTCTCCCTCCTACCACCTCAAGACGGTCTCTCGACCGCCATTGGTGGGGCTGTGCCTATTCCCTTCAAGCAGCATGTCTCCATGCAGAATTTCCTTCCAAATGTTTCAGAAAATGAAGTCTGCATGTTTTGAATTCATCCCCGTTTAATCCCAACCGGAGCATCCAACACCGGAATGCGTATTTTTCATTATCTGTAACTGTTCTTCTGGCACTCGCTTTCTTTTGCGTCAATGCCTGATGGCTGACTGCAAGGCAGAATTGTATGTATGCTTTGATTTCCCCAGCATGCGTAGTGCTGTTAAACAAGCGGAACTCTACCGTTCCTTTTGTGAAAGTCGCATGAAGATTTAAACCGTGGTATCTGGTATCGTTGTAATGGTCTGTCCTTCTTCTATGACTCCCCTCATACCAGATGTCCTTTAATTCTTCCATTGTTTTGGGTTTTCTTTTATTAATTGTTTGAATCAACTGTTCATTTGTCTTTTTACACCATCGAAGCCTAGCCGGATCAATTTGTAAAGCTTTATATAAAATGTCCTCTTTGCTGGCGATGATATTTACCAGATTGCGTAAAGTCTGAGGTGTATATCTGCTTGCATCCACGTGGATATGAATGCCGCATTGGTCACTTGCAAATGCTCCCTTATGCCGAAGCTGACGAACAATTTCCTGCAAATCTTCCAAGTCTTCATATTCTAAAATCGGACTAACAATTTCACATTTATATTCTTCCGATGCAGGCTCTTTTCTACCATTCTTTTTTCGTTGTGCGATAATACTGGAATCAAATGTTGCTTTCCATGTTCTTCCTTTACGGTCTTTTACCCCATAAGTTTGATAATACGTCCCGATATAAAATTTCTCTGTTCCGAAATACTCTGCGATAACACCTGCCGCTTTTTTTCTGGTAATTCCCGTTAATTCAATTTCAATCCCGAACTTCTGTGTTTTCATTTCCCTACTGCCTCCTATGTGCTTTTCTTTTCGTAGTCTATATATCACTCTAAAAGCACATATTATCCAGTCATTTCAAACGATAATGTACACAAAAATTCGGAAAAGAAATTGTGTATTTTACAGAAAATTATTCCTGTGTTGCTTTCCGTTCAGCAGCTCTCTGCCGATTACGCTCTTTTGCGCGTTCCTTTTCTTCTTCCGTCCGAAAAGCTGTGTTCCCTTTCAGATTTTTCAAAAGAAGATCCCTTGTTTTCTTTCCACCCTTTCCTCCAAGTCCAAGACGGATCAGCCAGATGCGCATATAGTATTTTTCATTTGCCTCAATTGTCTCCGCAGAATTAATCCACTTCATCTCTTTTGCACGTTCCGCCATCATGCAAGTTAATTCCGCAAAAGAAATTGTACTTTCTGCTTCCATCGGAAATCCGTTAAAAACAATTTTGTCAGCCACAAACTCCAATCCAAAGCAATGTACTTTTTCTTCTTCAAAAATCTCCATTACCCTGTTCATATCCGCATCTTTTTCTTCTGATAATCTCTCAATCAGACTTTCACTCATGTGCAGCACTTCTGTACCGACAGCCCGCTTCAAAAGATACTGTTTACTATGAATCATAAAAATAAGATTTCGGATGCTCTCGGCGGTATGACCTTCTATTGGAATCTGTAAATTTAACTCTCCCTGATTATTTTCAATGAATCCCCTTCGCTGCAGTTCTTTCCGAAGAATTTCGTCATCTTCTATTTCAATGTTTCCGTCACGATCCACAATTGCACCCCCTATCTGGTATCCAAAACTCGGCGGTCCTAAATATTTTGAAGGTTCTCCCAATATTTCTGCCACCGCTTTTACCAGTTCTTTTCTGTTTTCACATATCGTTTCAATTCTCATGTATGCAGTCTCCTTTCTTTTTGGGTACTACATACATCACTCTAAACGCCCATAAAGTCAAGCATTTTAACCATCTTTCTGACTTTCTGGAAGACACATCGCCAATGCATACGCAACCGTCGCTGTTACGGCATTTCCCGCCTGCTTATACAACTGTGAATCAGAATTCACGGAAGCGGCACGCTCGTATAATTCATCTGGAAACCCCTGCAATCGAAAGCATTCTTTTGGTGTCAATCTCCGGATTCTTCCACATCTCATCAATGTCCCCATCTGGCATCCGGTATCTAATGTCTGTGAACATCCTTTTCCGACCCTTCCACGGCGAGTATCACTATTCGGATACGCAAGTACAATTCCATCTCCCAGATGCGCTTCTTCATATCCAGTTTTTGTTGCATTTTTCACTTTCACGGATTTAACGGGTTTCTCACAAAAATACACACCGTGGCGATCTTGGGAGGTCAGCGTAAACATTGGCTCTCCATCTTCTTTCATTCGTCTTCCATTCTGACGTTTTTCCATCCTCTCCGGTGTCAAAACAGGATGCACTTCCATAACCGCAGAATTCATTGCAGTATGATTTACCATTCCCGCTGTGTATCTTGCGGTCAGGCATCTTGCAGTATCCGTAATCTTCGGTGCAACTTTGCTTTGATCGATAAAATAAAGTCCTGTCTTCGCTCCCATTCCCCCTGCATTTCCAATCAATGTAGTAGAAACTCCTTGAGAATCATATACCCGGTATCCCTGCATTCCGCCTATAATCTGGTTAAGAGCTGCTTCGTTTTTTCCTCTGAGAGATAATATTTCTCGTCTACCTCTGCTTCTAAGATTTGCGATAATGAACACGCGCTCTCTGTTTTGCGGAACTCCGTAGTCTTTTGAGTTAAGCACCTGCCAGCGACAGTCATACCCTGCTTCTCCCATTTCAGACAGAACCGTGGCAAAATCGAATCCTGCATTAATTGATAACAGGTTCTTAACGTTTTCAACAAAAAGGTATGTGGGCTTATCACTTTCTTCTTTGCCTTTGAGGAGGTCAATAATGTTAAAATATATTCCACTTCTTTTTCCGACCAGTCCCCGCTGTTTTCCTGCGACTGAAATATCCTGACAGGGGAATCCAAAGCACCAGATGTCTGCTCTTGGCACATCGGATGGTTTAAGTTTTGTGACATCATCCGCTTTCCACTCTCCTTCCGTATCATACATTGCTTCGTATGAAGCTCTTGCAAATTTATCATATTCACAATATCCCACACACTTATGGCCGGCAGATTCCAAACCTAAACGGAACCCGCCAATACCTGAGCATAAATCAAGGAAGGTCAACTGCGTCATGCATGTCACCTTCCTTCATTAGATCTGAATATTTTATTTTCTTCCCATCCCGTATTACATATACGTCTTCTGCACTTCCCACAAATTCTATATACCGATGTACTATCACATCCGCATATTTTTCATCTAGTTCTATCGTCCTGCAAATGCGCCCTGTCTGCTCGCAGGCAATCATCGTAGAACCGCTTCCACCAAATGGATCTAAGATAATACAATTACTCATACTGGAGTTTCGGATTGGATATGCCACCAGTTCCACGGGTTTCATAGTCGGATGCATATCATTTTTCTTTGGCCGGTCATATTCCCATATGGTAGACTGCTTTCTATCTGAGTACCACATATGCTTTCCGCCTAATTTCCATCCAAATAAAATCGGCTCATGCTGCCATTGATAGGGACTTCTTCCTAAAACCAATGACTGCTTTTTCCAAATACACGTACCGGATAGATAAAATCCTGCTGCTTTAAATGCCCTGCGGAAGTTCAACCCTTCCGTATCTGCATGAAATACATAAATGGAAGCATCACGTTCCATGTTCTGTTCCATGTTCACAAATGCTGCAAAAAGAAAATTATAGAATTTATCATCTTCCAAATTATCATTTTGAATTTTCCCAGCACTGCCTTCATAATTTACATTATATGGCGGATCAGTTACTACAAGATTGGCTTTCTTTCCTTCCATAAGTTTTTCATAAGTCTCAGGTAAAGTGGAATCCCCACACAACAGTCGGTGCATTCCAAGCATCCACACATCTCCCAGCTTTGTCATGGCGGGTTTCTTCAACTCAGCATCCACATCAAAATCATCTTCTTTGATTTTTTTATCATGAACCTTATTAAATAACTGCTCAATTTCCGGTGGCTCAAATCCGGTAAAACCAACATCAAAGTCTGATTTTTGTAAATCTTCAATCAAGTCCGCCAATAGTTCTTGATTCCATTCTCCTGTAATTTTATTCAGGGCAATATTCAGCGCTTTCTCTTTTGTTTTATCAATTTCAATGACAATACAATCAATTTCATCATACCCTAATGTTTGAAGAACCGTGGCTCTCTGGTGTCCACCGATAATCGTCATATCTGAATTCACAATAATCGGCTCAACATATCCGAACTCCGTAATACTGTTTTTTATTTTTTCAAATTCTTTATCTCCCGGCTTGAGTTTTTTTCTCGGATTATAGGATGCCGGAATCAAATCCTTAATCCGCAGCTTTCTGAACTCCATCTTCCAATCCCTCCCAAAATCGTGCTTTTATATAACAGTCATGACTACAATACTTTCTATTCTTATTTCCATAACTCGTAAATTCTTTTCCGCATCTCGCACAGGTCATGGTATAAATTGCCGTGTCTTTCCGATGCAGTTTTTCTGGATGTGCTTTCCACCATTCCCGTCTGCACTTATCTGAGCAAAACTTCTTTGGTCTGCCTGTAGATGGTTGTATCAGTTCTGCTCCACAATACAAACACGCCTTTCCTAACATCATCTGTTCCTGAATGTTTTTTGTAAGCGCAGAAGCATATCCATCCATACCATGCGCCCGGCAATAATTCCTGACAATATCACGGGACAGTCCTACCACGGAAGCGATGGCGCGATATCCAATTCCCTGTGTCCGCATTTTTCTAATCTGTTCGGCTTGTAATTCTGTCATGCCCCTCACCATCCTTCCTGTTTCCAGACATAAAAACAGGTCAAAACGCAGCTGTTTTTACTACATTTTGACCCTTATAATTCCTATTTTTCCTAACCTTTTAACGAAATACCCATACCCCATTTTGCGAACAACTGCTTATCCTATCACTCATTCTGCGAAAATACTTGTCCTCTTTTCCTATCCCCCCTGTTTAATTCTGCGAAAATTCACGTTTGAGGGGGCGGCGGTCAATGTTCAACAAATTTGTAGAGATTTGATACCCCCACCATTGTCTGGTATTTCCAATCAATATCGATATTCCTGATACCGATCTTCCGTCATGGTTTTTACATCATGATGATGTTTGCATAAAGGCTGCCAATTCTCTTCATCCCAAAAGAGGATTGGATCACCACGATGTGGTTTAATGTGATCCACAATTGTTGCTCTCACATATTTTCCTTCTTCCTCACATTTACAACACAACGGATGTTCTTTTAAGAATCTTTTTCTCGCCCGCTGCCACTTACTGTTATAACCACGTCCCGATGCACTTTTCCGTTCTCCACGATGTAGTGCTTCATGTTCTTCACAATACCTTCCCTCTGTCAATTTGGGACAGCCGGGATGACAGCACGGTTTCATTGGTTTTCTCGGCATACTAATTACCCCTTTCCTTTATGTACGCAGCGTGGGAAAGGATGGAAAGCCACGCTCCGACAGAAAAAAAGACCAAAAGCAAAATGCTTTCAGTCCCGTTTCTTTTTTCCGCATCTTAAGAATAACACAAAAGGAAAGTAATGTCAGTCTACTCTTAGTCTACTTTCAGTCTACCAAGCTAATACTGTTTTTTTGTTCTAATATGGCGGAGGGGAATGAGCCCCTCTTTACAATCGCCCATGCATGGTTACAGGTTACGCCATCTGTCCGCCCGTGTAGCTTTGCAGCCATGCACATACAGCACGGGGGATTGTTTCATTACGACTTTTTAACAAACATCTTCATCCTTTATGGATGACATCTTTTACAAGGTTCATATCCCTGTTGAATTAGTTCATCTCTTGTACCCGTAAACTCTCCTTTATTACTCTCGTTCATTTGATTTAAACTGGAACAACTTGGTAAATGAAATTTCTTTGTATTAGTGTTCAACACATAGGTGGACTCTGTCTTTTGCTCATTTTCCGCTTCTTTATTGCCTTCCGTACTTCCTGCTGAAGAACCACCATCATTGGAAAGCTGGCTTTCTCCTGTAGCATAATCAATAGTAATGCCCGGTTGTACATTGTAGCAATACACATTAAAAAGAATTCCTTCTCCATTATCTTCCACGGACTTTGCTTCCATCTGCACACCGCTTACGACCAGATTATCCCCTTCATAAATTGGTGTTACCTGATACAACACATGGTTTCCAGTTTCTTTTATGTAATCTGCCACCATATTTTCAAATGGTAGCATTCCTTCCACGTTTAAATATCTGGTTCCTGTAATCAGGTTCTTTGTATTTGCATTCTCAGCAGCTAATTGAAATCCAATCAAATGACAGCGGTTATAAAGGTACTTTCCATCGACACAGTCATATTTTACAGTATGCCATCCAGAAGGCTTGACCTGACCAATGGAACCTCTGTCTTCTGTCGGCATCAAATCCTGACCGATATTGGCATAGGCTATACCGCATCTTCCCAATGAATCCAAATCACTATAGGTTTCAAATGATTCCGTTTTTAATTCTGAATCTGTAAAGTTTGGAATATTATTTGCAATCGTGACATAGGCTTCTCCAGAATACTCCGGTATTTCGCCTATATTTATTGTCGGTTCGCTTTCATCTATAATTTCCCAATCTTCCTGTTCCACGGTTTCCTGCTGTTGTTCCGTAACTGTCTGATCCTTTGATGGCTGTGATTCTCCCTGAACATCTGCACCACATCCACTAAGCATAAGCATCAGAACCATAAAAATCGCAATCCAACTCTTTTTCCACTTATTCATGCTCATATACCTCCAACGTTATTTTCTCATGAGAACTTCCTGAAAATTCTTCCACACCTTTCAGTTTCCAACTTCCATCATTCACATCAATAGTAAAGAAGAAATCTCCCGGATACTTGCGATTCCATTTACACAATATTATTTTTTCAATCTTATCACGGAAATTCTCGATCTCCAAATTTTCAACGAAGCAGTAATCCTTTTCTCCTGCTTTCTCCAAAAAGTCCTCTGCTTCCTGAATCTGTTCTGTAGCTTCAAAATCCACAAATTGTTTATGCGAATACGCATTCATCCACAGCTTTCCATTTTTTGTCATGGAAAGTATCCGTTCCCTTAATCGTTTATCCTGACTCTGCCTCCGATGATTAAATGTCATGCCATTCCTGTCATCTACCGCAACAATTAAAATCATATCCCCTACACCTTCTCTCCCGGCATCTGAAGTTTCAAATTCTCACAAAAAGCAGGGTAGTCATGATGCCCCATTAACAGCATTTTTTTCTCCAATTCATCTAATGCCTTTAGGAAATTTTTCTCATCTTTTTTTCTTACTTTACAAAAAATAATCAGGTAATCATTTCCCTTTTTTCCAAATTCTTTTCCAAAAGAAACCTCAACTTTCTGCTGAATAAATAACTGATCTCCAAGATATTCTTCAGTATCTACAAACGCATAGTATTTATAAAACAATGAAAAACGCCGTAATCTCCAATAATTTTTTCCTTCCATCCTTCTCCTCCCCATTTATCTCATTATAACACGAACAGCGGTATCTACATAGACCCGCTGTTACATTCGTCAATTATATTCTGCATAAACCCCTATCTGTATCTGAAGGGCAATCGTAATCTGTTGCATGACCATCTCATCGTAAACCTCTCCCAGCTTCTCCAGTAATTGATTCTTATCCAAAGTCTCCACCTGTTCAGCTAATGCCATGCTTGGTTTTGATAATCCAACACTTGCTTTTAATGGTATCTGTACGTGGGTTGGAAGATATTTTTTCTTCCACACCCTCGCAGTCAATGGTACAACCGTTACCACCGGAGAGTTTTCATTTGCCCTGTTATTACTCACGACCAGAGCTGGACGGACACCACACTGTTTATACGAATTTTCATTATTTCCAAAATCCACATTATAAATTTCGCCTCGTCTGCACATTTCTTTATGTCCTCCTTATCCCAAAATAAAGGCTTCCGTCTGTTTATCACGAAGCTCGTACAAAAAATCCAGTTCCTTCATTGCTGCTTTCCTGTATTTTCCAATCATGGCATGACTTACATTATATTTTTGTTCCATTGTTTCCCATGTAAGCTCTCCTCGTACCAGATCCATTACCAGTTCCGGCAGAATCCCATCCAAACTTGCGACGCTATGTTCAAAAAATTTCAGTTCTTCTACAACTGTCTGATATCTGTTCCAAAGAAACTCAAACCATTCATCATTTTCCCGATCCATCACACTTTTATAATTTATTGCAACGGATGCAGTTTTATCTGATCGATTGCTTGTCTGTACCCTGTCATTGCCCTCAGCATGACCGAACATCATGGAATTGATAACATCTGATTCCTCAATCCCGCTGAATTGTTCCAACTGAAAAAGTAAAATTCCCTGTTCCTTCTTCAAATTCTTATATTCCTTAAACATCCTTTCTGCTGTCATGTCACATTCCTCCAATCCTCGCCCGTACTGCATGGATCAATGCGGACTGTCCAGTTTCCTTCTTCTCTAGCGCTTTCATGACATCTTCATCGTGTGTTCCCTTTGTAATCAGATGATGTATAACCACGGTATGCTTCTGCCCCTGTCTCCAAAGTCTGGCATTCATCTGCTGATATAATTCCAACGACCATGTCAATCCAAACCACACGATAGTACATCCTCCTTCCTGAAGATTCAGCCCGTGTCCGGCTGATGCGGGATGAATCAATCCAATCGCAATTTCGCCATGATTCCAGTCCGTTATGTCCTTTGAAGTATCAATCACTCTGGCTTCAGGAAGGCGCCTCTGTATTCTCATGAGATCATGCTTGTACCAGTACGCTACCAATACTGGTTTCCCATTTGCCGCTTCCACCAAATCTTCCAAAGCATCCAATTTCCTGTCATGAATGGAAATCACTTTTTTATCTTCTCCATAAACAGCACCATTTGCCATCTGTAATAATTTATTGGAAAGTGCCGCTGCATTCACGGCATCCAGTTCTTCCCCGCCTATGGAAAGAACCATATCTCTTTCAAATGACTGATACAATTTTTCTTCTTTGGCATTCATACTCACTTCCACACGGTTCTCTATCCGTTCCGGCATATTCAGATAATCGGCCGCCTTCATGGAAATACAAATATCACTTATAAGACTATAAATTTTTTCTTCCGCACCCTGTTTCGGTTTATACGAATAAATAATCTCACGATTTCTTTTGTCCGGTAAAAAGAAGCGTTCTCTATAACCGCCTATATATCTTCCAAGCCTCTGCCCCATATCTAACAAATACATTTGTGGCCATAAGTCCAACAATCCATTCGGAGATGGGGTTCCTGTCAATCCGATCACTCTGGAAACTTGCGGTCTCACACGTTTTAATGCTTTAAATCTCTGAGCCTTACTGGATTTAAAAGAAGACAGTTCATCAATTACTACCGTACTGAAATCCCAACGATGATTTTCTACCAGCCACACCACATTTTCCCTGTTGATAATATAAATATCGGCATCTTCTGCCAATGCCTGTTCTCTCTGCTTTTTTGTTCCCATTACCAGACTTGCTTTCATCCCTATAAGATGTTCCCATTTTTTTAATTCTTTCGGCCAAGTATCTTCCGCTACCCTTTTAGGTGCTATGACAAGAATTTTCCCCGCTGTAAAGTAATCCAATGCCAATGCAAATAATGCCGTAAGCGTGATTACTGTCTTTCCAAGTCCCATATCTAAAATCAATCCACAATAAGGATGTTCTAAAATAAACCTTGAAGCATACGATTGATATTCATAAGGTTCGTATTTCATGCAGCACTCCTCCAATCATTTCCTTACTATCCACGCAGAATACCAAAAAACCAAGTTCTTCCAATGTCCGCTTTCTCTTTTCCTGAAGTGGTCTCATCTTTTTTCCCGGTGCTTTCAGTTCCACAAATCCCAACTTTCCACCGGGGAACAATACCAAGCGGTCGGGCATCCCATCCAAACCGGGAGAGCTGAACTTTACCGCCCAGCCTCCCATCTTTTTTGTCTCCATTCTTAACTTCTGTTCTATACTTTTTTCTGATACCATTTTTACTCCGTTTCCGAATATCCCTATTTCGCGCGTATATGACGCAACACGCATTTTACACGCACATACAAAGCGATATTCTATAATTTTTATTATTTAAGATACTATCGGCAACATAGGAAACTTCTGTCTGTTTTCCTCATAAACTCTAAGATTTTTTATGTTTCCATTACCCTCTTTTTTCGGATACCTCATCGGCAATGGCAACTTCCGTAAAGGGCTACATATTGCCGATTGTTTCCGATAAATTGCCGTTATTCTTCCTCACGGACATAACCCTTCACGACTCCGTAGATAGAAAAACGCATCTTTCCTTCCGGGCGTTTCCACCCCTCGATATTACTCATAATCGCAGCAATCTCATTCGCATCCTGACGTTTCAAATTGCCGCGTTCTTTTCCAAAACACTCACACCAAATTTCCATATTACAGACACGGGTTCTCCGATTCACTCCCACCTTATGGCTTCCTTCAAATTCCGAACCATTGATAAAATTCCGGCGCTCATACAAAGTCATGGAATCCCAACCTTCCGGCAGAAGCATATCTAAGTAATCACGGATTGTTCCTTCTCGCTCATCCTGTTCCATCGCTTCTTTCTGTTCATGGACTGCGATTGGTTCCAGTTCTTTCGGAAGATGAATGGTTTCTCCATCTTTGTAGTAGTGCAATGCTTCCGCCCAGATCTGTTCCACTTCATCTTTAGTAATCTCCCAAGAACCCCTTCCAGTTCCTCCCGGTGTTTTTACCGGCCAAAATCTTCGGTTACCTGTAATATCCCTAAGATAAGTGTCTGCATTCGTTGTCCCGATAAACACACATTGTCTTGGATGGGGAGTTGCCCTGCGCCCAAAAGCGGCACGGTAAATATCGTTTTGTCTTGACAAAAATCCTCTCAGCGTTTCAATGTCCGTTTTCTTTAAACCTGCGAGTTCCCCAATTTCCAAAATCCAATATCCCTGTAGTTTCTCTGCTGCAGTCTTGTCCTTTGTGTCTGAAAGAAGAAGGGAATCGTTGAACCACTCTCCACAAAGTTTTGCAATCAACGTGGATTTTCCTTTCCCTTGCGGTCCGGACAACACGAGCATCGTATCAAACTTACATCCCGGACTCATTACTCTTGCTATCGCAGCCACCAATGTTTTCCTTGTAACCGCACGAACATAGGCGTTATCGGCTGCCCCAAGAAAATCCACCAATAAAGTATCCACTCTCGGAATTTCATCCCACTCCGGCAACGCCGCTAAAAATTCTTTAATGGGATGATAGGAACGATCATCGGTTACTTTTGAAACCGCAATATCATAATTTCTTGCAGAAAAATTCCCATAATTCAAATCAATATAGGAAATTAACTGTGCATCATCCGCATCTCTCCAAAATTTTGATGGATGATTCCACGGAACTTCCCCTTTGATTTCCATACCATCTGATAACTGATTAAACACGATTGATTTCAACTTTTCGTCATTATTTAAAATCAACAACAAATTTCTCAGATTATTCACTACCATTCCCTGTCTGTTATACTCCAATTGCATCTTCCAATCTTCTTCCGCAAAATCTAGCCGTGCTGATTCTTCCCGTTCTTTAGATAAAGTCTGGCGTACCGCTTCATTTTCTGATACAAAATCCTGCATAGCCTTAAAAGAAGGGAGTTTGGTAGTTTCTATTTCTTCCGTCACTTTTGCATCCAAATTTCCAAACTTATGAATCCTTACTACATCAAACGCATTCATAAGTTTTCCGCATGCCGGATCAGTAGCATGATGGCTATACGCAAACACATCATCATAAATCACCACTCCCGCAGAAGAATCCGCCGGAATGTAATCATATCTTCCTGCCATCTCGCTTGGCTGATATACATCCGGAATGAAAGCATCAATTGCCTGCTGAATGGTAAATGTCCGGTTGAACGCCCCAATAATGCCTCTCTTTTCCAATGGATTCTCTTGTTTTTTGAGACTTTTCTGCACAATTATCCTTTGACGGGTAGATACCGGCCATGAACTGACATCTTTCCAATCTGTATATAGTGCCAGTACATCTTCCGGTTTCAAAAACTCACCCTTAATTTCCTGAAAGATAAACTCTCCATCGGAAGATGTGGATGGCCAATACATCAATCGGCTTGGTTCATACGTTGTATCATCAAACAGTTCCATTCCTATTTCTTCAGCTACCTTCCGGCTGACAGCCATATATTCATCCGGCGATACTTCATGGGACAATGGAATAATCAAACGAAGTCTCGGTTTTTCCGGTGTATGTTTATGGGTGGAATACAGATAGCATTGAAATGAAAAAAACAATTCCAACTGATCCCCAATATCTGCAACTGCATAATCCATATCTAACGTCAAAGCGGATCTGGAGATTACACAATCCTTCTTTCTTCTCCCACCTTTTAATCTCCCAAGCACAAAACCGCCGACATCTTTAATATCGTCCTGTTGCGACTTCTTCATTTTCCGATACTGTTCCATTGTTTCCGCAGTACGTTGTGTCTTGGAAATCCGTTCTCTAAAATCCTCAAGTTCCATTTCTGTCAGATTCCATTTTTTATCCATACGGGAGTTCCCCGTAGACACCGCAATCTTCATTCTGCATCTCCTCCTAATCCTTTTTATAAAATGGACTTTCAAATCCGGCTGCTTTTAATGGAAGTCCTTCTGTCCATACCGGATTGACTGCCATGATTTCATTCACTTCTTCCACGGAAGATTTCCCATCAGGCACTTCTAAAACCACCTCATCATGAACATGACATACAATGTCAAATCCCTCCTTTTCCAAGCGAAGCATCGCTTCCGCTAAAATATCCCTGCTTGCTGCCTGTACAATATTTTCGACCAGCTTTGGACCGTATGTTTCCAAGCGCATCCATTTCTTGGATTCCCCGATTCCCTCATATGTCAGTCCTTCCCTGCCAAATTTATTCAGCATCATCCGTGGTTTCACATAAGAAAGTTTTCTTCCTGACGGAAGCGTGACAAACAAAATCCCGCTTTTATATTCAAATGACACCCTTCCCACTTTGGATGGTTTTTTATCCCGTACCGCCGTTACCGCAGCCTCATCAACCGCCCACCAAAATGCTGTAATATGAGGATTCGCACTTCTCCATGTGCTTACAAGTCCCGGAAGTTCTTCTTCCGTCAGTCCCATTTTTAAAGCCCCCATCGATGTCAATGCTCCAACTGCACCCCCATATCCCAATGCAAGTTCACTGATTTTTCCTTTCTGTCTAAGTGGCGAGGTTTTTGTAATTTCTTCTATCGGTACATGAAACATTGCTGATGCAGAAGCCTCGTATATTTTTCCATGCGTTTCAAATACCTGTAATCTCCATTCCTCTCCTGCAAGCCATGCCAATACTCTGGCTTCAATCGCAGAATAGTCGCTGATAATAAATCTGCATCCCGGCTTTGCCACAAAAGCAGTCCTGATTAGTTCCGACAGTACATTCGGAGTGCTCTCATAGAAAAGTTCCACTTCTTCATATCTTCCTTCTGACACCAATGCTCTCGCCAGTTCCAAATCCGGCAGATGATTCTGCGGAAGATTATGAATCTGCACCAATCTTCCTGCCCATCTGCCTGTCCGGTTTGCTCCATAAAACTGTAACAGTCCATGAACACGATTTTCTGCGCACACAGAACGGTCAATCGCTTCATATTTTTTTACGGAAGTCTTAGAAGTTGCCAGCCTAAGTTTTAACACTTCCTGCACATCTCCCTCTGCTTTCATTGACAAATCTTTTACTGTATCTTTTGCGAGAGAGTCTACCTCCAAGCCTTTTTCCTTAAGCCAAAGCTTCAACTGTGACACGCTGTTAGGGTTCTCCAGTCCCGTTAATTCATAGGCTCTCGCTGTTGCGGTTTCTTTATATAAAAGATCGCAAGCAACCGCATGATTCACAAGATTACGATCCACCATAATTCCACGGTCATTGATTCTCTGATCCAGACAGTAAATTTCCTGCTCCCTTTTCGGAATAGGAAATTTAGCCAGTCTCTGCCGTATCTGTTTTTCCACATCAACATCCCGAATACAATATGTTTTAAACTGCCTCCATTTTTCCGGTGCATCTTTCGGCAGATTTCTTGTTCTTCCTCCATTTGATTTTGTGGCTTTACACGGGCTGCAAAAATATTTAATCAATTCTTTTCCTTCCGTCATTTTCTGTTTGTCCAATCCGAGAACCGCACCTACTCCTTCCAATGAAAGAGGCAGGGCTAACATGGCCGCCTGTACCGCCGTACATCTCCACGCTTCTGGTCTGAATGAATGCTGATAATAATTTGAAAAGCAGGTTCTCTCAAAATTTGCATTAAACGCTGTTTTTGTCACGGTATCATCAAATAACATCTCAATAAATTCCTTCGGAGGTTCTTCTCCGTTCGCCACGTCAATGCAGACCGTTTCCTCATCATCTACGGAATATGCAATCAGCAAAATTTCAAAATGGGGAGAACTGCTGTACTTATATACACCGCAGGAAATCAGATCCACATCCGAATATGTTTCAATATCTATCGCTAACGTTCTACCCATGCATAAGACCTCCCGCTTTTAATTTTGCTTACCACTTTTCTTGAAATGTTAAATTCCTCTGCAATCTTCAGCACATGCTCTCCCTCTTCTAACTTCCTTTTGATTTTCTTTACTTCATCATAGGTGAGCTCCAATGTCTGCATTGGCAGTCTCCGCAGCGAGCCACTCTTCCCTTTTACATATCTTGGCATTCTTCTAAGTCTCCCTGTACTGCTGATCTGATACCGGCCTTCCTGCCCTTTTATGTCTTTCCATATTTCCATCCTTACGTCTCCTTTTATGTAGGGGACGGAAATCCGCCCCCGTTTATTCTTAAGCCAGAAAATCATCCTCACCGTCTACTGCATCGAATTCATCCTTTGCATTCATTCTGGAACCAAGTGGCTCTCCATCACGAACTTTCTGAATATTTCCGAGTCCTGCCGCAATTCCTTTATTTCCGTTACTGTTATATGCGTAAAAAGTAACGGAAGCACGGATATAACATCCTGAATACAGCTCACTCTGATCCAAAATCGGCTGCACATTTCTATCCACTACCTGTGGTGCCTGTTTGCTATTCGCATTAATAAAATAGGCTCCTGCATAAGCTTCATCTTCCGGCCTGTCCAAATCTCCATCACGAAGTGGTAATTTCAGATTTGCAGGGATTTTACCTCCCCATTTTGACTTTCCGTCTTCTTTTGCCTGTTCAACCGCTTTCTTGATCTTTGCAATCAAATCCGTGTCTTTTTTATCGATAATCAGACTAACGGAATATTTCGGATCAGATCCATTGATGGAATCCGGCTCAAATGCGTGAAGATAGGATGCTCTCGCTGAAATAATAACTTTCGTATTGTTTACTCTCGTACTCATAATCATTAATCCTCCTGACTAAAATCCGCTTCTGCGGTTGAAATATAAATTGCTTCTCTTTTATCTGAATCTGGTACCAATGTGACTTTCCCATCCGGCTTGTACACATAACTGCCCAAGATTTCATTAAATTTCTTTTTTCCCATCAGCTTTTCCATTTCTGTAATGCTGATAAGACTCGTCCGGTAAATATCGGTATAGCCCGCTGTCTTTGCAGCTTCCGCCACTTCCTCTTCATCGGTATATTTCCGGTTGCTTCTTCCAAGCACAAGTTTGAATCCCGGCCATTCTTTTCGATTCGTGATTGCTTCGTTCTGTGCATAAGTGTATATTTCTTCTGCCCACTTCTTTAGTGCATCCGCTTTTGACAGCACTTCTGCAATTTCTTCATCCGATAGTAACGCTGGCTGTGAAAATTCCATCTGTGCCAAACGAAGATACTCTTCTGCCCTTGCCCTGCATTGAAACCTCGCCTTGCAAAAACGACACCACTCCCCGGCTTTGTATTCTCCTTTTCCGTCCAACGCCATTTTCGCTTTCGGTTCAAATTCCTGTTCTGCCCATTGATGCAGTTCTTCTGCTGAGATTTCCCATGTGGAAAAATGGCTGATTCTCGGCTGAACGATGGTAAGTTCTATGGTCTCAATATCAAAAAGCATCTCCGCTATATCCAACATCCCCAAACCATAAATCATCAACTGCGTATTATTTTCAGCATCCACCTGTACGCCTTTTCCCAGTTTCAGATCGATAATATGAACTTTTTTATCCGTGACAATCACCATATCTGCCGTACCAAAACAATCCTTTACATGAAAGCTCAAATCTACCTTCTGTTCCACGGAAAACACCGGATCAGAGCAGATATGCTTTGCTTCTTCTATCTGTTCAATCACATACTGAACATATCCATCTACAGCTTCCAAAAGTTCATCGCTATAGTAATCGGAAGTTGGTCTTCTGCTTCGAATCTTCAAATGTTTCTTTATTAGATGCTCCGCCAGCTTATGCCCTGCTGTACCTTCAGCAGCATAAGGACTTTCTTCATCCGGGAACTGTTCCTCCAACAAAAGAGCTGGAGGACAATTCATATACCGATGCCCGCTGGATGGCGAGTATTTTGCATGTTTCCCCATTACAGCACCTCCGCCCTTTTCATTAATTCTTCATACCGTTCTTCCGGTACTGACGATAACTTATCCGCACCGAACTCTTTCAATAACTGTTTGATTTCCTGCGTTTTTCCTGCACGGGATTTTTCTGCCATAACAGCCCTGACCTCTGTAATGGAAATCTTTTTCTCCGGTGTACTTGATTTTTCCGGCTTTTCCTCTGTTTGAACATCTTTTGGAATTTCCATCCCTTCAGATGCCATTTTTCTATAACCTTCTGCTACCATTGCAAAACCTTCTGCAATTTGTAATAATCCTTTATTCATGATCGTTATCCTTTCTATCGATGGATGAGCCTGATATCTTCTGTCAGCACATCAATTTTGTTGATACTTTCCTTATACATCCCAACATCCACAAGAATGTGATACGGATACTCTTTCACTACCGTTACCTTCCGTTTTCTTTTTGCCCGGATGACCATCAAGCGGTCACCCGGTTTCAGAAAGTAACAGACATTTACCTGCCCTAACATTTTCAGTACCTACCGTACAAGTTTTAAACGATGAATGGCATCCCTGTATTCTGGTGTCACTCGCTTATCTGCTTTAAGGGTCCTGAGATTGATACGGTTCATATGCATATCGTAGAGACGAACCGGAAGTTTCAACTCCCTTGCACAGTCCAGTTCCATTTTCATCCCTTCAGAAATATTGAAACCGAACAGCCACACTTCATCGCAGCACTCCATAAGTGTTAATCCACAATCAATGCCTTCCAATCTCTCAGCTTCATCTTCCTCGTTTAAAAAATGTGGAAAATACAAAGCAGTTGCAATTGGAACTGTGCCGGAACGAACAGCAACAGCCGCGATAAACTTCATATTTTTTTCGTTATTCTCTTTGTCATTCCTAAATGGATGAATGATATATGCAATCTTTTTACTCATCTTCTTTTATCCTTTCTGTTTGCTTTTTATTGGGGTTGATCAACCTTATGGCTGTATGATATTGCAAAAATAGGTTTTTGCCCCGGAAGCTAAACTTCCGATTTTTTCTCTAGGATTTGTTATTTAGCATTGAAATGGAATGTACTTTTTAGCGAAACCCTTATTTTTACGCAAAAAAAGAACCGGAAATTTTTCTTCCGATTCTTACAAAAATTTTTTTAATTAAAACTCCAAAGTCCTTGCTTCGCTAGCTCTTCCCAATTTGCTGCTACTACTTTAACTTCTTTATTAAAGGCAACTCTCTGTAAACGCTGATATATGAGACCTTTATCTAACATTTCTTGCAATGCTGCATGAATTAATTCTTCTGGTACTTCATTATGTCTCGCTACTGCTGATACCGTTCCATTAAAAGTTGGTATAATATTTGATTTTTCCGATACATACGCTAAATTCGATACAATCATTTCATAGTAACCACGCAAGGTTTCCGCATCTGTGGGTAACATATAACATTCTGATGCGACTGCCCTCAATTGCTTACTGACAGAATCTCTCACCCCATAAATAACTACTTTTTTATTCAACTTTTGTATCAAATATTTTGTAACTGACTGAAAATGTCCATCTCCTGTAAAAATGATAAAAGTTGTAATATCTGGCTTGGTATATGCAGTCTGATATATGTAGTCTAACATAATAAAATCTGTCATATCTTTTTTATATCGACTAAATGTTTGCTGTGTTTCAATGATTGTATTCGTCATATTCCTCAGCTTTGTTAATTCTCCATCGATACCTTTATGACCAAAATCTGCAAATACCATCACGTCTTCCAAATCGTATTGTTCTTCTAATTTTCTTCTCCATGAAACTGGTTCCGGCTTCAATCCAAAATTTTTTTGAATCGAATAATACCAATGCTCATAGTCAACAAATGCAATTGCTTTGTCTTTCTTTACTGCATTTTTATTTTTAAATAATTTCTGAAATATACTCACACTTCTTTTCCCTCCATTTCTTTTACACTTCCTTATTCTTGAGCTCCTGTTCCCAGTTCTGGGAAATCATACTCCGTTAAAAGTTCGTTACATTCATAAATAGAAGCTTTATAATGATTATGAACTAAAAACTGCAATACAAAATCTTCTTCCGTTGACTTAAATGTATTTCCCGATTTTCTAATTAAATCTTCACTTAATAACGGATGTAAATGCAATCCAATGCAAATTGCAACCACATTTCTTAGTGACTTATTTACGGCTTCGTTGTTTCTCATCGTTTGAATTGTCTTATACCCAACTAAAGATAATTCTTCTAATTTTTCCACCGTAACTTTCAAGCGCTTCATGTGATATTTCAAAGTAGCTCCAAAACCACCCGGTAACTCTTGTTGAATTTTTGCTATTTTTACTGCCTCTTTTAATATTTTTTTACTTTCTGCTGCCTTTTCTTCTTTTGTTTGATTATCCGGTGTCTCCACATATTTCGTTTCTGTAAATGAATCTGATAAAATATCTCTACATAAATAGCACTCACGATAATACGAAATTCCATACCGATTATTTGCACGACTGATTTGCTCAAATACCAAGCAGCATTCATCTACATGACTTCTTGCATAAGATGTCAGGCACAGCTTTCCGTCCTCATTTTCTTCTATATATTTAGAATCATTCATGCAAAACAATGCATCAATATATAGAAAATGATTCTGATTTATCAGTTCTCTTAATTTTAAATTTCTGGCATACTCATATACTGCATCTGCAATTCCAAGAACAAAGGTCTGATTTTTCTTTAATGCTCCTTGCTTAAAAGTATAGCTTGGAAGATATCGTCCATCCACATATTGCAATATTCCAACTGCCTGATTGTATCCTAAATCAACAGCTCTTAATTTTGCAGCTTGCAACGACACACCAAAAAAATCCGACAACTCTGTCAACACCATTTGCATAATATCCGCTTCATTCAATCTGCTAAACTCTACATGGTATCGGATAAGAAGCTCTTCTATTTTCCTCTTGGTCATTTCAGCAGGCATCAATATTTTAGGTGCTAGCGCATTCGCTTGCCACTCCATCCACTGTAATGCGTTTCTTTTCTCCTCTGGTCGTTCTCCTTCCACAACATGACAACTAATAGAATTCAAATTCTTATTAAAGAGCTTCTGTAACTCGAAAAATTTTGAATGTCGATCCCAATGTACACATTCATGTATAATCGTGTTATTTACACATCCGATGTTTCTCATAAAAAACACTTTAGGATCAACTAACATTGTCCCTGCCTCTACAGTTACTTCTTTGTATTTCTCTGTTTCTTCATCATATACTGCAGTTTCTGTATTTGCAAAAAATATTCTACCAAACACATTACAATTTTTGGTAATATGAAGGATTTTTAAATTCAACCCCATATTTTCCACAACTTCTTTTACAGGAATACGCATCGGACTTTCTAATGCTCTCGGATAATATTTCTTTAAAAATTTCTCAGCCTCTTTATCTAAATCCTTTGCGTATACATATGGCACAAGATGTTTTGACAACCGATTCTCCGATTCAAATTTTCTTTTACAATAAGGCTCTATGCCATTAATCGAAAAATTTTTTAATCCATCATACAATAACCCTTTACATGAAATTCTACACCAAGCTTCCACATTATCTGACTCTCTGTCGTATCTGCCCCATCCTTGAATTTCTATATCTGCAATTACAATCATGTCAAACTCTATTTCATAACCCGGTGTATTAGAAAATAAAATATTCGATATCTTAAAATCATCCAACTCTATATATTGCGGATTCGGTACCCGATTAGTTTCCAATTCCAATCTAGCTCTATTCTTCAGAATGTAAGACTTAAGTGCGTCAAATATCTCATTATAATATTCTTTTTCCATAAACTTTTCAAACGTATCTACCATGATTTCCCTCCTGCGATTCTGTTCAGAATCTCAGCCACCACGCCAAGTCTTTGAATTTTCTATAAACATTTTACCATAATCTTCTAGATAATAATAGCAACCAAACTTACAGATTTGCACACAAAGAAATTTGCATTATCATCAATCATATATCTAAACCTTTTTTGTTTCATCCTATTGACATTTATGTGCAACTTGTTGTAATATATGTGCAAGTAAATTTCACATCTTGATTATATGAAACTACTTTCCGCTTGTCAATAGCAGAAAAATTTTTAATCTCACAAAGGAGGTCTTCATGAAATTCGGGGAAAAACTAAGACAGCTTCGCTTAGAAAAAGGATTTACACAAGAAGAAGTAGCTTCTGCAGTTAATGTATCTAGGAGAACATATATAGGCTATGAACAAGAGGGACGTTATCCTCGGAAAAGAGAACTCTACTCACGTCTCGCCCAAGTTCTTGATACAGAAACAAGTTATCTTTTAACTGAAGATGAAGAGTTTGTCTCTCAAGCAAGTGATAAATATGGCAACCGTGGAAAACTTCAAGCAGAAAAACTCGTGGCAGAATTATCTGGAATGTTTGCAGGTGGAGAGTTATCCGATGCTGATAAAGATGCCGTTATGATTGCATTGCAAAAAGCGTACTTCGATTGTAAAGAAGATAATAAAAAATACACTCCTAAAAAGTACCGCAAAGAATAATTGAGAATAATATATTGCGATATATGTTAGGAGGTGTATCTCTATTGGATTCTTATCAAATTTTTAAACAAGCAAATAATCTTGTCCGCCAATGTGGTACCAGAGATGCATTGAAAATCGCAGAAAATATAGGTATTAAAATATACTATGAACCAGCATTTACAAACTTATTAGGTATGT
The DNA here is from genome assembly GCA_900551895.1 of uncultured Lachnospiraceae bacterium. Taxonomy (GTDB): domain Bacteria; phylum Bacillota; class Clostridia; order Lachnospirales; family Lachnospiraceae; genus Faecalimonas. The sequence goes on along the minus strand of URXX01000001.1, from coordinate 168,997 downwards.
ACACCTTTCGATGGAATCACAGAATGATGTTTCTAAATCCTCGAATGGAATCCTATCTACTACAAATGGTTGCTGCCCACGAAATCGGACATGATATAAGACACCGTAACCTTGCCAAAACAGATGGGCTACGGGAATTTGTCCTTTTCAATATGAAAGATACCACCGAATACGAAGCAAATGCTTTCGGTTCACATCTTTTATTAGATAATGACAAAGTATATGAACTAGCCAAACAAGGATACGATGTTGTTCAAATTTCCGCTGCATTAGGTTCTGATATTAATCTGATGCTGATAAAGCTCCAAGAAATGAATAAACTTGGATATGATTTTAACATTCCATTTACACCTGATAGTAAATTTTTCCGTAAGATCGAGAGGTGATATATTGTGGAAACTATGCTACAAGAACAAGTCGAAAAGTTAACCAGTTATGAAAAAATGCAAAAAGCGGTTCGTCATGAATATAACTCCATCAATAATCAGATGGGAGTCTTAATAAAAAACGGAAAATACCACTCTGCCCACTATCAAAAATTAGCTGGAAAAAAAGCTACCTATAGGACAATTTTAGATCTTTTTACATTTTACGGATTAGAGCATACCGTAGAAGAAATATCTGAATAAATGAAAACAGAAAGGAAACAAACAAATGAAAAAATATAAATTATATCGGTCACTTGGAGATTTAGATCAACATGTAAAGCAACATGAATTAGTTGCCATAGAAAATGGGAAGGATATATTTTCTGTGACTGATTCTCTAATTCATGCCGTTATTGATGATTTACAAGAAAGTGAAGAATACCGCAATTTTAAAGCAACTGCTTATGCTCCAGAACCCGTCAATACAAATATCCGTCGTGTTAAACGCTATGATTATGAAATGTTAGGTATTGTCATGCCAACAAATGCGGATAAAAATATTCTTATTGATTATGGCATTATTGAGGAGGATGCGGAATGATTGTCAAAGATCTATTAGACTCTTGTAATATTGAGAATGTAACCTCTGTAATTATGGAAATTGCCTCAGTTGATAAATCTGATAGGCTTAGCGTAAAAAAAGCACATTCTTTATACATTCAAAAGATACGCTCGATTGAACCTGTAAATACTAATCACATAATATTTGGTGTCTCATTTCTTAATGATGGAAAAGAAACACCTGATGCTTTACTATTTTCCAAAAACGAAATAGATGAAAGTCTTTTATCCGATTCCATGCTCAGTACACTGAAAAATATACAGTCACTCGGCTTAAACGATATTGAGCAAATTTTAGAAGCAACTACGTTACCTTCTAGTTACGCTTTTGAATTCTCGCCGTGGAATGAAATATTAGGTTATGAATTATTCGTCCCAAATGTTAATTCATTTGGTGCTGATAAACTGCTAGCCGTAATTATCTATGAAATGACTTTTTGTGGTTTTACTGAAGAAGATCATCAAAAAGAGGTTCAAAAACTCCGTGAAGCAATTGCAGAAACCGAGTCTATACAGAACCTTCCTGAAGCAGAGCGAAAAAAATATTACAAAGATGCCAAAGATGTATTTGCTGAATTTGGCTATCAAGACACTAGAACAGAAAAAGAAAAACAGCAAGAACGTGAACAAATGTATCGTGAAACCTTTATCAATCATACACGCAAATATGCTATACTCAAAGAATATCTTAAGAGTCTTTAATAGACAATGCCACCGGAAATCCGATGGCATTGTTCATTTTACTCGTTTTTTCCATATTCTTTCAATTTACTTAATGTATCTATATCCGATACATCTTCTTCCGCTATAAGGGGATATCCTTTTTCTTTTCGAAGCCGATTAGCTTCTTCTAGTAATGCTGCACGCATTTCTTTATCAAATCTTTCCAGCAATTCTTCTGTTTCTTGTCTTCGTAATTTATCGTTCATTTGACATCTTCCTTTTCTCGCATCTTTAAACTTGATTTCTAACTGTAAAATATAAAGTCTGATCAAATCTTCTCTCAGGACTCAATTTTTCTATGTATCCATTTTCAATTATTTTATTTACCATATCTTTCTTTAAAATAGGATGCGCAGTTCTAGCTGCTTCAACATAATTGCGCCATTTATTCCCCGGAATAGAAAACTCTTTATCTGTTTGATTTCCAAAAGCCATCTGTCTATAAATATCTACGACTCTAATCTTGCCCGATTTGCTAAGTTCCCATAAACATCTTGCAAGCCGTGCCGTAGCTCTCATCGGTCTGCTCATTGTATTTGTAACTGCATATGAGCTATCTATAAATAACCTTGAAAAAGCATAATCACTCCATATCACAATGTCAAAAGCATTTTCTGCTAATAACGGGGATTTCCCTTGTGTCTTCCATAAAGTTTGCATTAACAAAGGCTTTTGAAACTTATAGAATTGTCTCTGAAATTCATCTATACTTTCACTTAACAAAGGAATTTTATGAGTCATTTCATAATCATTATCCCATCCCTGAATCGATGCACACGCATTTTCAAAAATTTCTCTAACTTCGAATGCTTTATCTTTTACAGCATCATACATTCCTAATGCACAATATGATGTGGTCGCAGAACGAACAACCATTTCTGAACCCCATTTATCTTCACTCTTCTTATATGTTGTATTATCTGGTAAAACTGTTAATTTTACTTCTAATGGTGATAAATAGTTCCCCTTTAAATCTTTAACTACTAAATCAATTCCGTCTATTGTATCAAAAGAATACTGCTGATAAGGTTCAAATATACTCTCAAAGGAAAAATATAATTCATTCGCATGTAATCCTTTACAATTAAACACTTCTTCAATAGGAATTTCTGTTGCAACCACTTTTAATTTTCCATCAACTTCCTCTAAAGAAATGTAAATAGCCGGTATATTATTTTCCATCATATAATTAGCTGTTGCTGCAGGAAAACTCGAATTAAAACAATTTTTCCCCCAATGATCATCTGCACTCCTATTAGAATGCTCTATTCCAAATAATCCACTTGCCATAATCCACCTCAAAATGACGTCAATTTATTGACGTCTTCTCCTAATTCATTTATAATAACACATAGAATTTTTCTCGTGATGCCATAATTATATCACGAAATTTAATCTTTGGATAGAGGTAGATACATATGCTTAAAGCTGTTGACTTATTTTCTGGATGCGGGGGACTTTCTTTAGGATTTCAAAATGCTGGAATCGATATACGTGCAGCATTTGAAAATTGGGAAGTCGCAGCCAAATGTTATGAATTAAATTTTAATCATCCTGTTTACAGAACAGACTTATCAGATACCAAGAACGCAATTAAACTTATTAAATCTTTAAATCCTGATCTAATCATAGGTGGACCACCTTGTCAAGATTTTTCTTATGCTGGAAAACGCATAGAAGCTAATCGTGCTTCTTTAACTACATCTTTCGCTAAAATTGTTTGTACTATTAGCCCACAATACTTTGTAATGGAAAATGTAGACAGAGCTCAAAAAAGCAATGCCTATGCTACTGCTCGTGAGCTTTTTAAAAAAGCCAATTACGGTCTAACTGAAGTAGTATTAGATGCAAGTCTATGTGGAGTTCCCCAAAAACGAAAACGTTTCTTCTGTATCGGAATTTTAAATACTACTGATAATATACTGTCAGAAATTATCAAATCTAATCTTAGTAGCAAACCTATGACAGTACGTGACTATTATGGAAATACATTAGGTTTCGAATACTATTACCGACATCCTCGTAATTATAGCCGAAGAGCAATTTTTTCAATTGATGAACCAGCACCAACTATGAGAGGAGTTAATCGCCCTGTTCCAAAGGGTTATCCCGGACATCCAAATGATGCCTGCCCATTAAATGATTCTCTTCATGCTTTGACCACTTACGAGCGTGCCTTATTTCAAACTTTTCCATCTTCCTTTAAATGGGAAGGAACTAAGACTGATACAGAACAAATGATTGGAAATGCTGTGCCTGTTAAATTAGCTGAATACGTAGCAAATGCATTATTAACATACATTTCTCAACAAACCTCAAAATATAGCAATGATAATTTTGAGAGCTGGTTAATAGAGGTTAAAAATTATTCACAACGTTCTGCAAAAGATGTCATATCTCGTTGTAAGCGTGCCAACAGAATAGTACCTTTTAATCAAGTTCCCGATCCTTTTTATATTTTCACTTTAGAGCAACAATCAGAGTATAATGCACTATCCACTAGTGTAAAATCTCAAATCAAACGAGCTTTAGTTCTTCAGCAAGAATTTAACAATTAGCTTCATAAACCCAAAAGCATCAGCACTGGATGCTTTTGGGTTTATTTTATAAAGTATATTATCTATTCCATTGTCTGCGTGCCTTTTGATAAGAATAGAAGTTCCATATATTCGCTTTTAGTGGAAAATCTTTTCTATATACAAATTTAGAACTATATTTTATTCCATGTCCCTGACACCATTGATAAATATCTTTCATTACTACCTGTTCTCCAGCATCAATTCTATCTGTTAAATATGAAATTTTTTCCATATCCTGTTCTGAATTGACATGCAAATAGAACCATACATTATAATATCGGATTGCCACAATCTTTTTTTCCATACATGTCCCTTTCGTAAAATAATATGTTTTCGCCAAATATTGTACATCTTTTGCGAAATTGTATTTAGTTTCGTTAAAAAGCTTTATTATCACTTACCCCAACAGTTTTGCCAATCACTCTCAGGTGCAAAACAATGCATAAAAGCACAATTAAAATATGTATTTTTTCTAAACTCAATGCTCACAAACGCCCATTTTAAGCCATTTTTTCGTCTATTAGAAATACCCAACATAGAAAACAGACACCGGATATTGCCAAAATATGCCCTATTCCGTTCACCTGATATAATTCTTTCCACTTTGAATTTACTTCACTTTTTTCTCCCAATAATATAGCGCTTATCATTCCGCCTTTTTCTGCACCTAAAGTTTCACATACAATCCGGTGGCATTTCTCCCGAAATACCGCCAACTGATTTCTTACTTTCCACACTTTCCTTGACAGCATTTTTAATTTCCCCGAAAAAACGGACATAGAAATCCCTTGCTTTTCATAATAAAACTTTTGATGATAATTTCCAAAATTTCTCGGCACGTCAAAAAAACGCAGTGTTCCCGAAACAAAAACCCGATTACCGAGCGCTACATTTTTATTTTCTTTGTCATAGACCGTTATTTTTATTTTCTCTAATTTGTGATTTTGATGCTGAACAGAAGCATCCTTTAGATATAAGATTTGCCCGTTAGAACTTTTTTCTTTTCGATAAATCTGTCCCGATACATTAACCTGCTCTCCCTCGAAAGCATTGAACGGCTCTGTGGCGGGAACTATTCTCCGTATTCCCGCCGCGAGCAAAAAAATCTGCATAATTATAACCACAGTACAAATCATACAAAGTGGTCTTTTTCTCATTCTGTTTACTCTACTAATTCCATATTTCTGTCAAAAGGTTCATTCAGATAAACCGTCTCCTGAAATTTTACCGATGTTTTCCCCTCCACCGCAATTTGCACACGGCTCGCCTTTCCGTTACTGATTAACGAATTGACAATACCGTAAATCGTCACTCTCGGATCAACATCATACTTTTGCTCCAAAAACTGTTTGTCAAAGTTTACATAACAAATGCCGTCTTTTATAGATACATTCAGCACCTTCACCTGCGGAGATAAAAGTTGCTTCGCCCCGCTCGTTTCGGGTTCCCGCATCAACTGTTCAATAACCAGTTTTTCTATAGATGTATCTCCCGAATACCTCACATTCACTTTTTCCGAAATAAGCCCGTCCCCTTTTTCATTTGGGAAAAACAGCGTTAATGTGGTCTGCTGACTTGATTTCAATGCATTTTTCGTATCCTGTACGAAAGAGTTCGCTTTCATAAATCCGACAATGTCCCCGCTTTTTGTTTTCAGCGGCTCTTCACCGATATAAAAAGCCACCTTTTCAATTCCCTCAACCTGTGTCAGCGACTGCACAATGGAGGCTCGGCAAAGAATTTCCTCCACTTCTTCCAGTTCTTCATATTCTTCATTCATATAGATATGAACTTCATTTGCCTTTACTTCCACTTTTTTTATATTCACTTTTGACGGAATGGAGGCTTTTACTTCGATATTCTTCGGTGGCTCCGCTAATTTCTCGAGTATTTTATCGACTGCCTTTTCGGGAGTCTTTTCCTTTATCTCATAAGATTCCTTTTCCAGTGCAGTCCCCTCCATATTTACATAATAGAGGAAAGGACCTTTCCCTTCTTTTTCCTCCCTAGACTGACAGCCCGACAAAAACACAAGCATGAATACGCCTATTATTACTATTATTTTCTGCCTTTTCATATACTATCCCTCTTTTAGACTACATAAGTGAGTGGAACGCGAACAGTAAATGTTGTTCCCTCGCCCTCTTCACTGTACACTTTTACCGCACCTCTGTGCATCACTATAGCATTTCGGGTTATGGCAAGTCCAAGTCCCGTACCGCCGATTTCTCTTGAATGTGATTTATCCACACGATAAAATCTTTCAAAAATATGCTCCGTATCCTCTTTCGGAATTCCAATTCCGGAATCGGCCACTTTCACATAAAAATATTTATGGTCTGCATTCAGAGAAACGTGTACCCAGCCATCGTCTTTATTGTATTTAATCGCATTCTCCACAAGGTTTGACAGAGCCAGCGTCAACTTCACCTCATCCACCTCTGCCGTCACCGGTCGAAAAGACTCAAACACAAGTTCAATATTTCGCTGTGCCGCTATCGGACGAAGACGTTTCAAAATACGCTCCACAAGTTCATTGATATTTTCCGACTGTACAGTTAAATTCATCGTTGTTTTATCCATTTTAACAAGGGAAAGCAAATCATTGATAATTTTATTTTCCCTCTCAATTTCTTCCGCAATATCGCCCATAAATTCCTGATACAATTCCACCGGAACATTTTCCTGTGCCAAAAGAGAATCTGCAAGTACTTTCATGGAGGTCAGCGGTGTCTTTAACTCATGGGAAACGTTTGATACAAACTCCTGCCTTGAGTCGTCAACTATCTTTAATCTGCCAAGCATCTTATTGAACGCCTCCGAAATCAAAGTTGTTTCCGTGTAAGCGTCCTCGTGCAGATTATCTGAATCATATCCTTCATTTACATCTTCAATCGACTTTGTAATTCTCGCAAAAGGTTTTACCATAAGTGCGGACAGAACAAATGCCAAAAGTAAAATAATCAGTGCCATTGTAATGACAATGATTGTCGCTTTCGTTTCCAACTCTGCCTGATTATTTAAAATCGCATCCGTTGAAACGCTCATTAAAATAACACCCACAACTTTTTTTCCGTCTTTAACCGGTATTGTTACCTCGGCATAATGATTTTTTCTGTCGTGATAGATTGTTCCTTTTCCCTGATAACATTTCAGAACATCTTCCGAAACAACCGTCTTGCCCTCTTCCAGTTCGTATGTGTCTTTTACAATCCGAAATTCATCATTAATCACCAAAATACGTCCGTTGTAAATATTGGAAAGTTGTGTCACTTCTGCATTGATTACTTCAGATTTGGCATCAATCAAATAGTTATAACTTTTTAACTGATTCGATAGAATTGTGCATTGATTTTGAATTTCTGCCGTTCGCGCGGACACGGTTCTGTCAATATAATTATTCAAAATTGCCGATTTCAGAATCACACATGGAATAATTCCAAAGATAACAAGCAGCAAAAGAATGCGAAACCGCAAACTTTTGAAAAACTTGTTTTTCATTTTCTCCTTAACCCCTAAAATAGTAACCAACTCCCCACTTTGTATATACATACTTCGGCTCGCTCGGATTTGGCTCTACTTTCTCCCGAAGTCGTCTGACATGAACGTCAACCGTTCTTGCGTCACCCGGATATTCATATCCCCAAACGATATTGAGCAGTTCTTCCCTGCTGTATACTTTATCCGGATTTGTCGCCAAAAGTTCAAGTAAATCGAACTCTTTTGCTGTCAGATTGATTTCTTTTCCGCCTACATAAACTCTTCTGCTTTGGCGGTCAATCTTCATATCATTTTTCAAGATAATATTTTTATCTTCTTTTTGTTTTTCGCTTTTACCCGTACGGCGCATGATTGCCTTAATACGTGCCTTAACTTCCAGTATATTAAACGGTTTTGTTATGTAATCGTCAGCACCGTATTCCAGACCTAAAATCTTATCCATGTCATCGCCCTTTGCCGTCAGCATGACAACAGGAACGTCCGAAAATTCTCTTATCATCTGACACACTTCAAATCCCGTATATTTAGGAAGCATAACATCCAACAGAATCAAATCGTATTCTTCTGTTTTTGCCTTTTCCAGCGCTTCTTCTCCGTCATATGCGCAATCCACCTTCATGCCGTCCTGCTCAAGACTAAAGCGGATTCCTTTTACAATAAGTTTCTCGTCATCTACAACCAAAACTTTTTTTTCCATAACATTCTCCCTTATCTCACTACAATCTGTTCTTTTATTTTATTAAACACTCCGCTTTTGATTCCTTCAATTTCCATTATTTCCTCGATTGACTTGAATCTCCCTTTTTCTTCTCTATACTGTATAATACTTTTCGCCTTAGACTGCCCTATACCGGTCAACGTCATTAATTCTTCCTCCGTTGCCGTATTCAAATTCACTTTGCCGTCATCTATCGGTACGCTCTCCTTTGAAGTTTCTCCTTCTTTCGTTTCAACCGTCTTCTCGGGAACACAAATCTGTTCCTCGTCCTTTACCTTTTCCGCTTGATTCAGCGCCGTTTCATCCGCCTGCTCCGTCATGCCTCCCGCCATTTCAATGGCTTCATATATACGGCTTCCGGCAGGCAGTCTGTAAACTCCCGGTTTCTTTACCGCACCGCACACATAGACGACCTGTACTTTCTCTGAAACGGTTTCTTTCTCTTTTGTGTCTTCCTTTTTTGTCACCTCTTCAAGTTGAACCGTTTCTTTCTTCTGACAGCCGGCAAGTATACAAATCATTATACAAATTCCCAAATAATAATATATCTTTCTACGCATAAATCCTCCTTGTAATTCTTCCTTTGAATTACAATACCCCTCTATGCTTAGACATTCATATTGTAACGAATTTCTATTTTAAATGCAACTACTTCCACTGGAAAATTCCTACTCCCACAAGGGCAATTATCATACCGATTACACGTCTCCACTCAAACGGTTGCTTTTCTACTCCAAACAATCCAAGCAGTTCAATTACATAGGCAATAATCAACTGAGAAATAACGATAAGCAGTACCGCTTTCGCCGGTCCTAACTGCTCCATACTTTTAATAACCGTCCATGTAATTCCCGCTCCGATCACACCGCCGAGAAGAACATATTTCGGTTCAACTTTCGCAATCGTCATCACATTGTCTCTGCCTGCCAAAAACCATGCCGTTGCACAAAACAAAAATGCCGTCAACTGCACCCACGCATTCGACACCCACATTCCCGTTGTTTTCGTTACCTGTGTATTAAACACACCCTGCACACTCATCAACGCCCCCGACAGCAAAGCGATAAGAAATCCAACCATACATTAAGCCTCCCAAAATATTTCTTTTTAACATATTATGTCCATACGTTGTCTTTCTATTCGAGAGCATCAAAAAAGACTGTGCAAAACTGCACAATCTTTTTCTCTATCGGTAAAACTGAGAATATTTTACACCGTTTTCCAAATGGATTCCTCTCGCCTCGGCTAACTCGCTTACTGTCACCAACTGATACCCTTTTTCAATCAATTTCGGAATCAACTGCACTGCGGCATCTACCGAAGGTTTATGAATATCGTGCATTAAAATAACGCTTCCGTCTTTTGCATTCTTTAACACACTGTCAATAGTTGCCTGTGTATTTCTCGTCTTCCAATCCAACGTGTCCACCGACCACATAATAATCGGAAGTCCTACTGTCTGTTTTACCGTTTCGTTTACCGCTCCAAAAGGCGGACGCATAACAGTAGGTTTCTTTCCTCCTGTCGCTTTTGCTATGGCATCTGTTGTTGTCTGTATTTCTTTTTGGATACCCGCCGCATCCAATTTCGTCAATTTTGGGTGATTTGTAGAGTGATTGCCTAACTCACAGTTTAATTCTGCAATTCTTTTTACGGTTTCCGGATATGTATTTACTTTAGGTCCTACCATAAAAAATGTTGCCCGAGCGTTATATTTCTCTAATACATCTAAAATTCTTCCCGCTTCCGCTCCCGGTCCGTCATCAAATGTAAGCGCTATCATTGGTTTGGACGGATCTATTCCGACAAATTTCTCTGACTGCAATTTTCCTTCTTCCGAAAATACACATTCTTTAATACCTATTGTCTTCTTTCCTGTTACTTTCTCCCCGTTTTCATCGAAATAGTATGTTCCGTCTTTTAATTTCAAAAATTCGTTCACGGCATACTGTCCGTCTGTCTTTTTAAATTTCTTACCTTCCCAATCACCCATAGCATTTTTCACAAGCAGAGTGGAAGTTTCCGTCTGAATGGATACTTTTCCTTTCCATTCCTCCTGCAATTTCTTTTCTATCTCTTTTTTCAGAACAATTTTCACCGAAAATTTTCCTTCTGTCTTTCCGTCTGTCCCGCAAACGACCTCGTAATTTTCTCCCCTTTTTAATTCAGCAGTTAAATCTCCCACTGTTTTTCCCGATTTTTTATCCAATACCGTTTCCTGATCTCCTTCTACTGTGATATTGGCTTTAATTTCCGGTACTTTCTCCCCTTCCCGCATTTCTGTGTCTACCGGTTTTAAAATTATTTTACTTTCTTTACGTAAAACCGTTTCTGCCGCCGCTTTCAGTCCAAATACTACTCCCACGCAAATTGCAAGGCAAATCACTATTTTGCAAATCAGTATTATCCGTCTTCTATTTCTACGTTTTCTTCCCCTTGTATTTTTCATTTGTATTCCCCTTTTCTTTATTCATTTAAAAATTTTGGTATCTCATTTTTCTTTATAAAAGCACTTGTAATTCCGTTTTCCGTGACAACCGTAACATAAAGATTTGGTTCTGTTTCTCCACTGGATGTTCCAATCTCCGTATAAGTCAGACTGTCTAATATACTTTGTATCTTCTCTGTGTCTTCCGGCTGGATTGTTATATCTTTCATGTTGTTCGGCTTTCTGTAATCCTCTATCGTAATAGATTTTACCTCTTGCTGTGTAATTTTATTAGGAACTTCACAGTATTTTCTCAATGTATCAATAAAGGTTTGATATTCTTCAAAAACATATAAAACACGCTCTTCTCCATGCCCTTTGCAGTACAACCTGCCTACTATTTCTCCATCTACAATCTCCGACAGAGGGTATTTCTCCATATCCTTACAATAGGCATCAAATAAATCTTCCCGTTCCTTTTCATTTAATTGAAGAGGAAGATTTTCCGTTCTTATATTTTCAAAATGAATACTGTTTATTTTAGACGCATCTATCTCCCCTACGTTTAACACTGCACTTTTATATTGTTCGTCCAACATCATTTTATCTATACAGCGAAACAGTTTTTCTTCATCAACCTGATAACTCCTATAAACCTTTCTTCCGCTGTTCAAATAATAACCGACGTTGATAATTGATTTCTCTGTATCGTCATCATTTTTTCCACGAACACTTTCTTCTATTAAATCATATATATCATTAAACTCCTCTGTTTTTAATTTTGCCAACTGCCCCTTGTAATCCAAATTTTCCCACTGGCTTCGATAATTCAACAGATAATTTACATCATAAGAGTCTACCGCCATCATTTTAATTTTGTTCTTATCCGGCATATACTTATCATATCCCAAAACATCAAATCTGACTATTGTCAAAGTGCCAAGTGTTACTGCCATACAGATACAAAGCGGTATCTTCTTCTGAAACAGCATCCGTATATCTCCGTGATAAATAAAAGAAATCACACCATAAATAATTACTACGGAAATCATCGCTATACCGTACATCCAGCCGACTTTCATTCCTTTTACCTGATTTTGGCTGCTTACGATAACGGCAAAAAACATTCCCGACGTCACTGTAATAACAATCTGTACGAGAGATTCTACTTTTGAAAAAACAATGGCTTTTCCTACATTTTCCATTCTTCTTTTCTTAAAAGCGAAAAGTCCTACAGTAAAAATAAGTATAATTGCCAAAATCATCGCCATAACAATCGGAAACATCGATTTTCCTAAATGATTATAATTCTTTATTCTTTCCCAAATCAATATAGGGGAATACCAGCCGCCACCGCCTATCATGTTTTCAACAAAACCTACCACCGTTTCTTCCGTCATATAGTTCTCAAATAATTGTAACATTGTATAATTTTTCAATGCCACAATTACAGAACCCCACATCAGAAATATTGTTGCTCCAAGCATACCTACAAGAAGTTTTCCCGTAAGTATCATAGCCAAAGATGTTGTCCCATATATCAACAAGAAGATAAGTATCGTGATTCCCATAACAATACCGCTCTGATGAATAAGCTTCGGACTTGCAACCCCTTTCATTCCTCCGATAATCAGCATCAAAATATAACCGATAACATATGGCACAATAATCTGAACGATTCCGCTTATACAGTTTACAAAATACCACGTTTCCCTTTTTACCGGAAGACAATGGTAAAAATCAATTTGCTTCTTTGAGTGCAGATAAGAAAAGGAAGTTATCGCACTTAAAATTCCTCCTGCACAAATGGCAAACCATATATATTTGTTAGAAAATCCCATTTCTGTCACAAACCAACTCTGGACATCTTTCCAATTCGTATAAGTGCTGCTTACTCCTCCCGGCAATACCCCTTCTATCTGAATGGCGCTTAATATGGGAATAATGATAACAAAAACAGTAATGGACAGAAGTAAAAGCCATGCCCTTTTCTTTATATCCTCCCTTATCAATTTAGAATAGGAAATTTTTGACATCATATCCTTCCACCTCCATTTCACTGATAAAGATTTCTTCAAGAGAAAGCGGCACGGTTTCCATGAAAACAGGCTCTTTTTCTTCAACTCTTTCCATAATTTCTTCTCTTGTTCCCCTTGAAATAAAACTTAAAACAGAACCTTGTTTCTCATGGTAAAGCACATCCAGTTCCGCAAGAAGCCTTTCTTCTTTCACCGGATTTGTAATAACACACTGCACTTTATGAATATGAAATTTCATATTTTCCAAATCTTTTGTAAACAAAATTCCACCTTTATGTAAAAGTCCTATACTGTCACAAATATCTTCTAACTCACGCAGATTATGCGAAGCAATAATAGGTGTAAATCCTCGATTCATTACCTCTGAGGCAAACAGACTTTTTACCGCTTGACGCATAACCGGATCAAGACCGTCAAATGTTTCATCACAAAACAAATATTTTGTATTTGTACACACTCCCAACAGCATGGACATCTGTTTCTGCATTCCTTTTGAAAATGTACTGATTTTTCGATAGATATCCAGCTGAAACTTTTCTGCCAATTTATCAAACTGGGAAGTATCAAAATTCTTATAAAACATCGCGTAATAGTCACGCATAATTTTCCCTGTTGCATTCGCCGGAAAATAGGCAACGTCGGATAAAAAGCAAATATTTTCTTTTACTTCTGTATTTTCATAAACGCCCTTTCCGTCAATCAATATCTCCCCTTCATCAGCCTTTAATACCCCGCTTAGCATTCTGAGAAATGTACTCTTCCCCGCTCCGTTACTTCCGACAAGACCAAAAATCTGTCCTTCCATAATCTTCGTTGTCGCATGGTCTATCGCCTTAATCTCATCAAATGCTTTGCAGACATTTCGCACTTCAATCATGAACAACTCTCCTCCTTCCAGCAGTTCTCAAACATATACGCACATTCTTTTTGAGAAATTCCAAGTTCGATTCCTTCCATAACAAGTTGTCTTATCTTCTCTGAAAAGGACTTCTTTTTCTGCTCCTTCAACTCAGTGCTTTCCGCGACAAAATTTCCCCGCCCCTTTATAGAATATATATATCCCTGCTGTTCAAGAGTTGTATATGCTTTCTGAATTGTATTGGGATTGATAGAAAGTTCTACTGCCAAAGAACGCACAGACGGCATCTGACTTCCTGAAGGCAAAATTTCTTTTAGGATCAGCATTTGAAATTTTTCTACTATCTGTTCATAAATCGGCTTTCTATTTTGATAATCAATTGCAATCATATTTTCTCCTTTCTACCGTTTAGCGTGTACTATTACCGTTAGTACACTTATATTTTAATAAAAGTGTGCAGCACTGTCAACACACTTTTTGTTACATTTATATTACAATTATATCACTTCTTTTATTACACGCATTGCGTTTTCCCAACGGATTTTTTCTATCTGTTTCTCCGTAAATCCCACTCTTTTCAGGGCATGATAAAGCAAATACATCTGCCCTGCTCTCTCTATTTCTATGCTCTCTCCCGAGAACCCGTCAAAATCTGTTCCGATGCATACACTGTCCATTCCCCCTACACTTACGATATGACGAATATGTGTCACCACATCTTCCACACAGGCTCTTCCGTTTTGCCTGATAAAATCCGGATAAAAATTTATTCCGATAACGCCCCCTTTTTCGGCAAGCGCCTTTATCATCTTATCCGTCATATTTCTCGGGTGGGGACAAATTTCTCTCGCATTTGAATGTGACGCAACAACCGGATATCTGCTTGTCTTTAGTACGTCCCAAAAACCTCCGTCCGACAAATGCGACACATCAATAAGCATTCCTCTCTCATTCATTTTCTCCACAATTTCAAACCCAAACCGTTTTAATCCTTTTCCCATAATTTCGGATTTCCTGCTGTTCGGATAGCCGATACAATTTTCATAATTCCATAAAATGGTTATTAGTCTGATTCCCTCTTTATAAAGTTCTTCTATACGTTCTATTTTTCCGTTTAATACACCGCCCTCCTCTACTGTGAGAACTGCGGAGATTTTTCCGTTCCCTCTATTTTCTTCTATCTCCTCTCCGCTTTTTGCAAATGCAATCTGTTCCGAAAAATCGCCCACTTCTTTTCGCATACGCTTGATCATTTGTTTGATACAGACGTAACCCTCTTCGTATTTCTCCTCTTTAGTAAACCAGTTTGCATCTACAAAACAGGCAAAAAACTGAGCCATTGTTCCCGCCTGTTTCATCTCGTCTATATTTACACAGAAAGAATTTTTCCCCAACGTAACTTTTTCTCCGGCATCCGTTAATCTCCAAATCGTATCACAGTGCAAATCAATTAATTTTTCCATTATCCTTTCCTCCGGTATGTTTTTTCGCTTATGGTATATACTATACAAAAAAGGAAAAAGAAACAACATGAAACCTAAAATTGCCATTATTGTCTGCGGACTCACAGAGAACAGACAGTTCGTAACAAATGCTTATATTCAATCCGTCCGCTATTCCGGCGGGCTTCCCTTAATCGTTCCTCTCGTAAAATCAAACACTGCCATTTCCGAATATATTTCCCTCTGCGACGGCTTTCTATTCTGTGGAGGCGAAGATATTACCCCGCTTCTTTTCGGGCAGGAACCGTTGGACAAACTGGGAAAGACGGACATCACCCTCGATATTTTTCAACTCCGTTTTATGCGAAACGTTCTTTTAAGCGGTAAACCTATACTAGCCATATGCAGAGGAATGCAATTGTTAAATGTTGCCTGCGGCGGAACAATCTGTCAAGATATTTCTCTAAAACAAAAAGATTGCATCAATCATATGCAGCATTCTGCCCGAAAAGACATCAGTCATAAGGTAATTGTAAAATCCGGTTCTCTCCTGCACAGGCTTGTCGGAAAAATCATTTTTACAAACAGTTTTCATCATCAGGCTGTGGATATGACTGGAAAAGGACTTATCGCCTCCGCCCACACCTCTGACGGAATTATTGAAGGAATTGAACTTACCGACTATTCTTTTGCCGTCGGCATCCAGTGGCATCCTGAAGCAATGTACCGCTCCACACCTGCCATGCGAAAATTATTTTCGGCTTTCATTCACACTTCCCGACTGATGAGTGAATAGTTTTTCTTAAATAAGCCATACTACCTTTGTCAGATAATGACTATATATTAAGGAGGAAAACACAATGGAAGACATCTCAATTTTGGATTTACAAAACCTTCGCCACCTTGTCGGCGGATATTCCACAACCCACTGCAAAATGACTGACTACGCATCTTTTGCACAGGACCCTGAAATCAAAAAACTTTTTCAGGACAGCGCTGACAGTGCAATGAAAAACAAACAGGAATTGCTAAAATTCTTATAGGAGGACAATTATGGACGAGAAAACAATGGTATCCGATGCCCTTGTAGGCGTAAACGGTGAATTAAAAATGTTTGGGGAAATGATTCCGCAAACAGAAAACAAAGAATTAAAACAATGTTTAAAACAACTTCGCAACGAATGTGAAATGTCACAGGAAAAACTTTATCACATTGCCCGTGAAAAAAGTTATTATGTTCCTGCTGCCAAAGCAACAGCCGAAGAAAAACAGCACGTCAAATCCGTTTTGACACAGGGAACAATGAGATAGTATATCGGGACACCTTCGGGTGTCCTCATTTACATAATTCCTGATGACAAAAAGACGTTTATCATGTAAAATAGGATAGAAAACGAATGTACATTAAGGAGTTATCTATGAGCATATTAAACGTTGAACATTTATCACACGGTTTCGGTGACCGTGCTATTTTTGAGGACGTTTCCTTCCGTTTATTAAAAGGCGAACACATCGGTCTTGTAGGTGCAAACGGAGAGGGAAAATCTACTTTTTTAAATATTGTAACAGGCAAATTACAGCCGGACGAAGCAAAAATCGAATGGGCAAAAAATGTCCGTGTAGGTTATCTCGACCAGCACACAGTTTTGGAAAAAGGAATGACAATCCGAGATGTGTTGAAATCCGCCTTTGCCTATCTTTTTGAATTGGAACAGAAAATGAATGATATCTGCGATTCCCTCGGCAATGCCGATGAAGAAGAAATGATGATACTAATGGACGAACTCGGCAGTATTCAGGATACTCTGACTTTACATGACTTTTATGTCATTGACGCCAAAGTCGAGGAAGTCGCCCGCGCTCTTGGCATATTGGATATCGGATTGGACAGAGATGTAACAGACTTAAGCGGTGGACAGCGAACAAAGGTCCTCCTCGCAAAACTTTTATTAGAAAAACCGGATATTCTTTTATTAGACGAGCCTACAAACTACTTAGATGAAGACCATATTGTCTGGCTGAAACGCTATCTCATCGACTACGAAAATGCGTTTATCCTTATTTCCCACGATATACCATTTTTAAATGAAGTTATCAACATTATTTATCATATGGAAAATCAGCAATTAAACAGATACGTTGGCGATTATGAACATTTCCAAGAAGTTTATGAAGTGAAAAAAGCACAATTAGAAGCGGCATACAAACGTCAGCAGCAGGAAATCAGCGAATTAAAAGACTTTGTCGCACGAAACAAGGCACGTGTTTCCACAAGAAACATGGCAATGTCCCGTCAGAAAAAACTGGACAAAATGGATATGATCGAACTTGCCGCCGAGCGTCCGAAACCTGAATTTCACTTTAAAACAGGACGCACTCCGGGAAAATATATTTTCGAGACAAAAGACCTTGTTATCGGATATGACGAACCGCTCTCCAAACCGCTCACGCTGGCTATGGAGCGCGGACAAAAAATCGCCCTTGTCGGTGCAAACGGTATCGGAAAAACGACACTGCTAAAAAGCATTCTCGGTCTTATTCCTGCGCTTAACGGTTCCGTTGAATTGGGGGAAAACCTACAAATCGGTTATTTCGAGCAGGAAACCGCACAGAACAATACAACAACCTGTATCGAAGAAATTTGGAGCGAATTTCCTTCTTTCACTCAATATGAGGTACGCTCCGCCCTTGCAAAATGCGGTCTGACAACAAAGCATATCGAAAGTCAGGTGCGTGTTCTAAGCGGTGGAGAGCAGGCGAAAGTACGCCTCTGCAAACTTATCAACCGCGAAACAAATATACTGCTTTTGGACGAACCTACAAACCATTTAGATGTAGACGCAAAAGACGAATTAAAACGCGCACTTCAGGAGTACCGCGGAAGCGTCCTGCTTATCTGCCACGAACCCGAATTCTATCGAGATGTGGTAAACGAAGTTTGGGACTGCACAAAATGGACAACGAAGATAATCTAAATGTGAAAAAATTGTGAACGGGGACGTAGTCTTTTTCAATTTCACTACGTCCCCGTTCACAATTTCGACACATTTTATTCTCTTTTCGTCAATATCTTATCCCCGTTCAACTCACAATCAACAAGCGTATCTCCCTGATATGTCAGTTTCATCGAAAAAAACGGTTCATTTTTCTCCAGTAATTCAAAGAAAAGTTTATCCCCCTCCCACAAATTCAATTCTGAGATTTTGCTCTTCTGCACCCACTCAAGCGTTCCCTCATCACACGGTTTCATTTCTCCTTCAAAACCGTCTGCAGTATAAAGACAAATATATTCGGCTTCATTTTCATTGAACAGGAATGTTAAAATTCCCCTGAAGCGATAAGACGTAAGTGTCAGTCCTGTTTCTTCTTTTACTTCTCGCAGTAGGCAGTCCTCCGGACTTTCCCCCGCTTCAAAATGTCCGCCCACTCCAATCCATTTATCTTTATTTACATCATTTTTCTTGCTGACGCGATGCAGCATCAGATAACTGTCCTCTTTTTCAATATAACAAAGTGTTGTCAATTCCATATGCTTTACCTATTCTTCTTGTTCTTCCGCTTCGTCACGTTTGCGAAGGAAGTATACTCCTAAAATAATGATACTGATACCGATAACTCCGCCGCCAATCAAATGGATTGCGGAACTGAAAATATCATACAGATACATCGGAATAATATTCCAAAGAACTGAGATTAACGCCTTTCCAAGCACTGCCACACCGATTAAAATCAATGCTCCCGCAATTACCGTGCGATATTTCTGTAATAACTCTTCTTTGTTTTCAATTAAATATTCGAAATTAATTAAGTATCTGTCTTTCTCCAACATAAATTCTTCTTCACTTAAATTCTTCAAGTTATGTGTGTGGAAAAAACTATAGAACCATATCACCGGCAAAGCCCATAAAATAAACTCCAATCCGATGAAAGACGCTATAGCGACAATCCCCCAAAATGTAATTAAAATGCTCATTCCCTGTTTCTCAAATCCCATATATAACTCTCCTGCTCCGGGTATTAAAGAACAGACGAATGTTAAAAATCCTTTCTTTTGTTTTTTCATATCAATTCCTCCCGTTTCATTTTGTTGATTTAAAGTATACTATGGAAAAGTTATGATTCTTTGCTGTATTTTTTAAGATTTTTTTAACTTTCCTTCCCCTGAAAATATACATTTACTTTTCCGCCAAGCAACATAATATACATCGAAAAATAAAGCCACAGCATAATCAAAACAATTGTTGTCAGACTTCCGTACATATCTTCAAATCCTTTGAAAATCTCCATATATTTCGATACAAAAAATGACGTCAAGAGCCACCCAACCGATGTAAATAATGCTCCCGGAAGTTGTGCTAAAAGTTTATCTCTTCTGTTTGGCAGAAATTTATAAATACAAAGCGAAAAAAGCAGTAAAGCAAAAAATGCCGCCACCGTTCTGATTTCAATCATAAATTTTGTGACGTGTGACGCCAACGGAATATGCTCCTCCACAAACAAACTGATGCTGTTACCAAATCCGAGTACAACAAGAGTCAGTACGATAACAATGATAAATAAAACCGTATAAAAAGTCGCCCGTATACGCAAATAAAAATAGTTTCGTGTTTCACGGCTGTCATAAATCCAGTTCAGTCCCGAAGTCACTGCCAAAACTCCTCTTCCCGCAGACCACAGCGCCACGAGAATTGTAATCGGAATAACTGCTGCCGACTGATTATATACCTGATTTACAATCGCCAAAATTGTAGGCGTAATGGAATCCGGAACAACCTGCGCAACCGCCGACATCACGTCTACTTTTGTCACCGAAGTATACTGTACAAGAGTTAAAAGTAATAAAATAATCGGAATTAAGGAAAGCACGAAAAAGAACGCCGACATCGCAGCATATGCGCCTGTATGGTCATTCGCATCTGCCGCCAACAACTGATTTATTTTTTTCAACCATTTTTTCACGTCTATTCCTCACTCTCTTCTATGAAAATCAAAGCCAACACGGCTTATGTTGGCTTTGGCTATTATGAAATGATAACATGATTTTATTTTTTCTTCAAGTTTCCGCGAAAATCTATTTTTTTACTTCTATTCCCTTATAAAATATATTTAAAATTTCTTTATAGTTTTTCCCTCGTTTTGCCATTTCATTCGCTCCCGTTTGGCTCATTCCTATTCCGTGTCCGTATCCGCCTCCGGTCAGAATGTATTCTTTTCCGTTTTTCTTTATCTCAAAAAAAGCGCTCGGTAAAAGTTCCATACTTTTTACCTTTTTTCCGTCCTGCCTCTCAAGAAAATATCCTTCGCCGCCCAACGCTCTTCGGATTTTATTTTCCGTGTCCACCGTAACTTTCTTTTTATCCCCTATGGCAACAAGTTGAAGAGCAACATTTCCCGCCCCTCTTTTTGCCACTGTGACATTACATAAATTCCCTATATCGGTTTTCGTATTTTTCTCAATCAGATTTTCCAACACTTTTTCCGGTATTTTCGCCGACCACCGATACCACGGCAGATTTTTTTCATAAGCATTTCCGTTTTCCGCCACATCTACCGAACATAAGTATTCATTCTTTTTCGTTCTCTGACTGCCCCACGCCTCCGAAGTTGTCGTCTTTCCGCATGATGTGGAAAAATAATATGTTGTCGCAACTTCTCCGTTATACCAGACCTTTTCTCCTTTTGTTTCATTTACCGCCTGTATCGTGCTTTTCTGTTCCCTAGAATTTCCATACACCTGATACTCCGTACTGTCATCTACGTTCGCTTTATATTGGGGATAACCAAATCCTCTTGTCTGCTTTTCCGCGTAACTTCTCGCACAAACCGCCTGTGTTTTTAACGCTTCTATCGAATAGGATGCCGGCATTTCACTTGGCACAACCGCATACAAATATTCCTCCAGCGGCAACTCGTTTACAATAGCAATACCTTTTTCTGAAGAATATAACTCCAGTTTTCCTCTGTAAGAAGGAGTTCCATACCCTCTCTTTAACGAAACAACCGTTATTTTATCCCCCTTTTCTTTTGGAAATATATGTACCGTCCCTTTTTGAAACATTTTATCATCGGGCAAAATTTTTATTTCCTCATTCGGTTTGCATTCTATTTCCTTTCCGTCAAATTGCAAACGCATTCCCGATTTTGCTTTTAGAATGACTCCTTTATGCTCTGCTTCCTTAAATCCGTTTGTTTTCAACACTACTCGGATCATTTTTTCTCCGTCACTTTGTTCTTCCTGCACTTTTTTTATCGGATAAGGTTTCTTTCTCTCCACTATTTCTTTATCTACAAGGAGGCTTAGCAATCCTACACTTAAACATACACATAAAAAAATTCCGCAGCCATACAATACACCGACACCTTTACACCACTTTTTCACTTTGCACCTCTTGTCCTTTTTTCTATATGTATGTTGCGGATCGCCTCTTCATTCCTATACAAAAATAAGCAGCCACATCACTGTGACTGCCTTTCTCTTTTGTTTTCCCCAAAATGCCGTTTTCTGTATTTTGACTCCTAGCAGTCTGCTAGGTGGGCGACCGCATCTGCTTTTCTGTCTTCCACTGCAAGAATGGAGGCTTGACATATTACAGAGATATAGGAATCCCGTTTAAAGTATTGTAGGTTCAAAATAACAGAAGTTATCGAACATTTCAGGTCTGTAAGTACATTATAAATCATCTATTTCTCTTTTTCAAGTGCTAAAAATATCCTTTTTAAGAGTAAATAATCATCCTTTTTTAACTGCTCTTTTCCGTAATTTGCTCTGTATACAATATCCAGCATTTCCTCCCCTATTTCTCTTGAAACGTTCGGATATGCACTGCATATCTTCTCCACAAATTCCTGATTTAATTCCTCATTTCCGCTAATCTTTTTCTTTCGTACAAGTTTACGGTAAATCTGATGAAACAGTTCCTGAATCTCTTCATTATACCCTGTCTTTTCTTTTTGCGTTTTCTTTTTCTTCCTCAGCAGGTATGCAGCCACAATTCCCCCTGTAACCGTAACTCCGGTCAGAACACCTGCTGCAAGCGGAAGCGGAAACTGATCTTTATCTTCATTCTCTTTTTTCTTTTCTTCCTTTTTCTCCTCCTGTTGTGGTGTGGAAGGCTTTTCCTGCTGCGGCAATTCCTCCATTTCAGATGTAGCGCCGTCCCACTCTTTGTTGCCCTCATCTTCCCCCATTGGTTTTTCCACTTTTGCATACCCCGGCGTTGTTTCCACCGGAAGCCAGCCTCCGCCCCAATGATATGCTTCCGTCCATGCGTGTGCATTTCTTCCGGTAACGACTGCAGTATATTTCCCGTCTTTCTGTTTTTCAAACTCTCCCGACTCAATCATATATCCCGCAACATATCTGGCAGGGATTCCTTTCATGCGGAAAAACAGTGTGGCAACTGTTGCATAATGCGTACAGTATCCTTTTCTGTTTTCAAAAAAGAAATATTCCGCAAAATCTCTGTCCTCCGGTGTTTTCCCCGGATGCAAAGAATACTCTGTCTGCCTTCTAAACAATTCTGAAATTTCCTCCGTAATTGTTTCTATATCCGTTCCCGATATGGATTTTTCCACCTCGCCGGAAAAATTATTCATTACTTCCCGACTCACCGTTTTATATCGATCGACAAAACTGCTTCCGTATATCTCTTCTAATTCTGTCACTTCATTTGTATTCGGAAACTTCTCCACTATATCATACGGATAATATTTCAATATCTGTTTATCCGTTATTGTCCGTCTGCCTCCCCCATAGAGCGAACTTCCGTAAGGCTGATAATCATATTCCTTATTTGCATCGATATACTCAATCTCTATTGTATCTGAAAGTGAACCGTATTCCTTATCCTTTGACATCATACTATAAAACATTCCTGTATCTTCATATCCGCTTATTTCTTCCCATTCATGCCCCGTATACGTTTCCCCGATAAATCCAATCAGATACATTCTGTCTTTCGGTTTTTCCCCCACTGTTACTCTTAAGTGTACTTTATCATCCTGCTCTAGTCTGTCAACTCTTCCCAGTTCTCCCCCGTTTGCTCCTCCCACTCCTGTATCTCCTGCGAAAAACTCTGTCTTTTTATTTTCCCAAAAATCTATAAGGCTTGTCTTATATCTTTTTGTATAGTTTACGCCCTTTTGAATGGTCGGCTGGAACAACATTCCGCCGATAATAACGGAAAAAATTCCGATTAAAACGCCTAAACGTCTGACTGTCCCTCTGTCTTTTTCTTCAATGCCTTTTCGCCTTGAAAATCCTGCCGTCACTAAGAGAACACCGACACAGACAAGCGTCTTTGCGTCCGGCTCTTCCCCTGCCATAAACGGTACGGAAAAAATAATAAGAAGAAGAGCCATTATTCCAAACGCCCTCTTTGTTCTGACGATGACAAAAGTAACGATGCCCGCTGTCAAAATCAGTAGACACAACAATCCTATTGTAAATTTCTGACTTTCATACAGATTAACAATATCCCCATTATGCACATAAGCTTCCATATGTGTCGAGATAGTCTTTCCAAGACGTTTTATTTCTTTAAAAAGACTATTCCGTTTCCATAGAATGAGAACTATTTCCGCTAAAATTATTCCTCCCGTAAGAAATATTCCCCCATAACGTTTTCTTTTCGATAATATATACAGAACGACTGCCAAAACTATTATACATACATATAGCGGCATTTTATTATATGTTATGCCAAATGTTTCCGTAACAGAAAACAAAATGCCTAACTGTGCAACGACTATATAAATCATCTGTATAAATGCTTCCCAAGTATTTCTCTTTTTCATTCTTCTCCCCTATTAAACAATGATTTCCGTTGTTTCAAAAAATTGTTCTATCCCTTGATTGATTGGCAATGTTTCCTGCTGATTTATCCGTAACTCCAATGTATTCGTAAAGGCAATTTCTGTCGAATACACTGCATTTCTATACCGACAGCGATAACGTTCTTTCATATCCGTTTCAAGAGCATCTGCCTCTATCTGTAAAAATTCAGGAAGAAACTGATAAAAACTTTCCTCATCTTTTATCAGCCTTCGCTGAATAAACTGCTCGTCTTTCTTTTGCCACGCAATATAATGCGGACATTTTTTATCTACCATTGCCATAGATAATGAAATAACTCCCTGCAAAAACTGAGGAATATTTTGCTTTCTTCCTCTCTCCGATTTTGTTCCTTCCAATAAAATAAGTACGCCCGCACCTAAAGGATAACTGTATTCTTTAATGTACAAATCGTCCTGTTTTGCACTGACTTTCCAATGTACTTTCTGCATTCGGTCACCATTTCTGTACTCTCTTATTTCATAAATTTCCGTATTATCGTCACCGCTTCTGTCATCGGCATACTCTTCACTCTCAATCGGAAACCATTTTGTCTTATGGCTTACAATCAAGTTTATCGGACACGGTTTAGGCATAACCAAGATTTTCTCCCGTTCTCCTATTGTCCTTTGAAAGGAAAAACCTCCCCACCAGTCTGAAACGGTTATTTTTCCTAACTCCAGTTCCATTTTCCCACACTTTTGTGCAACAATACTTTTCGTAAACTTTTCCTGCCTTTTACCGCCCACATATATTTTCCATATTTGCTTTATCTTCTTTTTCTCTCCTGTAAATCCAAAAAACACTTTCACTCTGACTGTTGTCGGAAAAATACTTTTATTCTGTATCTCTATGGAAATCGGCATTTCCTCACCCTGCTCCACGATTTCTCTTTTTACTGCCAACCGTACATCCGTCTTAAATCGCACAAAGCAACTTTCCAAAAGACAGCAAAAAAGAAATACCAGTTCTGCAGAAATAACCAATGCCCCTTCTTTCCAATCGTATAGTATATTCAAATACACAGTCGTTCCTATCACTATAAAATAGATTAATTTCTTCATTCACTATTTCCCCATTTTTCGTTTCGGTGTCGGCTCTTCCACTTTACGCAGAATCTCCTCCATAATATCCTCCACTCTTACATGATTAATTCTTGCTTTAGAGTTTAACTGAATACGGTGTCTGGCAACACTATAAAACATTTCTTTCACATCACTCGGAATACAATATTCCCGTCCTGACAGATAGGCTGCCGACTTCGTCATTTTTGCAAGTGCGATTGTTCCTCTCGGACTTATTCCCACTTCTATCATCGGATGATTTCTTGTCATTGTAATCAATTCTGCAATATATTCATAAATCACATCATGTATATAAACATTCTCCACTTCTTCCTGAATGGCGACTAACATTTCCGCACTGATAACAGGCTGTACATATTCTAATAAATTCCCCGCCTGATTTCCTTTAATAATTTCAATTTCATGGTGAATTTCCGGATACCCTATCGTCATGGAAATATAAAAACGGTCCAACTGCGACTCCGGAAGCATCTGCGTTCCTGCCGAACCAATCGGATTTTCCGTAGCGATAACGACAAAAGGCTTTGGCACTTCCCTTGTTACTTTATCAATCGTTACCGTTCCTTCCTCCATTACCTCAAGAAGCGCCGATTGTGTTTTCGGAGAAGTTCTGTTAATTTCATCTGCCAAAAGAAGATTACACATAACCGCTCCCTCCTGATACCGAAATTCTCCCGCATATTTATCGTACATTGAAAATCCCGTAATATCTGCCGGCAGTACGTCCGGCGTAAACTGTATACGATTCCATTTCATTCCCATACTTCTCGCAAATGCAAGCGCTATCGTTGTCTTACCTACCCCCGGAATATCCTCGATTAAAATATGCCCGCCTGCTAAAATCCCTGCCATAACCTTTCGGATAGATTCGTCTTTTCCGATAACAGCCTTTTTTACTTCTGCCACAATATTTTGGACAATTTCCATATATTCTGCCATATTAACTCCCCTTTACTTGTATATTTTTTTGTTTCATTATAGCATAAAAAATAGAATGTGCGTTGCACATTCTATTTTTTATTTATCTTTATTAAACTTCTTCTACTAATTTCTGAAGCGCTTCTAATGCTTCATCAGGAAGTTTGTCATATCCGTCTTTCTTTGTAGCAAATCCTTCTACTGCACTTACACGGTTCTGCATAGCGTTCTTTAACTGTGCTTTGTAATCTTCATCATTTAAGTCCGGAACGAATCCTTCCCATTCCATGATTTCGATATCTTCAAAGTTACCCCACTGTTTGAATTCCGCTTTGCCTTCTACGATTGTTTCCAAAATTCCTAAAGTATCTTTTGGCTGAACTTTTTTGCCCATGAAATCACCTGTGTTGATGATGTAGCAATCTACGTTCTTTTCTTCAACTAATTTTTTGAATTTTTCGTAGTCGTTTACTAATGGGTATGTTCTAAATGGGTTTGCATAAGGAACGATACGAAGAGCATTTAAGTCTGTTCCTGCTGCAACACGTTCTGCTGTAGATGTTTTTGTTGCAAGTGTTGCACCCATAACTGATGCTAAAGCAGCACCTTTTAATTTTACTACCGGTGGAATTGTAGGGTCTTTCATAATCCAGAAGATAGCATTTACAGGAGCGTCAATCTTATCTACACGGTTTGGTGACCATAATTTAGATTTTAACGCACGTCCGTTACCGTTTCTAATATCTTCTGTTACTAACTGAACTTTTCCGTCCTCATCTAATGTTGCAGAACAGTTCTGTGCTGATAATAAGTACTGGTTATCAGGGCATCCTGTTGGATAATCTGCTGTTTTATCAAAATATGTAGGTTCTAACGCTACAGATGCACAAGTATCTGTGTTAATGATAAATGCATCATCGTGAAGAACTGTAATTGGATATTTTCCGTTATGTTTAGCATGAGTTAATGTTGATTTACCTGATCCTGATAAACCGAATACAGATGCTACATATTTAGATCCGTCCGGTAATGTATATTCTTTCTGTCCACCGTGACATGAAGCATATCCGTTTCTGTTAGCGATTGCCCACGCCATAGTAAGTGTTCCTTTTTTATGTTCTCCGAAGTATCTCATTCCAAGAATACAAGCACAGTTTTCTGCTGTGTCAAAATAACATAATGTAAGAGGGTCGCTTAAGCAACTGTAGTCAACATCAGGTCTTTCCTGTGGAATCCACTGCGGATCAGAGAAAATGTAAATATCCGGTTCTTTTCCGTCACCGACTGCTTTTGAATTTTTATACATTTTTACATATTCATCAGACATATACTGGAAGTTTAACATCCAGTTGTACATGATATTTTCTTCTCCTTCAGGAATAAGAAGATGTGCTTTCACCATGAATTCCGGATCAAGACCAACATAAACTTCTGCGTGGTACATTGTTTTCCAGCGTGATTCATAAACAGCGTCCATTGTTACTTTGTCAAGTTTTGCTGCGTCAACACCCGGTTCTCCTTTGATACGGCGTGCTGCTGCATAACGTCCTGTTACTGCTCCATCGTTAAATAAAAGAACTTTTGCATCTTTATCAAGACCAAATTCTTCTCCTCTATATACAGGCATATCTGTCACGATAGTTCCCGGTGAATTTTTGGCTAATTCATATGCCTCTCTTAATGTGCTGACTTTTACTACGTTGTTTCCATAAAATGCTGCTTCGATGATAGAACGAGTTTTAGAAAACCCTGTTTTTCCTGCACCGATTTCGCTAAGTGGATAATAAGCTTTTGTTGACATATTATGTTCCTCCTTGAAATTCCAAATTTGTTTCATTATCTCATTTTCACCGCAAAAAGTCAATATTTTCTCTGAAAGTTTATTATTTTTATACTTCATTTATAAGTTGTAAAATGCATTAATTGAATATAAAATTAAGCAAAATGCAGGATTAGTTTTTTAATCCTGCATTTTATACGCTTTTACACCATTTTTTCTTTATTTTTCCATTTACAAAAACATTTTTTTGCAATTCATTTGTTAAAAATTTCACTAACAATTTTTTATTACTTATTTTCTTTTTCCTTTCGGAATAAAATAAATAAAACCGCACTTACCGCCATTAAGAACGGATAGTATAAATATGGCATAATCGCAAACGGCGTAAGTCCCGTTAATGTTGCCGCTGAAAGCAGTTGTGCCCCGTACGGAATGATTCCCTGTCCCACTGAAGTAAATATATCAAGAAGAGAAGCCGAACGTTTCGGACTAATCTGATATTCATCACAAATTTCTTTTGCAATCGGTCCTGTCATTACAATGGCTACCGTATTATTCGCTGTACAGGCATCAACTAAAAGAGCCAATCCGGCAATACCGAGTTCTCCGCCTCTTTTCCCTTTAATACGCCCTTTTATCAGATTTAAAATAAACTGTATTCCACCGTACTCTTTCACAAGAGATACAATGCAGGCAACTACAATGGAAATAATCGTAATATCATACATTCCCGTTACCCCGCCAATCGCCTTATCGCCTATTGTTCCTCCGCCGATTGCGATAAAAATATCTCCTAGAGCAATACTGCCCGTTGCCACTCCAACAATAAGCGACAGCACCGTTCCGCTGATCAGTACGACAAATACGTTAATTCCGATTAATGCACCGATAAGCACAACAATATACGGCAATATCTGCCAAACATTATACGGCAACTCCTGTGTCATCGTGAAACTACCGTTTCTCGTCATAAAAAAGAAAATGATAATGGTAATAACCGCTGCCGGAAGTACAATAAAAAAGTTTGCCTTAAACTTATCTTTCATCTCGCACCCCTGCGTCTTTACCGCCGCAATGGTTGTATCCGAAATCATGGAAAGATTATCCCCGAACATCGCACCGCATACAACCGCCCCTATACAAACTGCCATTGGAAATCCCGTCTTTTCACTAATCCCAACGGCAATGGGCGCTAACGCCGCAATTGTCCCCATAGATGTTCCCATAGACACGGAAATAAAACAGCCGATTACAAACAGTCCTACTACCGCAACGTTCGAAGGCAGAATAGATAATCCGAAATTTACCGTGCTGTCTGCTCCCCCTGCTGCCGTAACCGCTCCTGAAAATCCTCCCGCACAGAGGAAAATCAGACTCATCGTAATAATATTTTCATCTCCTACCCCTTTGGAGATCACTTGCAGTTTTTCACTAAACGACAATTTTTTATTTTGTAAAAACGCTACAAGCAGCGCAATTAAAAACGCTACAATGGCAGGCATCGTATAAAAATCTCCTGTCACTATCCCTGCTCCAAGAAAAATAACCAAAAATACACCGATTGGCAATAAGGCAACCGCTCTTCCTTTGTTTTTCTCCATATCCTTTACCCTCCTAAAAAATTATACGCACTATCCTAATTCATTTCTGCATAAAAAGTCAAGATATTTTCATAAACGAAAAGAAACTTTAATCATACCTCCGTACAACTAAAGTTCCTTTTCACTAAAATATATCTCTGATTTTAATATAGTCTTTTCCGAACTCTTCCTGCATTTCTTCTTTGAATTTTCCTGCATTTTTATAAAAATACATATCATGCCGCACGCATTCCGCCGACATTGCTATCATCGGTTTTGACTTTGTCCAAATGACTTCCGCAACCGTTTCATTGACAATCTGTCCAAAAATCACTTCATTTTTATCCGAAACGAGAGTAATAAATCTTCCTCCCATTTCTTTTTTCTTTTCTGAAAGCATTCCGTGTCTGCTGTAATGTTTAAACGGTATAGAAGAGTTTTCATCCTCACTGAAATAAACAATTCCAAGGCGTATGCCTTTTTCTTCCAGTTCTTTTAACTCCTTTTCCACCTGTGGCAAATCTTCTTCCCATATTTGGATAAGAAGTTCTTCCTCCGTATGCCGGATAATATTTCGGCATTTTGCAAATACGTTTTTATATTCCCTAATATGCCAAATGTACTCTAAATCTGTGGACGTTTCATATTCCTTTAACTGTAACGTCAGTTCTTCCAACGTATCTTTCGTTTCTTTTTGTATTCTCTCGGACACCTCTTCTATTGGAACTGCCAAATATTGATTTGTCCCCTCCCCCTCGGTAAATCGGACAAATCCTTTTGTCACAAGCGTTTCCAAAATATTATAAATTTTGGAGCGTGGCACTCCTGACACTTTACTTACTTCATATCCCGATGAACTTCCGTATCGCAGTAAAGATAAATACGCTTTGCTCTCCGCTTCTGTCAGACCGATTTTATTTAACAATGGAATTACATTTACCAAGGCTGCATTGCACCGCCCTCTTCTGCCGGACGACAGTTTCTTGCAAAGAGATTCAGACAGCCTTTCTGCTCTTTCAGTGGAGGGCATACCCATTTTTCTCTTCGTGCTGCCAATTCTTCATCGGATACACACAACGTTGCTTCTCCGTTAATTGTATCCAAAATAATTTCATCTCCGTCTTCTACAAGTGCAATCACACCGCCGTCATATGCTTCAGGAGAAACGTGTCCTACAATCGCACCATAGTTAAAGCCTGAAAATCTTGCGTCCGTAATCAATCCTACGCTTGTATGTAATCCCAAACCGATAAGCGCATCGATACTCAACATAAGTTCTTTCATTCCCGGCGCACCTTTACATCCTTCATAGCGGATAACAATAATATCTCCGGCAACAATTTGACCGCTTTCGATTGCTTCAAACGCCATTCTGTCACCGTCAAATACTTTTGCTTTTCCTTTTATATATTTTA
The DNA here is from genome assembly GCA_900551895.1 of uncultured Lachnospiraceae bacterium. Taxonomy (GTDB): domain Bacteria; phylum Bacillota; class Clostridia; order Lachnospirales; family Lachnospiraceae; genus Faecalimonas. The sequence continues at coordinate 138,108 of URXX01000001.1, read as the reverse complement.
CTTCTTTCGGAACACCTGTCGGTCTTACGATTGCACCGTTTGGTGCAATATTTCCGCGAAGAACTTTTAATCCCGGCTCATTAAATAACGGTTTTTCCAAACTGTGGATAACTTCATTCGGTTTTGCAGTCAACTGGCTTAGAAATTCTCCTAAAGTAATTCCTGTTATCATCGGAACGTCTTTGTACAATTTAGATTCAAGCATTTTTAATACGTTTGGAACTCCCCCTGCATAATGGAAGTCTACTACCGTATACGGACCGCTTGGAATAACCGCATTGATACACGGAATTTCTTTCGCATATTTTTCAAAATCTTCCAATGTAATATCAAGTCCTAATTCATACGCCATTGTTAAAATATGTAAAACCGCATTTGTAGAACCTGCCACTGCCATATCAAACATAATGGCATTTAACAATACCTCTTTTGTAATCAAATCAGACGGTTTTCTTCCTGATTTTACTAATTCTACAGCATACTTTCCTGCCATTCTCGCCTGACGAAGTTTTTTGTTATCAGATGCCGGAACTGTAGCCGTTCCCGGCATAACAAGATTAAATACTTCTCCAAGCATCTGCATTGTATTGGCTGTTCCCATAGACGGACACGCGCCGAAGGACGGGCAAACCGCTTCTTCCAATTCATCTAAATATTCTTCCCCTGCTCCGGAAAATCTTGCTACGTCTAAATCCGCTTCCACAATCGCTTTTCCGCAGTGGTGTCCCGGCTGCATAGATCCTCCTGTAACAACCGTAGACGGAATATCAAGTCTTGCCGCCGCAAGGTAGCATCCCGCAATAATATTGTCACATGACGCAATCATTACTAAACCGTCAAAATTATGTACTTTTGTAACAAATTCTACAGACATGGCAACAATATCACGTCCCACCTGTTCGTATTTCAACTCTTCTGCACCGTTCGCAATATTTCCGCAAGTGGCTGGAATACCAAATTCTACAGGAACTCCGCCTGCCTCCCAAATCCCCTGCTTTACCGCTTCCGCAATCTGTCTTAAATGCGCACTTCCCGGAGAACCCTCCATAAATGAATTTGGTACTCCGATATGTGGTTTTTTGCGAATATCTTCATCTGAATATCCCGCTGCTTTCATCATTACTCGTCTGTGTGCTGCCTCCGCACCATTCCAATATGCCTGACTCATCTTTCTTCCTCCTATGTATTACGAATTCCACTCTGTTCCAATATTCTGTTCAACCGCTTTATCATAAATGCGTTTTGCCGTCACAAGATCCTGTGTCCCAATTCCAACTGTTTTAAAGACAATGATTTCGTCCTCTGACTCTCGTCCAACTACTTTTCCGCGAAGAACATCTCCCAAATCTCCTGTGAAATCTTCTTTTGTAATCAATCCGTCTGCAAGCGGAATAAGAATATCTCCCGCTTCCGATAAAACAGCCTCCTCTGAATCAAAATAAATTTTCCCTGCTCTCTGCAAAATGGCGGAATCCATTTCCTGCATATGCGGTTGATAAGAACCGACACAACTTACCGTTGCCCCCGCTTTTACTTTATTTCCGTCAAATACAGGTTTAGATGAAGGTGTAACCGTTACAATCATATCCGCATCTTCAATCGCATCATCTGAACTTGCTGCGGCGACGATTTTTGTGCCGTACGAAGAGAGTTCCTCATTCATTCTCGCTACAAACTCTTCTGTTCTCTGCTGATTAATATCGTATACTTTTACTTCTTCCAAATCTCTTACTGCAAGCATCGCTTCCAACTGAGTGGCAGCCTGCCCGCCTGTTCCGATTAACGCACCTTTTTTCGCAGCCGCATTTGCGAATACGTCAAACGCTGCCCCTGACGCCGCTCCCGTACGAAGTTGTGTTACATATGTACCGTCCAATACGGAAATAACAATTCCCGTTGTTCCGTCAATCAATAATACCTGTGCCGGAGTTGTCGGAAGTCCCTTCTCTATATTATTTGGGAATACATTTACAATCTTAATCGCTGAGCATTCCAAATCTTCTACATAAGAAGGCATAAATAAAAATGCTCCGTCATGTTTAGGCGCTCCTATATTTGTGCGGAGAGGCACAACACTTTTCCCCTCAGAAAAAAGAATAAACGCTTCTTTATCCGCCTCAATGGCATCCTGCATTGTAAACACTTTTTGAATATCTTTTTTTGAAAGCAATAACATACTATTCCTCCTATTTAATTTAGTAGTTCCTTTTGGTAACTATTATAAAGTTTCTGCTATTGCTTTGTCAATCTCCTTACAACAGATTATTCTTTTTCTTTTTATATAAGCGGTATCCGTTTAATAAAACAGACAGTGTCGAAAGTAATATAACTCCATGCACTCCAATTTTACTTTCATCTCCTGTTTTCACTTCTTCGGCTTTTGTCAGTTTAATTAATTTCGTTTCTTTTTGATTTTCTACGGAAAGATGCTCCGTAACGATAGGGATTTTCTCCCCCTGAAATTTTAGATGTACTTCATAAGATTTTTCCGGAAGTATATAGCCCTCAGGGGCTTTTACTTCTTTTACGAGATATGTTCCCAGATACAATTCTTTGCTCTCGGCAATACCGTCTTTTGTTTCTACTGTATCAACGGTTTCTCCTTTTTCTGCCAATACACTGCCGTCTGTCGCCTGTATTTCTTCTTTTGCTATAATTTCAAAAACAGCGCCGTCCAGTAACTTTTTCGTATCTTTGTCTGTTTTTTCTATTCTGATTTTTCCTTTGACAGCCTTATTTTCTACTGTATAGGTCAACGTCACATTTTCCTGCTCAATGACAACTTCAAACGGTTCTATCGGAATATATCCTTCGGGATAGTTTGTTTCTTCCACCGTATATGCTCCGTAGACAAGAGTTCCCTTTGTATTTTCCTCCTGTTTTGTCGTTGCTACTCCATTTTCATCGGTTTTGATAACCGTCTTTTCGCCTGTCGCTTTATTTGTCAGTGTAAATTCCACATTCGGCATCGGTCTTCCCTCACCCAGTTTTTGAATTTCCACATCACCCCGAATTTTATATTCTTTTGAGTTTACTTTTGCATAGAGTGTATTTTCCTCCGAAGGCAAAACGACTTTATGCAATGTTTCATCTATATTGTATCCTTCCGGCGCTTTTACTTCTCGAACGTAATATGTTCCTGCCGAAAGTTCTTTTGAAAACGCACGCCCATCCTCGTTGATTGTCAACATGTCTATTCTCTCTTTGTCTGCCGACAGAAGTTCATATTCCGCTCCTGCAAAAGTTCTGTCCGGCAATCCTGTTTCGCCGTCTGTCTTGATAATTTCTATCTGACTTTTCTCCGTCTTTGCTTTCAAATACCCTTTTGCCGAACCTTTCACGCCCTGCGGATTGTATGTCACCGCTTTCTGATATTCCGGTCCTTCTGCCCCATAAATCAAATATGGACGTGTACCGCTCAATGCATCGGTACGCTTCACCTCAACCGTCTGTTCCCCCTGAAAATCCTTTTCACTGAACAGACAATACTCTTTCTTCTCCTGATTAATACATTCCAACTTTAATGAGGAATTACTTGCAATCTGTAATTTGCAGTCCACTTTATCCGTATCGTTTAAAATTGTTTCATAACGTTTCTTTTGTGGATTCCATGTAAGCATATGACTTTTCGCATTTTCCTTTTTCCCGCTCAAAAAACTTGGCAGTTTCCCTGTCTCATTGATTTTGCGGTTTAACTCATCAAAAAACGCCAACCCGTCAGACGCACTTTTCAGCGATTGACTGTATTCCTCCATAGCTTTTCTCCCTTTAGGCGTTCCATGCACTCCCTCTACAATATTCCAAACCGTTACCTGCGTTGCTCCATACTGGGCTTTCTGTTTATTTGTCGGCGTTTCCGTCATTGTCTGATAACCAAACTCAAGCGCTGCCTGTAATTGTTCGTTCTGCTTTTGGGACAACTGCCGAAGCGGTTTATTTACCGGAAGTTTCTTTCCAAAATCCATACAGTAGCCGACTTGCTGAGAATTTCCCTCCTTTACAAAAAACATTACTCCGTATGTTCCTCTGCTTTCCTTTCCGTACTGGGTAATTTTATAGGGGCTTGTCGTAATTCTCACCATTTTAGGAATCGTCACATTTCCCTTTTCCTGTGCATGAACAACTTTTCTGTAAGGCAGAAAGGAAATAAGCATACACACGAATAACACTACACTGATTACTTCTTTTTTTACTTTTTTCAATGAATAAAATCCTCCTTATTTATATTTACGGTTAAATGAAATAAATAAACTAAGCCTCCTTTCTGAAATAAAATTGTTCTCGCTTTGAATACTTGGGAAGATTATCCCTCTGAATATTTGATATGTAATTAGACGAGTAAATAAATCATATGCCACATTTTTATATTTGTCAATAGGATTTCTCCACTATTTGCAGGGAAATCCTATCTGTTGTTTTTAGACAAGTTGTTCGTAATATCTGTTTAACTTTTGTGCCTGACAGTTGACATCTCTTTCCAGCGCCCGCTTTCTGCCGTTCCACGTCAAAACCGGAATGCGTTTTTCCAAAATATCTTTTATGAAAGAAGAAAATTCCGCATTTGTTTTTCCCTTATACACATCTTTTCTGTTTTCCAGCCAGTTCTCATATACGGGAATATCTCTCAATAATACCGGAATTTCCGAAGACAATGCCTCTAACACAACAATTCCCTCTGTTTCCTCGTAAGACGGGAAGAAGAACAAATCACAACTGCTGTAGGCATCAATCAATTCTTCTTTCGGCACATATCCCGCAAAAATAAGATTCGGAAGATTTTTATGTATAGCCTTTCTTACTTTAGACGGAATTTGAACGTCCGGCGTATAGCCAAACCATATAAATTTGTATTCCGGCATTTGCTCCGCCAATTCTACAAAATCTAAAATTCCTTTTCTCTCAAAGTAAAGTCCCACCGACATAATCACTTTGTCATTCTGACTGAACCCGTATTTCTTACGGAAATCTTCCCGTACAAGCATATTTTTCTGAAACAGTTCCGTATCTACCCCGTTTGAAATGGCATAAATCGGATTTTTTATACCATATCCTTTCAGTAAACTTTTAGAATATTCCGTTGGTGTTAAAATAATATCGCCCAGCCGATAGCATTTCATAATCCACCTTTTAAAAAGAGGGGCTGCCAAATTTGAACCGATAAAAGAATTTCGGAAGTCTTCTTTCGTAGAATGCGCATGATACACTACCTTTTTCCCTTCCGTTTTCGCACGTTTCGCCATTTTATAATCACTTGGAAATATTGTATTGATATGCACCACATCATAGTCATCTTCGCTGTTTTCCGTCACTTCAACGCCATTGGCAAGAAGCGCTTCCTTTTGCATGGACATTGCTTTTCCCACACCGCTCTTAGATACGACTTGCTGATTTTTCGCATAAAGTAATACTTTCATATTGTTCCAAACCTCCTTTTATCACTTCTTCTTTGTAAATGCCCTCTACGGCTTTTCCAAACAGATTTGTGTTATATTTTCCTGCAACTTTTTCACTGTGTTTTCCCGCCTGTTGAAGCCACGCATCATCTGTCACATATGTTCTGATATACTTTGCAAAACGGTAAATATCCTGATAAGAAAAACCGCTTCCTCCCTCCTCAAGTACGCCGTACAGACAGGCGTCCTTTCTGCAAATAAGCGGTAATCCGCTTGCCGCCGCCTCAATATAAGTAAGCCCCTGCGTTTCGCTTGTGGATGCACAGACAAATACATTTCCGAGACGGTAATACGTCTGCACCTCTTCAGGATTTACCATTCCCGCAAAACGAACGTATTCTCTTAATTCCAATTCATCCGTCAGTTTTTCCAAACTTTCTCTCGCTGGCCCGCCTCCTACAATTAAAAGTTTTACGTTGTCCTGCATTTTCACGACTTCTTTCATTCCATATAAAAGTTCGTCAATCCGTTTTTCAAATCCAAGTCTTCCCAAACTTAACAACACTTTATCTTCTTTTCGGATACCGTATTTTTCCCGCAACTGTGCAACTGCATTTTCATCAACCGCACTATTAAATTTTTCTAATTGAATACCTGTCGGCACAATACGAATATCTTTTGTCATTCCGTACTGTTTTAAAGTCTGTTCTACCTTTTTTGTCGGGGCAATAATAAGATTTACATCTTTTAATCGCATTTTCATCCATTTTCCAAGAGCCGCCCTGCCAAGTCTTTTTCCAATTGGAAGGTATTCTGTATACTGTTCATATAACGTATGATATGTATGTACAATCCTTGCGTTTGTCGCCTTTGCAATTCTCCTGGCAAATCCATAACTGAAAAATTCGCATTGACTGTGAATCACATCCGGTTTCCACTCGATTAATTCTTCCACAAAAGAAGACGCTTTGGAAATGGGAACACGCACTTCCGGATAAATATGAGAAGGTACTGATTTAATATAGTAGGCATTATCTTCCCGATAAGAATATACATTTTGCGAAACTGCCAATATTTTCACTTCATGTCCCTGCTCTTTTAACTCCCTCTCCAAATTTAAAACGGAGGTCACTACTCCGTTAATTGTCGGTTTAAATAAATCTGTTGTAATCAATACTCTCATGACTCTTCCTCCTTACGCAATAAATCTTTCTATCCAACTGCCCGCATAAACCAATGCCATACTGTACATTGCAATGGACAATGGTTTCCCAAGTAAAATAATTGTTGTAAACCTTTTCCATGTCATTTTTGTCAGCCCTGCGATAAGACAAAGCACATCGTCAGGGGCACATGGGAAGAAAATCGCCAGTGCAAAAAACTTATCAAATTTTTTCCCTTTTTCCAGCCAGCCTGCATATTTTTCGTACGTTTCTTCCTTTACAAAATATTTTACGAAACAAGTGCCATATCTTCTTGCCAAATAAAAATTAATCAATGAACCTGCCACAATTCCGATATAGTTATAGAGAAGTCCGCTCCACGCTCCAAAAATCACTACTCCTACGCCACAGGTAATTCCTCCCGGTACAATCGGTATAACAACCTGTATCATCTGAATAAGAATAAATAAAATCGGTCCCCATACTCCGCTTTTTCCTACAAGCATTTCCAACTGCTCTCTATCTGTCAAAATTCCCGTACGCATTCCGTATAAAACAAACGCTATAATGGAAATCAAACTAACCGCTGTAATTATATTTAAAATTCGTCTTGTCTTTGTCTTCATTTGCCCGTCCTCCGTTTCTATTGATATTGTACCAACTTAACGTTAAGGCTTTTTAATGGCTTATTTAAGAAATATTGAATCTTTTTGCTAAATTCTTAAGATTTTTAAAAGAAAGCAAAAAAATAGAAAAGGCAGTATAAACCACCTTTTCCACATTTTTTCCTATTGTAATACAGGAATTTTTATTTCGCTTTTTTCTCCGTTTACCTCACAGTCAAATACATATACCGGCTGATAATATCCTTTTGAATCCGTTTCATATGCTGTTTCACACTCTTTCACCAGAATAGAAAGTCTGTCTTTTCTTCCATAAGGATACCAGAATTTTCCCGAACGGATTTGTTCAAACGCCTCCTGCTCGCTTATTCCCTTGAACGTTTTGTACATTTTGCATTGTTTTAATCCGTAACTTAATTCCACTATTTTTCCGTCTTCGCTTAATTCTCCGCTAATCTGTCCGTCCAGCATACTGTCTTTCTCAACCAATTTTTCTACGGTAAATGTATATCTTCCCTCATCTTTCTTAAAAACTGCCTTGTCAGGAACAACAATACCGTATTTCTCAAGCGCTTTGCGAACCTCTTCCTCAGAAATATCTGTTTTCACATTGCTTTCTTCCGAAAACGGCTCATGCAACTCATATGTTCCGCCCACATAATTTACCCAAAGATTTTTCTGGTCTTTGCTATAAAAAACGGCAGTGTCTTCATAGAAATCATTTCTATCTTCCTCTAATTCCGTCCCCATTTTCTGAAATAGTTTTTCTGCAAAAGCAGACGCTTCATCTTTGTCCCACATTTCAAATTGATATACAGGAACTTCTTTTGTCTTTTTTCTATATTCCGCATCTGATTTTACTTCCAACTTATCTTTGTCATAAGTCACAATGTACTGTCCACCCACATTTCCCAGTTCTTTATTATTATACAAAATAAAGATTGTTAAAAAACCGATGACACAGATAATGAGAGGCAACTGTAAACTCAATATCTTTATCCATGAAACTTTCTCATTGTTATATCTCTTTTTTATTGCAACAACAATCTCATATATTCCATATCCGATCATCATTCCAAGTGTGTTGTGCAGTATATCGTCCAGTTCAAAAATTCCTCTTTTCCCGAGCAGTTGCATTCCTTCTATACATAATGTAAAGAGAAATCCTGCCAAATATGTTTTCCAAAAACTTCTGAAACATCTCATCAGGCTCGGCAATAAAATTCCAAGAGGAACAAACATGCATATATTTAAAATAAGATTTCTCCATGCTGCCACAGAAAAATTTACCCATGCATCGCGATAAGCGTAAAATAACGGCAAAATACTTCCCGACTGATACGTTTCCACTCTCATAAACATTGTCGCTCCGAGTATAACTACCGTGTAACTTCCAAGTAAAAGCCACCCGAGTATCTGACTGAACGTGAATTTTTTCTTTCCTTTTAATAAAAATTTATACACCACAAATACAGCCGCCATAAGAAGGGCAATACCGAACACGCCCAAAATAAAATATTCTTTCCCCATTGCAATTAAATTTTGTATTCCCATTATAATTTATCTCCCCTTATTTTCTTTTGTACTTATTTCTTTCTTAAATAATTTCTCAATTCTTCTATAATCTCTTTATGCTTTCTCGGTGTCATGCGAGGGAACGCTTTCATAAGACGTTTCATATTTTTCGCATTATGTACCGCCAACTCCCGATATTTCTGCTTTAATTCCGTAATCTTTACAGACATTTCTTCAGAAATATCCTCTCTTCTTTCAATCACTCCCAAAACATCTTTTGAAATATTCTGCCCGATTTCGTCGGAAATACGATGCAATTCTGCTGCAATCTCTTCCATTTTCTCCAAGTGCTTATTTACTTTCAGAATCTTAGAAACCGTTACGCAGAGATCCGCTAAAATAACTATGGCAAAAACAACATCTAAAGTAATTAGCAGCCATACAGGTAAAAATGTAACCCCTTTATAGATAAACGGATGAATCCATTTTACAATCGCCACACAGGCAACTCCCCAAATAAGTGAAAACAGCAGACAGACATATCCGTTTAAGTTAAGAGGCATACCTGAGTAGTCCCACCATTTATTATGAAAAATCTTATCCAAAGCAAACCCTGTCAGCCACTCCAAAGCAGTCACGACAATCACCGACGCCACATATAATAAGAATAAATTTGATTTATACGGCATTAAAAGCTGCACAACCATAACTACTCCGACACCATAAATCGGACAGATTGGTCCGTTTAGAAATCCTCTGTTGACAAATCTCCTCTCTTTTACCGCCGCAAACGCCACCTCTGTACACCAGCCTAAAAAGCCATATATGAAAAAACATATAATTATCTCGTATCCGTTCATCTTCCTTCTCCTTTCTATCAGCAGTGAACTATATTATAACATAATTCTGTCTTTTACCAACAAAATACTTGAATTTTACGCCATATCGTTTTACAATACTCAACAGATAATAATTATCAATAACATTTGGAGGTTTGCTCATGTATTTAAAACAGGGACTAAATCATCATTTATACCGTGTAGAGAATATTGATTTAGAATTACAGTTAGAGCGGCGTTTGGAAGCACTCGGACTTACACACGGCACGCTCATCACTATTCTGAACAATGATAAAAAAGGTTCTCTTACAATTAAATTTCGTGGTACCCGCTTTGCTATCGGCAAACGTATTGCAGAGCATATCACAGTAACCGAGGTGGAAAATGGATAATGTAATTAAAGTAGGATTTATCGGAAATCCAAACTGCGGAAAAACAACTCTTTTCAATGCCTTCACCGGCGCTAATTTAAAAGTTGCCAACTGGCCGGGAGTAACCGTAGAAAAGAAAGAAGGCACAACAACATATAAAGGGGATACATTTAAACTCATCGACCTTCCGGGTATATACAGCCTGACTTCCTATACAATGGAAGAAAAAGTTTCCCGCGAATGTATTTTAAGCGATGACGTGGACGTTATCGTGGACGTAGTGGACGCGTCCTCTTTGGAACGTAACTTATACCTTACGCTTCAATTAATCGAATTGGGAAAACCTGTTATCCTCGCTTTAAACATGATGGATATTGTCGAGGAACGCGGAATGGAAATCGACTTGCACAGGCTCCCCGAAATGCTTGGTATTCCTGCAATTCCGGTTTCTGCCCGCAAAAAGACAGGACTTTCCATATTACTTCATGCGATTGCACATCATAAAGATTATGCGCAACAGAGTAAATTCATTCATCATCACCACGATCACACGCCAAAGCATCACCACAATCATCACCACGAATACGCTATGGTCTATTCCGATGAGATTGAAGATAAAATCGACTTAATTCAAGATGAATTTGACCGACACTATCCTGACAGTGCTTTAAAGAGATGGCACGCTATCAAAATTTTGGAGAACGATACAGAAGTGTTAAAACGTCATCCGCTGGATTTGTCACATATTTTGACGAAAAACTATGAGGCGGAAATTATTAATCAGAAATATGATTTTATTGAAGAAATCATAAAAGAAGTTTTAGTAAATAAAACGCAGAAAGAAGAGCGAACAGAGAAAATTGACTTTTATCTGACCCATAAGATATGGGGACTGCCGATTTTTCTCGGCATTATGGCGCTCGTATTCTTCTTTACCTTTACGATTGGCGACTGGCTGAAAGGGTACTTTGAAGTCTTTTTAGAATTTTTCTCCGGAAATGTGGCTAACCTGCTCGCCTCTGTTCATGCAAGCGATATGGTTATCTCACTTGTCGTAGACGGAATTATTTCGGGTGTTGGGGGTATTCTTACTTTCCTTCCAAATATCTTCATCCTCTTCCTCGCACTTGCTTTTCTCGAGGATAGCGGATATATGTCAAGAGTTGCCTTTGTCATGGACGATATTATGAGTAAATTAGGTTTATCGGGACGTGCTTTTATTCCCCTCCTTTTGGGATTTGGCTGCTCCGTTCCCGCTATTATGGCATCCCGTGCATTGGAACACAAAAAAGACAGGCTGAAAACTATTCTTGTCACACCGTTTATGTCGTGTAGTGCAAGATTGCCGATTTACGTTTTGTTTTCACAAGTCTTTTTCCCGAAACACGCCCTGCTTGTTTCTTATTCCATGTACCTTATCGGAATTATCGTTGCCATAGTAACCGCATTTATTATTTCTAAATTTGACGGAAGCAAAGCAGAAAACACTCTGCTTATTGAACTTCCCGAATACAAGACACCGAATGCTCATACGATCGCGATTTATGTTTGGGAAAAAATAAAAGATTATCTGACAAAAGCAGGAACCGTTATCTTTATCGCATCCGTCATTATGTGGGTTCTGTTAAACTTCGGACCAACCGGATATGTAACGGATATTACGCAGAGTTTCGGTTCTATGGTGGGAAGATTGATTGTTCCTATATTTAAACCTCTCGGTCTAGGTTACTGGCAGATTATTGTTGCACTTATCGCAGGAATTGCCGCAAAAGAAGTTGTCGTTTCCAGTTGCGGCGTACTCTTCGGTATACAGAATATTACTTCTGCAAGCGGTATGAGCGCTTTGGCTGTTACACTTGGTGGAATGGGATTTGGTTCGGCAAATGCATATGCACTTATGGTCTTCTGTCTCCTGTATGTACCGTGTACCGCTACAATCGCTACAATCAATCGAGAAGTACATAGCAAAAAACTTACGTTTGCGATTATCAGTTTCCAACTTATCGTTGCATGGATAATGAGTTTTATCGTATATCATATCGGTTTACTTTTCTAAACAAACGGAACCCCCAAAGAACTTAAATTCTTTGGGGGTTCTATTATCCTATTTCACTATACATTTTTCTCTCTGCGAAATTTTGTCATCACAACTAAAACTGCTGCGAACAATAAACCAAAAAGACTTCCTGCTATCGCTGACGAATCTCCTGTTTTCACAGGTTCTTTCTGCGAATCACCCTTTTCCGGTTTTGTCTGTGAGTTCTGAGTTTCATTGCCATTGTTTTTCACAAGTACCAGTTTATCAATTGCTTCACGCAATTTTTTCACGGATGCATCTACCATTTCCTGTGTTGCATCTTCATTTACAGCCATTTCTTTTGCTGCTTTCAATGCTTTTTGCATTTCTGCAAAACCTTTTTCTTCATAATCTGACTTGTTCAGTTTTTCAGCTTCAGCAATCACTTTGTTCAACTCTGTTTTATCTCCCTGCTTGATTTCCAAGCCTTTCATCGCATCTAACAATTCCTGATTTGCCACATCCACCATTTTCTGTGTCACATCTTCCACTCCGGCTTCCACTTTTGCAAGAAGTGCTTCCGCATCCCTCACTGCCGTTTCAAATCTGACTTTGGCAGACTTCAATGCGCCTTTTGTATCTGCTTTCTTTGCAAGTTCTAATGTTTTCTCTAATGCTTCTGTAGATACCTTTTTATTTGCATCGTAAACAGGCGGAATTTCAATTGCTTCCTCAAGACCTTTCACTTCCACTTCATAAATACGAGCCGCATTGTCACCGCCCTGTGTCGGTTCATCAATCCAAAGTTTTACATATCTTCCGTGTGTCACTGCGATTGGATCTTCCGTAAGACCTGCTGTGTTTTTCTCCACTCGCAGCACTTCCTTATAATCCTGTCCATTTTCACTCACTTCTACATGATATGCCGCTGTGTTCAGAGAAGAACCTTCTCCTCCCATCTCTGCATGATTGATTACAATTTCTGTAAGCGTACTTACTTTTCCTAAATCAATCTGCATCCACTGTCCGCCGGCGTTTGTCGTACACCACTTTGTATTTACAATTCCGTCAATTGCCTTTTCAGGTGATTCTGCATCTGCCGTCTGTCCGCTGGCTGTAGCGGTCTTGTTCAATGCAAGATTCACCTCTTCTTTTTTCGCATCTTTAGATACAGTAATAAAATCCTGTTTTATAATCTCATCACTCTCTCCGCTTTTATTCTTTGCCCTCAGAGTGATTGTATAAACACCTTCTTTTTCATAAGAAATCTTCGGATTTTCTTCTGTGCTTGTCTGCACGTTTGCTCCCGGCATAGACCATTCAAGTTCTGTAGAAGAAATGGAACTTGTATTTGTGAGTTGAATTTCCTCTCCCGGTGTCACAAATGTATCAGAAACTTTAAATGCCGCATTCGGCTCAACGCTATAGTCTAATACTTCTTTGATAAATGCGAGCGCTGTCTGTTCAGAAACAAGTTTTCCCGACTGTAGAGAAGCCATATTCTTATTCAATTGATTTGTCAAAGTCTGTACTTTTTCTTTATCGCTGTCAACTGCATTCTTTTCGATAAGCAATTCCAATGCCACTTTATCATTTTCGCCAAGCGCTTTCAGTTTGTCTAAATTTCCGCTGCAATGAGATAGTTCTTCTGCCGGAAGTTTTGCTTTCAATGTATCCGCTGCCAAAATCATCTGATCAAATTCCTGCTTTAAAGTTTCGATTTCTTTCGCCGCATCTTCTCCCCGTGCCACTTTTCTCATTGTTGTATTCATCAATTCACGCACAGCCGGTGCATCCGCTCTTCCTGTAGAAGCCCAGCCGGCTACCAGTCTTGATGAGTGATTTGCAAATGTATACATATAAGGCGCCAACTCTCCGTAAAGTTCATCAATGGCTGTTTCAAAAGATTTTTCATAGTCGTATGCCGCTGTATTCCATGCGTAATCTGCTCCGGTTGCCAGTGAAATCTTAGAAAGTTCCGCATGCTCCATCGGATTCATCACTAAGAAATCCACTTCTTTTTCCAATCCTTTATCGAGTCCGTAAATCGGTCCTAAAGCCAATTTCTCCTTAATGTAATCTGTACATGGATAGTTCCACCAGATTCCCATTCTGTCTCCATAAACTTCTTTTACTCTCTGTGCATTTGCCACATCAATTCCTTCCGGAACAACAGCAGATCCTGTCCAAAGTACCTTGATACTCTTGTCAAGTGTAGCCGCAAAGTCTTTCGTATATTTATTAACTGAGTTTGCAAGCCCCATAACATTGGAATCATATTCTGTCGGAACTGTAATCAATGGTTTGATATCGCCTTTTGCCTGAATAAACTCTTTATTGAAACGATTCAACAATTCCGCCTGTTTTTTCCCATCTTTGTTTTCAATATCATCAAAGAAGATTGCAAAACTTCGCACTCCCATATCGTAAAGAGACTGGCATTTCTTTACAAGTGCCTGATAATCCGCCTCTCCTTCTGCACCGTCAAAACGAATGTCAATTCCCGGTGACAGAGAAAATACAAAGTCAACTTTATTTTTTTTCGATGTACCGATCAAATCCTTCATTCTCTTCATTTCTGTTTCCGGATATGGATCTCTCCACTTATTTCTATGGTACACATCGTCTTTCGGCGCATAAATATATGTATTTAATTTCTGATCGCCGTAAAATTCAATTTGGTTTAATCGGTCTTCGTGACTCCATGGAGTTCCATAAAATCCTTCAATGCTTCCTCTGACAGACATTGTAGGCTCGTCTTTGATGACTGCCTCTGCAACAGTAACTGCATTTTCTGTTTTCTCTGTCAACTGTTTCAAAGTCTGCACACCGTAAAATGTACCGTCTCCGCTTTTTCCCTCAATTACAATTGTTCCGCCTGCCTGATCGTTTGCGTCAACAGCCATTACATAGCCTTCTTCCCCCAGTTTATCAGTGCTTTCCATTTTAAGGCGTTCCTTTGCCTGAGCAAGTGACTCCAACTCATCTCCGGTTTCTCCTAAGATGATTGTCGTATCCTGTGCATCGGCTGTTTCATTCACTTGAATCTCATTTTCTTTCAAAAATTCTTTCAGTTCTCCTACCGCATCTGCATCTGCAGTGTTAGTTCCCTCAATATTAACACAATCCGTCATCTGTAATTCTTCTCCGGTTGTTGTCATTTTCTTTGGAACCGGCACAATATTTACTTCTGCAGATTTTGTATCCTGTGCGTATACGGATGGTGTCATATTACCCGCTACTATTGCCACTGACATAGTTGCTGCCAGTAATGCTGTTACAATTCTGTTTTTCATGTCTTTTTACTCCTGTCTACTCTTCACTTTTTTCTTTTGCAATTTCAAGTCCAAGTTCTTTCATCAGCATTGTAAATAGATAATGCATTGCCGTGTATCTTTCGGCCTACTGATTGTTTTTAAAAATATTTCTTATATTTTTTATAATGATTCAAACATCTGAGCCAGTACATAACTCTTCTCTTCAGACACATATCTTCTTTATAATAGAACGAGTCACATACCTTTCCCTGTTTTACCAGTTCCTTAATCTTGGCAATCTTGTCCTTATCTTTTACATATTTATAAACAACACCAAGTGGAACAACGTGCCAAAAATATTCATCTTTTACATATGTCGTCGGTATTTCTTTATGATATACATAATCGTCCACAATATATTTTGCCAAATTGTATCCTCCGCCTGTTACACGATAATGGCTTCTTCCCTGTCTGATATTAATTTCAAACATTTTATATTTGCCGTCACGATAGTCATATTTCAAATCACAGTCTGCCAAGCCTTCATACCCTATATCTTCCATTAAGAACTGAATTTTTTTCATCAAATCTTCATTATAATCCGACATTGTAATAGTTGCCGCATTGTTGCCGATTGCAGTAGGCGTATGTTCTTCCAGCACAACATTTCCAAGATTCATCAGTTTTACTTTATGGTCGCTTCCAACATAAATTTGCAGGTCATACATTGCCGCGTCTTCTCCCGGAACTTTCTCCTGAATAATCATGTTGTCGTCATAACCGTTTTTGTAAATCAACTTCAATGTATCTACCAATTCTTCTTTCGTATCGATAAAGTACGCTTTGTGAAAGCCTTCAAATTTATTGCGGTGAAATTTAACGCTGTCCGAAGCCTTTAACACTACTGGAAATAACATATCTTTTAAATCAAACTCAAAGTTCATCTCCGGTTTATAAATAAATGTTTTTGCATAATCTAAATTATATTTCTCACATAATTCATAAAAAGTTTCTTTTAAGACAATATTATCCAAAACTTCCTTATCCGTATAAGGTAAAATAAATTTATCCTTTAATTCAGCCTTATTTTCCACAATCAGACGTACATAATGGTCTGCGCAGCCGATAAGAATAAGTTTCTTTGATTTTCCATATTTCTTATATATATCATTCATTTCTTTGAGAAAAATTTCTGTCTTATCCAGTCCCGCTCTTTCTCGATATACAAGAATTTTACTGTTCGCAATGATGTTGCTTGAACTTCTCGCTACAACTAATGATTTAATTCCATATTCCTCATGGAATGCCCTTGCCATACTGTACACATTAATATCACTGGCTAACAGCACAGGTAAAAATTCTATTTTTTGCATGCCTCTATCTCCTTGTTCTTTTTTGCACTCAAGACTAAAACAGCCTAACCTTAGTAATTATATCAATTCACTATCATTCTGTCACTATTATTTACATAAAAACTTTCACTGCCACCGCTCCCAGACAGAGATACGGTCCAAACGCTATCTCCTCTTTTCTATTTATCTTTCCCAAAATATATTTTCCTATAATAATCGTTCCCGCCCAAAATACGGCAATGGCAAAACTGTAAAACCACCTTTTTGCCCCTAAATAGTACCCGACTGCAACACTCAGTTTCACATCTCCGCCGCCAAAACTTGCCGGTGCAAAAAGCAGTATAAGAAAAAAGACTAACCCTGCCACAAACGCTCCCGCAAGCCATTCCGCAGCAGCACCCTTACACATATCACAAATTAACAACATAAAAATCCATTTATTTTCTATTTTTTTGTACTTTATATCCTGTATGGAAATAATAAAAAGCACAAACATCCACATACCGTCTAATACGATATCTTCACCCTCTTTCTATGCGAAAAAGGTATGCCAAAAGACATACCTTCTCTCTATGAAATATTTTTCAATTTTTTCTTTGCTAAAAGTTCTACCTCAATCGGGTCTATTGCATCCACCGGATTTTCTTCCTTCTCTTTCCCTTTTCGCTTGTAGGCTTTCAAAAGGTTTCCGCTCTTATTGTATATCCAAAAAGAATACGTCAAAATTTTACTTGCCTTACCCAACTTCTCCTTTGTCGTCTTCGCATACAATGTTCCGCCAACCTCTATCGGAACTTTCTTTCTGATTAGCGTAATCAATTCTGTCTCACAAGTAACGTACTCCGGCAGGATTGTATATGCTCTTCCGACACATTCCGGTTTATGAGAGTCACTTCCTCCCACTGCCGGTTTCTGATAACGTGTCACCAATTTCATTGCCGCTTCGTTAGATACTTCCGACTCGCATGCATTAAATCCCTCAAAGAAATCAAACCTCTTAATCAATTCCGGCGATTTATAGAATCTTTTTGTATTGGTATAACTTAAATACTTCTCTCCGCATGGGTGTGCAGGTCCTAAAATTCCGCCGTTTTTATGAACAAAATCTATCAGGACGGATACGGGAAGTCCTTTCACTTCCAAAAGTCGCATCTTAACCCCCTCCGGCATAATAACAATAATATGTCCTGCATCACGGGTATCATACTCGATGCCTTTTAATACAACAAAATCCGTATGCTTTTTCCCACGCATATTTTCTTTCCAGTATCGGTATCCTTTGTAAGTGTTATGGTCCGTAATCAGCATTCCCTGAAAACCATGTTGTTTTAAAATAGTAATATACTCATCTAAACTTACTTTACTGTCAATCGAACCTTCCTTCACATGACAGTGCATATCTATCTTCATAAAAAAGCCTCCTTTGCTTCATTATGTGTCTTAGATTTATTATACCGCTTTCTCAAAAAACTAGCAATGTTATTACATCATTTCGTTGTATTGTTCACCAATATTTAAGATATGATCACCAATTCTTTCGAAATCCGTAAGAATTTCTGAAAAAATAATTCCGGTTTCCGCCTTGCAGTTACCTTTTTTCATTCGTTCAATCTGTTCTTTCAGATAAATTTCTTTCATATCATCAATCCGCTGCTCATTTTGGGCAGCCTTTTCCAATATCTTCTCCGCCTTAGAAATATCCGCAACAGTAATATCTTCCAACGCTTTTGCGCAGAGCGCTTTCATCTCTTCAACTTCTTTTAATGCCGACTCGGAAAGTTTCATTTCCCACTGTTTCAAATCTTTCGCGTATCCTAAGAAATTCATTGCATGGTCGCCCACACGTTCAATATTGGAAATAATTTTATAATATGCGTTAATTCTTCTTAAATCCTCGTCTGCCATTTCTGTTCCCATAAGACCTACGATATATTTAGAAATTTCCTTATTGAGATAATCAATATACTCTTCTCTGTCCAACATCTTTGCCTCATCAATTTTATCTCTGTGAAGAAGTGCGTTGAACCCTGTTTCTGTATTTTTCTTTACCATTGTAAGCATACGGTTTACTTCGCCCTCCACCTGTGAAATTGCAAGAGCGGCGTTACCTACAGCATAACTGCTTTCAAATTTCTCAATGTATGCAAGTCTGTGTTCTTCTTCGTCATCTTCTTTTGATTCCGGAAGAATTTTCACTGCCAATTTCGCCATATAAGTTCCTACAGGAAGAAGCAGTAACGTCGTTGTAATGTTAAAGATTGTATGTACGTTGGCAATCTGTGCAACCGTATCGCCCGGAGTTAATGTTTCCACCAAATGTACGAACGGTGTAAGTAAACAGATAACCGTAAATAATACCGAACCGATAATGTTAAACATTAAATGAATAACCGTTGTTCTCTTCGCATTTGTCTTTGTGCCGATAGATGCAAGTACCGCTGTAATACAAGTACCGATATTCTGTCCGAACAAAATATAGACGGCGCTCGAAAGAGGAACTACGCCCGTCTGTGCCAAAGCCTGCAAAATACCGACAGATGCAGATGAAGACTGAATAACCGCAGTAAAGACAGCACCAACAATAATGCCAACAATTGGATTGCTTGCATTTGCCATAAATCCGATAAATGCTTCCGACTCCTGAAGAGGCGCCATTGCATTTCCCATTGTTTCCATACCGATAAATAAAATTCCAAGTCCGGCAAGGATTTCGCTGATATGTTTTACTCTCTCGTTTTTAATAAACGTGATAGATGCCACACCGATAAATGCGATAAGCGGCGCAATCGCTCCGATATCAAGCGCGATTAACTGTCCTGTAATCGTTGTACCGATATTCGCACCCATAATTACCCATACTGCCTGATTTAATGTCATCAAACCTGAGTTTACAAAACCAACTACCATAACCGTAGTTGCTGAAGAAGATTGAATTACCGCCGTAATCGCCGCACCGACAACTACTCCTACAATGCGGTTCGATGTTACCCTCTCCAAAATCTTCTTCATTTTGTTACCTGCCGCTGCTTCCAGCCCGTTGCTCATCATCTGCATTCCATATAAAAACAATGCAAGTCCGCCGAGCAACATAAATACTTCTGTCATTCCCATTTCTTTTTTCTATCCTTTCTTTCCTATCTTATCCTATGCGTTCATGAATGTGGGAGAAAAAATCCTCTTCTTTCCATCCATCTGATGCAACTGACGCATTCGCCGAATATGATATTCCAAAAAGTTCCCTATTTCTGCAGACACATCTCCTTTTCTGCTTCTCTTTGCCTGAAGATAAAAGAAACATATGAGCAGAAAATAAAAATATATTTTAACTCTATTTTTCCTTACCGCAGGGGTACTTGTATGCACTTTTCCACGCACCATAACCACTACGCTCTCTTTTTCCACTACCCGCTCCAAAAAACGCTTCTTCACTGCGTTTTCATCCTGCGTATGTACAGATGCCGGCTCTTCCATTACAATCCATTCATCTGTATTCGCAAATGCGAGTAAAAAGATTAGAAAAAACATCCATATTCTTTTCATCATTATACCCTTTCTTCCTTTTCACCACTTAGCACAATAGCATATTCGCCGCACTTCTGTCAATTAGAAAATCAGGTATGCAAATTCTGTTTTTTTCTCTTGTGAAATATATATCAAATATGGTAAAATCGTAAAGATTGAGTTTTTTAACCAACGATAAAATATTAAAGGAGTACAAACAGATGAAACAAAACTTTTTCAGTGGCTTAATGGCGGGCGCTTACATCTCTCTCGGTGCAATGACTTTTCTGATTATTCCTAATCAGATAGTTGCCTCCCTTTTCTTTGCTACAGGAATTTTCCTTGTATTCAACTTCAGCAATATGCTTTTTACGAGAGTTTGCCCACTTATGGTTGCCACAAAAGAATATGGTGTAAAAGATTTGGCTGTGGCTTGGGTTGGAAACGGAGTCGGGGCATTTATTATTGCCACGCTTGTACACTTTTGCAGATTTGAAAGCAAAATTTTAGAACGCCTTCAGCCGATTGTGGATACAAAACTTACAGACTCCCCACTCAGTTTATTTATTATGGGTATCATTTGTGCAATTTTTGTAAGTTATGCCGTTCTTCTCGGAAAAAAATATCCGAAAGGCTCTTTTCCGCAAATTTTTTATGTATGGCTTATGATTACCGCATTTGTTTTTGGAGGATATGACCATATCGTTGCAAATATGTATTATCTCTCCGCGTACGGCTGGGCATTCGGCGTGCAGATTATGCCGTTCTTAAAAGTTCTCGGAATCGTTACTGCAGGAAACGTTGTTGGCGGACTGCTTATCGGTTCTCTTGAGAAAAAACATCTTTAAGTTCTGACAGGGAAGCTGCTTTTGCATAAAGCAACTTCTCTGTTTCTTTATCCGGCTCTGTTAAATCCGGCACCATAATCGTTCTGCAGCCCGCTGAATAGGCTGCTTTCACTCCGTTTGGCGAGTCCTCTACGGCATAACAATCTTTCGGCTCTTCTCCAATCTGCCTGCAGGCATACAGATAGATATCCGGCATCGGTTTCCCGTTTTCCACCATATTTGCACAAATCACTTTATCAAACCAGTGATAAATGCCTATTTGCTTCAAATAGCGAACCGCCCTTTCCTCGTCTGTAGCAGTGGCAACCGCTATCTTCAACCCTTTCTCTTTTATATAAGGAAGAATTTCATCTACTCCCTCTTTCTTTTCAATCCCATTTTTCTCAAGCCAGTCTTTCATCAATTCTTTTCTTCTGTCCCTGACAGCGGCATAATCAAACTCTTCACCGTAAATAGACTGTAATTTCGGTTTCGCGTATTTTCCCGCCAAACTTCTAATCATAAGAGCATCTTCTCTTTTTATATCGTAGCCGAGTTCTCTTCCTGCCTGACACCAAAACTGTATTAAATATTTTTCTGTATCAATGAGAACCCCGTCCATATCAAATATAACCGCTTTCATCTGTTACACCACCAGTCTTCCGTTGTATCCGGCAATTCCTCCTATATTTGTCGCAGTGTATCCGATTTTATTTAAAAAGTTTGCCGCTCTGTTTGATCTTGCCCCGCTTAAACAGTATACAAAAATCGGTGTTTCTTTAGGAAGGGAAATTGTCGGAATACGGTTAATCGGAAGATTGATACTTCCCTCCAAATGTCCTTCATGGTATTCTTCCGATGACCTTACATCTAACAATACTGCCCCTTCTGTTTCTCTCATTTTTTGTAATCCTTCTTCTATTGTCAACATTTCACTCATTTTATTATCCTCCTAATGCTTTTTCTTCTTATTATACCAAATATCATTTCATTTACTGTGATAAAATCACATTTTCTTTATTGACAAATACATTTTTTTGTCATAGTATATCATATAGTTCACATTGTAAACTATTTTCATACAAGGAGATTCCCCTATGAAAGATTATCATTGGACCGAAATGATGGAAAAAATGCAGGATATACGGCTCTTTTCCGGATTACATATTAGGCGGAGCAGAAACGAAGGCATTACGTCCTCGCAGGAGTTGGATTTACTTTCCCATGTCGTATTATCAGAAGTGCCTATGACGCCTCATGATCTTTGTTCTACAATGGGATTAAGCAAATCTGCTGTCAGCCGCCTGATCGAACATTTGGAAAAGAAAGAATTTCTATATAAGGAGACAAATCCCACAGATAAGCGGAGTTATTCTTTACGCATTACCGAAAAGGGAAATGACGAACTAAATCTGACCTACGCTTACTATTTAGAGCCGATATATCAGTTAAGAAGAGTTCTTGGAGATGAGCGTTTTGACTCTCTCACTACAAAAATCAAAGAAGCAAACGAATTGTTGTTAAAAGAAAAAGGGAGGTAATTGATTTGACTTTTTATCAGGAATTACAATTAAATCAAGTTGGCTCGAAAGCATTGCTGAAAAGCATTAAAGAGCCTAAAGAAAAAGCGAAGCATTGGGCAATCTATTTATTTAAAATATTGCTTACCGTTTCGTTCTGTGTTCTGTTTGTTACACTGTACACAAAAATCTTCGGAGCAGACAACAGTATTGTGGGCGTTGTCGTTCTTCTGTCCGTTATGGTATTTCGTCAGGCAGATTTGGGAATACACACGCCCCACGGTGCGGCTGTCCTTCTTGGAATTTTCGGCATACTCGCCTTTGGTCCTCGATTGACAAATATGGTTTCACCTGTGCCGGCTTTTTTCATTAATATTGTATGTATCTTTTTATTAATGTTTTTCGGCTGCCACAATGTCATTATGTCCAACCATTCCACCTTTGTATTGGGCTACCTGCTTTTACAAGGATATGATGTCAGCGGTGATGCTTACAAAATGCGATTGGCAGGACTTTTTGTCGGTGCGGTAATGACTGCTTTTATCTTATATCGCAACCATAAAAAATATAACTATAAAAGAAGTTTTAAACATTTATTTCGGGAATTTGATTTAGGTTCAAGCCGTACCCAGTGGTATCTTCGTCTTACTTTTGGCGTATCTACCGCTTTACTGATTGCTTCTTTATTACATATTCCACGCGCCATGTGGATTGGAATTTCAGCCATGTCCGTACTTCTTCCTTTCCGCAAGGATTTAGTATATCGTGTAAAATTCCGTGCGCCGGGAAATATTCTTGGGGCAGCCCTATTTTTAGTTTTGTATACTGTCTTACCGGAAAGCACTTACGGCTGTATCGGTATGATTGGAGGTATCGGCGTAGGACTTTCGGCAAGTTACGGGTGGCAGACCGTATTTAACTCTTTCGGCGCTTTAGCAATCGCCGTTCCGATGTTTTCACTGTACGGTGCAATTTTCCTAAGAATTTTCAACAATGCTTTCGGTTCTCTGTACGGCATGGTATTTGATAAAGTTTTCCATTCCGTATTCAATTTCTTCTTAAGGAAAAATAGAGAAGCCGTTTCATGTTAAAAGCAAAATTATATTTATTCAAAACTTTAATATTAAGCAAGAGTGTCACAAAACAACTGATTAAATTCAGGTTTGCGGCACTCTTTTTATATGAAAACAGCAGACAGTTTCATCACCGTCTGCCATAAACTAAATTGGTATTTCTTCTAAATAAATAGTTCATTCTTTTTACGGGCCGAACATTCTTTTTCCATTTTCGCTGAAAATACTTTAATCATGTTCTCGTCCATTTTTCTTGCATTTGACGGGCAAATTTGAACACATCTCATGCAAGATATACATTGATTTACATCTGTCGTGCTAGGATTGTCTGCCGGAATCGCACCGACAGGACACTGTGAAACGCATACCCCACATTTTTTACAGGAACTGTCTGTTTGAGGTTTTAACGGAATGCCATTATACTCTTTATACGGAACGTTTCCTTTTATTTTCAAATATATATTATCGTTATCTTGCGTTAATCTTTCAGCAATTCTTTTTGCAAAAGAAACGAGTTCTTTTTTGTCCTCTTCATCCGGTCTGCCTGTTGCAAATTGATGCATAATGGAATGTTCTGCAACGGCTGAAATAGCCCCTATACAAGAAAATCCTTTTTCATTTACAAAATCCTGTAATTCTTTTAAGGCATCATCGTAATCTCTGTTTCCATAAGATACAATAATAATCGCTTTCGCACCATTCCCTCTATACGCAGACATTCTTTCAAGCGCAACGGCAGGTACTCGTCCACCGTATGCCGGTACCCCTATTACACAGATATCCTTTTCTGAAAACTCTTTATAAGCAGATGCCGTCTTTTCTGAAAGGTCTATCTCACAGGTATTTTCAAATACTCCGCTAACTGTTCTGACAATCTCCTTTGTATGACCTGTCGGACTAAAATAAATTTGATATGTACTCATTCTTTTAACCTCTTTTCACTTTCCTTTTTACACTTATTCAACATAGGTTCTGCCATTTGCCAAAATTCAATCACAGGCAGAACTGTCGTCTGCTGAAAATCAATATAATAGTAATTTTTTGTACCTTCACGCCTCATACAGATAATTCCCGCATCTAACAGAACTTTTAAATGATGCGATACCGCAGAACGTGAAATATGACTTCGCTTTTGTATTTCTCCAACGCGAACACCACCGCAACCGCCATTTTCAATCAAGGTCAGAAGTATTTCCTGTCGAACCTCATCTCCAAAAATTGTCATGATAGGTCTGGCAAGAGTAAATATTTCGATAAACTTCTCCTTTTCCTCTTTAAAACTCTGTTTCATTTGTTACCTCCAATGGTCCATGTGCATAGACCATTATATTACTTTTCATAATTATTTCAACATTCGTCCGGCAAATCAAGATGATTAAATTCCCAAAAAGACCTAAAATAGGGGCATATCACTTTCGCAATATGCCCCTATTCCCATAATATTTTCTTTTACTTTCCGCTCTTTATCTGTTCTTCTTTCTTTCGATAAGCCGCTTCCAAAATATCTACCGTTCCGTCAATTCCTAAAAGACTGCTGTTCAGCAACACTTGATGAGATTCTATATCTCCCCACTTTCTTCCTGTATGCGCTTCATAGTAAAGTCTTCTCTCTCTGTCTATCTGACGGATTTTTTCTTTTGCCTGTTTCTCTGTCAATCCGTAAATAGACATAATTCTTCTGATCCTGTCTTCCCAAAATGCGTAAATAAATGTATGTATATAATTGGAATAATCTCCCAATATATAGTCCGCACATCTTCCTACAATTACACAGGAACTCCGCTTTGCCAACCGTTTTAAAATTTCTGTCTGTTCTGTGTATAATCTGTCACTTACAGGCTCAACAACGGCTTCATTTGTAATAAACGAAGTATAACTTCCTACACCTACAACATAAGCGGAAAGAAATTTACCAAGCATACTCTCGTCTGCCTCTTCGGCAACCGTTTCATCTAAATGCAATTCCCTCGCTGCCATTTTAACGAGATTATGGTCATAGAGAGGTATGTCAAGTCTTGTTGCCAATCTGTTTCCAATTTCATGTCCGCCGCTTCCAAATTGTCTTCCAATCGTAATGATAATATTATCAGTCATAACGGTCAGCCTCCTTTTATATAATTCTGAAAATTTATTATTATTTTTAATTATATCACAGGAGGTTTTATTTTTACACCTTTTATCTAACAATTTTTAGCGATTTTATGAATTAATGTTTCTGTATCCTTCCAACTCAAACAAGGATCTGTAATTGACTTACCATAAACCCTGTTTTCTGCAATACTTTGGCATCCTTCCTCCAGATAACTTTCAATCATAACCCCTTTTACTAGTTTTTTAATCTCCGGATTGTAGTTTCTGCTGTGTAGTACTTCGCTTACAATACGAATCTGTTCTTTAAACTGTTTGTTAGAGTTTGAATGATTTGCGTCCACAATTGCCGCCGGATTTTGCAAATCCATTTTTGCATATATATTCTGTAGTCTGACTAAATCTTCATAATGATAGTTCGGAATACACGTTCCGTATTTATCCACACCGCCGCGAAGAATAACGTGAGCAAGGTCATTTCCGTCCGTTGTCACATCCATTCCTCTGTAAATAAATGTGTGTGAACTCTGCGCTGCAATTACAGAATTCATCATTACCGAGAAATCACCGCTTGTCGGATTTTTCATTCCGACAGGAATATTCATTCCGCTCGCCGTCAGTCTGTGCTGTTGGTTTTCAACAGAACGCGCCCCAATCGCTTCATATGAAAGCACATCATCAAGATAACTTCTGTTCTCAGGATAGAGCATTTCATCTGCGGAAGTAAGCCCGCTTTCCTCAATCGCATGAATGTGCATTTTACGAATTGCTATAATTCCGCCCAACAGATCGGGAGCCTTATCCGGCTCCGGCTGATGAAGCATTCCCTTATATCCTGCCCCTGTTGTTCTCGGTTTGTTTGTGTAAATTCTCGGAATAATCATCAGTTTATCCGATACCTGTTCGTTTAGTTTAGACAGACGTCTTACATAATCGCAAATTGCAACCTCGTTATCCGCCGAACACGGTCCTACAAGTACGATAAATTTATCTGATTTTCCGGTAAAAATATCCCTGATTTCTTTATCTCTCTGTCTTTTTAATTCTATAATATCTTTTGACAAAGGATACTCTTCCTTTAATTCTGACGGAAGAGGAAGTTGTTTGTTTACTCTCATTCCCATATTCCTTTTCTCCTTCTATAATTATTCCAGTTCAAATGCACCTGTATATAACTGATAATATTTTCCTTTTTCCGCTATAAGCATATCATGTGTACCACGCTCGATTATGTGTCCCTGCTCAAGAACCATAATCACATCGGAATTTCGCACTGTAGACAGTCTGTGTGCAATAACAAAAACAGTTCTTCCTTCCATAAGTGCATCCATTCCTCTTTGTACAATGGCTTCTGTTCGGGTATCGATAGACGAAGTCGCTTCATCTAAAATCATTACCGGAGGATCGGCAACTGCCGCTCTTGCGATTGCAATTAACTGTCTTTGTCCCTGTGAAAGGTTTGCCCCGTTTTCTGTAAGCGGTGTGTCATATCCTTCCGGCAGACGTGTAATAAAGTCATCTGCCCCCGCAAGTTTTGCCGCTTTAATACAATCTTCTTCCGTAGCATCCAGTCTTCCGTAACGTATATTATCCATTACTGTTCCCATAAACAGATTTGTTTCCTGCAAAACAACACCGAGAGAACATCTTAAATCTGATTTTTTAATCTTATTGATATTAATTCCGTCATAACGGATCTTTCCGTCCGCAATATCGTAAAAACGGTTAATCAAGTTTGTAATCGTTGTTTTACCTGCCCCTGTAGAACCTACGAAAGCAACTTTCTGTCCCGGCTCTGCATATAATGTAATATTGTGTAAAACTGTTTTGTTTTCTTCATATCCGAAGTCTACGTCAAACATACGGACATCTCCCGATAGTTTCGTATAAGTTACCGTTCCGTCCTCCTGATGCGGATGTTTCCATGCCCACATTCCCGTACGTTCTTTACATTCCACAATCTGTCCGTTTTCTTCTCTCGCATTGACAAGAGTAACGTAACCTTCATCTTCTTCAGGCTCTTCATCAATCAGTTCAAAAATTCTCTCTGCACCGGCAAGTCCCATAACAACAGAGTTTATCTGATTGGATACCTGACTGACATTTCCGCAAAACTGTTTTGTCATATTTAAGAACGGTACAACAATGCTGATCCCGATTGCCATTCCCGATATGCTGACATTCGGCACTTTTATCAACAGTAAAATACCTCCCGTAAGTGCAATCGTAACATAGAGAACATTCCCGATATTTTGCAAAACCGGCATAAGCATATTGGCAAATTTGTTCGCGCTCTCTGAGTCTGCAAATAATTTCTCATTGATTTTATCAAATGCTTCCTCACATTCCCTCTCATGGCAGAATACCTGAACAACTTTCTGTCCGTTCATAATCTCTTCAATATACCCCTCTGCTTTACCGAGAGAATTTTGCTGACGGGTAAAATACTTCGCCGAATTTCCGCCAATTTTCTTTGTCACAAAAATCATAAGCGCTACCCCAATAACGACAACTAAAGTCAGCCATAAACTAAAGTAGAGCATAATTCCGAATACCGTCAGCACCGTTACCGATGAAATTAAAAGTTGCGGAATACTCTGTGATACTAACTGCCGCAGCGTATCAATATCATTTGTGTAATAACTCATAATGTCACCATGATTATGTGTATCGAAATATTTAATCGGAAGATTTTGCATTCCGTGGAACATCTTCACACGAAGTTTTTTCAAAAATCCCTGTGTAATTGTCGCCATCATCTGTGTAAATGCAACCGCTGAAACTAGGGAAAGAATATAAAAAATCAACAAAATGCTTACATAAGTGACAATTTTTCCACCAACTAAATCCCAATTTCCTGTTTTCCAACTTGTTTCTACAATAGAAATAATATTTTGCATAAAAATCGCAGGAATAGACGTGACAACCGCACTAAAAATAATACATAAAAGAACGATCGGCATTCGCACCGGATAAAATTCAAATAGTGTTTTCAAAAGTCTTCCCAGCGTTCCTTTTTTATTTCCTTTATTCATCCTCTTCACCTGCCTTATTTTGAGAAGTGTATACTTCTTTATAAATTTCATTTTCTGCAAGTAACTGTTTATGTGTTCCGATTGCGTTAATCGTACCTTTATCCATAACAATAATTCTGTCCGCTTCCTCTACGGAAGAAATACGCTGTGCAATAATAATCTTTGTCGTTTCCGGAATAAACTCCTTAAACGCTCTTCTAATCAGCGCATCCGTC
The DNA here is from genome assembly GCA_900551895.1 of uncultured Lachnospiraceae bacterium. Lineage (GTDB taxonomy): Bacteria > Bacillota > Clostridia > Lachnospirales > Lachnospiraceae > Faecalimonas. The sequence goes on along the minus strand of URXX01000001.1, from coordinate 109,319 downwards.
TTTGTATCTACCGCACTTGTCGAATCATCCAAAATTAAAATTTTCGGTTTCTTTAACAATGCTCTGGCGATGCATAATCTCTGCTTCTGACCGCCGGATACGTTCGTTCCTCCCTGCTCAATATAAGTATCGTATTGTTTAGGAAACTGTCTGATAAAGTCATCTGCCTGCGCAAGTTTACAAGCCTCAATTAATTCTTCATCTGTCGCATTCTTATTTCCCCAGCGGAGATTTTCCTTGATTGTTCCCGAGAACAGTACGTTTTTCTGTAGTACAACCGATACTTCATTTCTAAGAGAAGTCAAATCATATTTTTTAACGTCAAGTCCTCCGACTTTTACACATCCCTCTGTTGTGTCATATAATCTTGAAATCAACTGAATTAAAGAAGATTTGGAAGAACCTGTTCCGCCGATAACACCGATTGTTTCTCCTGAACGGATATGTAAGTCAATGTTAGAAAGCGCCATTTTTTCTGCTGTTTTTGCATATTTAAAGTTGACATTTTCAAAGTCAATAGAACCGTCTTTCACTTCGTACACAGGATCTTCGGGATTTTTAATTGTCCCTTCTTCCTGTAAAACTTCCATGATACGTTTTGAAGATTCGCTTGCCATTGTAATCATAACGAATACCATGGACATCATCATCAGTGAATTTAAGATTTGGAAACTGTAAGTTAAAAGCGCCGAGAATTGTCCTACATCTAAGTCAAGTCCTCTTGATGTGATAATAACATATGAACCGAAATACATAACGAAAATCATAACCGTATACATACAAAACTGCATAAGCGGGTTATTATATGCCAAAATCTTCTCTGCCTTTGTAAAGTCCTGACAGATATTGTCTGCCGCCTTTTCAAATTTTTCTTTTTCGTACTCCTCACGCACATAAGATTTTACAACACGCATTCCTTTTATATTTTCCTGAATGGAGTTGTTCAAATTATCATATTTCTTAAATACCCTCTTAAACAAAGGCATCGCTAAACGGATAATCGTAAATAATCCCGCCCCCAGTACCGGAACTAATATAACGAATATCCATGCCATTTTTCCTCCCATAATGAATGCCATTGCAAAGGAAAAAATCAGCATAAACGGACAACGGATTGCCACCCTTATAATCATCATATACGCCATTTGTACATTCGTCACATCAGTTGTAAGCCTTGTTACGAGTGACGATGTGGAAAATTTGTCAATATTCGTAAAAGAATATGTCTGTATTCTATAGAACATATCTTTTCTCAGATTTTTTGCAAAGCCACATGAACCTGTAGCAGCGACAGAACCTGCTACCGCCCCTGTAAACAAAGCCAAACCTGCCATCAAAATTAAAATCCCGCCATAAACCGCAATCGTTTTCAAACCGCAGCCTGCCTTAATCTCATTGACAAGACGGGCAATCACAAATGGAATAATACATTCCATGACAACTTCCAAAGAAACAAAAACCGGCGATAAAATGGACGGTTTCTTGTATTCCCGAATGCTTTTTGAAAGTTCTTTTATCATTTCTTTTCCTCCTTTATCGTATTATTGTTTCTATGACAATTATTTCTATTATAATACTTTTTTCGCCTGTAAATCAAACAAAATTTAAAGGAGAACGCAACAAATTTATCACGTTCTCCAAAAAGGACCTCTTTGAGATTCAACAACCCTCTAAATATTTTCGTTTCGGATTGTTTCAATAATATTCTGTTTTTCTACCTTTTTCACCGCATACTGCATCGTTAAGCACACAATGATAAATACAAACAGAATGCAGATAATTACCTGTTGATACGGCACAATATATGACATTTCCAAAATGTTCGTAAACTGTCTGTAGAAAATGTATGACAGACCTAATCCAACCGGAACGCCATATAAAAGCGATTTCGTTCCATACAGAAAACTTTCATACCATATCATTTTCTTAAATTCTTTATCCGTCATTCCGACAGACCGCAGCGTAGCAAATTCTCTGCTGCGCAATGCCACGTTTGTCGTAATCGTATTAAATACATTCGTAATACCGATAATGGAAATGACCGCCACAAATCCATATAAGAAAATGGAAATAATCAGATTGATACTGTTATTTTCTCTCGCCTGTTCTGCAAAATCCATATACGTCCAGCCGTCTTTTCCTGTTATTTTTTCCATGTTCTCACGAACTTTCATTGTGTCCTCGGCATCTATATATAGCCCGTCATATCTGAAATCACGATGAGACATCCACTCCTCCGACACAATCACATTTACCCCGTAATAAAAGTTTTGTGTAAATGGAAGCCTGTCTGCACGTTTGACAATCTCAATTTCTCCGCCGTCAAACTGTAATTTTTCCCCTTCTTTCACCGCCAGTTCATGGTATTTTGTCTTTTTCGCTTTCTCATCTTCTTCATCCCGAACAAAAGAAATACTTGTATCACATAAAATACCTTTATCCTTTACTTCTTCATAGGACAATCCCAATTCCTTTGCAAACGCTTTATATGTTTCGTTGGAAAGGGAATAAAATACATATTGCGCTTCTTTATCTTTCTCTTCCTGCGTAAATTCTTCTATGCCTCTGCTCTTTTCTGCCGTCTTTGTAAAAGAAATATTTTTCGGATCTCCTATCCAAACTTTTACAATCTCCGCTTTCTTTACTCCGTCTACCTTGCTTGCTCTTCTGAAAATTTCTCCCTGTTTTCCCAAATCGTCCTCATCATAATGTGCAATCAAGTTATAGTCCATTTTCGCAAATTTCATGTTCTGCATTTCCTGTCCGTATATCCTTACGGAACTGATAGATAAAAATAGTACAATACTGATGAAAAGGGAAAATACGGTTGTTCTGTATTTTTTTCGACTTCTCTTTAAATTTTTTCTCGCAATCTCTCCCTCTATCCCGAAAACTTTTCGGAATAGTTTTGATGTACGAAGTTTCTTCGCTTCCAATTTTGTATCTTTCGCCTCACGAATTGCCTCCATAGGCGAAACTTTTTGTGCTTTCTTTGCCGGAATAAGGGAAGAAATATAAATCATAACAATCGCTACCGCCACGGCAATAAGAATTGCCACAACGGACACATACATTTTTAATTCAACTTCCCCGCCAAACGACGTTCCCTCTAAAATCTTCATAACAACCTGAAGAGTACACCAGATTGCCCCTACGCCAAGCAGGACGCCGAGAGGAATGGCTATAATACCTAAAATTACTCCCTCAAACAAAACATTTTTCCGTATCTGCTTAGAGGTTGCTCCGACACTCACCAGCATGCCGTACTGTTTCAATCTCTCTGTAATAGAAATATCGAAACTATTTTTAATGACAAAAATTGAGGTCAGTAAAATAATGCCGATAACCATTCCCGCCAGTACTTTCAATACGACTAACACATTCGCATTTACGACTGCGCCCTGAAAGTCAAGCAGTATATTATTAATCTGTAACTCATGTAATCCCAATTCTTTTTCAAGCATTTCCCGAAATGCAAATGTATCTTTCGGATTTTTCATCAGCATGGCAACATCTATATTTTCACTGATTTTTTCATCATCGGATATTGTAAACAAACTACACCCGAGCATCCCCTCTTCACTGTGGAATTCAACTGCCGACATTCCCGAAATACCCGACACGGTATATTCCTTTTCTTTGCCGTCAATATTTAATTTCAGTTTGTCGCCCACTCGGATTTTTGTGGTGTAATCTCCCCGAAAATGTTCGGGAATTACAATTTCATTTTCACTCTGTGGAAATTTCCCACTCTGTAAAATCATTCCCAAATCCGAAAAATTTTCCTTTTTTACCGCACGCACTTTAATCTTCGTTGCATTTTCTTCGTTTACTCCCTCTTCATACTGTAATGAAAGAGGTTTCGCATTGCCGATTGTCTGTATAACGATTTTCTTTTCTGCCTTTTCGTTGTGCAAAAGATATTTCTGCTTATCTTTCGGCACATTTTCAACCAGAATATGATAATTTCCCGAATTTTTCTTTGCAAAATCGACAAGGCTTCCCTGCATACTGGATACAAAAGTTGTTATCGCCGTAATTAGCGCCACCGAGAGTAAAATTCCAAAAATCGTAAGAACCGTTCTTCTCTTATTCTTCTTCAGACTTTTTACCGTGAGTTCATTTAAAATATTCATAAACTACCTCACTTTCTCATCTTTTACAATCTTCCCATCAGAGATTGTAATAATGCGGTCTGCTTCCAGTGCAATTTTTTCGTCATGGGTAATCAGAAGAATTGTCTGATCGTGTTTCCTGTTTGTCATTTTCAACAGGTCAATAATTTCTCTTGACGCTTTACTGTCTAGGTTGCCTGTCGGTTCATCTGCCAGCACAATTGCCGGGTGGTTAATTAGCGCTCTTCCGATAGAAACTCTTTGCTGCTGCCCTCCTGACAACTGATTTGGCAGATGCCCTCTCCTGTCCGTCAGGTTTAATATAGAAAGCATTTCTTCTAATTTTTCTTTTTCCACCTGTTTACCGTCCAATCGACACGGCAGCACTATATTTTCCTCCACAGTTAAAATTGGAATTAAATTGTAAAATTGATAAACCAGCCCTAACTGTCTTCTTCTAAAAATTGCCATTTTGTCTTGATTTAATTCAGAAATTTCTGTTCCGTCAATATAAATCTTACCCGACGTCGCTTTGTCCACTCCTCCAATCAAATGAAGCAATGTAGACTTTCCGCTTCCCGAAGCGCCTATAATCGCAACAAACTCTCCTCTTTCCACCGAGAAACTTACATTGTCTAAAGCCCTTACCTCCGTGTCATTTATCCCATATGTTTTACACAAATTTTCCACTTTCAATATTTCCATAACTGTCCTCCTTTTTCTTTCAGCAGAACTATCATACTATATGAAAGTGACTTTAAAGTGACACTTAACATAATTTATTATAATTCTTTTTCAGGAGGAATTTCTGATATGTTAATCATATCCCGAAAATGTTGTGGCGTCATACCGCTATACTTTTTAAACGTTCTGTAAAAATGTGATAAATCGTAAAAACTGAGTTTGTTTGCAATTTCGCCAATCGGTACTCCTGATTGAAGCATCATCTTTGCTTCCTCAATTTTCCTGCGATGTACATACTCACTGACAGACATTCCTATTTCTTCTTTAAATTTTCTGCGCAGAGAACTTTCCGACAAATAGAACTGCTCTGCCAGTTTTCCTATCTTTACATTTTCATAAATTTTTAGATTAATGTACTGTAACACACACTGCATCAGCGAAGATTTTGCATATCCGGATATACCATGAAGTTCTTTTGTAAAATGGATAATCGCACTGTCTCTCACTGACAAAACACCTAAAAAATTTGTTTGCTGCTCTAATTTTCTAATGTAGTAATTTCTAAGTTGGATAACCGGCAAAACCTCTTTCCCCATTTGAATTGCTAAGGAGGATAGTTTACCTAAAATAAGAATCGTATAATTTTTTTCCGTTTTCAAGGAATTGCTTGTCAAAAGCGGCAGAACACTCGTGCCAAGTTCCGACAAACCTTTTTTCAATTCTTCCAAATCTCCGTGACTTACAAGGTTCATAATTTTATTCTCATAATAAAGTGTGTACCGCTCTATCCTGAACCTTTCATAATAGTTATCCATATCCCTTTTTTTCTGTAATTCTAACTGGTTTTTCGATACCTGTTCATACAACTTATCAGAATAACAGTTCTCAAGATCCATATCAAACAGAAATCCCAGCAAGGAAAGATATTCTTTTATATCGCCCAACGGATATACAGGAAGAGCAGCATAATACTTCCAGCACTCTTCCTCTGTTAATTTCTTTTTATTTTCTTCTGTCATATTCTGATAAACAAGACAAAAGTCTTTTTTTGAAACATTATTAATGCGAAACGCTCCCATTAAAATCTTTACATTCTTATATCGAAACGACAAAAAAATTTCGTTTAAAATCCCACTGTAAAATGTGATTTTGTCATACGACATCATCTTTTTCTTAAATGCATAGAAAATAGGGTACTTATAAATAGATGTATAACTTTTTAAAATTTCATTCGTTTCCCCGTCCAATACCCATATAGGCATTTTCAACATAACGTGCAGCGTTTTTATTTTTTTTAAATCCTTTTCATCTATCTTCGTCAAATCATTCATTAATAGTTTTCTGCTTTTCTTTCAAAATATGCTTTCGGATGGGCACATACCGGACATACTTCCGGCGCTTCGCTGCCGTCGTGAATATAGCCACAGTTATTACATTTCCAGCCTTTTGGCGCATCGCCTTTAAACACTTCGTCCTCTTTCAATGTTTTCAGTATTTTTGCATAGCGTTTTTCATGTGCATGCTCTACTTGAGCAACCAACTCAAACTTCGCTGCCAACTCCTCAAATCCTTCTTCTCTCGCTTTTTTCGCCATTTCTTTATACATATTGGTCCACTCTTCATTTTCACCGGAGATTGCGGAATTTAGATTTTCTTCTACATCTCCTATTCCGTTTAATTCTTTAAACCAAATTTTAGCGTGTTCCTTCTCCTGATTCGCAGTTTCTTCAAAAATATTTGCCATTTGAACAAATCCACTCTTTTTTGCCACAGACGCAAAATATGTATATTTATTTCGTGCTTCCGATTCCCCTGCAAATGCTTTCCATAAATTTTTTTCTGTCTCTGTTCCACTGTATTTTGACATAACTATCCTTCCTTTCCTCTTCTTTTTAATTTGTATCTAAAATTTCCTGTATGGTTATCGTCTTCAACTTATTTTCAAAGCATTCCTGCATATCCGCATATATATTTGATAAAATGCGGCTTTCCCACTCAGAACCGCCATACTCCTGCCCCTTTTCAAGACACCTGTGAAGTTTCAGTGTTTTCTCCATTGCATTCATAATCTCAAAGAGATTGATTTCTTTTGCCTCTTTCACCAAAATATAGCCGCCATACGTTCCTGTAAGCACATTTAAAATCTTTGCATTGTTTAACTTTCGCATAATTTTAAATATGAATGCTTGTGATATGTTTAAGTTATCCGACAACTCTTTGGAGGTAATGACTCCCTTTTGCCTTGACATATATAGTACTATTCGTACCGCATAATCTGTAGCAATATTCAACTGCATGACATTTCCTCCTTTCCAACTACCAAAAGTGTAGTATTTAACCTTTTCCATTGTAATATATCTTATCCCTGTACACTACACTTTCCGATAAAAGAAATCGTTTATTACATCTTTTTCCTAATTTATACATATCAAAATATATTAATGTATCTGATAGATTTTTAAAATCATCTCCGTTCCCTTCCCTTTTTGACTTTTCACTTCAATATCTCCTCCCTGATAGTTTACGATACTTTTCGTAAAGGCAAGTCCAAGTCCCACGCTGTCCTCCTTTGCATTTTTGCTCTTATAAAACCGCTCAAAAATATGAGGCAAATCTTCTCTGTCAATTCCCTCTCCATTATCTTTCACACTTATTTTTGTATAAATGTAATTTTCTTCCCAAGAGATTTTCACCTCTGTCGCATTATGCTCAATGGCATTTTTCACTATATTGCATATTCCCTCTTTCATCCAACGAAAATCACACCATATTTTCGCCTTTTCTTCTCCCTCTTCACAAATTTTACTTCCCGTAACTTCGCACAGGACAGCAAACCGCTCTTTTACTCCTCCAACCAAATCTTTTACATACACTTCCTCTCTTTTCAATGCAAGAGTCTGTGAGTCCAATTTTGCTAAATTTAATATGCCTTTAACAAGCCATTCTATTTTTGCTAAATCTTTCTGCATATTATCCAAAAATAATTCTTTTTTCTCCGGAGGTAAATCCATTCGTAAAAATTCATTTGCCATATGTAAAGATGTGATTGGTGTTTTCAACTGGTGAGATATGTCCGCCAAGAATTTTTCCAGTTCCGATTTTCTCTTCTCCAGATAAACATTCTTTTCTCTTAAAAGCATTGTTATATCATATACTTTATTATTTAGAATGCTGAAGTTTCCCTCTTCATTGTCATCTAATTGCAGTGTTTCTTTCCCCGCTAAAATTTCCTCGCAGTACATTTCCATTTTCTGCAGTTTTTCATTCCGCTTTTTTCTGTCATATATACTGACTGCAAATAGAAAAATCCCGTTTGCCAAACCGACAAAAGCAACTTCGGCCGCTACGGACACAGGATGAAAGTCCTTTTTCTCCACACCGTATTTCCTTAAAATATCTCTTTCTTCCTGACTATTCTCCGCCTCTAAAATTCTCTCTGTTGTATTATACAGCCACCCATTTATTTCCCTCTCCTTTGCAACTCCTAAAAAAAGACAGATACAAAAATTAAACAGTATACACAGACAGACTGTTCCAAACCATTTCTTCTTTTCCATATTATCCTCCGATTTTATATCCCATTCCTCTGACCGTTTTAATCATATTCGGCTCATTCGGATTATCCTCTACCTTTTCCCGAAGTCTTTTTATATAAACCGTAAGCGTATTGTCATTGACAAAATTCCCCGATTCGTCCCAAATATGGGACAGTATTTGATTTCTCGTCAAAATTCGTCCCCTGTTCTCAAAGAACAGTACCAAAATTTTATATTCTAACGCAGTCATCTCCAAAGGTTTTCCATTTTTGTACACCATTTTCTCTCCCAATCGGATAGAAACATTTCCTATCGTCAACTCTTGTTTTCCACTTTCTTCTATCCCTCTGAGTCTGATTACTTTTTTCACTCTGGAAACGAGTTCTCTGGGACGAAACGGTTTTGTAATATACTCGTCTGCCCCAATGTTAAACCCTTTTACGATATTTTCTTCCTCATCAAGCGCTGTCAGAAAAATAACCGGTATTTCTTTTTCCTGTATTTCTTGAAAAAACGTAAACCCGCTTCCGTCCGGAAGGTTTACGTCTAAAATCAGCAACTGATATGATTTCTCTTTCAACATTTTCTTTCCTTCGCTTCTGCTCATTGCCAATTCCGCATGAAATCCCTCACTCTCTAAAAGGAACTGTAATCCTTCCCCTATATGTCTGTCATCTTCTACTATCAAAATCTGAATCATCCTGTCCTTCCTCCCAATTCATTCATACTACTGGTATTATACATTAATTTGCACAAATTAAAAGTATTATTTTTATATTTTTTAGATAATTTGTTGCTCATTTTTCAGATTTGTTGTATAATAACTACTATCAAGACAGAACGAAATATACATAAAGGAGATAGTGCTATGGTAAATTTATTAGTAGGCCCAAAAGGCAGTGGAAAAACGCAACAAATGATTGATTTTGCTAACGAAAAAGCAAAAACACTGGACGGAAATGTAGTTTTCATTAAGAACAGCCATAATGATACATTTAATCTTTCTTTCGATATAAGAGCGATTTGTATGGCTGATTATCCATCTATCCGCAATATTGACGACTACACCGGTTTCATTTACGGTATGATTAGTTGCAATAGCGATATTGAATGTATTTTCATTGACGGCATTTTAAAACAATCCGACATCTCATTGGAAAATATGCCACGTTTCGTAGAAAGATTGAAAAACATCAGTAAACTTCATCACATTGACTTCTACTTAAGTGTCAGCGCCGACCGCAAAGACTTAAGTGATATTGATTTAACTGACTGTCAGATACTTAATTAAATGACAAAAGAGGAAAATGACTTTATCTCATTTTCCTCTTTTGTTTTATTTCATGGATAAAACGGTATTCGCTTTCTTCCCTTTTGTATATTCTATTGTAACGTTCTGTCCGACTTCATATTTAATCACATCAATAAAGTCTACAACAGATACATCAAAGATTTCATTATTGCCTTCCAGCATAATGTAAAAGTGAGAGTTTCCGTCAATAACTCCTTGTGCAATCTTGCTGATCTTGCCGGTTACCGTCTGCACCTCGTTTTTTTGTTCTTCTTCTTTGACAACACCGTCCGTCACCAACAATTTGTTATACTGCTTTTCACAAGAACTAACCGTGTCGCCGATTGCAACCAACTGATATCTCTGCACATTTACCATTGCATATTTCTTTACAAGTCCCGCATCATCTTTCAATGCAATGAAATAGGTCGGCTCACCTGAAATATTCAACAGCAATGGGAAAGTTGCCTTATATTTTAAATGTTGTACCTGCCCTTCCGCCGAGGACATCGCCGACTTCTCGGTTGCCCCCTCGATAGAATAAAATTTTGTTTCCATTGTACGCTGGTTCATCAGCACAAATCCAACGTTAGATTCGTCACCACTTACAGATGTGACACCTGTATACACCCATACGTCATCGTCAATGGCAAGATAGTTATAGCCGTCCGTTGTCTTTAAACAGTCCTTCTGACCGAGAACACTGTTCAAAAATCCATGTTTTAAAGAACCATAATAATCATACAACTGTACAAGCAAATCTGCCGAATACGCCCTGTCAATCCATGACGGTACTTCGTCAATAGCATAGTCCTTCGTTTCGCCTGTAATGGCATTACATAAAACAACTCTTCCGATTGTTTCTCCACCGAATAGTCCGATATTAAATTTCTTTACCGGACAAACCCAATAAGGCGTTCCCTCATCATCCGTTTCAAAACTCAAGTCATTAAAAATATATGTCGGATATTTAAAGCGAAGATGTCTGTAAATATTACGGTTGAAATGCTCACTTGTCGTATACTTCATTCCCTCGTCCAGTTTAACCAATTCAGTAGACTGGCTCGCCATATCAATTCGCACATATGCCGGTATTCCTTCTGAACGGTTTGTAAACCACTTGATAATGTTAGCATATTTAAGCGGTGACACCCTGACCGGTTTGTCTTTGTAGTTAATCTGTGTATAGATATCGTCTATCTCAAACTGAGAAACCATATCCACCATACTTCCCATTTTACGGTTTCCCAGCAATGAAGCCGACTCCTTATCCAACAGCGGAATTTGGTCAAAAGATAACTCTTCAATGTCTTTCGTAAACTCTCCCTCCTCCACTTTCAACAGATTTCTGTATTTTTTCGCATTGATAATAGGAGAGGATAACAGTGTTCCTACCGCATAAACAACGACAACTGCCACACCCAATGTAATCAGTATCTTCATTCCTTTTGATGATTTTACTTCCTGTTTACTTCGGATTTTCTTCTTCCAGCCGTACCACACAATAAGCAGTACCATAAGTATAATCAGAAATACCCAAAAGTCTCTGGAGTGAATATTAATCGCAGGCAGGGTAACATAATAATATATTCCCGCTACAACTAGAAATGTAACCACTCCTATGATTTTCATTTTCATATTTTTCATAATTTCCTCCTAGTGAAAAGTAATTAGGCTCATTGTATCACTCTGCCTGGAATTGTCAAGCATTCCGGAAAGAAAAGGATTGCTGCATACAAACAACAATCCTCTTTTTACACTTTATTCTTCTAAACGATTTGCAATTTCCTTTTCCTGTACATCTGAAGGTGCCTGTTCATAACGAACAAATTCATATGAATACGTTCCCCGTCCTCCTGTCATGGAACGAAGCGCCGTACAATAACCGAATACACAGGTCATCGGAATATCTGCCTCAATTTCCTGTTTTCCGTTTGAAAGCGGATTCATTCCAAGTACACGTCCTCTTCTCTTATTCAAATCTCCCATAACATCTCCTGTATATTCATCAGGAACAATGACTTTCATATTTGCGATTGGTTCTAAAAGTACCGGAGAGGCTTCCATAATACCTTTCTTAAACGCCTGCATTGTCGCTGTCTTAAACGCCATTTCCGAAGAGTCTACAGGGTGATAAGAACCGTCGTATAAAGTTGCTTTAACACCTACAACAGGATAGTGTGCTAACGGTCCTCTCAATACCGCTTCCTGAAGCCCCTTCTCAACAGCAGGGAAATAGTTCTTCGGAACCGCTCCTCCCACTACCGTTTCTTCAAAGATATATGGAGTTTCCAAATCTCCCGAAGGTTCAAATTTCATTTTAACGTGACCGTACTGTCCGTGTCCACCTGACTGTTTCTTATATTTTGTGTCTACATCAGAAGTCTTGCGGATTGTTTCTCTAAAGGCTACTTTCGGTCTTTCCAATTCCACATCTACTTTATAGCGTGCAGCCAGTTTGCTTACAATAACTTCCAAATGTTGGTCGCCCATTCCATATAACAATGTCTGGTGGTTTTCACTATCGTTTACTACTTTCATCGTCATATCTTCCGCCATCATTTTTGCAAGCCCCTGAGAAACTTTATCTTCATCGCCTTTTGCTTTCACCACATATTTCATATATGTATACGGTGTAGAATATTCTGTCTTACCGTATAAAACAGGGGTAGCCTTTGTTGAAAGAGTATCTCCCGTCTTTGTCGCACTTAATTTTGCGATAGCACCGATGTCACCGGCGTGTAACTCTGCCACTTCAATCGGTTTATTTCCATTCATTACATAAAGTTTACCCGGCTTTTCCTCCGTATCCGATTCCGCATTATATAACACATCTTCGCCCTTTAATACACCTGAGCATACTTTTACGAAAGAATATTTGCCAATGAACGGATCAACCATTGTCTTAAATACATATGCCGTTTTTGCCTTCGAGAAATTGTAATTTGCCTCAAAAATCTCATTTGTTTTCCGATTAAATCCTGCACATTCTCTCTTGTCAGGACTTGGGAAGAAACGAACAATGTCAGATAAAAGATTCGCAACACCCTGTGCCTCAATGTTAGAACCCATTGCCACCGGTACAATACTTCCGTCCATTACTTCCGTACGCATGGCTGAGCGGATTTCTTCGATTGAAAATTCATCTCCCGCAAAATATCTTTCCATAAAATCTTCACTCGTTTCCGCTACCGCTTCCATTAAGGCATCTCTTAAAATCTTCAAGTTCGGAAGACAGTAATCAGGAATTTCACATTCTTCTCTCTGTCCGATACCTGTATATCTTCTTCCCGCATTTTTGATAACGTTTACATATCCGACTAATTTTTCATTTTCACGAATCGGCTGGAAGTGAGGTGCAATTACTTTTCCGTATCTATCCGTCAACTGTTTCACTACTTCACGGAAACTTGCATCATCAACGTCCATTTCTGTTACATATACCATACGAGGTAAATTATATTTGTCGCATAATTCCCACGCTTTTTCCGTTCCTACTTCCACACCCGCTTTTCCTGAAACAACAATAACAGCCGCATCTGCCGCGCTTACCGCTTCTTCCACTTCACCTACAAAGTCGAAATATCCCGGTGTGTCAAGAATATTGATTTTTGCTTTTTCCCATTCAATCGGAGTCAAGGTTGTGCTGATTGAGAATTCGCGTTTCTGCTCTTCTTTATCAAAATCGCTTATCGTATTATGGTCGCTGATTTTTCCCATTCGATTGACTGCTCCCGATACATAAGCCATTGCTTCCACTAAACTTGTCTTTCCGCTTCCGCCGTGTCCCAAAAGGACTACATTTCTAATCTCGTCTGTTCTGTAAACTTTCATTGTTGGTGCCTCCTTATTTTTCTAGTTTTAATGTATATATTGTACTAAATTTTTTCTGTTTTTACAACTCTTTTATATATTTTATACAATATTTTTCTTTTCAAGATTATACCCGTTGCTTTTTCACTTTAAACCAACATAGCGTTGACATGTTTTCGGAAATATTTTAAAATGGAAAGAACAGATATTGAATAAGAAAGAGGATTTTTTCATGCACACACCAATGAAAATCGGATTTATCGGCTTAGGACTTATCGGCGGTTCAATCGCCAAAGCCATACGCCTTTATTATCCCGACACAAAACTGATTGCTTTTGACAAAAGCAGAGAAACACTCGCCCTAGCCATGAACGAATCGGTTATAGATGTTTCCTGCAACACAATAGATGACAATTTTAAAAACTGTTCTTATGTTTTTCTATGCACGCCCGTTTCTTTTAATACTGCCTATCTAAAACAGATACAACCATTTCTGCACGAAGACTGTATTCTGACAGATGTGGGAAGTGTAAAGACGTCCATACATAAGGAAGTCATCGCACTCGGACTGGAAAAATATTTTATTGGCGGACACCCAATGGCGGGATCGGAAAAAACAGGCTTTTCCAATGCTAAGGCAATTTTAATTGAAAATGCCTACTATATTCTTACTCCTTCCGCATCCGTTTCCAAAGAAAAGGTACTGCAATATACCGCATTTATACGGTCATTGAAAGCACTTCCCATAGAAATGGATTACGAGAAGCACGATTATGTTACAGGAGCAATCAGCCACCTTCCGCATATTATCGCCTCCGCTTTAGTTGATTTTGTAAAAGATACGGACACAAAGGAAGCATTTATGAAACAACTGGCAGCGGGCGGATTTAAGGACATTACCCGCATAGCCTCTTCCTCCCCGATAATGTGGCAGCATATATGCGTACAAAATCAGAAAAATATTGCCAATATTCTCGGAGAATATATAAATACTCTGCAAAAAATACAGTCTTCTGTCGAACGAAAAGATGCAGATGAATTATACGATTTGTTTTTCCGTGCGAAAAATTATCGCGACTCCGTTCCCGATCTTTCGGCAGGTCCGATTAAAAAAGTGTTTGCTGTCTACTGTGATATTTTAGATGAAACAGGGGGAATTGCCACAGTTGCCACCATTTTAGCCTCAAATAATATCAGTTTAAAAAATATAGGCATTGTCCATAACCGTGAATTTGAGGAGGGCGTTCTTAGAATGGAATTTTATGATGAGTCTTCCTCTTTGCAGGCGGTAAAACTTTTAGAAAAGCACAGATATGCAGTATACAAACGTTAATAATATATTGCTTAGAAAGGATTCACATATGATTATAAAAAATACTACCGGACTTCGAGGAGTAATAACTATTCCGGGAGATAAGTCCATTTCCCACCGTGCCGTTATGTTCGGTTCTCTCGCCAACGGCACAACCGAAATCACAAACTTTTTGCAGGGGGCAGATTGCCTTGCCACTATTGACTGTTTTAGAAAAATGGGCATAGAAATCGAAGTTTCCCCTGAAATCATACGCATCTGCGGAAAAGGATTGCACGGTCTTTCTGCTCCGCAATCCGTTTTAGACACAAAAAACAGCGGGACGACAACAAGACTTATATCAGGTATTCTTGCCGGACAAAACTTTGAAACCATTCTTTCCGGAGATGCGTCTTTAAACACAAGACCAATGGGAAGAATTATAGAACCGCTTTCGCTTATGGGCGGAAGAATCGAAAGTATGCGCGGAAATAACTGCGCTCCTCTTCGCATATCCCCTTCCCTGCTGTGCGGTATTCATTATCATTCAAAGGTTGCTTCCGCACAGGTAAAATCCGCAATTTTGCTCGCTGGACTTTACGCTGACCAAGTTACCTCCGTAACCGAACCTGTATTATCCCGCAATCATACGGAATTAATGTTGTCGGGATTTGGCGGTAAATTGCATCGTTTTACTGATTCTGCTACAAATTTGCCTACTGTTTCCATTGAACCCGAACCGAATTTGGATGGACAAAAAATTATTGTGCCGGGAGATATTTCCTCTGCTGCATATTTTATTGCCGCAGGACTTCTTGTTCCGCATTCTGAAATCCTTATTCGAAACGTAGGCATTAATCCGACCCGAGCCGGCATCTTAACCGTATGTCAGAATATGGGCGGGGATATTACATTTTTAAATAAAAAGACAGTGGGGGGAGAACCTGTCGCTGATTTACTTGTACGGACAAGCAGCCTGCACGGAACAGTTGTGGAGGGTTCTGTTATTCCGACTTTAATTGATGAAATACCGATTATCGCTGTTCTCGCCGCTTTTGCTGACGGAACTACCACTATTAAAAACGCAGAAGAATTGAAAGTAAAAGAAACCAACAGAATTGAAACGGTAAGTAAAAATTTAACAAAAATGGGTGGGGATATTATTCCTACTGAAGACGGAATGATTATTACCGGAAAAGGACATTTATCCGGCGCTAAAATAGACAGTTTTCTCGACCATAGAATTGCAATGGCTTTCTCCATCGCGGGCCTTGTCGCTGATGGAGAAACCGAAGTGATAAATAGTCATTGTATTGATATTTCTTATCCTGCATTTTTTGAAACATTGACATCTTTATTGCGATAAATCGGATATAATATCATTCTTAAAGTGCTGTTTGCGTTCTGCTTTTTTGCAGATGCGTGAGACGGCATTTTTTTTACGCCTAAGTCCTCCTCATCAAAAGCACAATGTTTTTCTTCCAAAGTCATTGTTCCGTATTGCTCCAAATTATAACTTGCCGGCTCATAAGTCGGATCTAATGCCAGCGCGGCACGAAAATGTTTCATTGCCGATACATGCTGACCTGTCATCTCCAAAATTGCTCCGTACAAATTATGCGGCTGTGCTGCATCCGGATATTTTTCCATTGCCAATGCTGCCATTTGTTCGCCTTTTATAAATTCATGTTGAGAACAGCATTGTTTTACATCGGAACATAAATTTTTTAATTCTCTTTCTTCCATTATTTCTTTTGTATTTATTATCTGTTCTTTCATCTCATTCATTCCCTTTCTCATTACAATCTATCTTACAGACTCCTTTGTCTATGATTGTATTGTAACAGATTAGATGTTAAATGGGGTTTAAAGTGAACAGAGCGGAAATTAAAGATAAATTAAAATTTACTTCTACTCGCTTTCTTCCTCCACATTCAGCATGCGGTACCCGACTCCGATATGCGTCTGAATATACGTTTGATTTGTCTTATCCTTTTCCAGTTTTTTTCTAAGAGAAGTCATGTATACTCTCAGTGAAGAAATATCGCTTCCAATTCCATTTGGCCACACTTTTTCCAAAATAAACTGATATGTAAGTACTTTTCCTACGTTCTGCGCTAAAAGACACAAAAGGCTATATTCCAACGGCATTAAATGAATTTCCGTTCCCGCCACTTTTACAACACCTGCACTATAATCAATCATCAAATCTCCGTTTTGGAATATACTTTCATTCGTATTGTCCGTATGCATGATATATTGTACACGTCTTATTGTAGCACGAAGCCTTGCCGATAATTCCACAACGCTGAACGGCTTTGTCAGATAATCGTCCGCTCCTACATCTAAAGCAGCAACTTTATCTCTCTCATCACTTCTCGCACTAATCACTATAATCGGCGCTACGGACCATGAACGGATTTTCTTGATTACATCTATTCCGTCCATATCAGGCAAACCTAAATCCATTAAAATAATATCCGGATTATTTGCCGCCGCAAGCATAATCGCCTGTTTCCCGTCTTCCGCCGTATCAAATTTATATTTTTCCATCTCCAAAGTCGTCACAATTAAATTGCGGATCGGCTCGTCATCTTCGACAACTAAAACGGTTGGTTTTGTTCCCTTCATCATAACATTATCTCCTCCTGCTCCAACGCAAACTTAAATACTGTTCCGGTTGGCACATTATCATATATTTTCAATTTGCTTCCGTGCGCCTGCACAATCGCCTGACAAAGGGGAAGTCCAAGTCCCATTCCCCTTCTGCTGTCACTCACCGTATTATTTACTGTGTAATACATATCAAAAACTTTTTCTTTCTGTTCTGCTGTTAATCCCTGACCGTTATCTTTCACGAAGAATGCGACTTTATCGCCCTCTTTATTCGCTCCCACAATAATTTCCGCCCCTTTCGGCGTATACTTAACAGCGTTATCCACAAGATTAATCAGCACTTGGAAAATTAATTTCACATCCATTTTTGCAATCAGAATTTCCTCACAGTCCACTGTAATTTTCTGCTGTTTTCCACGTCTGTTCACATGTTTCAACGCTTCTTCGATAACCTCTTCGGCAACTTCTCCCTGAATATTTAACTCCATCGTTCCATTTTCAATTCTCGTAACGGAAAGAAGATTTTCCACAAGGTTAATAAGCCACATAGAATCGTCATAAATATCGTGATATATTTTTTGTCTTTTTTCCCCGCTTAATTTTTCTTCATTTGTCAATAAATTCTCCGCATTTCCGGAAATACTTGTGAGAGGGCTTCTCAAATCGTGGGAAATAGAACGAAGAAGATTGGCACGCAGTCTTTCTTTCTCCAACCGCACCTCCGATTCACTTCTCTGTTTAATTAACTGCTCCTTTTCAAGAGCCAGAACACTCTCGTGGATAATCGTTCCCATAATTCCTCTTTCAAATGTACCGATTTTCTCTTTTTCCATATCTACTGCAATAACGGCAAATACCTTTTCCTCACTTTTCACTGCGAGGAACATATAAGCAGAATCACGCAAAATTTTTGTAGAAAATCCTGCATCCTCCCGATTTTGGTAGCACCACTTTGCAATAGCCATTTCTGACTTTCCCAGTTGGTCGGGTGCATTATCTTTTTTATATGAAATAGGAATTTCACTTCCTGACGGCTCGCCCATATAACAGTACACATTTTTTTCTAATAAATGTCCAAGTTGTTCAACTGTTTTCTGCATAATCTCTTGAGAAGTCGATGCCTCTTGTAAACTTCTGCTCGCCTGTAGCAAAAGTTCCGAGCGATATGATTTCATCTCATTTTCCTGTGCGTAGTTTTTCACCCGTTTTGTTAAAATAGAACAGGTAATTGACGTGACAAGCATAACGACAAAAGTAATCAAATAATCCGGATTATATACGGAAAATGTAAATATCGGGTCTGCAAAAAAGAAGTTAAATGTAAGTACGCTCAAAGCGCTTGCACAAAGTCCCCAATAATACCCGCTTGTCATCAGGGCAACCATAAGAACACCCAAAATGTAAATCATAATCAGGTTTGCATCTGTAAATCCCAAAATGGAAAAGATATATGCGATTAGCGTAGACAGAACTAAACTGACAATACAATAAAAAACATCTCTTCCTATATAACTGTGTTTTATCTCTTTCACATACATTCCCCCTCTTCTTTCCTATTTTAAACACATCTAAACAGACTTGCAAGTTCTACTTTTGGACAAGATAAATTCGCGCAAATACAAGCGCCGCTTCATTTAACATGGCTGTCAAAAGTCCATATTCAAACGTAGGAATTTCTCTTTTTTCTTCCAAAACAATCCCCATAACACCATAAATTTCATCCCCCGTCTTAATTGGCAGGTACATGGCGTCCGCTTCCGGAAGCGTGTGGGTACAGCAGCCTGCTCGCTTTTTATTTGCCATAACCCAGTCAACGACCGCCCGCTCCCTCGGCGTCATCATTTTCTTTAATTCCGCTTTAGACATACCCGGCTTTGGAAAGAGCCACGGCCCTGTTGTCTTTTCTCCTTTTCGGATATAAAACACCACCGAAAGATTCATTAGTTTTAATACTTTTTGGCTTAATTCCATTAAAAGTTCCCGCACTGTTTCAATCCTTCGCATTCTCCTGCTATTATCAAGTAAAAGTTGGGTTCTGTACACCATTTTTGCACTTTCTCTTACCTGCCGTCTTTCTTTAGAAATAATCGTAGAAATAATAACGGCAAACAATAGCATCAATGCAAAAGTAGCGCTGTATTTCCCACTGTAAAAATGGAAACTGTAAAACGGCGGAACAAAAAACCAGTCAAACAAAAGTAAACTGATAACCGATGAAGATACCGCAATATACCGCCTTTTCGTACAGAGCGACAGAATAAGTATACCTATGAGATATACCATAATAATATCTGCGTCCATAAGCCCTTTCTTTTGAAAGAAAATCCCTATACCCGTTGCGGCAACAAGCATAGCCGCCTCTTTTAACAAATCAACCGCCAGCCCCTCCGACTTTTTCGGCATTGGGAAAAATTCCCGCTTTTTCTGTTTGTATTTTGCTGTATCCGGAATAATAAAGATATCCAATTTAGGCATATATTCGCTTATTTTGTCCGTAATTGTTCCTCTCTTCTGTCCAAGCCAAATACGATGGTTTGTCCGTCCTAAAACAAGTTTTGTCACACTGCTTACTTTCGCATACTCCGCAATCTGAAATGCCACATCCTCACCAAATACAGTAATAATCTGCGCACCAAGCGCCTCCGCCAAATGGATGTTTTTATCTCTTATTTTCTTTACGGAACTGTCTGCATTTTGCAATTCCGGCGTTTCCACATACAATGCGGTGAATTTTGCATGGAAAGCATATGCCATTCTCGATGCGCTGCGGATAACTTTCTCACAGGAGGGAGCAGTTGAAATACAGGTCATAATATGTTCACCCTGATACCCCTCGCTTCCGTCCGCATTTTCATTTAAAATACGCTCCTGTAAACCTAACCGATTTACTTTATCCGCCATTCTGCGAAGCGCAATTTCCCTTAAAGCGATTAATTTTTCTTTTGCGAAAAAATTCTGCAGCGCTCTCTCCGCCTGCACGGTTTTATAAATTTTTCCTTCTTTCAAACGGGTTATCAGCTCGTCCGGCTCAATATCTATTAATTTTACCTGTGTCGCCTCGTCAAAAACAAAATCCGGTATTCTTTCTTTTACATGAATTTTTGTAATGCTCTCCACAACATCGTTAAGACTTTCCAAATGTTGAATGTTTACGGTTGTATACACATTAATTCCCGCATCTAAAATTTCTTCAATATCCTCATACCGCTTTTGATGACGCATTCCTTTTGCGTTTGTGTGAGCGAGTTCATCAATAAGAACTGTATGCGGCTTTCTTTTCAACACACCGTCAATATCCAGTTCCCGTAGTTCTATTCCTTTATATTCCACCATAAGAGGAGGAATCTTCTCTAATCCTTCCTCCCTCGCACTTGTTTCCGGACGGGCGTGTGGTTCGATATATCCCGCAACAATATCTACCCCTTCTTTTTGCAATTCATGTGCCGCATCTAACATAGCGCATGTCTTCCCAACTCCTGCCGCATATCCCAAAAAGATACATAATTTTCCCTTTTTTTCAATTTCTTTTTGTTTTTCTGCCGCCTGAATACGTTTCAACAACTCTTCAGGGTTTGCTCTTTCTCCACCCATAGTTCTCTCCTAAATACATTTAGGGAGGCTATGCCTCCCTCTTTTTATTCGCCCATTGCTTTTGCTATTTCAATATTACATTGAAGAACATTTACAGTTTCTTCACCAAAAATACCGAATAATTTGTGTTCTGTATTTCTCTCCACAATTTCTTCCACTTCCGTTTCAGACAAACCGCTGTTTGCCGCCACAATCGGAATCTGTATTTTTGCTGATGCAGGACTGATATGCGGATCTAACCCCGATCCCGATGCTGTCAGCATATCTGCCGGAATTTCTCCCTTAAATTCTTCTCCTGTTGCTTTTTTATAACGTTCTTTAAATGCCTGTACATCCTGCTCTACACGTTTTTCCAACTCTTCGTTTGTAGCGCCATAGTTATAACTGCCCGAAGAAACTCCCGCATAATCTCCGTTTTCTTTTTCTTCTTTTGTATATGTATTATAATCTACCGCTGAAATTCTTCCGTGAAAATATTCATCTCCTTCAAATTTCTGTCCGACTACCTCTGAGCCTACCGCTTTTCCTTCTGCTTTTACAATGCTTCCGTTTGCCTGTTTCGGAAAAACAACCTGTCCGATCCCCGTCAATAAAAGAGGATAGGCGATACCGCATATAACAAGCAGTGCAAGTGTAATAACTGCCGCTCTTTTCACATATTTTCCAAAGTTCTTCATTTTCTCACCTCATATTATAATCCTAATAATGCCAGCAAAGGCGTTACCAAAATATCAATCAGTTTAATTGCCACAAACGGAACAATTACTCCGCCCAATCCGTAAATACCCATGTTTTTCATCAACATTTTTTCGGAACGCATCGGTTTATATTTTACACCGCGCATTGCAATCGGGATTAAACACGGGATAATAATTGCATTAAAAATCAATGCAGATAATATCGCGCTGAACGGTGTGGATAGGTGCATAATATTCAACACTTCCATTTGAGGAATGACAAGTGTAAACATCGCCGGAATAATTGCAAAATATTTTGCCACATCATTGGCGATACTGAACGTTGTCAAAGATCCCCTCGTAATCAAAAGCTGTTTTCCGATTTCCACTACTTCCAAAATCTTAGTCGGGTCAGAATCAAGGTCTACCATATTTGCCGCCTCTTTTGCCGCCGTTGTACCGCTGTTCATCGCAAGTCCTACGTCCGCCTGTGCAAGAGCAGGGGCATCATTTGTTCCGTCTCCGGTCATCGCCACGATTTTTCCTTCTGCCTGTTCTTTTTTAATGGCATCAATTTTATCTTCCGGTTTACATTCTGCGATAAAGCCGTCCACACCTGCCTCTTTTGCGATTGTCGCCGCTGTAAGAGGATTGTCACCTGTACACATAATTGTTTTAATACCAATCTCACGCAGACGCTCAAATCGTTCCACAAGTCCCGGTTTTACCGTATCTTTCAAATAAATCACGCCATAAATCACATTTCCGACGCAGACTACCAAAGGTGTTCCGCCCAAACTGGAAATTTCCGTTACAATACTTTCCAAATCTTCCGGTATTTCACCGTTATTTTCCTGTACATATTTTTTGATAGCATCATAAGCACCTTTTCGGATTCGTGTTCCGTCCTTTAAGTTTACTCCACTCATCTTTGTCTGTGCAGTGAACTCTACAAATTCCATTTGGTCTTTTACTTCGTCTTTAATCTTTGTGCCAAGACGTTTTCCCAATTCCACTACAGATTTTCCTTCCGGTGTGGCGTCACATAAAGAAGTCATTACACTGTAATCAATTAAATCTTCTTTACTTTTTCCTTTTACTTCACGGAAATCTGCTGCAAGACGGTTTCCGTAAGTAATTGTTCCCGTTTTATCCAAAATCATTGTATCTACATCACCGCATGCTTCCACAGCTTTTCCTGACATGGCAATAACATTAAATCTTGTTACACGGTCCATACCGGCAATACCGATTGCGGATAAAAGTCCGCCGATTGTTGTCGGAATTAAACATACGAGGAGGGCAATCATTGTCGCCATTGGAATTTTCGCTCCCGCATAGTCAGAGAAACAATATAGTGTCACTACAACAATTAAGAAAATAATCGTCAGACTGACAAGCAATGTATTTAACGCAATTTCATTCGGTGTTTTTTGTCTGGACGCTCCTTCTACAAGGGAAATCATTTTGTCAAGGAAAGACTGTCCCGGCTCAGAAGTAATTCTGATTTTTAACCAGTCGCTGACTACTGTCGTTCCTCCCGTTACGGAAGAAAAATCTCCGCCCGCTTCACGGGTTACCGGCGCTGATTCCCCTGTAATCGCCGACTCGTCTACGGAAGCAACGCCTTCGATAACTTCACCGTCATTTGCAATCACTTCATTTGTTCTCACGATAATAATATCGCCTTTTTTCAATTCAGATGCATTTACAACTTTCTCTGTTCCGTCCTTCAACAACAGGGTTGCCATTGTATCTTTCTTTGTCTTTTTCAGTGAATCTGCCTGTGCTTTTCCTCTTCCTTCAGCCACAGACTCGGCAAAGTTTGCAAATAAAATAGTGACAAACAAAATCACGGTTACTATTCCGTTGTAAATACGGAGTTCGCTGTCATCTCCAAAGATAGTTGGACAGATTGTCATAATCATACTAATGACAAATCCCACTTCAACGACAAACATGACCGGATTTTTCATCATATATTTCGGATTTAATTTTTGAAAAGCACCAATAATTGATGTTTTCAAAATATCCTTTGTAATAAATTTTGTTTTTTTCTCCTGATTTTTCATTTTCATCGTAATCCTTTCTGACTCCTATTACAACCATAATGATAAATGCTCCGCAATCGGTCCGAGCGCGAGTGCAGGGAAGAATGTCAATGCGGCAAAAATATAAACAACTATAACTAATACCACAACAAAAATCACATTATCCGTGCGGAGTGTACCTACCGTTTCATTCACACGGCGTTTTGCAAGAAGGCTTCCTGCAATCGCTAACTGTGCAATCATTGTAATATATCTGCCAAAGAACATCGCCAATCCTGTTGTGATATTCCAAAATGCCGTATTATCCGCCAATCCCTCAAATCCTGAACCGTTGTTTGCTGCGGACGATGCATATTCATACAGAACTTGGGATAACCCGTGAAAGCCTCCGTTCGTAATGCCTTCAACTCCTGCTCCCAACATAACTGCCAGCGCTGAAAATCCTAAAATCAAAAGCGGATGAATAATCAACACAAGCGCCACAAGTTTCATTTCTTTTCCTTCGATTTTCTTACCCAAGTATTCAGGGGTTCGACCAATCATCAGACCGCAAAGGAATACCGCTAAAATTACATACATAATCATATTCATCAGCCCGACACCTTTACCGCCGAACACACAGTTCAACATCATATGCAGCATCGGTACAAGACCTCCGAGCGGAGTCAGCGAATCATGCATATTATTGACCGTACCTGTTGTAAATGACGTAGTTGTTGTCGTAAAGAGGGTTGATTGTGCAATACCAAACCTTGTTTCTTTTCCTTCCATATTTCCTACGTCTTGATTTAATCCCGCCTGCTCTAAAATCGGGTTGCCGGATTTTTCTGCCTCAAAGCAAAGAAGAAGTCCGACTAAAAACAGAATAGACATCGCTGCGAAGATTGTTCTTCCCTGATTGCCCAAAAGCACTCTCTTTGTTTTCTTCTCTTCTTTTCTTCTCTGCATAGTCATTTTTCCAAACGTAACAACACAGGCACCCGGCAAAATCATCATACTTAATAATTCAATCATATTTGAAATAATCGTTGGATTTTCAAATGGTGTCGAAGAGTTCGCTCCAAAAAATCCACCGCCGTTTGTCCCAAGATGTTTTATACTCTCAAGGGCAGCCACAGGTCCCATTGCCAAATCCTGATAATTTCCTTCTATCGTTCTCACCGTCTGATTTGCATCAAAAGTCTGCGGAACACCCTGCCAAATCAAAAGTATACCTATAATAATGGATACCGGAATTAAAATACGAGTTGTAACTCTAATCATATCTTCATAGAAGTTACCGACATCTTTCTGTTTTCCCGCAAGTCCCCGACAAAACGCCATACAAGCCGAATAACCGCTGGCTGCCGATACAAACATCATAAAGACAATAACCATCATCTGACTTAAATAAGAAAGTCCCGATTCTCCCGCATAATGCTGTAAATTTGTATTTGTCATAAAACTGATGATTGTATTAAACGAAAGTGTTGGTCCCATAGCATCTATTCCATTTGGGTTTGCAAATAAAACTCCCTGCAGTCTTAAAATAATATATCCTACAAGTACCATCATCGCGTTTGTCATTAATAAATGTAACGCATATTGTTTCCAGTTCATTCCCTCTCTGCTTATTCTCAGAACTTTATAAATTCCCCCGTCAAGTCTGTCAAACAACGGGTCAGCAAATGTTTTCTGCTTTGTTGCTATATGGTACATATAAGTTCCCATTGGAATGACAAGCACCAAAAATATAGCAAGCGTCAGTGCAATCTGTAACATGACTTTTTTCCTCCAAATTTATATCTTTTATAGTTTTTCCGGATAAATCAACGCATAGAATAAATATCCGGCAAGCAATAAAATAAGAATAATCAATAGTATCATTTTTCTTCCTCCCTTGTCGCAGCAGTTCCTACCTGCTTTTCACACCAGTCAACCAGTAATTTCATACTGCCAAAACAAATCGCCAGAATTAAAATCATTAATAAATCCATACTTATCCCTTCCTTTTTCTTTCCTTTCTAGCAGGAATTATAATAGCATAAAAGATTTTAAATCAGTATTATAATGCAGGGCTGTAATATTAAAACCGTATTAAAATTTCATCAATAATGCACAAAAAAATGGACTATCTTTACGACAGTCCACTTATCTCTACGGTCTTATTGCTATTTTTATTACCCCGTCTTTTCTATTTTCAAATAAATCATATGCTTTTTCAATTTCACTTAACGGAAATGTATGTGTAATTAACGGTGTCGTATCTATCTTTCTCTCCTCAATTAATCTCAAAATCGCATCACAATCACAGCCGTCAACCCCGCCCGTTTTAAAAATCAAATTTTTCCCGTACATCTGTGGAAGCGGTAACGACTGAGTTTCTTCATAAAGAGCAACAACTGTCACAACCGCATTTGGTCTTGCGATTTTCCATGCCAATTCAAATGTCGAAGAACTTCCTGCAACTTCCAACACTCTGTCCGCACCTCTGTGATCACTGTTTTTTCGTACAAATTCCTCTACATCCGTTTCCTTTGGATTGACAACCAAGACCTGCGGATAATGTTTCCTAATAAACGCCACTCTCTCCGCATCGGTTTCACATAAAATAATTCTCTTTGGATTTTTTAGCATTACGCAAAGTAATGTACAGATACCTGTAGGACCGCCTCCGATAATCACAACCGTGTCCTCCTGCCCTATCTCCGAAATTCTTGTCGCCCAATATCCCGTTGCAAGTACATCACCGACAAACAGCGCCTCCTCATCCGTAACCGAACTTGGAATTTTATTTAACCCCTGTTCAGCAAAAGGCACGCGAACATATTCTGCCTGCCCGCCGTCTATCCGACACCCTAACGCCCAGCCTCCATGCTCATCCGTACAATTATTCACAAATCCCTTCTCGCAGAAATAACATTTTCCACAAAAAGTTTCCACATTCACCGTTACTCTGTCGCCGACTTTTACGTTTTCTACTTCGCTTCCCACTTCTTCCACAACGCCGACCATTTCATGCCCTACGGTAATTCCTTTTACTGCTCTTGGAACAGCACCGTGTTTAATATGAATATCACTGGAACAGATGCTTGCTAATGTGACGCGGACAATCGCATCTGTCGGATATAGCAACTTTGGTTTTTCCCTCTCCTCCATACAAAATTTTCCCGTATCTTCATATACATATGCTAACATTGTACTTCCTTCTTTCCTCACTTTTCTTTACCCATATTATAAAGTCTTTTTTATCCCAATGCCACATCTAATATCATCATTACAAGAAAACCTACGACAAATCCAAGTGTCCCCTCTTTGCCTTCCTCTCCGTTTCCATCCATATGTGCTTCAGGAATTAATTCCTCCACAACTACGTAAATCATTGTGCCTGCCGCAAACGCCAAAAATACCGATATAGATGACTGTGTCATACCGGCAAAAATCGCTGCCAAAACAGCAAAAATCGGTTCAACTACTGCTGTCATACTTCCTATTATAAATGCTTTTTTCTTTGACATACCTTCCTTCATAAGCGGAAGGGCAACTGCTGTACCCTCCGGAAAGTTTTGAATGGCAATCCCTATTGTCAATGCAACCGCCCCTGACATCAGCGCAATATCTTCCCTGTTCTGTCCTGCCAATGCAAATGCAAGCCCAACCGACATTCCCTCCGGAATATTGTGAACGGTAATTGCCAAAACAAGCATGGACGTACTTTGTTTTAATGTAATCGGCTTTTCCCTCTGTTTTTTATACCATTTCTGCAACAAAAAATCTGCCAGTAAAAGTATGATTACACCGAACAGAAATCCGCCTGTAATGACAAGCCAGCCAATCTGTCCGTTTTCTTCCGCAAAATCAATCCCCGGAAGAAGCAGTGACCATACGGATGCCGCAATCATCACTCCTCCTGCAAATCCTAAAAATCCATTCTGCCATTTCTCACTTATCTGCTTTTTTACAAAAAATATACCCGCCGCTCCCAAAGTGGTAACGGATAATGTAACCATTCCTCCCAAAAAGGCAAAAAAAATTCCACTCATACTACTCACACCTCCGTTAGTAATATATGAATGGAATTTTCTTTTGACACTTTATGAAATTTCTTTCAATGCTTTCTTAAATTGGAAGATAAATAAAATGACGGTAAATGTCACTGCCAAAACATCGGCGATTGGTTCAGCCATATAAACCGCTACCGTTTTATCTGCCGTATAAATGTGAGGCATAATATAAATCAACGGAATCAATAAAACAAATTTTCTCATTACCGCAACAGCGATAGATGCCTTTGCATTTCCTAATGAGTTAAATGTCATCTGGCACGCCATTTGAATACCGAAGATAACTAATGCTGCCATGTAAACACGAAGCGCCGTGCTTGTAAATCCAAGTAATGCCTTATCAGACGTAAACATTTGTGCAAAGATTTGCGGAAACAGCATAATCATTCCCCATAATAACACCGCATAAGAAAGACTTGTTTTTAGCAACAGTTTATATGCCGATTTTACACGTTTTACATTTTTCGCACCATAGTTGTAACTGATAATCGGCTGCGCCCCCTGACCAAGCCCCTGTAGCGGAAGCATGGCAAACTGCATTACACTTGTTAAAATTGTCATTGCTCCTACGGCAATATCTCCGCCATATTTCAATAAAGAAGAATTGAAGCATACGGAAATGACGCTTTCACTTGCCTGCATAATAAATACGGAAAGTCCGAGCGCTAAACTTGGAAGAATAATTCTTTTTTCCCATTTCATGTAACATTTTTTTATTTTTAAATTTGTTTTCTTTCCAAATAAAAAGCATAGTACCCAAATACAAGATAATGCCTGTGAAAGAACAGTGGCAAGAGCCGCTCCTCTAACCCCTAAATCCAATCCGAAAATAAAAATCGGGTCTAATATAATATTGGAAATTGCTCCGATTAAAACGGAAAGCATTCCTGTTTTTGCAAATCCCTGTGCAGTAATAAAGGCATTCATTCCCAATGTCAACTGTACGAAAATCGTACCAATGGCATAGATGTTCATGTAATTTACACCATACTCGATTGTGTTTTTGCTTGCGCCAAATGCCATTAAAAACTGCCTATTAAATACGAGAAGTATCGTTGTCAATAAAAGGGAAATAACAATCTGCAAAGAAAAACAGTTGCCTAATGTTTTTTCTGCCGACTCTTTATCCCCTTTTCCCATAAAAATAGTTGCCCTCGGAGCGCCGCCATTACTGATTAACGCCGCAAATGCTGCCACAATCATAATTAACGGCATACATACGCCCACACCGGTCAGCGCCAATGCTCCTACATCTTTAATATGCCCGATATAAATTCTGTCTACAATATTATAAAGCATATTAATAATCTGTGCAGCCACAGTAGGAAGTGCTAATTTCATTAGCAACTTACCGACCGGCTCTGTTCCTAAAAAATCCTTGTTATCCTTCATCCTGTTTTCCCCTTTCCAAACCTTTAAAAACATTTTCCAGTATCTTTTCGTTTATCTGAAAATATATTTTCTTTTCTTCTTCCGAAAGTCCGTCAAAAATTTGTGTATTATATTCTGCTCTCGCTCTGTCAATTCCACAAACCATTTCGTCAGCCTTATTTGTAATGCAAAGATGTACTTTTCTCCTATCCTCCTTATCAGGAAAGCGTTCCAAAAATCCTTTCTGAATAAGAGATTCCACTCCCTGTGATACATTCCCCTTTGGAAGCATACGCCATGAGGAAATATCTCCCACCGTATCTTTATCCGGATTATTATGTAAAAAGCCCATGATAATGACTTCCATTTGGGAAAGTTCATATTCTTTTCTCACAGTTTCTAAACATTTATCATTTAATTTCCCCAGTCCGCGAATCATTAAAAGTATATCCGTTATATTGTTCATAACCTCCACTCCTTAATAGTTTCTTTTAGAATTGTTCTTTTTAAAACTTTCTTCGTATTTAATTATATACTCTCCCCGTTTTTTGTCAACTTACATTTTTTCAATTTTTTTAAAAATAGTGTTGACATTCTTTCTTTTAAGTGTTATATAATATATAGAACAAATAAAACAAATGTATTTATCAAGGAGGTATGACCTATGTTATTAGCAAACAGAAATTATGATTTATTTGACGAAATGTTTAAAGACCCGTTCTTTACTCGTCCTTTTGAGAATGCCTCTTCACAAATTATGAAGACTGACATCCATGAAAAAGATGGAAATTATTTAATAGAAATGGAACTGCCGGGATTTGCAAAAGAAGATATTCGGGCTGATTTGAAGAACGGTTATCTGACAATTACTGCTGAGAAAAATCAGACAAACGAAGAAAAAGATGCCAAAGGAAACTGCATCCGCAAAGAACGTTATACGGGAAGCTGCAATAGAAGTTTCTATGTAGGCGAACAGGTAACGCAGGAAGATATTAAAGCCGCTTTCAAAGACGGAATTCTTCGCTTACAAGTACCAAAAGATACTCCTCAGGTTGCAGAACAACCGAAACTCATTACAATAGAATAGCAGACAGACTAATAGAAGGCGGAAAATTCCGCCTTTTATTATTCTATCCCGCCTGAATCAAAAATCCCTTTTTCTCCAACTCTTCCTCGATCATATCTAATGTTTCCACGCTGTCCGCACTCACTTTATGATAATGATAACCGGAAGTAATGTTTTTCAGCGGACTTGATTTTCCACTATGAATATCGTCTATAAATTCTTTTATTTTTCTTCTGGAATTAATCTGCAAATTTGCTTCCATATGCCCATACACTCTGTGATTAATCATCACATTATCCATGCACCCGCCATTGTCAACAATCACACACAATTCTTCTTCCAACTGCTCATCTGTATGACGCACTTTAAATACTCTGCTGATTGATTTTGGAGCATTTAGAATATACCCTCTGTTCGTGGAAATAATATCATATCCCATTGCACGAATTAACGCAATGTCCTGTACAATTACCTGACGGCTCACATCATATGCAGATGCAAGTTTCTTGCCCGATACTGCCGTTGTACTGTTCTGTATCTGACTGATAATATCTTCTCTTCTCTCTGAACCCGTCATTGTGTCCTCCTCACTAAGAAACTGCATGAAGGTTTTTTAAGGAAATATCTAAAATCGGTGCAGAATGTGTCAACGCTCCGCTGGAAATATAATCTACGCCCAAAGAAGTTACACGACCGATATTTTCTTTTGTCACATTTCCCGAACATTCTGTTTCCGCTCTTCCGTCAATAATTTGAATTGCCTCCTGCATTTCCTTCGGTGTCATATTATCCAACATAATAATATCTGCACCCGCTTCCACCGCTTCTTTTACCATATCCAAATTTTCTACTTCCACTTCGATTTTTCTTACAAACGGAGCGTATTCCTTTGCCATTTCAATGGCTTTTGTCACACTGCCTGCTGCCCCGATATGATTATCTTTTAAGAGAACTCCGTCAGATAAATTATAACGGTGATTATATCCGCCTCCCACGCGAACCGCATATTTTTCAAAAATTCTCATATTCGGTGTTGTCTTTCTTGTATCGAGAAGTTTTGTTTTTGTCCCTTCTAAAAGTGCAGCCACAGCATTTGTATATGTAGCAATACCGCTCATTCTCTGCAAATAGTTTAATGCCACACGCTCTCCCGAAAGAAGTACGCGGATATCTCCTTTCACCTTTGCCATTAACTGTCCGTTCTTTACCTTATCTCCGTCTTTACAGTAAAATTCCACTTTTACATTTTCATCTAATAAATGAAACACTCTCTCAAATACTTTCAATCCGGCAATCACACCGTCCTCCTTACATAATAAATCAACTTCTCCTGTCACCGCTTCTTTCATTACGGAATTCGTTGTCACATCCTCGCTTGAAATATCTTCACAAAGTGCCTCGCGAATTAATTTATCTGCCTGTAAATTCATTGTAATTGTATTCATTTTTCTTCTCTCCTCTATACTGATTCTCTCTCAATTTTCTTTACCGCTCTTTTTGCAAACACAACGCTCTCCAGCAAGGAATTGCTTGCCAAACGATTTTTCCCGTGTACGCCGTTGCAACTTGTTTCTCCAACCGCATATAAATTCGGCATGGACGTTCGACTGTCGCTGTCCACCCAAATGCCGCCCATAAAATAATGCTGTGCCGGCACAACCGGAATACACTCTTTTGTCACGTCATATCCCTCTTCTAAACATTTTTGATAAATATTGGGAAAATGATTTAAAATGGTTTCTTTCGGAATATGTTCCATAGAAAGCCATACATACTCCGTTTTGTCTTCTTTCATCTGCTCCTGAATTGCTTTTGCCACTACATCACGCGGAAGAAGTTCATCCACAAATCTCTCTCTCTTCTTATTATATAAAACAGCGCCCTCTCCTCGAACAGACTCCGAAATGAGAAATCTTCTTCCCGCTTTTTTTGAATACAAAGTGGTCGGATGTATCTGCACATAATCCAAATGTTCCAAACGAACGCCGTGTTTTTTGGAAATATCAATGGCATCTCCGGTTAAATGCGGATAGTTTGTAGAATGTTTATATTTTCCACCAATTCCTCCCGTAGCCAAAATCGTATTTTCTCCGTAAATACTCAAATGTCCCTCTGCATTTTCCGCTTCTATTCCAATACACTTTCCGTCCTTCTCTATAATATCCGTCATTGTTGTGTATTCATATATCGTAACATTTTCAAGTTTTTTTACCTGTTCAAGTAATTTACTTGTAATTTCTTTTCCTGTAACATCGGCATGATATAAAATACGAGGTCGGGAATGCGCCCCTTCCCGCGTATAAGCAAAATCTCCGTCCCGCTTTTCAAATTCCACACCGTATCCGACCAAATCTTCAATCACATCTCGGGAATTGCGAATCATAATTTCCACAGACTCTTTTCGATTTTCATAATGTCCCGCCTTCATGGTGTCCTCAAAAAAACTATTATAATCCTCTTCATTTCGCATAACACATATACCACCCTGTGCTAAAAAGGAGTCGTTACTCTCCATATCCGCTTTCGTAATCATAATAATCTTTTTTTCTCTTGATAAATTCAAAGCGGAAAATAATCCCGCAACGCCTGTACCAACGATGACCGTATCCGCATTCAGTTCCATTTTTCTTTCCTCCCACTATTTTGCAAGTTCCAACATTCTCTCCAATGCTTTTTTCGACTCTTCTCTGAGCGTATCCGTTACCTGCACCTCATTTTCCCCTGTTTCAAGAACATGAGCAATTTTCTCCAATGTAATCAACTTCATATCATGGCAAATCGGCTCTGTCTTTGTAAAATAAAATTTCTTATCGGGATTTTGTTTCTCCAACTCATATCTGACACCATTTTCCGTACAGATAATAAATTCTTTACAATCACTTTTTCCGACATAGGAAATAATTCCTGACGTACTTCCAATATAATCTGATAAATCACAAATTGTCTTCGGGCATTCAGGATGTGTCAAGATTTCCGCATTCGGATGCTCTTCTTTTGCTTTTTTCACTTCATCTAAACGCATCTGCTCGTGAATTGGACAATACCCCTCATTAAATACAAACTGTTTTTCCGGAACCTGCTTCGCCACATATCTCGCTAAATTTCTGTCCGGAATAAAGAAAATATATTTATTCGGCAGCGCCTTTACGATTTGCACTGCATTTGCTGATGTCACACAGACGTCTGAATGTTGTTTTAATTCCCCTGTTGAGTTGATATAGCATACAACCGCCAAATCATCGTATGTATCACGCATTTTCTGAATTGTCTTTACATCCGCCATATGTGCCATTGCACAGTCTGCCGACATATCCGGCATTAAAACTGTTTTTTCGGGATTTAAAATCTTCGCGCTCTCGCCCATAAAAGAAACTCCGCAAAATACAATCGTCTGCTCTTTCAATCCTACTGCAACTTTACTCAAATAAAAAGAGTCCCCTATGTAATCCGCTATTTCCTGCACTTCATCAGACACATAATAGTGTGCCAAAATTACTGCATTCTTTTCCTCTTTTAATTTTTTAATCTTTTCAATAATATCCATTTTTTCCTCTCCCTTGTTAAACTTCCCCTATTATAGCACTACACTTTACAAGTGACAAGACACCTGTTGTACAAAAAACTTTTATATCTGCTCTGCTTTTTAATCATCTTGTTCAATATTGACACAAATCTAATTGCGTGCTATATTTGAACAGAAAAATATTTAAGAAGAACAAGAAGGGGAGCCGAAAGGCTGAGAGGAAGATTATGCTTCGACCCTTATACCTGATTTGGATAATGCCAACGTAGGAATCTTTTGGGACTTCTTTACCTATTCTTGTTCTCCGTCAAAAAGGAGGAATTTTTATGTTTCAGTTACTCGTCAATCAGGACGGTGGCCTAACTACAACAGGTTATGCCGTCACTATCATTACCGCTGTCATTGTTCTGATAGCAGCACTCATTCTTGCCGGAAAGGCTTC
Source organism: uncultured Lachnospiraceae bacterium (assembly GCA_900551895.1). Taxonomy (GTDB): domain Bacteria; phylum Bacillota; class Clostridia; order Lachnospirales; family Lachnospiraceae; genus Faecalimonas. The sequence goes on along the minus strand of URXX01000001.1, from coordinate 75,209 downwards.
AGACAAAAAGAAATTCAGCACAAAACAATTGGTTTTCTGTGCAATGGCTCTTGCGCTTGGATTTGTCACTTCTTATATCAAAGTGTTTGAATTACCTTTCGGAGGCTCGGTAACAGCCTGCAGTATGTTATTTATTGTACTAATCGGCTATTGGTATGGAGCAAAAACAGGCATTCTTCTCGGATTTGTATATGGTATTATGCAGTTTTTACAAGGACCTTACGTCCTTTCCTTTTTCCAAGTATGCTGTGATTATCTTCTTGCTTTCGCCGCACTTGGTCTTGCCGGATTTTTTGCTCACAAAAAGAACGGCTTAATAAAAGGATATATCATTGCCATTCTCGGACGAGGCGCTTTCCATGTTCTCGGAGGATATTTATATTGGATGGACTATATGCCTGACAACTTCCCAAAAAGTTTAGCGGCTCTCTATCCGTTTATTTATAACTATGGTTTTATTTTGGCGGAAGGGTTAGTCACAATCCTTATTCTTTCTATTCCTGCGGTTAAAAAAGCATTGGAGCAGGTAAAACGAAACGCCTTATCATAAATATGGATATAAAAAATACAAGTTCTGCAAGTGAGAACTTGTATTTTTGTACTTTTTTTAAGTTATTTTTTAGCAACCCAAAAGTTATCGAGATATAAAATATTCTACTTTTATTATCCATTCACTTTTGATTTCCCACAACGTTGCTTGCGTCGAAAGAGTATGATGTACCTCTCCGTCAAAAGAACAATTAACATCAAATATATTTTCCCAACTTTTTCGTTTCTCATTCTCAGAGTAAACCTTTGTTTCATTATAGGGAAATATAATGTCCGTGTCATTCAAAACACAATGCCAATAATCGAAATCTGAAAGTAATACACAATCATTTGGCACATTTACTGTTAACAGGACAATCGGGCTTCCCTTTTCTCCCCACCCACAGCCATGTTTTCTCATATCAGGTCTTTTTCTTTTTCCCTCCCACTGATACCATGCCCATACCGGAAAAGCAACACCCTCCGGAGCATTTCCTATGCGTTTTTTCATTTGTTCCGCCATCCATAAATACGACTTTTTCAAATAATTATCCCAAATATATAATTCATCCGCTCGCAACACACCTGTCTTTTTCATATTTTCATATGAAAGCCTATGTTGAATCGTCCATAAAATCATAACTTCCTCAAAATTCTAAAATACTTTTTTCACTAATTCCACAAAATTTCAAAAACTTCATTTCTCATATCCCGTTCAGATAAATCATATGGAAAAGCCCCTGCATCTTCCATTGTATTACTCATTAATTCCTCATAAGAGCCAAATTCTATTACAATAAATGGCTTGTTTCGAAAACATATTTCATCTACCCTAAAATATTCTTTATTCAACTCATATATCGGTCGCAATGAAGTATGTTCAACTGTAAATTTACCGGAATATGATGTACTTTTTTGTTCATAGGGTAACTGAATATCTACCACTTTACCGCCAAACTCTTTTATAAATTGTTCAACTTTATCCTTAGTTTTTTCAAACTCTTCCCTTGTAAGTTCCTTATATGTCCACATTATCTTTTTCCTTATCTACTTTTTAGAAAAAATATGTTTTAAAAACACATACATTACAATAGCAAATGCGATTAGGTAACCGAACGCTCCCAACGCCGGAATTCCCCAAATCTTCGGTTTCATATCTGTTGTACATATAATACTGGAACTAATCAAAAGTGCCATAACCCATAGCCCCATTACTACATTTCGTACTAGCCTTCTCAAAAGTCTTTCCAGTTCCGTTGAAGCATGCAAGTCCAAATTAATCTTCGTCTGCCCTTTTAAATATCCCTGCAAAATATCAGAAATCAAAGACGGAATATTTATCGCCTTATGAAACGAACGGTAAATCGTTTTCCCACTATTTTTTAACTCCTGTTTCCAATCCTTTTCTTTCAGCATTTTCCCTGCCATATGCCTTGCAGCAATCTCCACCATATTTAAGTCCGGTGCTATATCCGCAATGACGCCCTCCATATGTGTCAGCCCTCTCGCAAGCATTGTCAATCCGTGTGGCATAATAATTTTATTCTCTTTCATTACTTCCATAAGGCTCATTGTCACTTTTGCAATATCAATATTCCCCATTTCTGCATTTCCATACTGTATAAGAAGATTACTAATCCCCTCGTACAGACAACTCTGATCCGGCATTTCCTTAAAATCCCCGAGAGCCAGCACGGCATTTTGAATCATGCCAATGTCCCCTATCGCAATTCCTTCTACTGCATTTCCGATTAACTCCCGATCACGCTCTGTCAGACGTCCCATCATTCCCATATCAATCCATATAATTTTTCCGTCCCGAATCTTCACATTACCCGGATGCGGATCTGCGTGAAAAAATCCGTCATCCATTACCTGCTTCATATAATGGTCAATCAATTTTATCCCGACTTCTTCCAAGTCATATCCGTCACTCAAAAGTTTCTCTTTATCATCTATGGCATGTCCGTCAATATATTCCATAACAAGAACATAATGATTTGTATATTCATGGTATAATTTCGGAACTCCGACAAAAACAATCTCTTTATTTCTTCGGGCAAATTCTTCCAAATTGGACGCCTCTGTAAGAAAATCCATTTCCTCTTTCGTGACAGACCACAGTTCATCTAAAACCATATCCAAATCAACCATATCTTTTAAACTGACCGGCGGAAGTAATTTTACTGCGCGATGCAAAAGTCCTATATCTCTCGACATTTTGTCATAAATCCCTTTTCGCTGTATTTTCATTACAACTTCTTCACCGTTCTTTAGTATTGCCTTGTGTACCTGCGCAATAGAGGCTGAGCCAAGTGGCATTTCATCAATATCTGCAAAAATTTCTCTCCACGAACAGCCGTATGCCTCCTGCAGTACTTCCTCCACATCGGAAAATAACATTGGCGGAACTTCCGAACGAAGCCGCATCAGTTCATCACAATATCGTTTCGGCAAAATATCAGAATGCATGGACATAATTTGCCCCAACTTAATAAAGGTAGGTCCAAGATCCTCCAAAATCAAGCGTAATTTTTCGGGAGATACTCCTCTTGTAATATTATGTTTTCGGAGTACCTCCGTCATTTCTTTCAATCTTTCCTTATATTCCTGCCGGCTCATCTTACATCTTCCTATTCTGTCTGTTCATTCTCCGTTTTTTCCATAGACTGCAATCTTTCTTTCAACTCCGCTATCTGTTCCGGTGTCATTTTCTCCAAAAGTTCGTCCAATTCCTCCGGAGATGTTGGTTTCACGGAAACATTTATATTTTCCTTAACCGTTTTTTTGATATTGTGTTTCAATTCTTCGTTCAGCACTTTTCCCTGCTCTACCGTCAGTTCGCCTTTTTGAACCATATCGTCCAACAACTCTTTTGATTTTTCCGCTGTTGTTGCCACCGCACCGATACCTGCCAATAATAACTTTTTAATGTTTTCTCCAAATCCTTCCATAACGCAAACTCCTTCCTACTATAATCTCATTGTTATATAAGTGCCAAAATTTTCGGAACAAAAATAATAAGTCCTACTCCTGCTGCCATAATCGCCGCAATCAGAACAGCGCCCGCCGCCGTATCTTTTGCAATTTTTGCAAGCGGCTTTTTTTCTTCCGTAACTAAATCCACCACCGCCTCAACTGCCGTATTGACAAGTTCCAATGAAAGAATGAGTCCGAATAAAATCAGACATATACACCACTCTGTCACAGAAATTTTCATAAAAAATCCTGCCGCCACAACACATAGCATTGCCAAACAATGAATTTTCATGTTTCTTTCCTTTTTTATTCCGGTAAAAATTCCTTCAAAAGCATATCCAAAACTTTTATATAATGGACTCTTCTTTTTCCTCTTCATCCTTTCACCTTCTTGTCCTAGATTTTCTTTTATTATACTACAAAATCAGTTTTTAGTGATATTTTTTAGTTATTTTTCACTATCTAATCCGCAATTCAGTTAAATATTTTTTTAATCTACCCAAAATTGCCTGCAAATCATCCGTTTCTTCTTTTCCTATTTTCAAGTACGAGTAATTCTTATATTTAAAGTTGTAGATCGGGTATCTGATAGTATTATGTAATCCCCGAAAATTTATATCATTTAAAACCTGCTTTACTATTTGTTGCTCTACCTGCTGTCTTGCAAATTCATCCTGTAATGGAAATATCTGAATTAAAAATTTAACAGAGTCTTCTAGCGAATGTCCCATTGTCTTACTCACTTCCTGAGCAAAATAGCCATTTGTCAAATCAATTCTCTCTGCAATTACTCCTTTTATCTGCTTTTCCATAGCCTGAATATAAAAATATGCTGCCTGATTATATAATTTCTGTTTTGCTAATATTTCTGCCGCGTTTTCATCTTCCAGTGCAACTGATTTATATTTCTCACTAACACTTATGCTGTCATATAAAATTTCTTTTTTTCCTATATACATTTAATCACCTTTCCTAAAGAAAACTCAAAACATCAATTATAATCTGAGTCCAATATCTATCACATTTTTATTTTAGATTTTTCGCATTTAATTATCAAATTATTATTCTTTTGAACTTATCTTTTAAATTTATTTTACACAAAAAGACTGACGCATCACTGATGCACCAGCCTTTTGTAAATTGATTTTTTATAAATGAAAATATGCTTAGTCCTCACGAGATGTTCCATTAAATGAACATTGTTTAGCACCACACAATTGCGGATGATTTTTGCCACATCCTGCCATACTTTCCATAATGGCTTCTTCAGATACAACTGTAATTTTTAACTTATCCATATATGTCACCTCCCTCCGCATCATGCTCTACAAACCATTTTTCTATTAATTTTGCATGATTACAATGTTGAATATTACTATTCAGGTAATCTCCGTTTTCTATTAAATTATTACCCGCACACTGCTCAGTACAATATTCACAATAACTATGTTTAAAACATTCTGAAAAATCCTTTATTTTTGTGTTCAACCATTGTTTCAATACAGGATTTTCCGCTATGGAAGGTAACTCCGTGTAATGACATAAAAGAAGTCTAAAACTGACACAAGGATAAATATTTCCTTCCGCACTGCAATATAACCCATACCGCCCCGCACCACACGGAGATTGCTCCGGCGAGCGTCTTAATAGTTCTTTTTTGCCTATGTATCTTTGCGGATTTGAAAAGAATACTTGTTGAACATCTTTTTCGTCAGGCATATATGCAAACACATCGCAACAACCATCCACTTTTCCACATAACGAAAAATCTATTTTACACGGTTTTCCATCATTGAGTTCTTCCAGAAAAGAACGGATTTTTTCAATGCGTCCTATATTCTGTTTCAAAACAACACATTTCAATTCAAACGGTATATGATATTTCTTTAAAAATTTAATTCCATTCATCGTTCTACTGTACGAACCTTGCACAGTAGTTATCAAGTCATGTTCTTTCTCTATATCACTGTACAAACTGATACTTACTTCTTTTATCCTATAACCGCCAAGTTGTTTTACCACATCCTCCGTAAGAAGCATTCCGTTGGTAAACAGGCTTATTAACATTTTCTTTTGTGAAATATATTCCAATATCTCAAATATATCTCTCCGTAACAAAGCCTCTCCACCACTCAATATTACATGAAATACACCCATATCATAAATCATATCAACTAACGCTTTTACTTCTTCTGTATTTAGTTCCTTAGAATACTGATACGTTTCAAATGGATGATAACAATGTACACATTTTTCATTGCATTTGTTTGTTAGGTCTATATGGAAATTGTGGTACAATCCATTCTTATGTAATTCTTCAATAAATCGACTTAACACGGCGTTATCTTCCGGTTTCTTATTTTCTATTGACTCGCCTGAGAAATTCTGTTTTCTAGCAACATTTGCAGAAATAAATATTTCCAGTTGCTTCTTAAACTCTTCCACATCTTCCGTTTTCAACTCATTTGTTTTTAACCAGTTATCTAATTCTACTGCATTCTCTTTTAATAATAATTCCAATAATTCTGCTGACAATCCTTCTAAAAACATATATTTTCTACTATTACAATTAAACAGAATTGCCTTTTTTTCTTTTTTTAATTGATAAATTCTATACGCTACCGTCTTACTTATTTCCATGTCCACATCTCATTCTTTTCTTTTTTACCTATCCTTATTCATAAGCATACTCACGCCTATGGATACCGCAGTAGTTAATGCTGTAATGATAACTGTCTTTCCTGTTTCCTTAACAAATTCCAACGTTTCTTCTTTTTTACTCTTTTTTTCTTCTCGGTAAACATCTTTTGTACTCATTTTTCACACCTCTGCAAAATGTAATTTATTCTTCATCTCAATTATAGTCGTAATACGACTATTTTTCAATAGTCATGACAAGACTTTTTATAATTAAAGAAAACAAACAGGGAGAAGTGTTAATGATATTTGAACGGATTAGAAATCTTAGGGAAGATAGCGATAAAAAACAACAGGAACTGGCTGATTATCTTAATATAAAACAGACAACCTATTCCAAATATGAATTGGGTAAAGTAAATATTCCCGTTGAAGTTTTTATAAAATTAGCAGATTATTATGATGTGTCTGTTGATTATCTTCTTGGCAGAACAAATAAGAAAAAATAATATTCTCCTTATACGATAAAACTCCCCGTGTTTTGAGTGAAACACGAGGAGTTTTATATTTGCAATTTACAATATATTACTTGTTATTGATAGCAGCCTGTGCAGCAGCTAATCTTGCGATTGGCACACGGAATGGTGAACAAGATACATAGTCTAAGCCAATTTTGTGGCAGAATTCTACAGAACTTGGATCTCCACCGTGTTCTCCACAGATACCTACGTGGAGGTTTGGATTAACTGGTTTTCCTAATTTGATAGCAGTTTCCATTAATGCACCTACACCGATCTGGTCTAATTTAGCAAATGGATCGTTCTCGAAGATTTTTGCATCATAGTAAGCATCTAAGAACTTACCAGCATCATCACGAGAGAAACCATATGTCATCTGTGTTAAGTCGTTTGTACCGAAGCAGAAGAAGTCTGCCTGTTTTGCAATCTCATCAGCAGTAAGTGCTGCTCTTGGGATTTCAATCATAGTACCAACTTCGTATGCAAGTTCAACACCTGCAGCAGCGATTTCAGCATCTGCTGTTGCTACTACCATATCTTTAACATATTTTAATTCTTTTGCATCACATGATAATGGAATCATGATTTCCGGTTTTACTGTCCAGTCGCTGTGTGCTTTCTGAACGTTGATAGCAGCACGGATAACTGCTCTTGTCTGCATTTTAGCAATTTCAGGATAAGTTACAGCAAGACGAAGTCCTCTGTGTCCCATCATTGGATTGAATTCATGTAAAGAATCAATGATTGCTTTAATCTGTTCAACTGTTTTACCCTGAGTATCTGCAAGTTTCTTAATATCTTCTTCAGTTGTTGGTACGAACTCATGAAGAGGTGGATCTAAGAAACGGATTGTAACTGGATGTCCTTCTAATGCTTCATATAAAGCTTCGAAATCTCCCTGCTGCTCTGGAAGGATTTTTTCAAGAGCTGCTTCTCTTTCTTCTAATGTTTCAGAACAAATCATTTCACGGAAAGCATCAATTCTGTTTCCTTCAAAGAACATATGCTCTGTACGGCAAAGACCGATACCTTCAGCACCAAGTTCACGTGCTTTTCTGGCATCTGCCGGTGTATCTGCATTTGTTCTAACTTTTAATGTTCTGTATTTGTCAGCCCATCCCATGATTCTTCCGAATTCTCCGGCGATTGTAGCGTCTACTGTTGGGATAATTCCATCGTAGATGTTACCTGTTGAACCGTCAAGAGAGATAGCATCTCCTTCATGGTATTCTTTTCCGGCTAATGTAAATTTCTTATTTGCTTCGTCCATTGTGATATCACCACAACCTGATACACAGCAAGTACCCATACCACGAGCAACTACGGCAGCGTGAGATGTCATACCACCACGTACTGTTAAGATACCCTGAGCGGCTTTCATACCTTCGATATCTTCCGGTGATGTTTCAAGACGTACAAGAACAACTTTTTCTCCTCTTGCAGCCCATTCTTTAGCATCGTCTGCTGTAAATACGATTTTACCGCAAGCAGCTCCTGGAGATGCTCCAAGTGCTTTTGCCATTGGTGCAGCAGCCTTTAATGCTTCAGCATCAAACTGTGGGTGAAGTAATGTATCTAAGTTACGAGGATCGATCATAGCAACAGCTTCTTCTTCTGTTCTCATTCCTTCGTCAACTAAATCACAAGCGATTTTTAAAGCAGCCTGAGCTGTTCTTTTACCGTTACGTGTCTGTAACATATAAAGTTTACCATGTTCTACTGTAAACTCCATATCCTGCATATCTCTGTAATGTTTTTCAAGAGTCTGGCATACTTCTTTGAACTGTACGAATGCTTCAGGGAATTTCTGTTCCATTTCTGAAATGTGCATAGGTGTACGAACACCGGCAACAACGTCTTCACCCTGAGCGTTTGTAAGGAATTCTCCAAATAAACCATTGTTTCCTGTAGCTGGGTCACGAGTAAATGCAACACCTGTACCACAGTCGTCTCCCATGTTACCAAATGCCATCATCTGTACGTTAACAGCAGTTCCCCATGAATATGGGATATCGTTGTCACGACGGTAAACGTTAGCACGTGGGTTGTCCCAAGAACGGAATACGGCTTTTACAGCTCCCATTAACTGTTCTTTTGGATCAGAAGGGAAGTCTTCACCGATTTTTTCTTTATATTCAGCTTTGAACTGTTCTGCAAGTTCGTGAAGATCTTCTGCTGTAAGGTCAACATCCTGTGTTACCCCTCTGTCTTCTTTCATCTTATCAATTAATTCTTCAAAGTATTTTTTACCTACTTCCATAACTACGTCAGAGTACATCTGGATAAATCTTCTGTAGCAGTCCCAAGCCCAACGAGCATTGTTAGAAGCTTTCGCTAAAGTTTCTACAACTTCTTCGTTTAAACCGAGGTTTAAGATAGTATCCATCATACCCGGCATAGATGCTCTTGCTCCTGAACGAACAGATACAAGAAGTGGATTTTCTTTATCTCCAAATTTCTTTCCTGTAATTTCTTCCATTTTAACGATTGCTTCCATGATCTGTTCCATGATTTCATCGTTAATTTTTCTTCCATCCTCATAATACTGAGTACAAGCATCTGTTGTAATTGTGAAACCTTGTGGTACCGGAAGACCTAATTTTGTCATTTCAGCAAGGTTAGCACCTTTACCACCAAGTGTGTTTCTCATGGTTGCGTCACCTTCGGTGAACATATAAACCCATTTTGCCATGTCTTTACGACCTCCTACATAATATTTTTTAATAAAAAGGATTTCTTCTTATTATTAACATATTGCAATACGATAATCTATCGCACATATATTTTATACGGTTTGTCAAAGTTCGTCAAGGTCTTTTCGACAGAAAACCATTTATTTCCCGTTTCTATATTTGTCTAAAGAAATCACCTTTCCGCCGTTTAGTCTTGACTCTTCGGCAGCCAGTGCACAGTAGTGACTTTCCACCGATTCTCCCACGGAAGTTGTCCGTTTTGTAGGTCCTGTTTCATTTATGAGCATGTCCAAAAATTCTTCAACCATTCGATTATCTCCACCGCCGTGTCCCGAGAAATCAGAAGCAATTTGGGAAATGTCAATAACTTCCGTATCCTTCTGTCCAAACACCGTAATTTTAATCGTATTTTCCGTCATATCCGCAATAATTTCGCCTTTTGTCCCCATAAATTTCGCATAACGGCTTCCCGTAGCAGTAAAACCGCACATCGTATGGCTGATTGTTGTACCGTCCGTCATTTTCATATTGACAACCTGATGGTCAACTACATTATTATCGCAATGGTATACACATCTTCCATATGGACCTGTTTTTATTGCTTCCATAATGGTTTCCACACTCGGATGTAAAGTAAGCACATCTAAAGGCCACTCTTTATATCCTGTTTTTGCACCGATGCGGTGATGTTCCAAATAAATCTTTTCCGCATCATATGGACAGTTCTCTTTCGCCTTACATCCGTCCATACAACGAAGCGCAGTTCCCTCCGGCGCACATTCTTCTTTAAATAGGTATGTATCACCGAATGAAGAAACCGACTCGCATGTTTTTCCAGTAAGCCAGAGAAGTAAATCCATATCGTGACAGCATTTCTGCAAAATCATCGGACTTGTCGTCTCCGAATTTCTCCAGTTTCCACGAACAAAACTATGTGCCTGATGCCAATATCCTACATTTTCAATGGACATTACCGAAACAACGTCACCGATAACCCCGCTATCCAAAACATCTTTTAACTTTGAATAAATCGGCGTATAGCGGAGAACGTGACATACGATTACTTTCCTGTTACATTCTTTTGCTACCTTTACAATCTCTCTGCATTCCTCCGGTTTCGGTGAAATCGGTTTCTCTAATAATAAATGATACCCTTTTTTCAGTGCGGGAATTGCCTGCTCTACATGTTGTTTATCCTGTGTTGTGATAAACATAATATCCGCTAATTTATCCTGTGCAATCAACTCTTCCGCGCTTGCAAAACACATCTCCTCCGGTATATGATATTCTTTTGCCACCTCTTCCACTTTTGCCGGATCAATATCCGCAATCGCCACAATCTCCATTTTATCCGGAAATAATTTCGCTGTAGGCGCATATGTATCTTTTCCTCTACTGCCAAGTCCTGCCAGCGCCACTTTTAATCTTTTACTCATCTTTTTCCTCCCTGTTCGTTTTATAAATTTTATTATAGGATTTCTTTTTCGGATTGGCTTGTTATTTTATTCTGAAAACTTGTTATTTTATCTTTATTTATCTTTTTCTCTCTGTTAAAATAATAAAAACTTACGCAGAGTAGGAGGAAAACAATGGCTTATATCAGCACAACATTAGAAAAAACGTTTCAAATTGAATCTATTGTAACCATTCATTATTTTGAATATATGAATGATTTTGTTTTTTCCGGGGAATCCCACGATTTCTGGGAATTTTTGTATGTGGACAAAGGGAAAGTGTCTGTGCAGGCTGACGACAGACAGTATACACTGACTGCCGGTGATATTATTTTTCATAAACCAAATGAATTTCACGCCATTCAGTCCGTCAGCAAAAAATCACCTAATCTTGTAGCCGTTTCCTTTTACTGCCACGCTCCTGCCATAAAATCATTTCACAACTTCCACTGCACGCTCACTTTGGAAGAACGAACACTTATTTCTAAACTGATTGTGGAAGCAAAAAATGCTTTCTCTTCACCACTACACGTTCCTTCCGTGGAGCAGGTAATACTTTCTAAAAATGCACCTTTCGGCTCACAACAATTGATTTCACTTTATTTAGAATTGCTTTTAATTACATTAAAACGGAATCACCTTGAAAATCCTGCCTCTGCATCCTGCGCCCGCTCTTCTGTCAGAAATAATCTGCCGGAGGAAATTTCTGCCTTTATGAAAAGGCACATTTGTGATGCCCTGACTATTTCCGCACTTTGCGAAACATTTTCTGTAAGCCGTTCCGCCCTGCATACCATATTTACTGCCAAATACAATTGTAGCCCTATGGCATACTTTCACGAACTGAAAATAGAGTACGCAAAAGAACTTCTCCGCAGTGAGAAAATGAACTGTACGGAAGTCGCCCATTACCTCTCTTTCAGTTCCCTTCAATATTTTTCAAAACAATTTAAAAAGGCAACGGGGATGTCTCCTATGGAGTATGTTTCTTCTGTAAAAGGTATTTCACAGGCATTGTCTTGAGTGTTTGGGACGTAGTTTTTTTACATTTTACTACGTCCCAAAATACAAAACACACTGTCCCTTTTTACAGAACACCCTGTCCCTTTTTACTATTACTTACCAATAATCTTTTTCTTTACAAACAAATATAGTTTTTCACTCTTTGCTAAAGAAATCTTCATCTTGTCAATTAACCTTTTCTTATATTCTTCACGCAATGTTTTTTCCTCCACTATTTCCTCTATTTTGGATAAATTCTTTTCTATTTTCATTTGTTCCAAAATATTTAAAGCAATTTCCTGCCTTTGTAAATCTATATCTTCTATTATATCATCGATAACTACATACTGCTTTTTGTTATGAAAATTCACAACATCCTCCCACTCTTCAAATTTACTTTGAAATATAGTTAATGCATTTTCATGAAGCAAATCGTTTTTTAACATTTTGTATTCACTAATACTACTATATTTATATTGTAGATAACTATTTTCATTATTACACTTCATCGGATTTAAATGAATATAACGTACACAATTCCAAAAATATCGTTCAGTTTCTATACATTCACTTTTGAATCGATTTTGGAAAACGTGTCCATTTCTACTATGTTTATAATTATAATATTCTGCGTATTTTGCCAGACATTTGGCCATGAATATGGCTAGAACTGCCAATTCTGATTTGATAATTAGATGTACATGGTTAGACATTATACAATACGCGTAAACCTCCACTTCATCTTCTTTAAGATATTCTCGTAAAATTCTTTTGAAATAAAGTTTTTCACGCGTTTGGTTAAAAATTCTTTCTCTATTTATTCCTTTTGCTATCACATGACAAAATCCTGTAGCGCTTTTTCTTCTTCGCTGACGTGGCATACTTCACCTTCCCTTTTATTATTCCATTTGGGGACAGGGTATTCTGTAAAAAGGGACATAGTATTTCTCATTTGGGGACGTAGTCATTTTCAATTTGACTACGTCCCCAAATGATTATTTTATTCAGACTAAAACTCAAACTTCTTCTCGAAATACACTTTCAAATCTTCAATTTTCACTCTTTCCTGTTCCATTGTATCACGGTCACGAACTGTAACTGCTCCGTCTTCCTCAGACTCAAAGTCATAAGTTACGCAGAACGGTGTTCCGATTTCATCCTGACGGCGATAACGTTTTCCGATGTTTCCTCTGTCATCAAATTCACAGTTATATGTTTTTGATAATTCGGCGAATACTTTTTCTGCACCTTCATTTAATTTTTTGGAAAGTGGCAATACACCGATTTTGATTGGTGCTAACGCCGGATGGAAGTGCATTACGGTACGCACATCTCCGCCCTCTAATTCCTCTTCATCATAAGCGCTGCAAAGGAATGCCAATACCATGCGGTCCGCTCCCAAAGAAGGTTCGATAACGTATGGGATATATTTTTCTTTCTTTTCATCATCAAAATATGTCATATCCTGTTTAGATACTTCCTGATGCTGAGATAAATCGTAATCTGTTCTGTCGGCAATTCCCCATAATTCTCCCCAGCCGAATGGGAATAAGAACTCTACGTCTGTTGTCGCTTTACTGTAGAAGCAAAGTTCTTCCGGAGAGTGATCTCTTGCACGTACTTCGTCTTCCTTTAATCCAAGTGAATATAACCAATCTAAACAGAATTGTTTCCAATATGCAAACCATTCAAGGTCTGTTCCCGGTTCACAGAAAAATTCTAATTCCATCTGTTCAAATTCTCTTGTTCTGAAAGTAAAGTTACCCGGTGTAATTTCGTTACGGAATGATTTACCAATCTGTCCGATTCCGAACGGAATTTTCTTTCTTGATGTACGCTGTACGTTTTTGAAGTTTACAAAAATCCCCTGTGCTGTTTCCGGACGTAAGTATACTGTATTTTTTGCATCTTCTGTAACACCCTGAAATGTTTTGAACATTAAGTTGAACTGACGGATTTCTGTGAAATTATGTTTTTTACAAGTTGGGCATGGTACGTTATGTTCTGCAATCCATGCTTCCATCTGCTCTTTTGACCACGCGTCTACGCTTTCTGTCAATTCAATTCCGTTTTCTGCCGCAAAATCTTCGATTAATTTATCGGCACGAAATCTTTCTTTACATTCTTTACAGTCCATTAAAGGATCGCTAAATCCGCCTAAATGTCCTGATGCAACCCATGTCTGTGGGTTCATTAAGATAGCGCAGTCAACACCTACGTTGTATGGATTTTCCTGAATGAATTTTTTCCACCACGCTCTTTTTACGTTGTTTTTCAATTCTACACCGAGATTACCGTAGTCCCAAGTGTTTGCAAGTCCTCCGTAAATTTCTGAGCCCGGATATACAAATCCTCTTGATTTTGCTACTGCTACAATTTTTTCCATTGTCTTTTCCATTCGCTTTCTCTCTCCTTCGCATTTTATTTTTTCAATTACAGATATATGATTTTTCCGTAACAAATGTCTTTTTATGTAATTTATATATTCTATAAAGTGTTATTTATTATACAATTTTTCTATAAGATTGTAAATGTTTACTTTAGACAGATTTCCAATATTTCCAAAGATTTAAAAGTTTTATCCACATAAAAGGAAAGGTATTCCGATACAATTTTTTTCAATTTTTTCAATACGCTTTCCGACACCGTAAAAGTATATAATTTTTCAATAGACGATCCTGCAATGTATTGCATGGCGTACAGTGTGGATGTATCTATTTCCACTGCATCGTTTACTTCTTTTATACAATTTTTGCAAATAATGCCGCCCTGTCTTACGCTGAATATAAACGGCGCTTCCCCGTTTCCGCATTTTACACACTGGAATACCTGAGGACCTTCCCCGTTAATATATACTGCTTTCAGTTCATAAATACAGCGTATCAATTCATTTGGAATATTTTTTTTCGTCAACGCCCGAAACGTCTGATATAACAATTTGAGCATTTCCGTTTCATCGTTTTGCTCTCTTGTATAATATTCCGCAAACTCCATAAAATAGAACCCGTAATATGTAGCCTCCATATCATTTTTCAATTCCTGAAAATAATTGGAAATATGAACCTGCATAATATTATAAGAACTTCTTCCTTCATACAGCGTAAACTCTCCAAAGCAAAAAGGACTTACAGCACCTCCAAACTGGCTGTTCGGTCTTCTTGCCCCTTTGGCAAATGCTGAAATCCTTCCCTTTTCCTTTGTCAGAATTACAACTCTCTTATCGTACTCCCCTATCGGAGTCACTGACAGCACAATACCTGTCACTATCACCGGCTGATTCACGATTGTATTCCCCTGTCTTTTCCATTCTGCTCCCGCAGTACTCTAAATAATCCTCGATTTTTCCCGTCTTGGAAAATTTATCCCACGCTGAAAGTTCCATCGAATCACCTCTTCTTCTGTTCCTTTACTTTTAGGTTCTCCGATTACGTCTGCTCTATACCAGCAAAAAACTTCCAGCATTTCCAAAATCTTATTCGTCTTTTGTGTAACCAAAGTTTTTGATGAGAAAATCACTGTCTCTCCAGTCTTTTTTTACTTTTACCCATAATTTTAGATTTACCTGCATTTCCAGCATTTTTTCGATTTCATAGCGGGCGTTTGTTCCGATTTTCTTCAACATACTTCCCTGTTTTCCAATGATAATTCCTTTGTGGGAATCTCTCTCGCAAATAATTGTCGCCTCAATTTCCACAATTTTTCTCTTAAACTGCATTTTCTCAATGGAAACCACAATTCCGTGAGGAATTTCTTCGTTTAATGCGTGTAATGCTTTTTCACGGATAATTTCCGCAACAATCTGTCTTTGCGGCTGGTCTGTCACCGTATCTTCATCGTAAAACTGTGGTCCGTAAGGAAGATATTGGAATAAAACTTTCAACAATTCATCTGTATTTTCCCCGCTTTTTGCGGAAACCGGAACGATTGCCGCAAAATTGTAAATTTTCTGATATGCGTCAATAAAAGCAAATACTTCGTCCTTTTTCACCATATCCACTTTATTGATAACGAGAATAACAGGAGTTTTTACCCGTTTTAACTGCTCTGCGATATGTTTTTCCCCTGCTCCGATAAATGTGGACGGCTCTACGAGCCAAAGTACAACGTCCACCTCATTTAATGTGCGTTCCGCCACATTTACCATGTATTCTCCCAGTTTATTTTTCGCCTTATGAATCCCCGGCGTATCTACAAATACAACCTGCCCTTGCTCCGTTGTCAGCACGGTCTGAATTCTGTTTCTTGTTGTCTGTGGCTTATTTGATGTAATTGCTATTTTCTGCCCAATCAAATAATTCATCAATGTTGATTTTCCTACATTTGGTCTTCCGATTAAAGTTACAAAACCTGATTTATAATCTGCTTTCATGCTTACCTCTCTTTTTTGTACTGTTAAAATAAGTCTTTTATCTCATCAAACAACGCTTTTTGTTCCTCAATCTTTTCTTCTCCACCGATTACACAGAGTTGATTTGCCTTTAATACCGCCTCAACTATATCGGCAAGTTTGCGAATATCTTCCTGCGTTGCATCCAATATCTGTTCTCTCTCTTTTTCTATCATTTCTTTAGAAACATGATTCATATAAAGATTTAATGAACGGTCACCTTTTGCCACCGGATTCATCGGCTGGTCGATGTTGCTGATTGTTCCGATAATATATTTTGTCATATCTCTGTCTGACACGTCAAAGGTGCGAAGATAATCTGTAATTCCCTCATAAATTTCATTTGTTTTTTCTAAATTCGGGTCACGGTAAGATACAAAATATCCGTCTCCTAAGCGGTTAAAACTGCTCATGCAGCCATATGCCCCGCCTTTTACCCTAACATTCTGCCATAAATAATCATAACTTAAAATGACTTTTAAAATCTGAAGCGCACCTGTATATTCTACGCCCCGATCGATAAAGTTTCCTGCTCTTGCCACATACTGTACTTTTGAGGAAGTTTTAAACCCTTCGTTTTTCTTCTCACAGTGCAATACGCACGGAACATTTTCCACATTTTCCTTATATAAATCCGCTTTCAACTCTGCGATGAGTTTATCCATATTTGCAAGTCCCTCTTCTGACGCCGTATAACTAATCATCATGTTGTCGGCTCTGAAAAGCATTTTACATAATTTTTGCAGGTTTTCAATTAGTTCTTCCTTTTTCTCCTCGAAATGTTCGCAAATATCATTTACCGTCTGATAGAACCCAATTCCATTTGTAATATCTTTAAATTTTGCCAAAGGCGAAGCGTAAGACATTGCGCGGAGTGCGGAAGTTAAATGCCCTGCAGACTGGAAACGCATCTGTAATCTTGATTTTGCCATATCCAAAATTTCTTTCAAACGTTTTTCATCGTCCAGTTTAGAATGCGCCAAAATTTCTTTCATCATGGTAAAAGCAACCGGAAGTTTATCGTATAACGCTTTTGACTTCATCTCGAACGTTGCTTTAAACTCTTTTTCTTTCGCTTTTGTCACATCAGGATACATTTCCAAAGAAGTACCGATTCCGCCTGTATGGACGTTAATTTCATTAAACAATTCCCCATACTCATAATTTTCCGTATCAATAATCCCCAAGACAGACTGTAAGATTCCCACATAAGGTAACATTTCTGCCGAAACTGACGATAAATCAAACAGTAAATCCACATATCCGATTCCGTTTGTTTCAATATTATGGTAAATCATCAATGTATCGTCAAAATATTTTTCTTCATTATAAATTGGCGCAATCTCTCTTGAAATATCTTCTCTCTCAAGCACCGGAATTGTTTTCAATTCTTCCTCTGTGGACGGCTCCTCCTGATATGCAATCAACTGGGCCGTTCTCTCCACAAGTCTGTCCACTTCTTCTTTGGACAGACTTGCTTTGTATGCCTGCAATTTTTCGTCCAATTCTTTTTCTAATCTTGCCGTACGTCCTTTTTCTGCTTTTACAACTACGATTGATGCGTGTGTATTATCCAGCAGATATTTCTGAATTAATTCCTCGAAATAATTTGTATTTACCTGTTCTTTCAGGAAAGTAAATGTTTCGATTGCATCTAAATGGATAAATGGTTTCTCATCATCGTATAACCAACTGTCGAAAATCTGCAATCCGTACATAAGTCCTTTCGGGAAATTGCCAAAGTCAGCCTCACGATAACGGAACTCATGGTAATTAATGCCCGCCTCGATTGCCTTCTTATCCATACCGTTTTCCACGATAGATTTCAATGTATTTTCGATAACAGAAATAAACGCTTCTTTCTGTTCAACATTTGCATTTTTTGCCACAATCGAAAATACCGGCTGATAAATTCCGTTATCATAAGAACCCATAATATCTCTTCCGATTCCTGCATCTACAAGGGCTTTCTTCAGTGGCGCTCCCGGTGCGGAAAGAAGTGCATAGTCCAATATTTCAAACGCCAAATATAAATTTCTGTCCAAACTTGTCCCGATAACTTTATTGTAAGACAAGTACGTATTATCCTCCTCAGACTCATTGCTTGAAATCGAGTAGGCAATTTCCACTTCTTTTCGCTCTGTAAATGCTTCCTGTTTTTTAATTTCCGAGTCAATTTCTATCGCATCAAATTGGCTCAAATATTCTTTATCAAGCCACTCCAGTTTTTCCGCCATATCCATATCCCCATACAGATAAATGTAACTGTTTGCAGGATGATAATATGTTCTGTGGAAATCCAAAAACTGCTCATACGTTAATTCCGGAATGACTTCCGGATCTCCGCCCGATTCATTTCTGTAAGAAGTATCCGGAAACAGTGAATTTAAAACAACTCTGTCCAAAACTCCCTCCGGTGAAGAAAACGCGCCTTTCATTTCATTGTACACAACGCCGTTATATGCTAATTTGCTGTCTGCACTGTCCAGTTTGTAACTCCAACCCTCCTGACGGAAAAT
This sequence comes from uncultured Lachnospiraceae bacterium, assembly GCA_900551895.1. Taxonomy (GTDB): domain Bacteria; phylum Bacillota; class Clostridia; order Lachnospirales; family Lachnospiraceae; genus Faecalimonas. The sequence continues at coordinate 56,492 of URXX01000001.1, read as the reverse complement.
CTCGTCATGCTCATAAATATTCGGATAGAACACAGCATCCATATAAACGTGCATCAAGTTCTGAAAATCTTTATCATTGCAGCTTGCAATCGGATATACCGTTTTATCCGGATAAGTCATCGCATTTAGAAATGTATTCAAAGAGCCCTTTACCAGTTCAACAAATGGGTCTTTTGACGGAAATCGTTTTGAACCGCACAAAACAGAATGTTCCAAAATATGCGGTAAACCTGTGCTGTCTTTTGGCGGTGTACGAAATCCGATAGAAAACACCTTATTCTCGTCATTATTTGAAAGGAGAACGATTTTCGCCCCGCTCTTTTTATGTTTCAATATATAGCCGTCTGACTGTAAATCCTTCAGATGATGTTTCTGAAGTAATTCATATGCTGTTAATTCCTGTAACTTCATATATTTATTCTCTCCTATTTTTCTTTTCATCTTTTTACATTTTTGCCAATTTAGTTTATTATAACACCTTTTCCACAAAAAAAGAAGTTCGGCAAAATAGTTTGCAAAAAGAAAACGGAAACCCCTATCGGATTCCCGCTTTCTGCTTCATCATATTTAGATTTCTCTTGTATATTTTCTCAACCATTCTGTTTCTTCTTCATTTAAGTATGGAGAGATTTTTTCAAATACCTGTTTATGATAATCATTCAACATTTTCTTATCTTCTGCTGACATAATATCCGGATTGATTGCGTCTAAGTCGATTGGTACGAATGTCATTGTTTCAAAATACATGAACTGACCATATTCGTTTGCCTCCCCTTTGCGGACAATCAATTCATTTTCCGTACGGATTCCGTGAGAACCTGCAATATAGATACCCGGTTCATCTGTAACAACCATACCTTCTTCAAAAGGTGTTGTTTCGCTTGGTCTGTACTGCCATCTGATTCCTGAAGGACCTTCGTGGATATTTAATAAATATCCTACTCCGTGTCCTGTTCCGTGATTAAAGTTCAGGTTCATATCCCAAAACGGTTTTCTGGCAAGAATATCTAAGTTTACACCCATTGCTCCGTACATAAATTTTGCATTTGCAAGATTCAACATACTTTTTGCAACTGTTGTAAAGTGTAATTTTTCAATATCGCTTACTTCGCCCAATGCAAATGTTCTTGTAATATCTGTAGAACCTTCATAATAGTTTCCGCCTGTATCTGTTAAGAACAATGCCCCCTCTTTTAGTTCTACATCTGTTTCCGGTGTAGATGTGTAGTGTACGATAGCAGCATGTTCTCCGTATCCGCAGATTGGCTCAAAACTTGGCCATAAGAAACCTTCCTGTTCTGCACGGAACTGTTCCAATTTTTCAGAAGCGCTCATCTCAGTGATTGTCATCTTACCAACATTTTCTTTTACCCATTTCATAAATTTTGTCATGGCAACACCGTCCTTGATGTGTGCATTTCTTGTGTTGGCAAGTTCCACTTCATTTTTCATCGCTTTCATCAATACAGTAGGATTCTGTCTTTCTACTGTGTGAACATTTTCTCCGATATTGTAGTAAAGCGCATAGTTTAATCTGTCAGGGTCGATAAGTAATGTATCGTCCGCTCCGTATACTTTCATTGCTTCGTAAATGTCATTGTATGGGTGAAGAACAACATTTACTTTGTCAAAGTTTGCTTTGATTTCATCATTTAATTTTGTTTCATCTACATATAAATCAACCTGATTCATTGTGATAACAAGATAACTTAACAATAATGGAGAGTATGCAACATCATTTCCTCTGATATTTAATGTCCATGCAACATCGTCCAAAGATGTAATCACATGAACGTTTGCTCCGACTTCCTCCATCACTTTTCTGATGCGTGCCAATTTAGACTCTGTACTTTCTCCAACAAGTTTTTCGTCTAATGCAAACGCTTTTTCTGTAGATAATGCCGGACGGTCTTCCCACACTTCATCCACTAAATCATAAGCATAGTTGACATTTCCGCCTTTCTTTGATGCGGCATTTGCATATTCTTTTCCTTCGTCAACTGCAACAAGACGTCCGTCAAAACCTAATGTACCGTTTTCTTCTAATTTATCTGCTATAAATTCAAGAACTGTAGGAACTCCCGGATTTCCCATACGGTAAAGGTCTACCCCTGAACCTTCCAACTGCTGTTCTGCCTGAAGAAAATATCTTCCGTCTGTCCAAAGTCCCGCTTCTGTCTTTGTAATTACCGCAGTACCTGCAGAACCTGTAAATCCTGTGATAAATTCTCTTGCCTTGAAATGTTCTCCAACATATTCACTCTGATGATTATCTGCTGACGGAACAATGTACATATCAATGCTTTTTTCTTCCATCAATGCACGCAATTTTGCGATTCTTTCTGTAACTTTCATGTCACAACCTCCTTATTTTAAGGGACGGTTTTCACCGTCCCTGTCATTTTGACCATATATTTATTATACCACGCTTTTTTACTTATCCGCAATATGTTTTAATTCTTCATTCTTTATCCACGTACCGTCCTCCCGCTTTAAATATGGAAGAACATTTTTAATCGCTTCCGCTTTAATCATTCCGTAAATATGAGGATATTTTCTCCCACAGCCTTCTAAATCTTCCCATTTTACAGGTGCATCAAGATTATCCGTATCAATTACAAGCAACAGCAATTTTTCTTTTTCATTGTCAAAATGAGGTGAAACACGCCAAAAATATTCGATAGAAGAACAGTGAATAAACGGATGATTTTCCAATAATATTTTTCCGAAATATTTATCCTCCTTCATCTGTTCATACAGTTTCTCTTTTATACAATGTAAAATCAGCATAGAGCCTGCCTCCTTATAGTTTACGCACTTTTTGTTCTTTTCTTAATCACAACCAACACTGCCAGCATCAGCACAATACCAAACGGTAATGAAATCCATGCCGATTGTACAAAGCCGGCAACAATGTAAGTCACAAAACTCACTGCAGCCACTGTCATCGCATACGGCAACTGTGTAGACACATGGTTTACATGGTTACTTTGCGCTCCTGCCGACGCCATGATAGTCGTATCGGAAATCGGTGAGCAGTGATCTCCGCAAACCGCACCTGCCATACAAGCGGAAATAGAGATAATCATTAATTTAGGATCATTTGCAAATGCCTGCACAACAATCGGAATTAAAATACCAAACGTTCCCCATGAAGTACCTGTAGCAAACGCCAACAAACAACCAATTAGGAAGATGATTGCAGGTAAGAAATTCATCAAACTTCCCGCCGAACTTTTTACCAAACCTTCTACATATACTGCCGCTCCCAAACTGTCTGTCATTGCTTTCAATGTCCATGCGAATGTTAAAATCATAATTGCAGGAACCATTGCTTTAAATCCTTCCGGAATACATGACATACAATCCGAAAAACTTAACACTTTACGAATCATATATAACACAATTGTAATCACTAATCCGAAGAAACTTCCAAGTACAAGACCTACTGAAGCATCGCTCTGTGAAAATGCTGTTACAAAATCTGTTCCGCTGAAAAATCCACCTGTATAAATCATGCCGATTACACAACATACGATAAGTGAAATAATCGGAATAACTAAGTCGATTACTTTTCCGTTATGATTTACAACTTCTGTTGACGCATTTTCATATGGTCTGTCAGGCGTTGTGTAAATATCGCCTTTTTTCGCATTGTCCTCATGAATTTTCATCGGACCGTAATCTACTTTCATTATTACAATTCCAATCATCATTACGATTGTAAGTAAAGCATAAAAGTTATACGGAATTGCCTGAATAAAAATAGAAAATCCGTCTTCTCCTTTTACGAAACCTGTAACAGCCGCTGCCCATGAGGAAATCGGTGCGATAATACAAACCGGCGCTGCTGTCGAATCGATTAAATATGCAAGTTTTGCACGGGATACATTGTGTTTATCCGTCACCGGACGCATAACGCTTCCTACTGTCAGACAGTTAAAATAATCATCAATAAAAATCAATACACCGAGAACAACTGTTGCCAACTGAGCCCCCACTCTCGTCTTAATGTGTTCTCCTGCCCAGCGTCCGAATGCTGCCGAACCGCCTGCTCTGTTCATCAGTGATACCATCGCTCCCAAAATAACAAGGAATACTAAAATTCCTACATTGTAACTATCTGAAAGTACACTTATAATTCCGCCCTGAAAAATATGCGTAACCGTTCCCTCAAAAGAAAATCCTGAGTAGAACAACGCTCCTACTAAAATACCGACAAACAGTGAACTATAAACTTCTTTCGTAATTAATGCCAACGCAATCGCTACAACCGGCGGAACTAACGCCCAAAATGTCGCATACAATTCCGGTTTTGGCGGTTCCTCCGCCGCAAATACTGTCATGGAACACATCATTACACACAATAAAACCATGCTCACAACAGCAAGTAATTTTCTTCTTGAATCTTTTCTCATCATAAACCCTCTCTTCATTCTTTTTATTTTGAATGACTGAAACATACTGCTCACTTCTTAGAATGAAAAAAACCATAGACTTCTTGGGGGAACGTCTATGGTTATGTATACAATGAAATATACGACATATTGATATATTCTAATCTATGATAGCGCTCCACACTTCTGTGACAGTACGTTGCATCTTATACAACGTCCCAGAATAAATTCTCGGACAAAGAATCTATTCTTCGGCATCTTTCCCTTTCCCGCTCAGAAGTCTGTCCCACTTAAACTAAACGATACTCTTAAAAGATGCACCTCTATCTTTCAGTTATTCAATTGCCTTTGATTGTATCATACTTTTTGTAGATTGTAAAATGTTTTTTCACTTTTCTTTCATAAAATTTTCATATTTCAAAAACAGCACGGTCAAAATCAACCGTGCTGTCTTACTATTTTATTCTATTCTTCATTTCCATAAAGAGCAATTAATTTGTTCAGATAAGCGTATCTTTCTTTTGCCGCTTTTTCTGATTGAGCAAATAATTCTTCTGCTCTTTCCGGATTCATTCTTGCCAAAGCGTTGTAACGAACTTCGCCGTCCAAGAATTCTCTGTAACTTTCAGTTGGCTCTTTACTGTCAAGAGTAAATTTATTTCCTTCTGCTGCCGGATTGAAGCGGAAGTTGTGCCAATATCCTGATTTTACTGCTAATTCTTCTTCTGTCTGCGCTTTGTTCATACCTTTCTTAATACCGTGGTTGATACATGGAGCGTAAGCAATAATTAATGATGGTCCCGGATATGCTTCAGCTTCTGCGATTGCTTTTACTGTCTGGTTAAAGTCAGCACCCATAGCAATCTGTGCTACATATACATAACCGTAACTCATAGCGATACTTGCCATATCTTTCTTCTTCACTTCTTTACCTGCTGCTGCAAACTGAGCGATTGCACCTGTAGGTGTTGATTTAGAAGACTGTCCACCTGTATTAGAGTAAACTTCTGTATCGAATACCATAATGTTGATGTCCTGACCTGATGCTAATACATGGTCAACACCGCCAAATCCGATATCATAAGCCCAACCGTCTCCACCGAAGATCCACTGTGATTTTTTCGCTAAGAAATCTTTATTGTTTAAGATATCTGCTCTTAATTCGCATCCGCAGTCACAGTTTTCTAACGCAGTAACTAAGTTATCTGTTGCTGTTCCGTTTGTTGCTCCACAGTTAAATGTATCTAACCATTCTTTTCCTGCTGTAACAACTGCTTCATTTTCTGAACCTTCGATTAATTTTTCTACTTTTGCTTTTAAGCCGTTTCTTAATGCTTTCTGTGCTAATAACATACCGTAACCGAACTCGGCATTGTCTTCAAATAATGAGTTAGACCATGCAGGACCTTGTCCTTTTTCGTTTACTGTATATGGTGTAGATGGTGAAGAGTTACCCCAGATTGAAGAACAACCTGTTGCATTTGCAATGTACATTCTGTCACCAAATAACTGTGTAACTAATTTTGCGTATGGAGTTTCTCCACAACCTGCACAAGCGCCTGAGAACTCAAGTAATGGCTGTTTGAACTGGCTTCCTTTTACTGTAGTTTCTTTAAATTTAGCAACCACTTCAGGTTTTACAGGGATTTCTCTTCCATAATCAAAGAAGTCCTGTTTTCCTGCATTTGCTTCCATATTTTCCATTACAAGTGCTTTTTCACCCTTCTTACCAGGACATACGTTAGCACATGAACCACAACCTGTACAGTCATAAGCAGATACAGTCATTGTGAATTTCAATCCAGGCATACCAATCATATCGATTGTTTCAAGTCCTTCCGGTGCATTTGCCGCTTCTTCCTCTGTCAACGCTACCGGACGGATAACTGCGTGAGGACATACATATGCACAACGGTTACACTGGATACAGTTTTCAGATTTCCATACAGGAATATCTACTGCAATACCACGTTTTTCGTATGCTGCTGTGCCTGATGGTGTAGAACCGTCAACATATTCTGTGAATGCAGATACCGGAAGTGTATTTCCTTCCTGTGCATTTACTTTTGCCTGAATATTTTTAACGAAATCTACTACTTCCGGTTTTCCGCCTTTTACTTCAGGTGTGAATAAACCTTCATCTTCCGCATTTTTCCAAGATTCAGGAACTTCGATTTCCACTACCTGTTTTGCACCTGCATCGATAGCATCGTAGTTCATCTGAACAATCTTGTCACCTTTTTTACCGTAAGATGCTTTTGCTGCCGCTTTCATTAATTCGATAGCGTGGTCTTCCGGAATAATATTTGCAAGTTTAAAGAATGCTGACTGAAGAACTGTATTGATACGTCCGCCAAGTCCGATTTCTTTACCGATCTTAATACCGTCAATTACATAGAATTTGATATTGTGATTTGCGATAAACGCTTTTACCTGTCCCGGTAAATGTTTTTCCAAATCTTCCATATCCCACGGGCAGTTCAATAAGAATGTACCGCCGTCAACCAATTCCTGAACCATGTTATATTTATTAATATAAGACGGGTTGTGGCAGGCAACAAAGTTAGCCTGTTTGATTAAATATGTTGATTTAATTGGGCTCTTACCAAAACGAAGGTGTGACATTGTTACACCGCCTGATTTCTTAGAGTCGTAATCAAAGTATGCCTGCGCATACATATCTGTGTTATCACCGATAATCTTAATAGAGTTTTTATTTGCACCAACAGTACCGTCAGAACCAAGTCCCCAGAATTTACAGTTGATTGTTCCGTCAGGAGTTGTAACTAATGGCGCTCCAACTTCCAATGATAAGTTTGTCACATCATCTACGATACCGATTGTAAATTTCTGTTTTTCAGTATTATCATATACCGCAACGATCTGAGCAGGTGTTGTATCTTTAGAACCTAAACCGTAACGTCCTGTAAATACAGGCACTGCATCAAATTTTGTTCCTTTTAATGCTGCTACAACGTCTAAGTATAATGGTTCGCCTAATGCACCCGGTTCTTTTGTTCTGTCAAGAACTGTAATCTGTTTTACAGAATCAGGAATTGCATTTACTAACGCTTCCGCACAGAATGGTCTGTAAAGACGAACTTTAACAACACCAACTTTGCGTCCTGCTGCCATTAAATAATCAATTGTTTCATCGATTGTATCACATACAGAACCCATAGCAACAATAATATGTTCTGCATCTTCTGCACCGTAGTAGTTGAATAATTTATAGTTTGTTCCGATTTTCGCATTTACTTTATCCATATATTCCTGTACGATTGCAGGCATTGCATCGTAGTATGGATTACATGCTTCCCTTGCTTGGAAGAAGATATCAGGGTTCTGTGCCGAACCTCTCTGACATGGGTGGTTTGGATTTAACGCATGTTTTCTAAATGCATCAATCGCATCCATATCTGCCATATCTTTTAAATCTTCATAATCCCATGTTTCAATTTTCTGAATTTCATGAGATGTTCTGAAACCGTCAAAGAAGTTGATAAACGGAATTTTTCCTTTGATTGCTGAAAGATGTGCAACCGGTGTTAAGTCCATAACTTCCTGCACACTTGATTCACAAAGCATTGCACAACCTGTCTGACGACAAGCGTAAACGTCTGAGTGATCGCCGAAAATAGATAATGCATGGCTTGCCAAAGCACGAGCGGACACATTAAATACACCCGGTAACTGCTCTCCTGCGATTTTGTATAAGTTAGGAATCATAAGTAATAATCCCTGAGATGCTGTGTATGTTGTTGTCAAAGCACCCGCTGCTAAAGAACCGTGTACAGTACCTGCAGCACCTGCTTCTGATTGCATTTCTGTAACTTGAACTGTCTGTCCAAAAATATTTGTTCTACCTTGAGTAGCCCATTCATCTGTAGCTTCCGCCATAACGGATGAAGGTGTAATTGGGTAAATAGCGGCAACGTCAGTAAAAGCATACGAAGCGTGTGCTGCTGCATGATTACCGTCCATGGTTTTCATTTTTCTTCCCATTGGTTTGTCCTCCTTCAAATTTTTATGTTAAATTTTCACATATATTTATATTATAAGCCCATAAAAAATAAAAGTCTAGTGATTATTTGTTCCTTTTAGAAAACAATCAATAATCACCGGACTTTTGTTTATTTTGAAAATTTTAATTTCATTTTTTTCTTTTTAGATTTCGTTCGGAAAAATCCTCTTCCCTGTCCATTCCCCGATTTATAAGTAACAGCAAGGAGTATCATCGCTATAATAACCGATACAACAGCCACTACCTGAGATACCGGCAGTTTAAAAATAAGCGTTCTCAATTTGTCCACTCTTCCCATTTCAATGAAAAACCTGCCTGCACCGTAACTGATAATGTATAGAAGGAAAATTTCCCCTTTGTACACCTCAAATCTTCTATAAATAAGGAGTCCGATCAAAATAAGCAGACAGAGTATAATTTCATATAGAAATGACGGGCTAACTTGAATCATATTAACACCGTCTATTTTTTCTACATTCTGACGCATTTTCTCCGTCACATCCACCGCTCTGACCGAATCAATCGGCAGTTGCATGGCAAAAAGACCGTCCGTATATTCTCCGAAAGCCTCCCTGTTAAAGAAATTCCCCAGTTTTCCTAAAATTTGTCCGATAAGTAGAGCCGGAACGATTGTATCCAACACTTTCCAAACAATAAGTCCCTGTCTTTTACAGTAGACAAATACTGCAATCACTCCCGCTATCAACGCACCGTAAAACGCCAAACCTCCCGAACGGAGATTAAATATTTTTGTCCAATGCCCCTTAAACTGTTCAAAGCCAAAAAGCACATAATACAATCTCGCTCCGATTATACCGGCAATGACAACGAATACAGAAAGGTTTAAATACTCTTCCGCTTCTTGTCCGCTTCTGTGGGCAAGCCACATCGTAAGGACTATTCCAATCAAAATTGCCACTCCGAGCAGAATTCCAAAATATGTTGTTTCTACACCAAACAACTCCACTTTTCGCCCTACATTTCCCCAATGAATATGTAAATTAGGGAAATTAATCATCTTATTCATACTCTTTCCCCCACTTATCTTTTATACATTAAATCTAAATAAAATAATATCTCCGTCTTTTACAACGTATTCTTTCCCCTCTAAACGAACAAGACCTTTTTCTTTTGCAGCAGTGTATGTTCCGCATTCCATTAAGTCATCATAACTTACAATCTCTGCACGGATAAATCCACGTTCAAAGTCAGTGTGAATTTTTCCCGCTGCCTGCGGCGCTTTTGTTCCTTTTTTAATTGTCCATGCTCGAACTTCAGGTTCTCCCGCCGTTAAATAACTGATTAAACCGAGAAGACTGTAACTTGCACGGATTAATTTTTCCAATCCTGATTCTTCTAAGCCTAAATCTTCTAAGAACATCTTCTTTTCATCATCATCTAACTCTGCAATTTCCTGCTCAATCTGTGCGCACACAACAAACACTTCACAGTTTTCTTTCTTTGCATATTCACGGACTGCACATACTCCCTCATTGTCCGCAGCGTCATTTGCCAAATCATCTTCAGACACATTTGCGGCAAAAATAACTGGTTTATATGTGAGAAGATTATAACTTTCAAGCCATTCTAATTCGTCATCATCTTCCGTTTCAAAACTGCGTGCCATGTTTCCGTCTTCCAAATACGCTTTCAATCGTTCTAAAAGCGCCAACTCTTTTGCGACAGTCTTATCGTTTCTTGCCACTTTCACTGCTTTCGCAATTCTTCTTTCCAAAATTTCAATATCAGAGAAAATCAATTCCAAATTAATTGTTTCGATATCACGAAGAGGTGCAATACTTCCGTCCACATGGACAATATTGCTATCCTCAAAACACCGTACAACGTGTACAATCGCATCTACTTCACGGATATTTGCCAAAAACTGATTACCGAGTCCTTCTCCTTTTGACGCACCTTTTACAAGTCCCGCAATATCTACGAACTCGATAGCAGCAGGAACAATTTTTTTCGTATGGTACATTTCTCCCAAAACATCTAATCGTTTATCCGGTACGGTTACAACGCCGACATTTGGATCAATTGTACAGAACGGATAGTTTGCTGATTCTGCTCCTGCTTTTGTGAGGGAATTAAATAATGTACTTTTTCCCACATTTGGTAATCCCACGATACCTAATTTCATTTTTTCTATTTCCTCCTATAAATCCTTTGATTTCAAGGGTTTTCAGAACACTTACTTTTATAGGTGGGCCATTTAGTGGGCCATCACATTGCCATAAGCGCTTCTGCTACCAGGTCGATTTCTTTTTTCTTTTCTTCTTCGGTAGTATGAACATACAAATTCATTGTAATTCCAATATTCGAATGCCCTAATAACATCTGAAGTGTTTTTGGCTTCATTCCCGCTTCAATACATCTAGTTGCAAATGTATGTCTTAAGATGTGCATGGAGAATCTCGGAATTTGTGCCTTATCACATATTTTAAACAACGAAGAATCATATGTGCTATTCTTGACCGGAGTCCCTTTTCTGCATAAGAACACAAATTCTTTCCACTCTTCTGGAATTTCTGAAATCCTTTGATTTTTATCTTTTTGTTTTTTCAGTATGGCAACCGCTTCTTTTGTCAAAGGTACTGTACGATAGCCAGATTTACTCTTCGGCTCTCCAACACGCCACTCCTTTGCACTATAACGATATTCCATACTTCTGCGAATCTGGATTGTTCTGGCTTTAAAATCAACATCTTCCCACTTCAATCCTATCAGTTCGCCTGTCCTCAATCCGGTTTGTAAAATAAATCGATACTGATTTTCATAGCTCTGTCCTTCTACATATTTTAAAAATATTTTCTGTATGTCTTTTGTTAAAGCAACCTTCTTCTCAGACGGCTTTCCCATATCGCTTTTTACTGACCTTTTACAAGGATTACTGTATAACACTTCATTTTCTTTCGCATATTCAAGCATATTATATAGCGTAATCCTTGTCTGATATATCGTAGAGACACGATAATCCTGATCTGCCATATCATAAAATATTTTTTGACAATGAAGAGGTTTTACATCTGCCAGAGGCATGTTTCCAATTACAGGTTTGATATTCCTTATATATCTTTCCGTATAATTACGAACAGTATTGGGGCGGACTGTTTTCTTTTTTATCCCAATCCAGTAATCAAACCAATTGTCAACCAACATATCCGAGGGCATCGAAATATCGCTGTGCTCATCTATGTAAACTGCCTCTGCAAGCCATGCTCTACACTCCTGTAGTTTCTTGAACCGCTTATGTTTCCTTTTGCCAAACCGATCCACATATCTTGCGGAATATAACCCTGTCTTTTCTTGAGTTATACCCACACCAAGCTCTTTGCCTTTTAAATCTTTCCCCATATTTTAGCTCCTTTCTCAAGAAGCCCTAATACAGTAACTTATATTGTACCATACCATGATATCTTTGTGAATATTCAGTTTCAAATTCTGCCACATTTCTATATCTCCACACTCTCTGAAATAAATTTCTCAAATTCTTTTCTCTTTACAAGTTTTTTGGTTCCTACATAAAGTACAAACGGACACCTTGGTTCTTTCAAAAGATTACTGATTCTGTTTTGACCAATATTACTGTATTCCGCTGCCTCTTCTATCGTCAAATTACTTTTCTCCCAAATCGGGACTTCATTTTTCATATACACCATTCCTCCTGTCATCATTTATCTTCATCTATTCCAAATCACTTTGACATTGGCGGCTGGCAAAGGGCTCTATAAGAGCTGCCAATGCCAATGTACTTCTTTGCCAATGTCATCCTTTTTATTCTTTCAAAGCTATCGTCTTCCGGCTCTGGCACCAATCATAAATCAACCCGTCTTCCAACTGTTTCCTCGCATCTCTTCCGGTTCTTGCTGAAATTCCATAAGCACGAAGTTCTGATTCCAGTTCTTCCAAACACATCACTTTCCGTTTGTTCAGCAAATCCAGAATCAGCTTCTGTGCTTTCTCCAGTTTGGTTTCTTTCTTCGTTCCAGTATTTCCTGCAAGCAGATCTTCGATGGAAATATCATATTCGCCAAGCCATGTTAATCCCTCTTCACTTAGTGAAAAAGCCACCGGATTTTCTTTCTTTGCAAGGGAATCCTTCTGCTGATACACTACTCGGATATCTTGATTTTTTTCTTTCTCCACCTTTTCCACAAACAGAATGCTTCTTACTGCCGCCGCAATATCTACCGACCCCAATGTCCTATAATCACTTTGACTGCCTGATGCCTTGTTCAAATGCCCAATCAAGACAATGGCACAGCCCGTCCTCTCTGCGATATTACTGAGATTCCGAAACAGCGGACGTATCTCATTTGCTCGATTCATATCCACATTGGCTCCCAGATATGCCTGAATCGGATCCATGATCATCAACCTTACATGATTCTGCCGGATTGCCTTTTCAATCCGTTCATCTGTCATGGAGAGTTGTTTTTCTTCCTCATTGATAAACCGTACCCTTGTCATATCCGCCCCACATTTTGCCAGTCTTGGTTTGATAGTATCTCCCACACCATCCTCCGCCGTCTGATAAAACACATTGAAAGGTTCTATCGGAAGTGCGTTTGGAAGTTCCTTTCTGTTGGTGCAATAAGCAGCCAGCGCCATCGCAAGCCATGTTTTTCCCTTCCCCGGATTCCCCTGAATGAGAGTCACTTTTCCAAAAGGAATAAAAGAGTACCACAACCATTGCACGACCTTTTCCTCGATATCTGACATCTTCATTACCGGAACCAATGGTTCTTCTGTATTTCTGAGAACAATCTGCTCTGCCATCTCTTTCAGATTCAATCCTTCCACCAGACATTTGTTCCAATCCTTCTTTTTCGGTTTCAACCGAATGACATGAACTTTTTCTGGAACAAGAGCCATCAGTTTTTCACAAGCTCCGTTTCCTGCTTCATCATTATCCAAACAAAGATAGACCTTCCGAACTTCTTTATAATCTGTCAGAAACTGCACGAGCGCCTTTCCGCTGACACCGCCTAATGAAATGTAATTATGTCGTTTCCAGTTTTTCGGTAAGGCGGTCAGAAAAGAAAGTAAATCAATCGGCGCTTCAAATACAAATAAAGTTTCATCTGTACCGTGATGTCCAAATCCAAACGCTTTCTCAGAACCTGATACCTCTCCCCGGTAGTTTCCTTCCGTCCCTCGCACGCTGGCATTCCTTACGTTTCCTTCCTTGTCATGTCCAATAAAAACTACGTTATGATAATCTCTACTCTCATAGATTTTGCCCTCTGCAATCATACAGTCAACAATCTCTTCCGATAACTTTCTCTTATCTATCAGATATTCTCTTACTCTTTTGCAATCCTCATTTCTTTCCGGCAGTTTCAGTTCCGGCTTGGGGAGGGGGTAGGCAATATGACTGCCTTCCTCCCACTTGCCGGAAGTCCTTGATGTGTTTTCTCCCGATTCTCCCAGCAGCATCTCCACCGCTTCCGGAAAGGATTTCCCATAAAACTCCATGAGAAAATCCACCGGTCCACCGCCTGTATTATTACTGAATCGAAACCATTGATTTCTGTTTATCGTTACGCTGTCATGTGTTGTCCATCGAAATTCTTTCCCACTCTTTTTAAACCGTTCTCCCAAACTCATCAGAAACGGCACAAGTTCCGTCTCATTTGCTCTGTCTATCTGTTCCTTTGTATATTGCTTCATCTGTCTCCTCCTGTTAAATCTCCATCTCATGTTTCTTCTTTTTCTTCTTATCAAGTTGATCTTGCTCTTTCACCTGCCATTTTTCTTCTTGTTGCTTCAACTCCGGCTCTGGTGTTTCTATTTCTTTTATGATGTGATAACTTGATACATAATCTACGCATTTCCGAATCTTCTCCAAAGGCTTCAATTCCTCTTCCAACATCTTCTTTCGATCAGAAAATAGTTCTTCCTGTTCTCTATATTTTTCTGCCAGCTTTTCCCAATTTTTCGGATTAAAAGCACTTGTATCTGTTTTCTCCAAAGACTCTTTTAATTTACGACGAACTGCATAAAACTGTCGCAGTTCCTTAGCATGGCTTTCCTGATACTTCTTTTTTCCAAACCATTTCTTATTCAACTCCTCAAAAACAGGCTCCAACGTCTTGTATGTCTGATAATCTTTGAGATACCCTTCTGCTTCTTTGACGGATGCCCGCGTACTTTTCAGTTCGTTTCTGACCTCCTGAAGTTCTTCTGACAGAGCTTCGATTTTCTTTTGAAGATCGTCCGGTGTTTCCAGTTTCTGTGTCTGCAGAAAACAGATTGCATCGGCAAATTCCTTCAGATTAAATCTTTTCGCCTTTTCCGTTCCGTACTGAAATTTCTCTGCATTTACATTTCGATAATCACAATACTGTTGCAGATAGCCAGCAAGATTCGGTTCATACATGGATTCCTTTAGCAAAGACTGATCAAACTTCAACTTCTCCTTTAATCCAAAAAGCCAATCCAAATAGCCTTTTGTTCTTTCCAGCAATCTGTTTGCCCAACGTATCATTCGATTCAAATCCCCCAAGACTGTATGAATGCCTTTTTCTTCCATTGCTCGAATATTCGGTCCCTCATGTACCATTGGAATCCGATCGATCCCCCTCGCCTCATATGATTCTTCTGAAATCCGAGCAGAAAGTCCCTTCTGTGCAAACAACTCGTTATTCATATCTGCCCATGCTTTCCGCATGGCAAGGAGTGTTTCCTTACTGCTCCAGTCCGTTGTGGGAACAGCCCGCATCTTTGGTTTTCCACGCTTCCCTAAAATCGGCTCTCCGTTCTCATCCAGTACCGGTTCTTTTTTCTGCTTCACGCCCCACGTCCCGTCCGGATTCAGCGGACGGATGGGAACCATGATGTGCATATGTGGATTCGGCTCTTCCCCTTCTTTCTTCTTCGGATTATGGACACAGAAATCGGCAATCATGCCTCTTGCCACCAGCTGTTCTTCCACAAATCTTCGCCCCAGCTCGATATTCTCTTCCATGGAAAATTCATTCATAAAAGTAATTTCGAAACTGTGTGCCAGCTGCGCCCCTTTATTCTTCTCTCCCCACTCCACCGCATTCCAAAGCGTCTGACGGTCAGAATAACATGCAGGCGCATGTTCCGGAAGATGAATTTCTGCCAAAACCACACCGCCCTTCCTTGTATAATCGCTGGGTTCTCCGTAATAGGTGCTATACAGTTTTTCTCCGGAACGATATGCAGCGCTTGCTATGGCAGATTGTCCTTTATTCCTGCTGATCTGTCTCAAATTGAAGTGATATAATGCCATTTACACCCCTTCCTTTTTTACCAAAGCCTCCGCTTCCTCTAAGAGACGCTTCTCCTCTTCTTTCTCTTTTTTCCGTTCTGCCACCATGTCCGCAATCTTGCACTTCAGCGATTTTTCCGAAAAAATCTCCTCCGCCAACTGATAAAATTCTGCTTCGGTTAAAAACTCCGAATCTTTGCAAACACATTCAACCGCAATGCCCTTATGTATCAGCCTGTGATTTCTCGCTTTGTCACTCCTGTTCCTTTTTCTCCTGTAATTTAAAGCATTCTCAGCCCGATGTTTCCGATGTTGTTGCTGAGCAATCTCCAACTCGATTTCCTTTAGCTCTGCTTCCAGCCCTTGAAGTTCCTTTCGCTCTTTCACAAACGCTTCTTTCGTATCCTGCTGAAATTCTTCAAAGTATGGACCTCTCGCTTCTACTATTTTCTTTGCCATAATCAAATCTCTCCTTTCACAATTTTCCATTCGCTTTACTGGGATAGGCATATATGCCGGAAGGGAAACCCTTCTTCGGATATCATCCGCATGATTCTTACGGACTCTGTCGGAAGAATTCTCTTCAGAGAACGCACATACTTGGTAAAGTATATAAGTGCGCTCTTTGGCTTTCAGCCGCAGAGTCTTACCTAGTCGAACGGCAACTCTTCCCCTTCCGGAACTTCCATAAAACCATCTGTATCTGCTTTTTCTTTCTCATCTGTCTCCGGCAGTTTTCTGCCCTCTGCAAAATAATGTTCCTCCACCACCACGTTCATGGTGTAAATTCTGTTACCATCACTGTCTGTATAACTCCCAGTCTGAATACGCCCGCTTACTGCAATCTTCAATCCTTTATGCAGATACTTCTCTGCAAACTCCGCATTCTTGCCAAAGGTTACACAGGAAATAAAATCCGTTTCCTTTTCTTTTCCATATCTGCGGTCAACCGCAAGCGTGTATCTCGCCATCGCTGTGTGATTCTCATTTTGCAGATATTTCACTTCCGGGAACTTCGTCAATCTTCCCATTAAAATCACTTTGTTCATTTTCACTTTCTCCATTCTTGTATTGTTTTCGTGTTACTTTTCAGAATCAGGCCCGATTCTTTTTGAGAGAGATGAAATAAAACCTCTCACATAACGAAAGGGAGAATAGGAAATTTACAGGGTTGTGATGAAAATTTCTTCAAAAAATTTATTTTCCCTTTCACTTATAGAATCAGAGCAAGGATGTTTGACAAGCTGAACGGAGAATTTTTTTATTTTTCTGCACAAAAAAACACAGCCATACGACTTCATTTCTGAAATCATATAACTGTATTTTTAAATTAATTTACCTGATAATTTTTTATTAGAACTATTAATATCACTTCTATCGAACGATATAATTAGAAATTTCTTCTTTTGAAAAACCAATTTGTTTCAAACTCATACATTTAATCAAGTCATCCAAAAGGTACATTAAATGTTGAATTTGGGGATTATCTTTAAAATCATAATAGTATGAATAGCCATGTGCAATACTACGTCTAAGTTCTTTAATTCCCTTACTGATCTTCTCCGAATCCAATTCATTACTTGATAACATCCCCAAAAACTCATCAAACATGCTTTTTAATTCATCTTTTAACGAAAAACGAGAATCTTGTGCTTTCTTGTGATCTAATTTGTCAAAAATATATTCAAAAGCCATAATTTGTTCCATAAACCGTTTAGGCGAGTGAATAGAATCAAAGTTTCCTAAATGTCCTAAAGGAATACTTTTTGTTATTTTGTTCCCTGAGTCTTGTGCTATATTATTAAGAATTTTAGGAACATATTTCATGACATCAAACTTATAAAAAGAATATGTATGCCAAGATACCACATTTTCAGATACAAGCGGACAAAAGAGCCACCCTACCTTTATACCTTTGTTATACAGTGTAATATGTTTGAATGGAACTTCTGACTGCGATGTCATAAACATTGCAAACCTATACAACCCCTTTGTAATATCATAACATTCCTGTATTTCATTGGTGTGTAAAGGAATGACTACTTCACCTTTCCTGTTATAATCTTCTAAAAGTCCCCTCTTATTATTGTACCCTATTCGAAATGTCAATTCGTACTGCAGATTATCCATATAAAACGGTACTTTATATACATCGACAGTATTCATTGACAAATTTATTCCTTTTCGTACAGTATCCAAATATTCATATTGGTATCTAAAAATATCATCTAGGAACAGTGATTGAAAGCCTATATTTTCATATATCTCATTTTCTTCCGACATATTAATAATATAGCAACGTAAATAACAAGTGCTCCCTATGGAACGCTCCACAAAAAAGGTGGCTTTCCGTTTGTGAATTCCATTATCAAAACTCATCCCTTGTAAAATATAATTATCTTTAAAATTGTATTCTTCACAAAATTCTTTCAATAACAAATCATCCGTAAATAATTCCATACAGTAGTTTTCTATTACAAACGGTATTTCCCCTTTTTTAAAATGCACAAAACCTTTAATTATCATATTCCTCTGCCTCTTTTTATAATCAACTATATATTACTATTTCTCCTGTACTAATCTTTGATAGAGCTTCATTAATTCTGCTACACAATCTGCTTCAGTCATTTTTGTACTAAATCCATAAGCCGCCATGACAGCCTTATCATTTGCGGTGTGAGCTTTCCGAAGTTCCGGAGGCATAGTGAGTGGATCATACAAATCAGCTAAATTACTCTCTGAAAATGAACTTCTTACATCCAGAATTTTTTGTGCTGTCTGCTCAATTCTTTCTTTTTGTTGTACTGTTGGCGTTGGCCAAGGAAAGTTATTGTATACCAAGCCTGAAGAATACCTATAATCACTTTTCAATCGACCACATATAGCCCTCATCCATGCCATATGGACATTTGATTGAAGTATTCCAAAATGATATATCCCTGCATTAAAAATACTAAATAAATTATTGCCAGGAATCATACCATTATTTATAAATCCCATCGGTATATACCTTCTATTTTCAGATGACACTAGTGGAACAGCAATATAAGGAACATCTCTAAATTGCTTACATGGTCTAAATAAATGTGGTGTATCTCTTAACTTATATGCATCTCCAGTTTTTGTGGCACTTTCTCTCCATTTTTTGCAATCCGATACTCTTTTTTTAATCAATGGCATTTGCTGTAATTCATTCGGCTTAATATCTACCAGCCACAAACAATATCTAGGAGTATTTTTTATAAATTCAACCCCCATCGAATACGGACGTATCCATTTTTCAGCAGAAGGCTCTTTTACTAACAAATCTTCCTTTTCTTCTTCATTTAAAATTAAGTATCCATTATCTGTTGCTTGAAAACCCTTGGATATTTCCGGAACATCACATAATGCATCTTTACGGCTCTCAATAAAAATATCTTCGGAGTCTAATAAATACATATTGATATTTTTTACAATTTTTTTATTACCGTTTTCAAATAAAATACACTTTTCTATTTTTTCTCCGCTAAATCCAATAATTACACAATGAACATGAGCCTTAACATTGGCTTCGCTGTCCCAAATAAAGGTTCTGTATGCAAAATTAATATGAATGCCAAATCTTTCATACAGCGGTTTCCATACATTTGAAACTTGCTCTCCCTGTGTAATGGAATTCGTTGATACAAAAGCTACTCTAATTTTGGTTTTCCAAATATATTGAGATGCTTTAAAATACCATCCAGCCACATAATCTACTTTTCCTGCCGTTTTATATGATTTACCTTTTTCATCAATATAAACAGAAAGTATATCTGCCTTTTGTTCTTTAGTTTGAAAAGAAAAACCTACAAAAGGCGGATTTCCCATGATATATGATAATTTCTCAACAGAAATCACATCATTCCAATCAATCCTCAAAGCATTTCCTTCTGTAATATTCACATATGTTTTCAATGGTAAGAAATCATCATTAAAACCATACACAATACTCTTTGTTTCTTCCAGCATTTGCGATTCTGCAATCCATAGAGCAGTCTTTGCAACTGTGACAGCAAAATCATTGATTTCAATCCCATAGAACTGCTGAATAGATACTTTAATCGGATTGCGGACTTCTCCAAGAGTAATCTGCCCATTCACCTTTTCTTGAATCACTTCATTCTCTAATCGCCGGAGTGACAGATAGGTTTCTGTCAAAAAGTTTCCTGAACCACAGGCCGGATCGAGAAAAGTTAATCCTGCCAATTTATTTTGAAACTCGTCTAACCGTTTATCTTTTGTTCTACGAACCTGTATTTGTAAAATCTCCTGAAACTCATTTTTCAGCTCATCCAGAAATAACGGATCAATTACCTTATGTATATTTTCGATGGACGTATAGTGCATTCCTCCGGAACGTCTAGTCTCAGGATTCAAGGTTGATTCAAACACCGCACCAAAAATAGTTGGAGAAATATCCCGCCAATTAAAATCTTCCGAAGCTTTAGTCAACAATAACTGCTTAATCTCTTCTGTAAACGGCGGAACTTCAATCGTTTCGTCCGCAAACAATCCACCATTTACATAGGGAAATTGCGCGAGATCTTCTTCCAAATATTCGTCTCTCTCCAATATAGGAGTAGCCAATGTTTTAAACAATTCAATAATTGCCCGACGACAATCTTTTACCTCATATGCTTCCAAATAATCATGGAACATATTTCTCTGACCGAAAATTCCCGCATCCTCAGCATAGAGACAGAAAACAAGGCGAACACACAAAGCATTCAAACTTTTCAACTTATGCTCTCTCCGCTTTTTCTGTTCAGCAGTCTCATCTTTCTCTTTTGCCTCAGAAATACGATACTGCTTATAAAAGGCATCATAAATTAAGCCGACAATTTCTCCGGCCTTGATTGAAACTTCCATTTCATGAGAAATCTTCTTTATATCCTTTTTCACAAGAAAATCCAACAGCGGATATTTACTTGGCAATTCTTCCAATGCAATCTTAATTGGCTCTGGTACTTTAGCATTCATGTCATAAATCCAAATATCAGAAAAGTTACAAGTTACAATCCAACGTGCCTTCTCATCATAAGGTAAATTGTCATTATATCTTTTTGCCTGTTCATATGGAGTCAAATCAATATCACCGGAATTGTGGATTTTCTGATCTAATACCTTACCCAAACTCTTCTGTTCAATAATTACATGAGTTTCCGGAATATAGACATCTATACGCTTCGTATTACCTTCCACAATTACCTTTTTCTCGAAATTAAGACGTTCAATTACATTGTCCATTCCTAACACATTTGATAAAAGATCTATCCAATAGGAACGTCCATCTTCATCTTCTTTTCCCTTACCCATCCAGCGATTCACAAACTGGCGGGCTGCTTCTCTTTGTTCTGTATCTGTCATAGCAGACTCCTCCTGCCCCGTTTCATTAATACCGAAACCATTATACCATTAGTCTCAAACCACTTCTATACGTATTTCTTATTATTTATTTTCTTATAATTGATTACATAAAAATGCACCCAGTAGCAATTCTCAACTATCTGGGTGCCAAATTCACTTTTGATTAAATTTTCATCTTGAGTTGACGCATCATATGGTATAAAGTATGCACTTCTACATTAAAATGTTTCGCAACATCTGGTATCTTCACACGTCCACATTTATTCTTAATATTTAATGAACCTGCGGACTGTTCAAAGGTAATCAATTTATATCCTTTCACAACAGCGGCGGCAATCAACCATGGATCTGCGACCTCATTTCTAGCCCAATCATTTAAACCCTTTTCGTTGTAAAAGCCACATTCTTGAATATATTGCATTACTTCTGCATATTTAGAGATTATTTCTGAATCAACATGATTACAAATCTCAAACTCATCTTTCCTTTCAGATACCCATTGCTTTAATTCATCTTGCCCTTTGTCAATTTCAGCTTTTACCATATCAAGTAAAACTATATTGCCTGCTTTTATCTCATCTTCGAAAACATCCCAAAATGAGGGAACCAAATCATACGCATAAAAAAACCTTGATGCTGTCATCAATGTATTTGCATCAATCAAGAATTTTTCTGATGAATTTACCATAAAACACCTCCAAGTCCGCTTGCAACTTCAGAAAATGTTTTACTAGTCGTATTCGTTAATCTGTAAGCTTCCGAAAAAGAAGTTCTACCGCTATTCACACTTTCACACAATGCACGTACAAAAACACTATCTAATTTACTACGAGCAACTCTGTAATAATCACCACCAGAACCTCTTTCTTGTTTCGATTGAATATACGCTTCGATAGCATCTTCTATCACCTGCTTATATGCTTTCTTATCAATCTTCTTATTATCCAACGCTCTACGAGCAATGACACTACTACTGCAGCGGAATATTCGAGCAAGCTCCTTAATCCTTTCATATACATCGTCATTTGTACTACTCATCCACTTTTGAAGAAATAAAGTTTCCGGTACCATTAGTTCTCCTGCTACTGCATTGCACATAACCTCAACTGGCTTTGTTCCATTTATAGAATATCTTCTATCATTATACAAATCATTTTCTCCAATCCAAAGATGCACAACCTCATGGAATAAGGAAAATAATTTTCCACCTGCCGAATCTGCACCATTAATAAAAATCAACGGCGCCCATTCATTTACCATTGCAAACGCTCTAAATTCATTCACATCTAATACGCGATGGGTATTTTTACCAACAATACCATTCATCATCACAATAATTCCACATTCCTCCAAAAGTTTTCTTACCTTATTGAATGCTTCTGAAGAATTAGCACATTCCTTATACCACTCAACATTAAGTCCCAAATCATTACGAATTGTATCTGCAATTATCTTTATATCCGTAGAATCTTTTAAGCTTCCAACAACACTAATCACATCAAAATTCCATTCTTTTCGATAATCAATCATCCATTCCTGAACTGTTTCCATCTCACGAATAATATCGATTAAATTTCGACTTGGGTTTGTTAATTCTATACTATCAAGCGTTCTATATTCTAATAAACTAATCTGTTCAACTGGCGGTGTCTGCAAAAAGAAATAACCTAGCGGAATATGAGATTTTTTACTAAAATCTTCTATTTGATTAAAAGTCGGACGTTTCGTGCCATCAAGCCATTGCTTAATATTTTCCATAAGTTTTGTACCCAACTTTTCTTCGTTAGTTTGACTAAGTGCCCAGTTGATAATTTCCGGTTGTACATTCACATTTACCGCTGGCATAATACATCCTCCTTCCACTCATACTTAATTATAGTATATCAAAACTTTATCAAAAACACTACTTTTTTATGGACTTTAAAAAAATATTCAAAAAATAAATGTATACTTTTACAGAAAAGGTAACCCACCGTAGCAAGTTACCTTTTTCAACTTCTTACAAACATTCTCTCTTTCAACACGAACTTCTGATATACTTTTCCTTTTACTGTATTAAGGCTTCACTAAAAACATCCAAAATCAGTGGGCCACAAAGTGGGCCATTTTTCAAAAACTTATATGAATTTATATAGAATTATATCCTAGTCAAAAATCCGCTAAATGCTCTAGCTATCAGCATTTAAAGGCTTTTAACGACTTATACGGACACACATGAAATCAGGCTCACAATAACAATTCCTAATTTCATTTTATCTTTACCTGTCTGAAAACCTTGACTTTTAAGGATTTCTTCCTTTCTATATAATTACTACATCAATTATTAATTTTAAACGATTTTAAATATTTTTTCAATCTTCGATTTTCCAATATTCACTTAATCTGCATCTAACTTCATATCTTTTTTTATTTCTACTTATACGAAAACAAGGGAGCAATGCTCCCCATTTGATTACATATTTACAAGTTGTTTTTCAAACTCTTCTTCCGTATCCACAAAATGATATGGCTCATATTCTCCATAAGCCGATGGTCTGCTGATTGTTATAAGTTGAATATCGTCATATCCTATTTTATTAATTAATTTTCTTTTAAAGTCCACTAAATGCTGACCATGAGTAGTCTGCAACGCCAAACTTCCTATACTATCAAATTTCTTTGCAATCAAGTAACACATGGTTCAACACCTCCTTTGCTTTCTCGTACTTATCACATAACTCTTCAAGTGCTTGAAAATCCAGCGCTGATTTCACATATCCTGCCGTTGTATCATTTGCTGCTTTTTGCTTGTACATTACTTTTGCATTTGAAATAATTTTCTCACGATGTTTACGGATAAAAATCATTTCATTGTGAACAAGGTCTTTATATGTACTATCTGATTCATTTTCCAAATCATATAATTCAAGTTCTGAAGTGGGTACCGGGATCATATGACTGATTCTAAGTGTTCCCTTCAATTCTTTTTCACCATCTTTATTTTTCACCACAATTCGAATAATCGGCACAATGCTTTTCTTAATGACTTTATTTTTTCCTGCAATCTGATAATCTGAATCTTTCGGTGATGACATTGGCACATAATAATGATATTGTCCAATCTGCAAAACCACACCTAAATATTTTCTAGTATGCGTTCTAGAATTAACTTTATTGGAATATACGTTTGGAAATTCCTTACGCAACCATTCCACATAATCGTCCGAAACACTATATAATTTGAATTCTTCCATCCGTATCTCCTTTTATTTCTCCTTATACGAAAATAAGGGAGCTAACGCTCCCTTTGAGTTTAAAATTCTCCACTTATATGGCAGGAACTCTCCCGAGTTTAAAATCTTCCACTTATATGGCAGGAACTCTCCCGAAGATAGTCCTCTATCTAAGAATAGTATATGATATCTTGGTGAAAATATCAACTCTTTTTATGTAATTATTGCCTTCTATAAGGTTCATATTTACTGTATAGGGCTTCAAAAACATTCAAAAATCAGTGGGCCACAAAGTGAGCCATTTTTCAAAAACTTATATGAATTTCAATCAAATTATATAGAATTATATCCTAGTCAAAAATCCGCTAAATGCTCTAACTATCAGCATTTAAAGGCTTTTAATGACTTATACGTACACACATGTACACACATGAAATCAGGCTCATAATAACGATACCTAATTTCATTTACTTTATCCTCGCCTTCATTTTATTTTCTAATTTTCTTCTCTTGCTTCTATCAGAATAACAATCCCTTCCGAAAATGTTATTTTCACCTGTTCTTCCTCTGCCTGATTGCTGACGCACAGACTGTCATACGGACATAATCTGTGATTGTGCAGCGGATATTTTGCTCCGACAATGGAAAATTTTTCTATACATCTGTCCAACGGAAATACAGAAAAATATTTTCCGTACATTTTTGCTTTTTCTAATACAACTTCACGCTCTATAAGATAAATCCTGTTATTTTCATCTATAATTTCTGCATGAACTCCTTTTCTGTGCGGAATTGTCAGCACTTGAATATTTGCAAGAACATGATCGATACGATTTCCCGTTGCTCCCAAAAGGATAAGTTCTTCACAGTTTAACTCCAATGCCTGATGAACCGCAATCTCCGTATCGGAAAAATCTTTTTCCGGATTAAACTTTCGGATAAAAACATCCGTATTTTCCCGATAAAACTGTACAATTTCTTCTGAAAGGCTGTCAAAATCGCCGACAATATAATTCGGTCTTATTTGATGCCGATATAAAAATTCCACACCTCTATCCACACCGATAAGAACATCATATTCCAATTCTCTCAGTTTTGCCGATACAAATTCTTCCTGAAGCATTCCGCCGCTTACAATCACCGCACGCTTATTCATATCTATTTAAAATCTCCATAAACTCTCTTGTGTTTTCTTTTGCGTCCCCTTTGAAAATGGCTGAGCCGGCTACAATAATATTCGCCCCTGCTTTTAACACATTTTCTACATTTGACGTATAGATACCGCCGTCAACCTGAATATCCGTTTCCAAACCGTATCTGTTCAACATTTCTCTTGTCATACGGATTTTTGTCAGAGAGTCCTCGATAAATTTCTGTCCTCCAAATCCCGGATGTACGGACATAATCAATACCATATCCACTTCATTTACATATTCCTCTAAAGCAGATACCGGCGTGTCGGGACAAATAGAAATACCCGCTTTCATTCCACACTCTTTAATTTTCGCAATGGTTTTATGCACATCCTCGCAGGCTTCCAAATGAATAGTAATTAAATCTGCCCCCGCTTTCTGAAATGCTTCCACATAACGAATCGGCTCATTTATCATTAAGTGAGCGTCAATCACCTGATTTGTACAACTTTTGATTGATTGTAACACAGGCATTCCAAAGGAAATACTCGGTACAAATAATCCGTCCATAACATCAAAATGAAGATACTCCGCTCCATTTTTTTCTGTTGCCTGAATTTCTTCCCCCAAATTTTTAAAATCCGCCGCCAAAATGGACGGTGCTAATATATATTTCATTATCAGTATCTCCTTTTCTCCTGTAATTCTTTATACATTTCCATATAATTTTCGTATCTTACTCTGTGGATTTTTCCTTCCTCCACAGCCTGTTTCACCGCACAATTCGGCTCATGGATATGGTCGCAGCCGTTAAATTTACATAATCCCTCATACTGCTCAAACTCCGGAAAATAGTATTTCAATTCTTCCTTTTCAAATGCATTTACATACAGCGAACTGAATCCGGGCGTATCCATAATATAAGACTCCTCATCAATCGGAATTAATTCCGAATGACGCGTCGTATGTTTTCCTCTTTCTATTTTCTCACTGATGCTCCCTGTTTCCATTTGAATTGCCGATTGAAACAGATTGATTAGAGATGATTTTCCAACTCCCGAAGGACCTGCCACGGCTGTTGTTTTTCCCTGTAACACTTCTTTTACCAATTTGATATTTTCTTCCTCTTTTGCACTCGTAAAAATAATCCGATAGCCACAGAACTCATAAATTTCTTCTAATTCCCGAATTTCTTTTTCCTCAGCAATATCTTTCTTATTGAAACATAGTATAATAGGAATTTTTTTACTCTCCATCATGACAAGAAATCTGTCCAGTAAATTGAAATGAGGCTTTGGTTTTGTAATGGCAAATACAACAAGTGCTTGATCAATATTGGCTACTGCCGGACGGATAAGTTCATTCTCTCTCGGCAATAGTCCGACTACATTTCCAAGTTTCTTTTCTTCGTCCAATACATCTATTTCCACGTTATCGCCCACAAGTAATTTTACCTTTTCCTTGCGAAACGCTCCTTTTGCTTTACATTCATAAATGCCAAATTCTACTACGTGAACGTAGTAGAATCCGGCAATTCCTTTTATAATTTTTCCCTGCATCTTTTTTCCTACTGTTAATTACCTGACTCTGTACCTGTACCACCGTCTGTTGCAGGACCTCTGCTTATATAAACCGTAATAGTTGTTCCCTGTACAACACTCTTACCTGAGCCCGGATCACAGGAAATAACAGTATCCTTTGGCAAATCGCTGTCCTGATATACTTCTCTGTAACCTAACTGCTGTGATTCCAAACTGTTTTTCGCATATGTTTTTGATTTTCCGATAATATCCGGAACAGTAACTTCCACCTGTTTCTTTCCTTTGCTTACGCGGATTACAATTGTGCTTCCCTCTGACACACGGGAACCTGCACGTTTACTCTGATAGAATACTTTTCCTTTTTCTGTATTATCGCTGTAATCTTCCTCTACGGAAACTTCAAGTCCTTTTGCTTTCAACGCCGAAACAGCGCTTGCCTGTGTCATACCGATAACATTTGGCACTTCGGGTTTATTCTGTCCAAGACTTACAATCAGATTGATTTCTGCATCTAATGCTACTTCCGAGTTGGCCGAAGGCTCTGTTCGGATTACTTCGTCCTGTTCATATTGAGAACTTGTTTCAAATCTTGACGTATCTACTTTAACATTTGTAAATCCGGCATTATTTAATATTCTCAACGCTTCGCTTTGATCTTTTCCCGATACATCAGGAATAGATTTTGTTTCTTCTTTTTTACCGGAACTGATTACAACTTTCACTGTAGATTTTTTCTTCGCCTCTTTGTTTGCTCCCGGAGTCTGACTGATAATCTGACCTTTTTCATATGTTGTTGACTCTTCTTCTGACTCCACAACTAATTTCATTTCATATTTTTTATCTTTTAAAACTTTTTCGGCTTCGGCTTCTGTCATTCCTTTTAAATCAGGCACTTTCACTTTTGCATTTTTATCCGCATCGTCTTCCACATTGATAGACGGACCGAATTTCAAAAGTCCTGTTGCTTTTCCGACAATAAACACAACAATAAATACAATGATAACAACTGCTACAATCGTCAGTATCTTCATCATTTTTGCCATTTTCGGATTTACATCGCTATTCTTCTTACGGCCTTTTTTATCGTAATCGTCATCTTCCTCAAAGTCATCAAAATCATCTTCGTCATAGTCATCTTCCGAGAACTCATCCTCATCATATGTGATATCTCTTTTCGCTTTGCGAACATCATCAGGATTGAACATAACTGTTTCATCCATCACATGCATAGGTCCGATAACTACAAAATCACCGTCCGGATCTACAAGAGAATGTTTTAAATCTTCTTTTAAAGATGCAATATCCTGATAACGTCTGTCCGCACTTTTCTGCGTACACTTCAAAATAATCTGTTCTAAACTAAACGGAATATCCTCCACATATTCTGACGGCGGTGTGATTTCCTCCTGCAAATGTTTGATTGCAATGGAAACTGCCGTATCGCCGTCAAACGGAAGATGTCCCGTAACCATTTCATACATGGTAATACCGAGAGAATAAATATCACTCTTAAAGTCGCTGAAACCGCCTCTTGCCTGCTCCGGCGAAGTATAATGTACAGAACCGAGTGCGTTTGTACTGATTGTATTTGATGATGTCGCTTTCGCAATACCAAAATCCGTTACCTTTACTTTCCCCTCTTTGGAAATCATAATGTTCTGCGGTTTAATATCTCTGTGAACAATATTGTGTAAATGTGCCGCCTCAATTCCGTTTGCAACCTGAATGGCAATACTGATTACTTCTTTCGGCGATAACACACCTTTCTTTGTAATATAGTCTTTCAGCGTAATTCCTTCTACAAGTTCCATTACCATGTAGTATAATCCGCTCTCCTCGCCGACATCATATACATTGACGATATTCGGGTGCATAAGCCCTGCTGCCGCCTGCGCTTCCGATTGAAACTTTCTTACAAAAAGTTCATCTTCCCTATATTCCTTTTTCAAAATCTTAATCGCTACAAAACGGTTTAATTTATGGTCTTTTCCTTTGTATACGTCTGCCATTCCGCCCGAGCCGACTTTGCTCAGCACTTCATAGCGGTCCCCTATAAAAATTCCATCTTTCATTATACATTCACCTCACACACAAATGGTTCGACAAGCACAATTCCTATATTGTCCTTTCCGCCGTTCTCATTTGCTTTTTCTACTAATTGCATTGCAGTCTCGACAATGTCTCTTCCGCCTTTGATAATTCTGAAAATCTCATCATCATCTACCATGTTGGTCAGGCCGTCTGTACACATCAAAATAACATCGCCTTTCTGCAAACGATATTCAAAGAAGTCCACTTCTACATCGTCCTTCGCTCCGATTGCTCTTGTAATAATATTTTTGTCCGGATGATGTTTCGCTTCTTCTTCATTTAGCCCCCCTAAACGAACCATTTCCTCCACGAGAGAATGATCCTTCGACAACTGTTTTATCTCATCTCTGATTAAATACAATCTGCTGTCTCCGACATTGGCAAAATACAGTGTATGCTCAATAATCGTTCCAACTACTAGAGTTGTACCCATTCCTTCCATTTCGGTATTCTCTCTCGCCTTCTCCACAATCTTGCGGTTGGCTTCCTGAACGGCCTCGGTAATAATCGTCTCCGGCCCCATTCCCGAATTGTTTCTAATATGTTCTTCTAACACCTGCACTGCATATTTTGACGCAAAATCTCCTGCCTTATGCCCTCCCATACCGTCTGCCACAACAAACAGATTTGGAATGTGACCGACAGGTTTATCTGTTACATATACATAATCCTGATTTACTTCACGCTTTCTGCCTATGTCCGTCAATGAAAATATCTTCATAAGCTTCTCCTTATATTTTACTTTCCTCCGAGTAGCGTCTCCGAAGTTGTCCACAGGCTCCGTCAATATCCGAGCCCATTTCTCTTCTTATAGTAACATTTATTCCACTTTTTTCAAGTTTATTTTTGAATTTTTCCGCATTCTGCCGTGTCGGTTTCTCAAAATTTCTCTCCTTAATCGGATTAACCGGAATAAGATTTAAGTGACAGTTACGCGGTTTTAAAATAGACGTTAATTCTCTTGCATCTTCCTCCCTGTCGTTTACTCCCTGCACAAGACTGTACTCGAATGTAATTCGTCTTCCCGTCCTGTCAAAGTAATAATCACAGGCTTCCAATACTTCCTTTAAATCATATTTATTTGCCACCGGCATCAGTTCTTTTCTCTTCTCCTGCGTTGAGCCGTGAAGAGAAAGTGCCAATGTAATCTGAAATTTTTCCTCCGCCAGCCGTCTCATATTCGGGACAATCCCGCAGGTAGATACGGTAATATTTCTCTGACTGATATGTAATCCATTCTCATTACTGATTAATTTAATAAACTGCACAAAATTATCGTAGTTATCCAAAGGCTCGCCCGTTCCCATAATCACAATATTGGAAACGCGTTCCCCCGAAATTTTCTGTATCTGATAAATCTGTCCGAGCATTTCTGACGGCGTTAAATTTCTTGCAAGACCGTCTAAAGTAGACGCGCAAAATCTGCAGCCCATACGGCATCCCACCTGAGAAGATATGCAGACAGAATTGCCGTGTTTATAACGCATCAGTACACTCTCCACTACATGATTATCCCGCAGGGCAAACAGAAATTTATTCGTTCCGTCCATTTTGGAAATCTGTCTTTCCACCATTTTCACCGGATAAATTTCATAATTCTGCTCCAGTTTTTCCCGCAATGCCTTCGATAAATTTGTCATCTCATCAAAGGAATCTACCAGTTTTTCATGCAGCCAACTATATATCTGTTTACTTCTGAAAGCCTTCTCGCCTATGCTTTCCATTTCTTTCTTTAACTCTTCCGGCGTATAAGAGCGAATATCTTTCTTCTCCATACTAATCCTTTCTGAACTTTGCTATAAAAAATCCGTCACTGTCATGTACACCCGAAAGTAACTGTAAGCATCCCTCTTTTACGGACGGTTTCAATCCTTCACAAAGACTGTCCTTTACGGAAACTAAATGATACTGTGAATATTGCTCTAAAAACCACCGTACATTTTCCATATTTTCTTCATCGTTAATTGTACACGTACTATATACAAGCGTTCCTTGTGGTTTTACATAACTCTGCACAACTGACAGAATTTTTCTCTGTAAGTCGCTCAGTTCTTTTTGCGTTTCTCGTGTCATCTTATATTTGATATCTGTTTTCTTCCCTAAAACGCCAAGTCCCGAACACGGTAAGTCGGCAAGAACAATATCTGCTTTTTCCTTAGATGCCTCGTCATACACAAGTGCGTCCTGCTGCACCGCACGGATATTTTTCATTCCGGAGCGTCCAATATTCTCTTCTATCAGATTCACTTTGTACTCCGTCAAATCTCTTGCCTCTACAAAACCTGTTCCGCACAGTTTGTCCGCCATATGTAATGCCTTTCCTCCCGGTGCAGAGCAGACGTCAATAATATAATCATCTTCTTTCGGGTCTGCAATCTCCGAAACAAGCATGGAACTAATATCCTGCACTTGAAAATCACCTTCCCGAAAACTTTCCAAATCTCCGAGATAATTATATCCCGAAATTTCCAGTGCATACGGAAGATAGGGATGCTCTTTCACTTGCACATGTTCTTCTGCCAGTTTATGCATCAAATCTTCCTTAGAAATCTTGTGTAGATTACAGCGGACAGTTGTTCCCTTTTCCAAAAGAAATCCCTGTAACATTTTTTCTATTGTAGACCAATCATAGGATTTTTCCCATTCTTTCAATATCCAAATCGGCATAGAATATTTTATCGACATATATTCTATCATATTCTTTTTATCGGGATATTGAATATTGCTTACATTTCTGTCAATATTCCGTAATACTCCGTTCACAAATCCTTTTAATTGGAAAAACCCTTTCTTTTCCGCCAATTTTACCGCTTCGTTGCAGACAGCAGAATTAGGAACACTGTCCATATATTTTATCTGATAGACAGAGTTCCTAATAATTGTGCGGATGACCGGTTTCATTTTATTTACCTTTACTTTTGAAAACTGATTGATGATATAATCAATCTCTATGAGATGTTCCAGCGTTCCTTCCACAACCCTTGTAATAAAGGCACGTTCTTTTTTATCTAAATACTGGTATTTTTCCAACGTATTCCGAAGAACAATGTGGCTATATCCGCCCTCCTTTGTAATCTCAAGTAAAATTCCTAAAATGATTTCTCTTTCGCTAATCTGCTTAGTCATCTCCCCTTCTTCCTCCTGCAATTAAAAGAATACGAACTAACTGCAAAATAGACGCTGCCGCACTTGCCACATAAGTCAGCGCTGCCGCATCTAACACTTTTTTCGTATCGGCAACCTCATTCTGATACAACATTCCACTGCTTCCCAAAATTCTCACTGCCCGTCTTGACGCATTAAATTCTACAGGAAGCGTAACAAGTTGAAACAGTACCGAAAGAGAAAATGCTATAATTCCCAAATGAATAAATAAATCTGATGAACGGCCCGTAATGAAAAATCCTAACAGAATTAAAGGCCATGCGATTGTCGCTCCAAAATTTGCCACAGGCACTAACGCTCCTCTAAACTGAAGCGGTGCGTACCCTGTCGCATGTTGAATAGCATGTCCGCATTCATGTGCCGCAACACCTACCGCCGCCACCGATGCCGACTGATATGTGCTGTCCGATAAACGAAGCACTTTGTTTCTCGGATCATAGTGGTCTGTCAGATGCCCCGATACCCTCTCAATTCTCACATCATATAAATTTGCACTGTGTAAAATTCTCTCTGCCGCATCTCTTCCTGTCATGCCGGAATGATTTGCCACACGCTGATATTTTGAAAATGTGCTTTTCACACGCGCCGATGCAATAAGACTGATTATCATTCCTGCGATAATCAAAACATATGTCGGGTCAAAATACATTGGATAATACATAATACTCACTACCTCTACTTTCTAGACTATACTAATTTTGTCTGTTCTTTTATGGAATATCCTCTCAAAAATGCCCCCGCGTCCATTCTCTTCTTTCCCGGAATCTGTAACTGTGTTATTTTCAAAAGTCCTTTTCCCGTCTGTACGAAAAATCCGTCCTTTTCCACTTTCACAATCGTTCCCGTTTCACTTTTCTCTTCTCCTTCAACAACTTCCGCTTCCCAAATTTTCATCACTTTATCTTCCCACATAGTATATGCGCTTGGCCACGGATTTAGACCTCGAATTAATCTTTCGATTTCTTCTGCCCCATTATTCCAGTCAATATTTCCTAATTTTTTATCCAGCATTCTCGCGTAGGCTGTAGTTGTTTCTCCTTGTTTTTCTGCCACAACCGTTTTCTCCTCCAACGCCTTCAATGTTTCCACACAAAGTTTTGCTCCTGCCTCCGCCAGTTTATCGTGAAGACTTCCTCCTGTTTCTTTCGGTGAAATAGGCACTTCTGTTTTTAGGAGCATATCTCCCGTATCCAATCCTTCATCCATTTGCATTGTTGTTACACCCGTAACGCTCTCGCCGTCAATGATAGACCACTGAATCGGTGCCGCTCCCCGATATTTCGGAAGAAGAGATGCATGTACATTGATACATCCGTACGGTGTCATTTCCAAAACTTCTTTCGGAACAATCTGCCCGAAAGCAATGACAACCATAACATCTGCCGGATATTTTCTCAATTCTTCTATACTCTCGGCATCACGGATTTTCTTTGGCTGAAACACAGGTATACCGTGCTTCAACGCTACTTCCTTAACCGGAGTAAACTGCATTTCTTTTCCTCGTCCCTTTGGTTTATCCGGCTGCGTGACCGCCAACACAACTTCATGTCCTGCACGAATAAGTTCTTCTAAAGTTCCAACGGAGAAATCCGGTGTTCCCATAAAAATCACTTTCATCTTATTCTTCCTCCCCATAGAAAACGTCATGGAGTTCGCCCTCTACTTTATCCACATATAATTTTCCTTCCAAATGATCAATCTCATGGCAGAACGCTCTTGCGAGAAGTCCCTCTCCTTCTATTTCAAAAGGCACCATATCAATATCACACGCTCTTACTTTTGCATAGTATGGTCTTGTCACCTCTCCTGCTTTTCCCGGAACGCTCAAACAGCCCTCATCGCCCGTCTGCTCTCCGCTTGTTTCTATAATTTCCGGATTAATCAGAAGAATCGGTCCTTCCCCTATATCAATCGTAACAATTCTTTTTAAAATTCCGACTTGCGGTGCGGCAAGCCCCACACCCATTTCGTCATACATCGTGTCAAACATATCGTCGATAAGTTCCTCTGTTCTCGGCGTGATTGTTTTCACCTCTTTACATTTCTTCGTTAAAACCTCGTCACCTATTTTTCTGATTTCTCTAATAGCCATTGTCTGCTCCCTTCTAAAATACATTTACCGGATTAAAATCAAATTGAATTTTTATTTTATGAAATCCGGAATTCATCTCAATATACTTTTCTAAAAAATCTTTCATATCTATTAGCATATCATATCTTTCCTGTTTTATATAAATTAATTTTCTGTAAACATCATTTATTTTTTCTATATAAGGACTTACAGGTCCGATAATTTGGTATTCTTTCCCCTTATTTACTCTCTCCGCATACTCTTTCAGGAAAAACGCCCCTCTCTCCAACAGTTGTTCATCTCCGCACGTCATATAAATGGCAAGCAGTTGTTCCACCGGAGGATAACCCATTAATTCCCTGTAGTTCATTTCTGCCTCATAAAAAGTTTCATAATCCTGTTTTGCCGCCGTCTGAATACAATAATGTTCGGGGCTGTACGTCTGTATAACAACTTCCCCTTTCTTCTCTCCGCGTCCCGCTCGTCCGCCTGCCTGTGTCAACAGTTGAAACGTTCTCTCTCCCGCGCGATAATCATTGGCATAGAGCGATAAATCTGCTGCCAGTATACCGACTAAGGTCACATTTGGGAAATCATGCCCTTTTACAATCATCTGTGTTCCGATTAAAATATCTGCCTCCTCGTTAGCAAATGCCGACAAGATTTTCTCGTGTCCGTCCTTTTCCTTTGTCGTGTCCATATCCATACGCAAAACTTTTGCATACGGAAATTCTTTTGCCACGATTTCTTCTATCTGCTGTGTCCCCG
Organism: uncultured Lachnospiraceae bacterium; assembly: GCA_900551895.1. Lineage (GTDB taxonomy): Bacteria > Bacillota > Clostridia > Lachnospirales > Lachnospiraceae > Faecalimonas. The sequence goes on along the minus strand of URXX01000001.1, from coordinate 21,453 downwards.
CCCGAAATCCTCCGATATGGCGGGATTTACATGCAGGACAGTTTGTGTGCATCGGTTCTTCATACCCGCAGTAATGGCAGACAAGTTTACCGTTTTTATGGGCGGACAGCGCAACGTCACAGTGTGGGCATTTCGCCACATAACCGCAGGAACGGCAGGAAACAAATCCCGCATATCCTCTTCGGTTAATAAATAAAATAATCTGTTCTTTTTTCGCAAGCCTTTCCTCCATAAGACTTCTTAACTTATCGCTTATAATGGATCGGTTTCCGTTCTTCAGTTCCTCACGCAAATCTACCGTGTACATTTCCGGAAGTTTCTGTCCTGTTGCCCTAGATTTTAATTCCAGCAGCGTATACTCGCCGTTAATCGCCTTGTAATAGGACTCCACCGATGGAGTTGCCGAGCCGAGAACAACGCTTGCCCCCTCCATTTCCGCCCGTTTTCTCGCCGTTTCCCGCGCATGGTATCTCGGAATTTGTTCACTTTTATAAGTTGACTCATGTTCCTCGTCAATAACAATCAATCCAAGATGCTCAAACGGAGTAAACAACGCAGAACGCGGACCGATCATCACGTCAATCTCCCCGTTTTTTGCACGCATCATCTGGTCGTATTTTTCTCCCTCTGACAATCGGGAATGCATAATGGACACTCTGTCGCCAAACCGTCTGTAAAAACGCATCACCGTCTGATAGGTAAGGGCAATCTCCGGAATAAGGAAAATCGCCTGTTTTCCCCCTCCCACAATTTCCTCAATCATTTCCATATATACTTCCGTTTTCCCGCTGCCCGTAATTCCGTGAATGAGATAGGTTTCTCGTTTTCCGCTGCGGTAGTCCTCCCGAAACCGACTTATGGCGTTTTCCTGCTCCTGCGTATAAGTAAAGGTAATCGCTTTTCTGTCCGTATGTTTAATCGGATTTCTGTATATACGCTCCGACTCCACCGACAGAATATGCTGCTCCTCCAACGCTTTTATTACATTTCGGGCAACATTTAGTTTTTTTACAACAAGACTCTCCGGCAACTCTTTGTTGTCCATAAGTTCTGCCAGCACTCTCGCCCTCGCTTTCATATTTTTATGCAAAAACTCTTCCAACTTTTGTTTTGCCTCTTCCTCCGTTAAAAGAAGTCGAATTGTCCTGTTGATTTTTGCCCGACTTTTCTGTTTGACCGGAAGAACGGTTTTCAACGACTGTATCATTGTTCCGCCATAATTTTCTTTTATCCAGCCCGCTAGCGCCACAAGTCTTCCCTCTATCTGCACTGCCTTATCGGAAATATCGTAAATTTCTTTCATTTTATTCGCATCATAATTACATTTTTCGGAAAAGCCCACAATATACCCTTTTTTCTCCTTATTTCCCGCACCAAAAGGAACGAGGACTTCCATGCCCTCTTTTAGTTTTCCCTCCAATTGCGGCGGAACAATATATTGAAATACTCTGTCTACACTCTCATGTACAATGTCAATAATAATGTCTGCATACATTTTTCTTTTCCTCATCTATTATTTCACAAACCATTTCTCTGTCGGTCATATGATATTTTATTCCCTCAATCTCCTGATATTCTTCATGCCCCTTTCCCGCAAGGACAATAATATCATCTCTGCCCGCCCGTTTTATCCCATAGCGGACAGCTTCCATGCGATCGCAGATTTCCAAATAACTTCCGTTTCCCGCCTCTACTCCTTCTCTGATTTCCCTCATAATCTGTAAAGGATTTTCATATCTTGGATTATCGGACGTAATAATTGTAAAATCTGCCAACGCCCCCGACACTTTTCCCATCTCATATCTGCGTCCTTTCGCCCGATTTCCACCGCAGCCGAAGATACAGATAATGTGACGGGGATGATATGAGTGTACCATTTCTAAAATACTTTGTAAACTCATAGCGTTATGAGCATAGTCTATCAAAATGACCGTTCCTTTATTTGTGCATATCTGCTCTACTCTTCCCCTCACCTGTATATCTTCCAATGATTTTTTCATTCTGTCAAAAGAAACACCCAGCCTTTTACAGACTGCTATGGCACAAAGGGAATTATAAATATTAAATCTGCCTGCCATAGAAAGACTTATTTTTCCACATAATTTTCCTGCAAGTTGATACTGTATCCCCAATTTTCCGTCTTTTTTTATCACTTCTTCCTCTGTCGCACAGTAATCCGCATCTTTTGAAAATCCGACTGTCTCCACTTCACAATCCGTATAACGAAACATTTCTTGCCAATACGGACTGTCCATATTGGCAATACCAAATCTGCTCTGTGTAAATAATTTCGCCTTACAGTTTTTGTATTCCGCAAAATCTTTATGCTCAAATTTACCGATATGGTCTTTTCCTAAATTTGTAAACACGCCAATATCAAACTGAATTTCATCTGTCCTGTGCAGTTTCAATCCTTGTGAGGAAACTTCCATAACCGCCACTTCACATCCTGCTGAAACCATTTCCCTCAAAAAACGTTGTATATCCGTACTCTCCGGCGATGTATTTTTAGCGGGTATACTCTTTTCTCCTATGCGTACTTCAATTGTCCCGATAAGCCCGACTTTGTACCCCGCATTTTTTAATATATGGTAAATCATATATGCCGTTGTCGTCTTTCCCTTTGTCCCCGTAATGCCTATCGTAACTATTTCTTTGGAAGGCTCGCCATAAAAAACGGCTGCTATTTTCGCCAGAGTTTCCCTCACATTTTCAACTAAAATCAATGTGATTTCTTTCGGTACTTCTACCTCTCTGTCCGATAAAATAGCAACCGCTCCTTTTTCCACTGCCTCCCGAACGTAAAATGCTCCGTCCGTCACCGCACCTTTTATACAGACAAATAATGTATCTTTCTCCGCTTCCCTTGAATGATGAGTGATTTTCCCAATCTCCAAGTCATCGTTTCCCTGTCGTATACTGTATGTTATCGGTCGCAGCAGATTTGCCAGTTTCATATTTCACTGCCTTTCCCTACTATTTTAGAAATGTTCCGCGTTTTACCGCGTCTTCTCCAAAACGCTTTCGTATCTCGTCCAACGCTTTATCCAATTTTCTGTGTTTTTCATCTTTCGGTTTTTCCACCTGTATATCAAATATGCTTAACTGCTCCGGTGCTGTTTCTTCCACCAGTTTCGATGTGCGTACCCCTAGAAGCCTTATCGGTTCACCGTTCCACAATTCATCAAAAAGCAGGCAGGCATTTGCATACAAAATTTTATCCTCATACGCTGCCTTTCTCATCTGTCTTTGATGAGAAACACTTTGGAAATTATAATATTTAATCTCCACACTAATCATCTGTGCTTTCTGTCCCGCTTTTCTAAGGCGTTTCCCTACACTTTCCGAAAGCCAAAGAAGAACCTCCTTTGCCTCCTCTCTGTCCACAACGTCCTTTGCCAGTGTTGTGGAATTGCCTATTCCCTTTGCCACTGTTTCCTCAGACTGTACCTTCGCCGTGTCGATTCCGTTTGCAAACTCCCAAAGCATTTTCCCATGACTTTTCAAGTGCAGTTCCAATATACGCGGATTTGTTTTTGCAAGTTCACCGATCGTTTTTATTTCCAGTTTCTTTAACACTTCCACACTTGCCCTGCCCGCCATATAAAGACTGGATACGGGAAGATGCCACATTTTTTTCTCTATCTCCTCCGGAAAAAGTGTATGGACACGGTTCGGCTTTTCAAAATCCGATGCCATTTTTGCCAGCAGTTTATTTGTTGAGATTCCGATATTCACCGAAAATCCAAAGGTATCCCATATTTTATTTTTGATTTCCACCGCCGCGTCCACAGGAGAATGATATTTGTATGCAATTCCCGTAAAGTCCATATAACACTCGTCAACACTTACCTGCTCAATATCCGATGTATATTTTCTTAAAAACTCCATTAGTTTCTTACTATATATACTATACATTTTATGGTCGGGTGGTTCCATAACCAAATTCGGACACTTACGAAAGGCATTCGCAACCGGTTCTCCCGTGCGAATGCCATATCTCTTCGCAGGAACAGATTTCGCCAAAACAACTCCGTGTCTTGACTCTTGATTTCCGCCGATAATGGCAGGAATTTCTCTTAAGTCTGTTTCCGCTCCCTGTTTTAATTTTTCTACCGCCGTCCAACTTAAATAGGCTGAATTTACATCAATATGAAAAATAATCGGTGTCATTTTATCCTCTTACACTTGCTTTTAATTCATTGTTTTCCACATCGATTAAAATCGTATCCTGACTTCTTACCTTATCCGCCAAAATCAGTTTCGCCGCAAGGGTTTCCACGTGTTTCTGCAAATACCTCTTAAGCGGTCTTGCACCGTACATCGCTTCGTATCCTCTTTCCGTAATCATTGCCTTTGCCGACTCTGTCAGTTCAATAGAAATTTCTTTCTCTTCCAATCGATGATTAATATCTTTTACCAACAAGTCAATGATGTCACAAATGTTCGATTTCGTCAACGGTTTAAACATAATCGTTTCGTCCAAACGGTTCAAAAATTCAGGTCTGAAATGATTACGCAAATCCCTCATAACAAGTTCTTCGCTCTCTTTCTGAATGTTCCCGTCATCGTCAATTCCGTCTAGCAGATAGGCAGAACCGATATTTGAAGTCATAATCAAAATAGTATTTTTAAAGTCTACCGTTCTTCCCTGCGAATCCGTTATACGTCCGTCATCAAGCACCTGCAACAAGACGTTAAACACATCAGGATGTGCCTTTTCTATCTCGTCAAAAAGAACAACAGAATACGGTTTTCTTCTTACCGCCTCAGTCAACTGTCCGCCTTCGTCATATCCTACATATCCCGGAGGCGCTCCGATTAATCTAGATACGGAATATTTCTCCATATACTCACTCATATCAATTCTGACCATGTTATTCTCATCATCAAACAGGCTTTCCGCAAGCGCCTTTGCAAGTTCCGTCTTACCTACACCTGTAGGTCCTAAAAACAGGAATGAACCGATTGGCTTACTCGGGTCTTTAATGCCCGCTTTTGAACGGATAATCGCCTCCGTCACTTTCGTAACGCCTTCGTCCTGACCGATAACACGTTTGTGCAGTTCCTCTTCCAAATGAAGTGTTTTATTTCTTTCACTTTCATTTAATTTCGCAACCGGTATGCCTGTCCATCTGGAAATGATTTTGGCAATCTCTTCATCTGTTACACTTTCATGGACAAGCGTCAGTTCTCTTGCTTTTACTTTTTCCTCTTCTTCGGCAAGTTGTTTCTGCAGCTGCGGAAGTTTTCCGTACTGCAATTCGGCTGCCTTTTCCAAGTCATAAGAACGCTGTGCTTTCTGAATTTCTTTATTCAGACTTTCCATTTCCTCACGGATTTTCTGCACTTTTTCTACGGAAGCCTTTTCATTATCCCACTGTGCTTTTTTACCTGCAAATTCATCTCGAAGTTCTCCCAGTTCTTTTTGCAGATTTACAAGTCTGTCCTGACTTAATCTGTCGTTTTCTTTCTTTAAGGCAGCCTCCTCAATCTCCAACTGCATAATACGTCTTCGCAATTCGTCCAACTCTGTAGGCATGGAATCTAACTCTGTCTTAATTAAAGCACACGCCTCATCGACTAAGTCAATCGCTTTATCGGGAAGAAAACGATCGGAAATATATCGGTTTGACAATACTGCTGCCGATACTAACGCACCGTCCGTAATCTTCACGCCGTGAAATACTTCATATCTTTCTTTCAATCCACGCAAAATGGAAATGGCATCTTCAACGGTAGGTTCTTCCACCATAACCGGCTGAAATCTTCTTTCCAACGCTGCGTCTTTTTCAATGTATTGTCTGTATTCATCTAATGTTGTCGCACCGATACAATGTAATTCTCCTCTGGCAAGCATCGGCTTCAACATATTTCCGGCGTCCATTGCACCGTCTGTTTTGCCTGCTCCTACGATTGTATGCAATTCGTCAATGAAAAGAATAATCTTGCCGTCACTGCTCTTTACTTCTTCCAGTACGGCTTTGAGCCTTTCCTCAAACTCGCCTCTGTATTTTGCTCCTGCAACTAATGCACCCATATCCAATGCAAAAATTGTTTTATCCTTTAGTCCCTCAGGAACATCTCCGCGTACGATACGCTGTGCCAGTCCTTCCACTGCCGCCGTCTTACCGACTCCCGGTTCTCCGATTAATACCGGATTGTTCTTTGTCTTACGGGAAAGAATACGGATTACATTTCTTATCTCCGCATCTCGTCCGATAACAGGGTCTAATTTCTGTTCTCTCGCACGCTCTACTAAATCTGTTCCGTATTTATTCAATGTGTCATAAGTTGCCTCCGGATTGTCATTTGTCACTCTCTGATTACCCCTTACCGTAGAAAGCGCCTGTAAAAACAACTCTCTCGTAATACCAAACTCTTTAAAAATCGTTTTGATTTCTCTGTTTGGATATTTTAATAAAGAAAGAAAAATATGCTCTACGGAAACATACTCATCTCCCATTTGGGTTGCCTCGTCATCTGCATGAATAAGAACTTTGTTCAAATCCTGACCGATATAAATCTGTCCACCCTGTACTTTCACCCTTTTTCTGAGGGCTTCTTCCACACGATTGATAAATAATTCTTTCTGTATGTTCATCTTTTCCAGTAATTTCAAAATCAAACTATCTTCCTGTGTAAGAAGAGAGTACAATAAATGTTCCTGTTCTACTTCCTGATTGCCGTAATCATAAGCAACCTTTTCACATCCCTGCACTGCCTGCAATGATTTCTGCGTAAATTTGTTTATATTCATGTGTCACTCCTCCTCTTTTTTGTTTGTTCTATATTATATATAACACTTGTTGTTAGCCATGTCAAGCCTCGAGTGCCAGTTTTTTTATTTTTTTGCAAATGCAAAAAACGTGTACCCTCAAACAAACTGAGAACTACACGTTTTTTATCTCTATACACTTCCCTATATTCTATTGTTTTTTCTGAATATGCCTTTAAAGCAAAGAAGTGATAACATCAGTAAAAATGCCCCGACAGAAACCCGTATATACAGTGTCACATTGGCCTGATCTCCTGTTTTAATCGGTTCTTTCGGATTTGAAGGCTTTAAAATTTCTGCACTTTTCCCATGATACGAATTTTGAAATTCCACTTTTCCATATTTCTTTCCGTCCTCTTTTTGTGCAACAATCTGCGGAATAAGTTCCCCATTTTCTCCGTTCTTTACATAGACTGTGATGTCATAACAACTTCTGTCATACTGATAAAACTCTTTCTCCTTAGTTGTTTGAACCAACCGGTAATGATAAACACCGGCGTGTAAATACGGTAAAGAAATTGTTGTTTTTGCTTCTTCGCCGTTAAGCGAAAAAGCATACACACCCTCTTTTGCAGCCTCCGGCATAGGTGAATCCACATCTAAAGCACAAAATTCATAATTTCCCGTAAAATCCATTTCTTTTGCGGGGTTTTTGATTTCAAAACTCTGTTTTATTGTCAATGGCACTTCCGTCATATTTGACGCTGCCAAAACCTTATCGCTAGGGAAACACAGAAAACTAAACAATAAAGCCATTAAAATACATACACGTTTATTCTTTCTCATATTGCGGTTCTCCCTGCTTATTCTCGGCATCTTCTTTTATTCTTCCAATTAAAAGATGCCTGCCGTTTGTACTGTCTGAAGTACAGGTTGATAAAGTTACAAATCTTTCATCCTCCCGAAATGAAAGTTCTTTAAACTGTATTGCGTGCTGTCTGATATACTCTAAATACATTGTCATATCCGTTACTCTCCGTAAATTCGTATTATACAGCACGCTGTCATAGGCGTCTGCATGAAGGAAAGCAAAAAATTCTACTGTATGCCACTTTCCTTCATAATACAGTTCCCCATGAGAATGTTTCTCAAAATAAGACTTCTCCTGAAAATACTCCAATTCTCCAAACATCGCATCTTTTGCCATATGATGCCCATAAATAATACTGTTCATATCCGAAAAGTCTTTTTTATTATTGCAATCAAGAAAAATACTTCCGGAAAGTGAAAATTCTCCCAAAACATTCCTATTTACATACTCGGAATTGTCTTCTCCCTGTACCAGCGGATAATCTATATGCGTCTTATCCACCGTAAGCCAGCCGAACACTTCCGGATTTTTCTTTTGAAGTTCCGCAAAGGACATATCGTTCTCTGCAGTCGGTTTATACGTTTCGTAATTGGAAGCATCTGCCTGCTGATTAATGCAATTTGAATCCCATATTCCATAAATTCCATAGAGTAATAATGGCAGGAAACAAATCACAATCAGCCAGTTGACCGTCTTATCTGCAATTTCGATTATCTTCTTTGCGTTCTTCACTATCTTTCAGATGTTCTGCGTTTTTTTACAACTGCCAATGCTCCAAAGGCTGCTGCTGCAACAACGATTAATAAAATAAACGGAAGATTATTCATTACAATACCTGTGATAGCAATATCTTTATATGTATTTGTAAAAGTTACCTGATTTTTCCCTTCTCCAACTAAGTTATTTTTTTCTCCGTTTAAAGAAGTTAAGTCATCTGCATCCGTTCCATTCTTCTCTACTGTTTTAACACCATTTTCTACAACGCTAACGCTAGGTGTATAATCATCTTTTACACCCGCTTCTGTTACAGAATATGTCGTTCCTACTGGAAGATTTTTAAATTCCACTTTATCTCCGTCAGCCAATTTAAAAGTTGCTGTTCCGTCTTTGCATGTAACTGTTTCTGCTTTCCCGTCTTTTCTTGTAAGTGTTCCTGTAAAATTCTCTAAAGTATCTTCTGTTGCTGATTTAACAAATTTCACGGTAAAATCAAACTGTTTTGTTTTATCCGCATAATCTTTTCCGTCTTTTTGATTACTTTTTGTAATCTTGTCAATGATTAAGGACGCATCATTTTTCTTATATGTATTTATTTACAAATTTTATATCTAATTTTCAATTATCCGCATAAACACTATACTTTCAAGCACTTTGAGGTATAGAAAAACACTCATTTTACCACGAATTTACCACGATTGAATGAGCCTTGATATGACTGTAAAATTACTACGGGAGATAGCACAAATAACTGTGTATCTCCCTTATCTTCATTTATACTACTAATTACTTCATTTGATTTAAAACTTCAATGCTTTTTACCATCTCGTTTTTAGTCTTATCATATTTTCACTCCTATATTAAAAAACAAAAATCTTCTCTATCGGAGCATTCACAACTCTTGAAATATCAATCGCTAATTTTAGGGAGGGATTATACTGTGCCTTTTCTAAACGCATAATCGTTTCCCGGCGAACACCGACCTTTTCTGCGAGTTGTTCTTGTGTTAATCCCTGTGCCACACGATATACTTTTAGATTACATTTGAAATTTACTCCCATACTTATTCCTCTTTTTCATAGTGATACAATAAATAGCTTTTTTGAAACAATATAATTGCCACAATAAGAGAAACGGATATAAGCAGAAAGATTGCACACCATTCTGCATTGAGGGCAAGTACATGCCACCGACTAAACAGAACAACAAACACTAAAAGGATAAATCCCGTTTTATAGGCTTTTAAATCTGCTCGTACTTTGTTCTGTTGAAACAATTCATCTTTCAAAGTGTGTGAGAGTTTACCCTCAAAAAGCAATCCAAATAGCCCAAAGAGAGCGAAAAATAGGAACGGAGACACAACACCATATTCACTATATGTCCAAAAACCTAAAAATCCCAGAAAACCGCATATTCCAAATATTCCCATAAAAGACGGTATTTTTTTTGTATAACTCGGATTGGAACTATCCTGTGGAAAAAGAACATTGAAAATGATTTTAAATGCTACCATAACGACATAAATCCCCCAAAGAATAGTCAATACACCAACTGTCAGCATAGGAATGTCCTTTACAGAAAAATATAAATTTTCCAAATCCATTTCTACTACCCAGCGTCCTTCATTATATAGAAGTGAATGTGTGATGCCTGCAATAAGGCAAACTAGCCATATAATACTAGTAATGATAAAAGTTTTAATTTGTTTCTTTGACATAATCATACCTCTTTCCAATGTGATGTTTTTGTATCTTTACAAGACAAATATATCACTTTGATGAAAGAGTGTCAATAGAAAATGATATAAATATATCGCATTTATAATTTTCTATCGGATAGGTGTGTGCCCCTTGCAGAGATACACGCTTTTGTCTGATTTAACACAAATCACTTTTATCCCTTTCTTCCTCTTGATTACCCACAACAGAAAAGAAAAAGCCCTGTCAAGAGCCTTGCCACCATTGGTGGTGCTTTGCACTCTTTACTGGGCTTTTTGTTTGCTGTATCTTCTACAAAGAGGAAAAAAGTTATTCGTCCTCATCATCAAAATGGTTATTTTTCAATACTTCCCGTAATAATTCCATATCTTCTTTTGAATTTGGGTTTATCATTTTTACCACTTGATAAGGTGTCCTATATTTATGCCCCTCTATGCTTTCCCCAAACATATCCATGCTGTATAAATCATCATAGCGGTTTAACAGTTTTTGAAATTTCAAATGCTGGATAAATTCTTTGATTGGGTAAAGGTCAGACGCTTCAATGCTTTTCCCGTTGATATAGTCGGTAATATATTCCCGTAACTTTTCCAACTCATATTCCAGCCATTCTTCCTCGCTGTCAAAGAAGTTGTCATAATGTCCATGTTTTAGTTCTGCATTTAATCGTTCTTCAATTCTTAAAAACTGGCAGACTTCCTTTTCGGCTTGATTAACATACTTCCATTCTCCCGATAATAATTCATTGGGTGTTACTCCCAGTACGTCCATTATCTTTTCCAGCGTATCAAAGGTAGGATAATTTACACCACGTTCAATCTTGGAAAGGCTCTGCATATTGATACCGATTTTGTCCGCAAGTTCTTGTTGTTTCATTTGTCAATCATAAGGGCAAGCCGAAAGTTGCCATTGATTATAACGCCTTATTTATCCGCATGGTAAAGAAATACAACAAGGTGTCTTGCTTCCGTCCTGATACAAATCCGTCACAAGCATAGCACCCTCATTTACCGTATGGGTACGCTCCTCAATAACTTTTTCCGTTGTTGTATCAATTTTTCCGTCTTTAATCTCCGCTGTAACATATTTTACCGTATACGGTATGGTAGGTTTACTGTCATGCTTCTTCCATACGGCACGAACCGTAATAATTGCATGCGTCTGCGCTCCCTTATGGGGTTTATCGTTCAATGGGTTTCCGTTCGTTTGGTCTGTATTCGGATCGGCTTTCATATAAAAGCAATGATCTAATGTATTCAGCATATCAACATCCAAGAAATATTCCTGTCCGCTTCTTGCTGTATAGCAGTCGCCATTCTCATCTCGCTTCGGTTCTCCTGTAAGATAACCCCAAAACTGTTCTTCACTTTTTCCTCGGTCTGTTGCCTGAACTTCCCAATGGTCAAATACAAACTGATTTTCTTTATCCACCGGAATCATATTAGACATTAGCAGTCTTTGGTTATTTACAAGATTATACCCGTCCTTTCCGCCATACTGCGTTTCCGGAAGATTTACAATATCTTCTGCTTTTGGGGCGGTTTTCCCCTGTTCATCAGCGCCGTTCAAATAATCCAAACCAATGCGGATAGGGTGTGCCTTGATATTGACCAAAATAACCCCTTTATATGCATCATTCGGATTCCAGTGACTGTTTGGGTCATTATACTTTCCACCGACATATTCCTTTACTTCCTGACTTCCTCTGAAATAATAATAACCGTCCGGACTCTCTTTCCAATCGTCCCATGAAACAACGTCATACTCCCCTATTGCCGCATTATCTGAAGTATTGTTGTCTTTACGGATTAAATATTCAATATAAGGTTTCTTATCGCCGTCTTCATCAAGTCCTACTGTATAATTACTCTGTAAAACATCCCCCTCTTTTGTAGTAAAAGAAATATCCGGCTTATAAAGTCCTGTCTGACGTTTAAATCTCATCGGGTCTGTCCAGTCATTGTCATGTTTCCCGTCTACGATTTTCCCAATCAACGTATCCTGACGCATTTCATGCCAAGTATCCTTGCCATTATTAGAGGCTTCATCATAAGCATAGAATCCCGGAGAGGCGACACCGAATAATTCACGAATTGCGTATTCCTGATGTCTGTGTGCCACCATATTTCCGCCTGTAATCGTTACGTCTTCATAACAGTTGTCAATCTGCAACCTATAATGTCGCTTCCCGTCATAAGCATTTGTCCCACCTGCCGAGGTAACGGACAACGTAACTTCTGTTCCCGATGAAAGCGTTGTTCTTTTTGTTATCGTTTTATTGACATCATTCAGAGAAACCATGGGAATAATCAACGCTTCATCGTTGATTTCCAACTGGTCCAATTCCCATGTGTGCGACGTAATTTCACCGTTTCCCGAACCGTTCGGACCTTTTCCTGTTGTAACACCGTCCCATTCCCAAATAAATGAATGACCTGTTGTTGTCATATTCGAATTACTTTCCGTCGGATTTTCACCGCCATGGATTTTTATTCTGTCTTTCGCATAAGCAGTCTGCGTCCACATATATGCATTAAAATGTATTTCTTTTACCTTTTCATATTCCACCGTAATAAGAATATCACTTGTAACATTCTTAATATTAAAAGAGGTTTCATATTTCATGGAATTAGGACTGCCTTGTTTTAGATTAATTTTATTCTCATCTCTTTCAAAAGCCATCATCTCGCCGAGTGTTTCATCGTGTTCCGAAGTTTCACCGGTACGTACGGCTTTAATCGTCGCTTTATATCCTCTCGGAATTTTAACTTTTACACTGATTTCCTGACCTTTTTTTACTGAAATCGCTCTGTCTTCTCCAAATACATCGCTATAATTCCAACCGTCAGGACCTTTTTCCTCATTATGCGCTCCTTTTTCAAACAACTGGTACTGCACTCTATAATCTGCTTCATGGGAATAAGTTAATGTGATTTTTTCGTTCTCCTGCTTTTTCAAAACCGCATAGACTGTTTTATTGGTAATCTGCGTATCTGTCGTATAATAAATATAATCTTCTGATGTTTCCCCGTCTTCTATATGCAATTTCCCCATATAATAAACGGCAACCTCTCCGACATGGGCTTTTACATACGAATGCAGTTTATTATTGCCGTTTTGCACATATTGAGGCACATGGTCCTTGATTTTGCCACCTGCAATAAATGTTGTCAATTTAGAAAATTCCAAATCATCACACGGCATTTCTCCTGCTTTTTCATTCAGGCATTGCAGTTTAAAATTCTCAATAGGAATCTTTGCCCCTTCCATTTGCACGCTGTATCCCATTCCTTCTAATTCAGAAACGGTAAACGGCTGATTTTCGTCAAACTCTTTATTTGTTCCCTGTGTTTTGACTTCTTCTCTTAAACTGTCCTCTTTTGATTTCGTACTGACAATTTTTCGTTTTCCGAAATACTCCTTAGTATCATCTGCCGAAGATGTCGCCGCATATTCCACAGTATAGACAGAACCTGCCTTTCCAACCGTCAATACATTCGAGTGATCATACCGATATGTGTTATCTGTTTCACATGTTACATTTTTGATCTTGACTTCCAGTTTTTCATTATCATTCCCATAAGCGGAAACATTTTCCAACAAATCAATTTTCGTATTCTCTTCTACCTTTGTATCTTCCAAACCGATAAAATGTTCTGTTCCTGCATATAAGGTATGGGTAGGAACAGAAGAAAATACTACGCATAAAATCAATGCCAATGAAAGCCAAACTCTGTACACTTCTTTTCTGCTTCTTTTGTTTTTCATTTACACCATCCTTTCATTTCATATAAACTTTCTCATCTCGCCTAGCGTAGTATAGCACCCTGTCTAAAAATTGTTTCCCAAATTTCCCTCTACCCCCCCTAAAAATTGTGAAACTCAACCTTTTTGGTACAGTTTGTATGTTATATTGCATTTATTGTACAAATGTTTTAAAATATGTATAAATCAATTAAAAATATTGGAGATGTAAGACAATGCTTGACCGTTATTTAGAAAAAAACATACAAAACAAACTGGAATTGTTTAATATCCTTCATTCCAAAACATCTGCCACAATGAATGATGTGCTGTCCTTTCTACCATTGAGTATTGACAGTATACATACATTAGTCAACGAACTGAATTTTGATTTGGTCGGGTTAGCCGAAATCAAAAAGCAGACGCCTTATTTTACTATCGTCTTTCATGGAGAAGTTACCGTTATGGAACTGCTTCATGCCATTTATCAATCCTCCAATGTCCTACATTGCCTGAAATTTCTCATTTTGAATGAAGAAAATCACTCTCTTACTTCATTTATAGAAGAGCAGTATCTGACAAAATCATCGGCATATCGGATAAGAGAAAGATGCGGAGAATATTTACAGGCAATAGGCTTGTCCCTCAAAGGCAATCAAATCGTAGGCGAGGAATATCGCATCCGCTTTTTAATTGCTTTATTACACTACAAATTTGGAATAGACTGTTACGAATTGAGTGACAACGACCTCCATATTACAAGAGAATTTATCTGCTTCACAAACAGTGCAATCGATCAGACTTATACGGAAGTGACCTCTAACGAATATGGGTTTTTTGAGTATCTGTTTATTTTGCTATGGAAAAGAAAGAAATTTGCAACTGCACCCATTGTTTCAAAACAACTGGACGACTGTAAGAAAATATTTATTTATGAAAAATTAAGAACAACATTAAAGGATTTTGAACCTAATCTGCAAATAACTCTGTCCGAATATGATTATGATTACATCTATCTTGTCTATTGCACGACAAACAGTTGTCTATTTGCAAATCAGTGGACACAAAAAGATATAGATTATGTACACGAAATTGTTTTTTCAGATCCCGTCTTTTATGACTTGCTTCAAAGAATAGAAAAGAAGTTGGGGAAAGAAATTGCGGACTCCCATGCATTGAGATCCTCTCTGATATACTTCTATAAAAAATGTTTGCTGGAATTACAATGTATC
Organism: uncultured Lachnospiraceae bacterium; assembly: GCA_900551895.1. Lineage (GTDB taxonomy): Bacteria > Bacillota > Clostridia > Lachnospirales > Lachnospiraceae > Faecalimonas. The sequence continues at coordinate 6,453 of URXX01000001.1, read as the reverse complement.
ATTCCAAATAAAAATTTTTACCTTGACTCAAAGAAAAGTCACTTGACACAAGTTGTTTTTGAGGCTGTTGCAAAAAGTATTGAAGACTGGCGAAAAAAATACCACAGAAAATATACGATTGATAATGGACACATATTTTATTTAACATTACAACTTGAGTTGATTATCAAACAATTTTTAAAACCTGTTCCGGTATTCGTACTTTCCGAACTCGGCACAGAATTAGAAATCACAACCCTATACTTAAAGCGGCTTTTTCCCGCACAGAGAATTACCGTCCACCCTTTCTACATCGGAACACGAAGCAAAGATTATATCTGCTCGCAAAAGAGATGTGTCGTTGTAGTTAATCGGAAATTTAAGTATCTGATAGAAAAATGGAATTTGTCGGAATACAACACCGTCATTCCTGTTACCGTAGAATTAAATACACAGGAACTTATTGAAATTCAAAAGGCAATCATGTATTACGAAACAGGGAATTTTCTTGACTTTATTAATCAAATATGATTATAGCAAAAACAGGCAGTATACCATTTGTACCGCCTGTTTTTGCTTATTTTCATTCTAAGTCACTATAAGTAATCATTTTCCAACTCCACTCTCCACAATTCCTCATACGGATTTGTTTTCGCTAACCCGATATGTGTCACCTCGCCTCGAAACATGCCAAACTCACCCTGCAACGCCTGAACTGCCCTCAGCATCTCCTCTTCCGTCAATTTCTTTCCTATAGTCACATGGGGAAACCACTGCATCGGACGATAATACGGACTTATGTTGATATTCTTTTCCTCCAAAAAAATATTATAAAAATTTTTCGACAGATTTTGTAAATAATTATTCAATACCGGCGTAATATAAATAACTGACGGAAGAAACATTCCCACAGAGCAACAGAGTATCTCTCCTCTTCTGAACATTTCCGCTTTCCCCCGCAATGTTTCAATAATTCTCGCATTATTCCCCATTTCAAAGGCAGAAACTGTAATATGCGGAGGTACTCGATTTTCCGTCATAAAACGGTTTCCGCTCATTTCCGCCGCCTTATCTATATACCGCTGTATACGCTCGTTCGTTTTCCTATCAAAATATAATGAAATAAAATACATTTTTCCTCCTAAAACACTGTATAAGCCCCGTTTCCGCTTACTTGCGATAATAATTTTACCATGATATAATAACATAACCTATTAATACTTAATACAAAAACGGAGGTTATTATTGCTATGCTAGATATATTTGGCTGTCCTATGCACTGTGGCGTAGGTGAAAAAGGATTGGTTCACAGTTTAGACTATTTGAATACACATGACACATCTTTACAGTTCACAACAATTCCCGAAGTGTCCGTACCGGAAGAGAGTTCTGCACATTTAAAGAGATTTAACAGTGTTCTTGAAACCTGCACTGCCATTGCGGAATATAGTTACAACAACATTTTATCAAAAGGAAATACACCGCTTTTCTTAGGTGGCGATCACAGCGCTGCTATCGGAACAGTATCCGCTACTGCCACACAGTACGACAATATCGGTTTAATTTGGATTGATGCTCACCCTGACATCAACACAGATTTAACATCTGCCAGCGGAAATATTCACGGTATGCCGATTTCAGCACTTCTCGGAAACTTAAGTCCTGCCGGAGAAAAACTTTCTAAAATTCTGACGGACAATCCGAAAGTAAAACCGGAAAACATCGTTCACATCGGCTTACGCGACATTGACCCGCCTGAAGCAGTTATTTTAAAAGAATTAAACGTAAAACACTTCACATATGATGACATTAAAGAAAAAGGATTAGATGCCTGCTTAAATGAAGCGATTGCTCACCTTTCCCACTTAGAGCATATCCACTTAAGTTTCGACATCGACGTTGTAAATCCACAGTTACTTCCGGGTGTTTCCGTTCCGGTAAATGACGGATTTACCATTCCTGAAATCTATCATGTATTTGAACGTCTTTTGGGAGAACTTCCAATCTCCGCTTTAGACATTATGGAATACAATAAAGAATATGATAAAAACGATGTGACTGCCGACTTCGTTTCAGAACTCATCGCTTTTATTCAAAAACATTTTCATTAAGTTTAAAACCCAAAACAGACTTTCCAATCTGCTTTGGGTTTTCTTTTACTGATGCGTTTTATTATATTCATCTAAATATTTCTTTACATAATCTGTATCTGACGGACAGTCAACATATTCACATCCGTATTTCTGTCTTGTTTCGTTTCCTTTTCCTGTAATCAATAAAATAGATGGATTTTCCACAGACTCAATAGCCTTCTTAATTGCCTCTCCTCTGTCCTCAATCATTTCATAAGGACATCCCTGTGCTTCCACATATTCTGCAATATCTCTTGAAATCTCTTCTACCGGCTCATATCCCGGATCCTCTGCAGCCAAATATACTTTCTTCGCATATTTTCCTGCGATTGTACCTAAATCACGGCGTCTTGTAAATGCCTTTTTACCCGGACATCCGAAAATACTGATAATTTCTCTGTCAGGATATTCCTCTTTAATTGAAGAGAATAGTTTTTCAAAACTCAATTTATTGTGGGCATAATCTACAACAGCGATAACCTTATTATCTTCACTTGTGGAAAGTTCCATTCTTCCGCTTGATCTTGCTTTTTTCAATCCCGAATACATATACTCTACAGGAATGTTAAACTGGCTTGCAACGGCGATAGTAGCAAGTGCATTTTCTACATTAAATAATCCCGGCATAGTCAATTCAAATTCTTTATCAAACTCTGCACATCGCACATTGAAAATTGTTCCGTTTCCTTCTTTGTGAAGATTGTAAGCATAAAAATCAGCGTTCTCATTCTGTGTACTGATTGTCACTACTTTTTCTGCACACTGCGCTGCTTCCAAAATCCTGTCTGAGAAATCTGCATCCAAGTTCACAACTGCTGTCTTTGTTTTTTGGAAGATAAGAAGTTTTGAAGAAAAATAATCTTCAAAATCTTTATGCTCAATCGGGCTGATATGATCCTCACAAATATTTAAAAATACAGCCACATCAAACATCATCTCATTTACACGTCCGTATTTCAAAGCCTGACTGGATACTTCCATTTCAACAAACTCCATACCGCTGTTCACTGCATTTCTGAAGTATCCGTGAAGTTCCACCGCCTCAGGCGTTGTAATGTGAGATTCAATTTTCTCCACACCGTCATAAATATCAATTGAAGAAATAACCGCACTTTCTTTCTTTCCGTTCGCTTCCAAATAATCATCTAAAATAGATTTCATATAATATACGGAAGTAGATTTTCCTTTTGTTCCGCCAATACCGATGACATTAAGTTCTTTCCACGCTTCATTAAAAAATTTATTCGCTAATACCGGCATCGCCTTTCTAATATCTTTCACAAGAATATACGGAACATCTTCATCTAATTCATATTTCTGTTCGCTAACGTAACAAACCGCACCGTTTTTTACCGCTTCCTTCAAATACTCCTCTTTAAAAGCCATTCCCTTACAAATGAAAAGTGTATTTTCCGTTACTTTCTTGGAATCAAAAGTCAACTGCTCAATAACAGCCTGTCCTTTTCCAAATAATTCTTCCTCCAGTAAATTGTCCTGTTCTTTTACTAATTGTGAGTATACATCGATTGTATATTTATTCATCTGTCCCATATTACCCTCCTTGTATAAATCGTTAGTTTTTGCCTAATTGTTTTCAATTATACACCATTGATAAATAAGTGTCAAACTTGTATTTTCATACAATACAAAGTATTTAACATACATTGAAAAATAATTGTTGAGATATGGCTTTTTAATGCTATAATAAGGATATGAAAAAATTTTTTAAAGGAGATATGTGAATATGAGAGCATATGAAAGATTATTGAACTATGTTGTAGTTCGCACTCCAAGTGATGAAAACTGTGAGAATGTACCTTCTTCTCAGTGTCAGTTCGACTTGGCTAAAATTTTAGTAGAGGAATTAAAACAACTTGGAATTGACAATGCCTACGTAAATGATAAATGCTTCGTATACGCAAAATTGCCGGCAACACCGGGATATGAAGATAAAACAAAATTAGGTTTTATCGCACATATGGATACAGTTGCTGACTTCTGTGACCATGACATCGTTCCTGTTATTACAGAAAACTACAACGGAGAAGACCTTGTACTCGGCACAAGCGGACGTACTCTTGCCGTTGCGGATTTTCCACACCTGCCAAGTTTAAAAGGGCGTACATTAATTACTTCTGACGGAACAACTATTCTCGGTGCTGATAACAAAGCCGGAATTGCTGAAATCATGACTATGTTAGAGAGAATTATTAACGAAAACATTCCTCACGGTCAAATTAGCGTTGCATTTACTCCTGATGAAGAAATCGGAACAGGCGCTCAGAGTTTTGACGTGGAAGCATTTGACGCCGACTTCGGTTATACTTTAGACGGTGACTTAGAAGGAGAAATCCAGTACGAAAACTTCAACGCTTACAAAGCAACATTCGATATTACAGGATTTAGCGTTCATCCGGGTTCAAGTAAAAACACAATGATTAACGCAAGTTTAGTTGCTATGGAAATCAACTCCATGTTACCTGCAGGAGAAACTCCACGCGGAACAGAAGGTTACGAAGGTTTCTATCATCTTGTAAGCATGAGCGGTGACGTTTGCAATGCAACATTAAACTACATCGTCAGAGACCATGACGCTTCTTTAATGAATGCACGTCTTAACACTCTTCGTCTGATTGAGAAATTAATGAATGAAAAATGGGGCGAAGGCACAGTTAAATTGGAAATCGCTGAACAGTACAGAAATATGGCTGAAATCGTAGGTACTTGTATGCACCTTATCGAAAATGCAAAAGTTGCCTGTGAAACTGTCGGCGTAACTCCAAACATTATTCCAATCCGCGGCGGTACAGACGGATGCCAGTTAAGTTTCAAAGGACTTCCTTGTCCAAACTTAGGAACAGGCGGACACGGTTACCACGGACCATACGAACACATCAGTGTTGAGGGCATGGACGCAATGACAGACGTAGCCGTAGAAATCGTAAAATTATACGCAAAATAAAATACATAAGAGGGAACAGCAGTCAAGTTGTTCCCTCTCTTTTTATTCACAATACTTTTCATATAATGACTCAAAAATTTTTAAATGCCATTTCTCGTCCAATATAATTCTTTCCAAATTTGCCCGAATATGTTCATCTTCTATCCATGATAACTGTTTTGTATATTTATCTATCGCATCTAATTCGCCTTTATAGGCGTTTTTCAACAACGAATCAATCTTTCTCGGATAGTTATTACACTTCGGCGTCCAATATGTAAATCTTCCACGATTTACACTCCATAATCTCGGCTCTGCACCAAGCATCTCTGATAATCTTCCAAAAATATTCAAGTGGTGCATCTCCACCATACTGATTTTATGAAAAACGCGTCCTATTTCCTCATACGGTTCTCCCAAAATAATACTGTTATAAAAATAAAGTGAAATAGCAGACATCTCGGAATTACACGACCCTATATTTCCAAGCATTGCCACCGCATAATCCTGATTCCGGTCACATACCTGCACGAGTGGATATGGTGCTTCGTCCACATATTGATATTTTTCCTTATTTTCACACATATGTAATTCTCCCTTCATTTCCATAACACATCATATGCGTTATCGGGGAGAAATATGAAAAGTTTTATGTACACAAAAAAGATAGCCAATATCATTGACTATCTTTCCGACAGGGGATGAGGGAATCGAACCCCCACCAAAAGTTTTGGAGACTCCTATCATACCATTTGACCAATCCCCTATTTACGATAATTTTGGTATGTTTGCTCAACTAAATTCGCTTACGCTTATTAAGGTTCGCAAACCGCCTCGCACTAAGTTCATGCTTCCTTTCAGTCGCATTCACTAAGTTGCTTTCGGTGTACCTTCAAAACCACACACAAGAAATGTCATCCGTTTATCACCTATTCCTAACTGGTTATGCCCTCGACCGATTAGTAACAGTCAGCTCCATGTGTTGCCACACTTCCACCTCTGCCCTATCTACCTCGTCGTCTTCAAGGGGTCTTACTAACTTGACGTTATGGGATATCTCATCTTGAGGGGGGCTTCACGCTTAGATGCCTTCAGCGTTTATCCCTTCCCGGCTTGGCTACTCTGCCATGCTCTTGGTAGAACAACAGATACACCAGCGGCCAGTCCACCCCGGTCCTCTCGTACTAAGGGCAGCTCCTCTCAAATATCCTACGCCCACGCCGGATAGGGACCGAACTGTCTCACGACGTTCTGAACCCAGCTCGCGTACCGCTTTAATGGGCGAACAGCCCAACCCTTGGGACCTACTTCAGCCCCAGGATGCGATGAGCCGACATCGAGGTGCCAAACCACTCCGTCGATGTGAACTCTTGGGAGTGATAAGCCTGTTATCCCCAGGGT